>NZ_DASQCC010000201.1:0-2521 GCF_035634895.1 Actinophytocola sp. | reverse complement strand
GCCACGGGCTCGTCGCGCTGGACTGGGAGGGTGGCAACCGTTCGGTCCTGGTAGACGGCAGGCTGTCCGGCGCGATCGTGGGCCTGACGCTCGCCACCACCACCCCGGAGATCTACCGGGCGCTGCTGGAGTCGACCGCGTTCGGCACCCGGATGATCATGGATACGTTCCGCGACTCCGGCGTGCCAGTGACCGACCTCGTGGTGGCGGGCGGCCTGATCAAGAGCGCACCGCTCATGCAGATCTACGCGGACGTCACCAGGCGCCCGCTCAGCGTGATCGGGTCCGGGCAGGGGCCGGCCCTCGGTTCGGCCATCCACGCGGCGGTCGCCGCGGGTGCCTACCCGGACGTGCCGGCCGCGGCGGCGGTGATGGGGCGCGAGCAGCGGGACGTGTACCAGCCCGATCCCGCCCGCGCGGACGTGTACGACGAGCTGTACGCGGAGTACGTGCGGCTGCACGACTACTTCGGCCGGGGCGAGAACAAGGCCATGTACCGGCTGCGGGCGATCAGGGACCGTGTCCTGTCCGGGAGAACAGCATGAACAGGTCGGTAACAGCCGGGCTCCGCGACGAGGTGCTCCACGCCAACCAGGCAATCCCGCAGGCGCGGCTCGCCACCCTCACCTGGGGCAACGTCAGCGGCATCGACCGCGACGCCGGCGTCTATGTCATCAAGCCCTCGGGCGTGTCCTACGACGACCTGACCGCCGAGCAGCTCGTCGTGGTCGACCTCGAGGACGGGCGGGTCGTGGACGGGTACCTGAGACCCTCCGTCGACAGCGAAACCCACCGCAGGCTCTACCTGGCGTTCGGCGACGTCGGCGGCATCACCCACACCCACTCCCCCGCCGCTGTCGCGTTCGCGCAGGCCAAGCGCGACATCCCCGTGCTCGGCACCACCCACGCGGACGCCTTCAACGGGCCGATCCGCTGTACGCGGGATCTCACCGAGGCCGAGTGCGCCACGGACTACGAGTACAACACCGGCCAGGTCATCGTCGAGACGTTCGACTCCGTCGGCGACGACCCGGCGGAGGTTCCCGGTGCGCTGGTGGCCAACCACGGCCCGTTCGTGTGGGGCAAGGATGCCGGGGCTTCGCTGAAGAACGCGATCATCTGCGAGGCGGTCGCGCAGATGGCCATCCAGACGCTGGCGCTGAACCCGCACGCCGATGCCCCGCCGTATCTGCTCGAACGCCATTACCGCCGCAAGCACGGACCGGACGCGTACTACGGAAATCCCCAAGCCGGCCAAGGAGCACAGCGCTGATGACCGCACCGACCGCCCAGGACGACTTCGAGGTCTGGTTCCTGACGGGAAGCCAGCATCTGTACGGGGAGGAGACGCTCCGCCAGGTGGCGGAGCAGTCGCGCGGTATCGCCGCCATGCTCTCCGAAGCCCCGGCGATTCGGGTGAAGCTCGTCTGGAAGCCGGTCCTGGTCGATCACGATGCGATCCGCAGGACCGTCCTGGAGGCGAACGCCGACGACCGGGTGGTCGGCCTGGTGGCGTGGATGCACACGTTCAGCCCGGCGAAGATGTGGATCGCGGGGCTCAGCGCCCTGGACAAGCCGCTGCTGCACCTGCACACGCAGGCCAATGTCGCGCTGCCGTGGGCGACGATCGATTTCGACTTCATGAACCTGAACCAGGCCGCGCACGGCGACCGGGAGTTCGGCTACGCGCTGACCAGGCTGTCCGTGCCGCGTAAGACCGTCGCGGGGCACGTCTCCGATCCGCGGGTCGTCGAGCAGGTGGCGACCTGGACCCGGGCGGCGGCCGGGTGGGCGGCGACGCGGTCGCTTCGGCTGGCGCGGTTCGGCGACAACATGCGGTACGTGGCCGTCACCGAAGGCGACAAGACCGAGGCGGAAGCCATCTTCGGCGTCCAGGTCAACACCTGGGGCGTCAACGACCTGGTGGCCGCGGTGGACGCCGCCGCCCCGGCGGACATCGACGCGCTGGTGGAGGAGTACGAGGACACCTATGACGTCGCATCGGAGCTCCAGCGCGGAAAAGAGCGCCATCAGTCGCTGCGCGACGGGGCCGCGATCGAGCTCGGGCTCCGGTCCTTCCTCGACGCCGGCGGATTCGGGGCCTTCACGACCAACTTCGAGGACCTGGGCGGGCTGAAGCAGCTGCCCGGCCTGGCGGTGCAGCGGCTGATGGCGGACGGCTACGGATTCGGCGCCGAAGGGGACTGGAAGACGGCGGTGCTGGTCCGGGCGGCCAAGGTCATGGGTACCGGCCTGCCCGGCGGCGCGTCGCTGATGGAGGACTACACCTATGACCTGACGCCGGGCCGCGAGTGCATCCTCGGCGCGCACATGCTCGAGGTATGCCCGTCGCTCACGCCGGACAAGCCGCGGCTGGAGATCCATCCGCTATCCATCGGCGGCCGCGAGGACCCGGTCCGCCTCGTCTTCACCGCGGATCCCGGGCCGGGCGTCGTCGTCGCGCTGTCCGACATGCGCGACCGCTTCCGGCTCGTCGCCAACGTCGTTGAGGTGATCCCGC
>NZ_DASQCC010000200.1:0-36449 GCF_035634895.1 Actinophytocola sp. | reverse complement strand
GCCTCGGCGCGCCTGAGCAGCTGACGAATCCAGCTGAGGTGGGAGTAAAGGACGTTGCGAGCCGCCGCGGGTGGCGCATCGTGCCACACCCGGTCGACGAGGGTCTCGATCGCGACCGGGCGCCCGGCGTCCACCGCGAGCGCGGCGAGGACGGCCTGCTGGCGAGGGGTGCCGACGTCGAGCACCTGCTCACCTGCCCGCAGCTGAACTTCGCCGAACAACCAGAATTCCATGCCGAGGCCCCCCGGCGATCGACGCGCCAATGATGACGGACGAATCGATGCTGCTCGCTTCGCAAGGTTGCCGCAAGGTTCGCGGGTAGGGCGTGGCGAGATCGTGAAAACGCTGAACCAGATCACGCTCTCCGTGGGAGGTCGGACGTGAGGTATGACTCGCCAGTCGAAGCTTTGTTGGACAATGCCATGGCAGGTGTGGAATCGGCGTGGAAGGAAATCGTCGCGCGCTATTCGCCGCTCGTTTTCTCGGTGTGCCACCGTTGCGGCGTGGACGGTTTCGACGCCGAGGACGTCGTGGGGAACGTGTGGCTCCGGCTCATCGCGAACCTGGCCAAGATCCGTGAACCGAAAGCGTTGCCGAAATGGCTCATGACCACTGCGCGACGAGAATGTGTGGTGCTCCTCCGAGACAAGGGCAGACAGATTCCCAAGGAGGCGATCGACCAGACCGCTCCGGGGACGGTGGAGGTCTTCCTGCTCGACGCGGAACGCAGTGACGCGGTTCGTCGCGCCCTCGCCGAACTGTCCGAGAGCGACAGGGCACTGCTGGAGCTGCTGTTCTCCGACCCGCCGACGCCCTATGTGGCGATCAGCGTCCATCTCGGCATACCGGTCGGCGCGATCGGACCCACACGCCAGCGGTGCCTTGCCCGGATGCGCCGGATCCCGTCGGTCGCCGCGCTGCTCCACGACTGTCAGGCCCGCACCCGCTAGGCCACCCCGATGCCGTCCAACGTTCCTCCGGACAGTTCGCATGCCATACAGAGAGCCGGGAGCGAGCTTTGATACGGCGACCGGCGCGATCCGGGTCCAGGCCTCCGGGCAATGTGGGCGTTCGGCGCGCGGATCTTCCGCTACCGCCGCACCGTGCAGTACGGTTGAAACTCACAAACAAACTACATGTTTGGAAAATCTTCCCATCCGTGCGCGAGGGCTGAGGTGCGTTCATGAAACGGAAGCTGTCCGGTGTGTTGTTGGGTGTGCTGGCGTTCGTCTTCGTCGGGGCGGCCCCGGGTCCGTCGGTGGCGTCGGCCGCGGAGCCGAGGAACCTGCAGCTGATGTCCTGGAACATGTGCGGTTCGCAACGCGCGTCGTGGGGTTGCGCCGGCACGGGCACGCCACAGGACAAGATCGGCGTCGTCACCTACCACGTGACCAACGACTTCGTGCAGGCCGTACTGCTGCAGGAGGTCTGCGAGAACGACCTGACGCTGCTGATGAGCCGGCTGGGATCGGGGTGGAGCAAGAGCTTCCAGCCCTACCAGTGGTCGCAGGACGGGGTGCGGGCCAACAACACCTGCGGGGAGAGCGGTGGCCGCACCGACCGGATCGGCACCGCGATCGTCGTGAAGGCCGGGATGACCGGCGCGCAGGCCTACTCGACCACGCAGCCGTGGACGGGGCAGAACCGGCCGTTCCACTGTGCCACGGCGACCTACTGGAACATCCGGCTGTGCAACGTGCACCTGACGCCGGCGCACGGCAACCCGGACGAGCCGACGTGGGAGTACGCGGACGACCAGTTGGCCGAGATCAAGAGCATCGTCGGCGGCTATCCCAACGTCGCCTTCGGCGGTGACTTCAACGTCGAGCCGCCCTACTTCCCGGGCAACGCGCGGGCGTGGCTGTGGCCGTCCGGCCTGTACTCCACCGGCCCGGGTGTCGCGGGCTACGCCGAGTGTGACCTCGGTCAGGACCGCGACACCCACGACGGCGGGTACAAGATCGACTATGTGTTCAGCTCGGAGACCAAGCGGTGGTGCGGCGTGGGTGCGTCGGCGTACTCCGACCACCACGTGGTGATCTACAGCATCGCGGTGAGCTGACGGTCGCGACTTGCCGACCGACCGGCTGCCGGCCGGCCGGCCGGTCAGCAGGTGATCGCGGCGCCGTTCGCCGGTTGGTGCGGGGCGCTGTCCCGGGCGGCCCGGAAGTCGGCGAGGTACTGCCCGAAGACCGTCGAGTCCTCCAGCTGCAGCACGGTCTCGTCGCTCTGCCGCAGGGAGTTCGTGCTGAAGTTGGCACTGCCCGTCCAGACGATCCTGCGGTCGGCGACGCCGTAGTACTTGCCCTCGACCAACAGGTACTTCGAGTGCGTCCACACCGGGTCGCTGTCGCAGTAGTACCGGACCAGCACGCCGTTGTAGGCGCTGCCGGTCCGCGCGAGCAGGTCGCGCAGCGACTCCTCGGCCAGTGACACCGAGGACGAGTCGTCGTCGGGCGCGTAGTTCTGGACCACCTCGACGTAGCAGCCGGCCGCGTCCAGCTCGACCAGTTTCTCCGCCAGGTACGGGCGGGTGAAGGCGTGCTGGTTGACCCTGATGATCGTGCGGTGGTTGTCGGTCGTGCCGGTGGAGGTGTTGCCGAAGCAGTCGATGTGGTCGAGGACGGTGTACATCGTGTCCTCGGTCGGGTCGCGGTACTGGCTCGCCGCGGTGGTCGCCCGCGGGAAGAAGTGGATCTTCGCGTTCCCGTCGGTGACCGGGGGACGCCCGGTGTCGTAGTAGTTGTTGTCGGCCCGCAACGCCGCCATGTCACCGAAGTAGCCCTCGTAGGCCGAGAAGAGCGCGGTGTGCCCGGTCATGATCAGCGCGTTGTTGTACCCCTTCGTGCCGTCCCGGCCGTTGTGCAGGTTGGCCGAGGACTGCACGACCACGTTGGACGTGCCGCTTGTGTTGGAGAACAGGAAGAACTTGTTGTGGTTGATGGCGGCCACCGTGCCGATCCTGAGCGTCCCGACACAGCCGCGGCCGGCCGGGCACGTCATCACCCACGACGACGCGGACCTGTCGGTGCCGAGCCCGCTGACGAGCTGCGCCCAGACCGCCTTGATCGCCGCGCTCTCGCCCGTGTCGGCCATCCGGTGGTCGAAGATCGCCTGCACGCTGACGCCCCGGTTCCTGGCCGCGACCAGCGCGGTCGGGATGGCGTTGTCGTCGGCGTAGAACAGGGCCACCCGGATCCGGGAACCGGCCGCGGCGCCGTCGATCAACGAGATCACCCGGTTGACGATCGCGCGCTGCTCGGCCTCGGTACCCGTCGGTTTGGTGAACACCGCCTCGGTCGTCACCGCCAACGGCGTCGCGGCGGACACCTTGGCCGGCACCAGTGCGGCCGCCACCATCATCGACACGACAACGAACTTCCTCATCAGGGCCTCCTCGCCGTCATGACAAGATCTTGCGGCCTGATTGGCAACTTCGTCAATAAGTAACGTAGACGCGGGGTGCTGGGCCCGGGTTCAGGACGGGTGCTGGCTGTCGTGCGGGGTGGCGTCGGCGCGGAGGCGAGTGGCGTCCTGGCCGGGTGGGGCGCCGAACAGGCGGCGGTACTCGCGGTTGAACTGCGACGGGCTGTCGTAGCCGACGAGGTGTCCGACGCCGGTGACGTCGCCGGCGCGGGCGACCAGCAGCTCGCGGGCCTCCTGGAGGCGGAGGCGTTTCTGGAACTGCAGGGGGGTCATGTTGGTGACGGCACGGAAGTGCCGGTGGAACGCGGAGGTGCTCAACCCGGCCAGCCGGGCGAGGTCCTCGATCCGCATCGGTTCGGCGTAGTTGCCGCGGATCCACTGGATCGCCCGGTTGACGTGGGTCAGCGCGCTGCCCGCCAGGCCGATCTGGCGGAGCATGGCGCCGTGCGGACCGGTGAGCAGTCGCCAGAGGATCTCGCGCTCGATCAGCGGGGCGAGCACGGGCGCGTCGGCGGGGCGGTCGAGCAGTCGAAGCAGCCGGGCCACGGCGTCGAGCAGGTCGAGGTCGGCCTGGCCGGTGGCGATCGCGCGTTCGGGGACCGTGGCCCGGGATCCGTCTGCCGCGGGGATCTCCAGCAGCAGCGAGGCGATCACGGCCGGCCGCAGCACGAGACCCAACGCCAGCGACGGAACCTCTGGCGTGGCGATGAAGTGGCCCGTGACGGGCAGGTCGGTCGTGACCACGAGGTACTGTCCCGCCCGGTACTCGAGGACCTGGTCGCCGAGCAGGAGGCGTTTGCCGCCCTGGGCCATCACGACCAGCAGCGGCGCGGTCAGCGTGTACTCCGGCTCCGAGTTGTCCACTTCGGACACGAGGAGTCCGTCGACCGGCGTCCGCATGTCCGGCCGGGCATGGGTGGCGACGATGCCACGGATCTCCTCGAGGAGCTCGGGAATACGCACGGCCTCACGAAAGCATCCGAAATGGGGGCGGGCAAGACCGAACCGTCCGCGGCTCACGTCGTCGGGTGTTCCTCCAGCACCCGGTCGAGACGGATCGGGAGCGTCCGCTGGCGGCGCCCGGTGGCGTGCCACACGGCGTTGGCGATCGCGGCCGCGGTGCCGACGTTGCCGATCTCACCGGCACCCTTGACGCCCACGGGGATGCCCGGCTCGTGGTCGGGTACGAAGTCGGCCTCGATGTCGGGCACGTCGGCGTGTGCGGCGATGTGGTAGCCGGCGAAGTCCGCGTTGACGTGCCGGCCCGAGTGCCGATCGCGGATGCCCTCCTCGTGCAGGGCCATGGACAGCCCGCCGATCATCCCGCCGACGAGCTGGCTGCGCGCGGTGAGCGGGTTGATCACGCGGCCGATGGCGAACATCCCGAGCAGTCGCCGCACGCGCACCTCACCGGTGGCCGGATCGACGGTCACCTCCGCGAACACGGCGCTGTAGGCATGCCGTTCCATCGACGGGAGATCGCCGAGCAGCGCGGTGGTGTCGGCCGTGGCGGTGACCGGCCGTACGGGATCGCTCAGCTTCTCGTGCAACCGCCGTGCGGCCTCGGTGATCGCCCAGGTCCATGACGTGGTCCCGCGGGAGCCGCCGGCGGACCACGCGGGACCGAGGTCGCTGTCGGCGATCCGGATCCGGATGTCCTCGGTGCCGACGCCCAGTGCGTCGGCCGCCACCGCGGTCAGCGCGGTGCGTGCGCCGGTGCCGATGTCGGCCGCGCCGATGGCCACGGTGAAGGTGCCGTCCGGTTCCGCGGTGATCGACGCGGACGACGGGAACGCCCCGGCGCTGAAGGACGTGGCGGCCAGCCCGGTGCCGATGAGCAGGGGGCCCTCGCGCCGCCGCCGCGGCCGGTGGTCGCGGGCGGCCCAGCCGAACCGGCGAGCGCCCTCGCGCAGGCACTCGACGAGGTTGCGGTCGCTGAACGGCAGACCGGACACGGGGCCCACGGCCGGTTCGTTGCGCAGCCGGAGCTCGAGCGGGTCGATGCTCAGCCGTTCGGCCAGCTCGTCCATGGCGGACTCGAGCGCGAACGAGCCGGGTGTCGCGCCGGGGCCGCGCATCGAGTACGGCGGCAGGGTGTCGAGGGGAACCGCCATGGGCCGGGTGCGGATCGCGGGCGCCGCGTAGAGCGTCTTCGTGAGCTCGGTGCAGCCTTCGATGTACTCCGCGAGCGGCGAGAGCGCGAACGTCGGCTCGTGGTGGATCGCCCGCAGGCGGCCGTCGGTGCCGGCGCCGAGCCGGATCCGCTGCTCGATGACCGGCCGCATCGCGGTCGACAGGAACACCTGGTCGCGGGTCAACGTGACGCGCACCGGTCGCCCGAACCGCGTGGTGGCCATCACGGCCAGCACCAGCTGCGGGCCGCACATCCCCTTGGACCCGAAGCCACCGCCGAGATGCTCGCAGCGGACGCGTACCTGGTCGAGGTCCAGCGAGAACAGGGTGGCCAGGACCCCGGCGACGACGAACGGTCCCTGGTTCGTGTCGACGGCCTGCAGGCGCTCGCCCTCCCACCACGCGGTCGCGGAGTGCGGCTCCATCGCGCCGCAGTGCTCCTCGGGCGTGCGGTACCGCTGGTCGACCACCACCGCGGACGCGGCAAGCTCCGCGTCCACGTCACCGACGTCCACCGGCCCGTCGAACAGGGCCAACGCCGGCCGGGCCGCCGGGTGGCCGGCGGAGAAGTCCGTGTCGTGTGGCTCCTCGTCGTAGGTCACCGGCAGTGCCTCGGCGGCCGCCATGGCCTGTTCGAGGGTTTCCGCCACCACGAGCGCCACCGGCCGGCCCGCGAAGGGGATCACGTCGTCCTGCAACAGTTGTAGCCCGCCGTCCGGGCCGAAGAAGTGCCCGGCCGCCGGGTCGAGCCGCGGCGCGTCGCGGTGGTCGAGCACGCCCAGCACGCCGGGCATCCCCAGGACGGCCGGCGTGTCGATGTCGCGGATGCGTCCCCGGGAGATGGTGGCCACGACGAGACAGCCGTGGACGAGGTCCTGGACAGGCTCGTCGGCGGCGTAGCGCGCGGCGCCGGTGACCTTGGCGCGGCCCTCGATCCGGGGCCGCGCGACCCCGACGGCCCCCGCCGGCGGGGCGGGTTCGGTGACGGTCCGCCGGCTCATCGGTCGCTCTCCTCGGCGAGACCGGTCAGGACGGCCGTGATCAGGTTACGCGCCAGCGTCACCTTGTACCCGTTGTCACGCAACGGCTCCGCATCGGCCAGCGCCGCGTCGGCGGCGGCCAGGAACCGCTCGGCGGTGGCCGGGCCGCCCCGCAGGGCCTCCTCGGCGGCCAGCGCGCGCCACGGCCGCGACGCGACGCCGCCCAGGGCGATCCGCGTGTCGCGGACCAGTCCGTCGTGGAGGTCCAGGGCCGCCGCGACGGACACGGTCGCGAAGGCGTAGGACGCGCGCTCGCGAACCTTCCGGTACCGCGACCGCGGGAGGACCGCGGACCCCGGCAGGGTGACGGAGGTGATCAACGCGCCCGGCGTCAGGGCCGTCTCCCGCGACGGCGTGTCGCCGACCGGGAGGTAGAACTCCGACAGCGGGGTCTCGCCGGCACCCTCCAGCGACTCGTGGTGCACGACCGCGTCGAACGCGGCCAGTGCCACCGCCATGTCCGAGGGATGGGTCGCCACGCAGTGCTCGGACCACCCGAGGACGGCGTGGTTGTGGTGCTCCCCGGCGATCGCGGCGCACCCGCTGCCGGGAACCCGCTTGTTGCACCGCTGCGCGGAGTCGGTGAAGTAGGCGCACCGGGTCCGCTGCAGCAGGTTCCCGCCCACGGTGGCCATGTTCCGCAGCTGGCCCGACGCGCCCGCGAGCACCGCCTGGCTCAACGCCGGGAACCGGCGCCGTACCTCGGGATGAGCGGCGGCGTCGCTGTTGGTCGTCGTCGCGCCGATGACCAGCCCGCCGTCCGGCGTCACGCGAACACCGTCCAGCGGCAGGAACCGCACGTCCACCAGCCGTGCCGGGGCCTCGACGCCGTACTTCATCAGGTCGACCAGGTTGGTGCCGCCGCCGAGGTACCGGCCGCCGTCGTGCCCGGCCTCCAGTGCGTCCCGGACCCGCGTCGCACGCTGGTAGGCGAACTCCCTCACCTCGCCACCTCCTCGCGCGCGGCGGTCTCGAGCACCGCGCGGACGATCGACGGGTACGCGCCGCATCGGCAGAGGTTCCCGCTCATCCGTTCACGCACCTCCCCCGCGTCCAGCTCCGGCGCCGGGTGGTCGGGGGACACGTCGGTGGTGACGGCACTGGGCCAGCCCGCCTCGTGCTCGGCGAGCATGCCGACGGCCGAGCAGAGTTGCCCGGAAGTGCAGTAGCCGCACTGGAAACCGTCGAGCCGGACGAACGCCTCCTGGATCGGCCGCAGCGCGCCGTCACCGGCGAGCCCCTCGACGGTCGTGATCTCGGCGCCCTGCGCCGCGACGGCGAGCGTCAGGCAGGACACCACCCGTCGGCCGTCGAGCAGCACGGTGCAGGCGCCGCACTGGCCGTGGTCACACCCCTTCTTCGGTCCCGTGTGGCCAACCCCCTCGCGCACCGCGTCCAGCAGCGTCGTCCGGTTGTCGACCCTCAACTGGTGCGTCACGTCGTTGACACGCAACGAGATGTCGCTGTGGGTGTGGTCGGTCACGTCTTTCCTTTCCACCACTTTCCTTTCCACCACGCGGAGCCGAGGACAAGCCGATGTAACCAGCCGGCGAAGCGGCCGGACAGCTCAAAACCGGCGAACCCTTGCACGATCCTGCCGACTTCGGCCGCGGGAACGACGGACCCGCCCGCGCTTGACAGCGGTACGCGTCCCTGACCAAGGTTGGTCTCGTCGGCTGGGGGTGCTGTGGCGGTAGGTGGTGTGCGCATCCAGGTACTCGGTCCGGTGCGGGCGTGGCGGGACGGTCACGAGCTCGACCTCGGGCCGCCGGGCCGCCGGGCCGTGCTCGGGTTCCTCGTCCTGGCAAGGGGTCGGGTGCTGCCGAGGACCGAGCTGGTCGACGCGCTGTGGGGGAGCAGGCCGCCGCCCAGCGCGACGAACGTCATCCAGACGCATGTCAAGCACCTGAGGCGAACCCTCGACCCGGAGCGGCACGCGTACGCGCGCAGTTCGAGCCTGTCGACGGTCGGCGAGGGGTACGCGCTGCACGTGCCGCGGGACGAGGTCGACCTCGACCGGTTCCACGACCTGGTCCGGACCGCGAACGAGGCACTCGAACAGGGACGGCCCGAGCCGGTGCGGGTGGCGCTGGGCGAGGCGCTCCGGTTGTGGCAGGGCCCACCGCTGGCCGACCTACCGGCCTTCGCCGCCCATCCGGCCGTGCTCGCCCTGCTCGGGGCGCGGCGGACCGCGGTGCTGGCGTACGCGGAGGCGGCGCTCGACACCGGGCACGTGGCGGACGCGCTGCCCGTCGTGGCCGAGGAGGCGTCGCGGCAACCGCTCGACGAGTCCCTCGCGGCGGTGCTGATGCGGGTGTACACGGCGGCCGGACAGCGGGCCGAGGCGTTCGCCGTCTACGACCGGACCCGGCGTGCGCTCGTCGCGGAGCTGGGCGTCGACCCCGGGCCGGAGCTCGCGCGGGTGCACGGAACCCTCGTGCGGCAGGAACCGAGGACACCCCGGTCCGCGCCGGTCCCGGCCGAGCTGCCGGCGGACGTGGCCGGCTTCACCGGCCGGGTGGCCGAAATGGCCGAGCTCGACCGGTTGCCGGCCGGCTCGCGCACCGGTGCGCTGGCGATCTGCACGGTGTCGGGCACCGCGGGGGTCGGCAAGACGGCGCTGGTGCTCCACTGGGCGCACCGTGTCCGGCACCGGTTCCCCGACGGGCAGCTCTACCTCGACCTGCGCGGGTACGACCCGGACCAGCCCGTGACGCCGAACGAGGCGCTCGCGCGGCTGCTGGAGGGGCTCGGTCTCGCGGCCGGCGACATCCCGGTCACCCAGGACGCGCGCACCCGGCGGTACCGGACCGAGATCGCCGGCCGGCGCGTGCTCGTCGTGCTGGACAACGCGTGCTCCGTCGACCACGTGCGGGACCTCCTGCCGGGCTCCCCGTCCTGCGTCGTCGTGGTCACCAGCCGGGACAGCCTGGCCGGGCTGGTGGCGTTGTGGGGCGCGCGCCGCCTGGAGCTGGACCCGCTCTCGGCCGACGACGCCAGAACCCTGCTGCACGAGCTGATCGGCACCCGATCCTTCGACGACCCCGCCGCCGTCGGCGACCTGGTCGAGCAGTGCGCGCGGCTGCCGCTCGCGTTGCGGGTGGCGGCCGAGCTCGCCGTCACCCGGTCGGCGACGCCGCTGGCACGGCTCGCCGGTGAGCTGCGGGACCGGCAGCGGCGACTGCGGCTCCTGGACGGGGGCGGTGACTCCCGGGCCGCGGTGCGGACCGTGCTGTCCTGGTCCTACCGGCACCTGCCGGCGGACGCCGCGTGGATGTTCCGTGCGTTCGGCTGGCATCCCGGCCACGATGTCGATCTCCACGCGGCCGCCGCGCTCGCGGGACACGGCCCGGACGAGGCCGTCCGGTTGATCGACGTCCTCGCCAGGGCGCACCTCGTCACGCCAGACTCCCACTGCCGGTACGGGATGCACGACCTGCTGCGTGCCTACGCGGTCGAGCTGTCCGCGGAACTGGACGCCCCGGCCGACCGCACCGCGGGGGTGACCAGGCTGCTGGACCACTACCTGGCGACGGCGACGGCGACGGTGGACCTGCTGTACCCGACGGATGGCTCGCACCGCGGCGGGCGGCGGGAGGCGCCGCCGCCGGTCACCGTCCCGGCGGACCCGAGGTCCTGGCTGGACGCCGAACGCCACAACCTGGTGGCGACGTGCGCCCATGCGGCGACGCACGGACTGGCCGGGCACGCCGTCGACCTGGCCAACGTCCTGTACCGGTACCTCGAGGGCGGGCACCACGCCGACGCGGTCACCGTGCACACGTACGGTCTGCGCGCGGCGAGCGAGTCCGGCGACCGGTCGGGCGAGGCGTACGCCCTCACCAACCTCGGGGCCGCCTACCGGCTGCTCGGCCAGTACGACCCGGCCGTCGACCGGCTGTCCCAGGCGCTGGCGCTGCACCGGATGACCGGCGACCGGCACGGCGAGGCACGCACCCTGTCCAACCTCGGCATCGTCGCCGACCGGCTGGGAAACTACGACGACGCCGCCACGCACCTGACCGAGGCGCTCGCCGGGTACCGCGAGCTGGGCAACCGTCACGGTGTCGCCGCGGTGCTGACCAACCTCGGTGCCGTGGAGCTGCGCCCCGGTCACCACGAGCTGGCGGCCGTCCACCTCGACGAGGCCGCCACGCTGTTCCGCGAGCTCGGCGACCGGGCGGGCGAGGCCAGTGCGCTGACCAACCTCGGCGACGTCTGCATGCACGGCGGCCGCTACCAGGAGGCCGACCGGCACCTGACCGAGGCCCTGGCACTGTTCCGCGACCTGGAACACCGCTACGGGCAGGCCATCGCGTTGGCCAACCTCGGCACGGTCCAGACCCGCCTCGGCCGGCACGACCTGGCCATCGAGCAGCTCGGTGCGGCACTGGCGCTGTTCCGCGAGGCCGGGCACCGCTACGGCGAGGCCAGCGTGCGCAACGGTCTGGGCGAGGCGGTCCACGCCGCGGGGCGCCCGGGCGCGCTCGCCCACCACCGGGCCGCACTGGACATCGCGACCGAGACGGGCGACCACGACGAGGCGGAGCGCGCCAGGACTGCCATCGCCGCCCTCAAGTCCTCTCACGACTCGGCCGGCCTGCGGTAACGCCCGTTCAAACGGCGTCCAGTTTTCTTCCAAACGCGGTCCGTAACGTTCCGCCCGTGAATTCATCCGGACAGAAATTCACGGCATGATGGAGTTCCGCCTCCTCGGCGACATCGAGGCCTACACCGACGGGCAACCGATCGACATCGGCTACCTGCAACGGCGATGCATCCTGGCAATGCTGCTGACCGAACCCAACCGGGTGGTTCCGGTGGAGCGCATCGTGGGACGGGTGTGGGAGGACCGCCGCCTGCCCAAGAATCCGCGTGGCGCGGTCCAGTACAACATCACCATGTTGCGGAAGGTGTTGGCGCAACAGGTTTCCATAGCGTGGCAGGACCGCGGCTACCGGCTCGCGGTGCGACCGGAGGCCGTCGACCTGCATCAGTTCGACCAGCTGGTCGACCGCGCCCGCACCGCGGACGACGACGACCGCGCGGCCGCATTGTTCGAGCAGGCCCTCGGGCTGTGGCGGGGACAACCGTTCGCCGGGGTGGATCTCCTCTGGTTCAACGAGGTCCGGGTCACGGCGACGAGGCGACGCGACGCGGCCTGGCTCGACCTGATCGACGTGCAGTTGCGGCGGGGCCGGCACGCGGAGCTGCTCGCCGAGCTGTCGGTCCGCGTGGAACGTGACCCGCTCGACGAGCGCCTGGCCGCCCAGTACCTCGTGGCCCTGTACCGCAGTGGCCGTCCCGGGGACGCGCTGGCCCACTACCAGCGGCTTCGGCAGCGACTCGCCGAGGAGCTGGGTGCCGACCCCGGTCCGTCGCTCCAGCGCGTGCACCAGCAGATCCTCACCACCGACCCGGCACTGGCGGTGCCCGCACGCGTCTCCGCGGCCGCCCGTGTTCCCGTGCCCCGCCAGCTGCCCGCACCGCCCCGGCAGTTCGTGGGCCGGCCAGGAGAGCTCGCCCGTCTCACCGCGGTTCTGGGCGAGCCGGGCGAACCGAACGCGGCCATGCCCGTCACCGTGATCTGCGGTGCGCCGGGCATCGGCAAGACCTGGCTGGCCCTGCACTGGGCACACCAGCACCTCGACCGTTTCCCCGACGGCCAGCTGCACGTGGATCTGCATGGTTTCGGCCCCGGCGGGCACCTCGTGACGCCGGCCACGGCGTTGCGTGCGTTCCTCGACGCGCTCGGCGTCGAACCCGAGGCCGTGCCACCGGACCTCGGCGCCCAGATCGGGCTGTACCGGAGCCTGCTGGCCGGCAAGCGCATGCTGGTAATGCTGGACAACGTCCGCGCCACCGCGCAGGTCGCCCCGCTCCTCCCGGGCAGCCCGACCTGCGCGGTGCTGGTCACCAGCCGCCACCGCCTGGCGGGCCTGACCACCGCGCACGGCGCCCGGTCGCTCCAGCTGGACCCGCTGACCGACACCGAGGCGCGGGAGCTGCTGACGCGCGGCATCGACCGTGCCCGGGTCACCGCGGAGCCCGGCGCCGTCGCGGAACTGCTCGCCCGCTGCGCGGGCCTGCCGTTGGCGATCAGCATCGTGGTCGCCCGCGCCGGCCGCTACCCCCGGTTCCCGCTCGCGGCGTTCGCCGAGGAACTACGCGACCTCAACGGCCGGCTGGACGCCCTGGCGACCGGCGACGGCCAGATCAACCTCCGGGCACTGCTGTCCTGGTCCTACCACGCGCTGTCGCTGTCCGCCGCGGCCGCGTTCGGGCTGCTGGGACTGGCGCCGGGCAGGGACATCAGCCTGTCCGCCGCGGCGAGCCTCCTCGCGCTGCCCATCGCGCAGGCCCGCCTCGTGCTGCGCGAGCTCGAGGACGGACACCTGGTGGAGCAGCACCTGCCGAGCCGCTACCGCATGCACGACCTCATCCGCCTGTACGCGATCGACCGTGCCGGCCACGACCATCCGGAAAGCAGCCGCGGCCAGGCACTGCGACGGCTGGTCGACTTCTACGTCCGCACCGCGTTCGCCGGTGACCGCCTCCCGCAACCCCTGTACCTGCCGATCAAGCTCACGGAGCCCGCCACCGCCTGCCGGCCGCACCCGCCGCGCGACCAGCGGCCGGGCTCACCGCGACCGGGCAGCTGACCGAACCAGCCGCCGCCCCCAGCTCGGCTGAGCCCTGGGTGATCCGGCCGGCCCACCACACACTGGGCTGTTTCTGTTCCCTGCAAGGAAACCAGCGGCCTGTCGCGGTCACTTCGGGGACCAGCACACAAAAGCGGCACACAAGACCTACCAAAGCGGGTCCCCGGATGCTGATCGTGCGGCGTTCCGGCGCCGTGGATCTCCTCACTTCTCCAGAAGGAAGTCATCTTCATGAAATCCATGTTGAAGTGGTTACGAAAAGCGTCGGTCGGGGCCATGACGGGTGTCGCCGTCATGGTGTTCTCGATGCTCGCCGTCGCGCCCGCCCAGGCCGCCCCGTCGGCCGGCAAGGCCGACGTGTCATGGGTAACGGTCTCCGCCACCCCCGGTGAGGCAGGCACCAGGGCGATCTGCTCCCCGCCGACCCGGCTCACCACCCAGGCGATCTGGTACGACTGCGAAGTCTTCAGCGGCCAGTACATCCAGGCCTGGATCGTCTGCAGCGGCACCATCTACTTCAGCTCCCTCATCGGCGAGGGGTCGTGGTACATCATCGGCACCTGCCCGCCGGGCACGCTTCGTGACGACGAGGGAATCATCTACTACGACTGATCGCGCGACGCCTCGGTACCCACTCCGATGACAGAAGGGGTGGAGAAGTGTTGACGTCTTCTCCACCCCCGCGCATGCCGGGCGGGGCAAAGGAAATGTCTCCCGGCGGTGTTTCGGCGGGGCTCAGTCCGCGGACGCGGTGATGTGCGAGACGGAGTGCACGCGGCTGAAGTCCGCGCTGATCTCGCCCGCGGTCTGGAGCAGCAGCCGCAGGTGGTGGTCGACCAGTTGGGCGACCGTGGTCTCCGCCGCGTGGCAGTTGACGTTGAGGGCGGCGACCACGCGGCCGTCGCCGTCGCGCAGGGGGGCCGCGATCGAACGGATGCCCAGCGCGAGCTGTTCGTCGGTGAGCGCCCAGCCGCGGGCGCGCACCTCGCGTAGTTCGGCGTCGCGTTCGGCGGGGTCCGGTTGCCAGCGCGGGGTCAGGCCCGAACGGGTGGGTTGGGCCAGGACCTCGCCAAGCTCGCGCGCGGGCAACGCGGCGAGCAGGACCTTGCCGAGCGACGTCGGCAGCGCGGGGAACCTGGTTCCTATCTGGACGGTCAGGCCGACGATCTTGGGCACCGCCACGCGGGCCACGTAGACGATGTCCGGACCGTCCAGCTGGGCTATGGAACACGACTCGTTCGTGTGCCGCACCAGTTGTTCCATGTGCGGGCGGGCGATGTCCCACAGGCCCATCGACCGCACGTAGGCCACGCCCAGCTCCAGGACCTTGGGCCGCAGCGCGAAACCCTTGCCCTCGGCACGCACGTAACCCAGCTCGGTGAGGGTCAGCAGGATGCGCCGGACGGTCGGGCGGGCCAGGCCGGTCGCGGCCGTCACCTCGGTGAGCGCCATGACCGGCTGGCCCGGCCGGAACGCGGCGATCACCTCGAGGCCCCGGGCGAGCGCCTCGATGAAGTCCGGGCCGGTTCCCTCACGTGGCATGGCGAACTCCCAGGTCGGTGGTGCGGCGCATAGCGTAACCAGCGGGTTCTCAGTCCTCGGGTGGAGGACCGCACCGGGCGGTGCTTCGCTCCAACGCCGCGCGCAGGGCGGCGGGCATCCGGACCAACATCTCGCGCGTGTACTCGATCCGGTGCGCTCCCGACCGCAGCGCGAGCGCGGCCGGCCTGGCGTGGACGCACCGGTCGCACCGTCCGGTCCACCCGGTCGGCACGAACCGGGTGCACTGCGGGCACCGGTCCCGGATCCGCAACGGACGCCGTACCGGCGACCGCCGCCAGACAGTCAGCCGGTCCGGAATGCCCGGCCAGGACGGCAAGGCCAGCTCGTCGGTGACGGTCCAGTTGAGATCGAGCTCCCGGTGCAGCCGCGCCGTCCCGGTCGGCCCGTCCGCGCCGCCGCCGATGTACAGCACCGTGTCGCCGGCGTAGGCGCGCACCGCGGCGTAGCCGGCCGCGTCGTCGTCCGGCGGGGGCCAGCAGACCAGCAGTGTCCGGTCCGGCCAGGCGTTGACCGCGTCCACCGCGACCGCACGCGTCACCTCTGTCCACACCCGACCGCCGCGGTGGTAGGTGTCGCCGGCGGGTTCGGCATCGGTGGGCCGCACGTCGACCCCCCGCGCACGCAGCAACGCCGCCCAGTACCCGGTGCCGGCACCCACCTCCAGGAGCGGGCCGTGGTCACCGGCCAGCCCCAGCGCGGCCTCGGTCGGGATGGCCCAGGAGAACCGGGCCGCGAGCTCACGGCGCCGCCCGTCCAGGTCGAGGACCCGGGCAAGTGGCTCCGGGACCGGCAGGAAGCCTGGCGTGACGCGGCCACCGGCGAGGATCGTCACCAGCCGCAGCAGCGGGTTCTCGCCAGGGCGGTCCAGCTGTTCCTGGTACGCCGCCCATCGCCGCCGTCCCTCCCGCCAGTCCTCCTCGGACACCCCCCGCGCCACGTCGGGATAGCGGGCGGTGAAGTCCGCGAAGCCGGTCAGGTCCCGCAGCCCGGCCCAGGTGACCGGCGCGAGCCAGGGCGAGTCGTACGGGTACGGCTCGTTCGGTTCCCGATGCCGCCACCGGTCCGGTCCGACCGGCACGGCCGCGGTCCCGCACGCGGCACAGATCGGGTGCCCGTCCACCACCGCCCGCCGCGTGCCGAGCAGCAGCGGCCGCACGGGCTCACAGACCGAGGACACTGCGCCGCACCTCAGCGCTGTCACGCAGTTCCGCGGCCGGCCCGGACGCGACCACCCGGCCCTCGCCGAGCAGGTAGGCCCGGTCGGCGATGGCCAGCGCGCGTTCCACGTCCTGCTCGACGACCAGCACCCCGACACCCGTGGCCACGATCTGCTCGATTGCGTCGTACACCTCGTCCACCCGGACCGGGGCCAGCCCGAGCGACGGCTCGTCGAGCAGCAGCAGCTTCGGCTGTGCCATCAGCGCCCTACCGATCGCCAGCATCTGCTGCTCGCCGCCGCTGAGGTTGCCGGCGAGCTGGCTCGCGCGTTCGGCCAGCCGGGGGAACATCTCGTGCACCGTGCCGAGCGTGGCTCGATGAGCCCGCCGCGCCCCGGCCCGGTAGGCGCCCAGCATCAGGTTGTCCAGCACGGTCATCCGGGGGAAGATCCGCCGCCCCTCCGGCACCACGGCGATGTGGTGGGCACACACCTTGTGCCCGGGCAGGGCGGTGATGTCCGTGCCGCCCATGCTGATCCGGCCGCCACGCGCCCGGTGTATGCCGGCTATGGCGTTGACCAGAGTGGACTTCCCGGCGCCGTTGGGACCGACGACGCACACCGTCTCCCCGGTGTCCACCCGCAACGCCACGTCCCACAGGGCGCGGGCGTCGCCGTAGCGGACGTCGAGGTCCTCGATCTCCAGCAGTACGTCAGACATGGGCCTGCCTCCCCAGGTACGCACGGACCACGTCGGGGTCGCTCATCACGGTCCGCGGCTCCCCGTCGGCGAGCTTGGTGCCACGGTCCAGCACCACGATCCGGGTGCAGACCTGGTTGAGCACCCGCAGCAGGTGCTCCACGATCACGATCGTGATGCCGCTGCGGTGGATGCGCCGCACGACCCGCACGGCGTTGTCCAGCTCCGCCGGGTTGAGCCCGGCGAGCGCCTCGTCGAGCAGCAGCACCTTGGGACCGGACGCGATGGCCCTGGCCGTCTCCAGCAGTTGGCGCTGGTGCAGGTTGAGCGACGCCGGGTGGGAGTCGGCGAGGTGGTCCAGCGACACGGTGGCCAGGTGCTCCTCCGCGAGGGGCCGCGCCGCGCGCAGCGACATCGGCTCACGCCCGAACATGATGGCGGTGGCCACGTTGTCCCGCACCGTCATCGACCCGAACGGCTTGGGGATCTGGTAGGTCCTGGCCATGCCCACGTGGGCTATCTGGTGCGGGGCCAGGCGCGTGATGTCCTTGCCGCCGACCCGGATCTCGCCCCGCGTCGGCCGGAAGGTGCCCGACAGCAGGTTGACCAGGGTGGTCTTGCCGGAGCCGTTGGGTCCGATCAGGCCGATCAGCTCGCCGGCACGGATGTCGAGGCTGACGTCCTCCAGCGCACGCACACCACCGAAGTGCTTGGCCACGTTGCGACACTCGACGACCACGTCGCCGACCGGTGGGACGTCGTCGTCGGGTTCGAGTTCCACGGTGGACACGGTGGCTGCGACCGCTTCGGCCTCGGGTTGCGCCGGCACGGGTTCGCGTCGTGTGCCGAGGACGATCGCGACGGCGGCGGCCGCGAGCATGCCCGCCAGGACCCAGTCCAGCTCCTCGCCCCACAGGTTGACGATCGCCAGCGTGCCGCAGACCACCACGAACGCGATGAGCGCGGCCCACGGACGCGCCTTCAACCGGGCGTAGAGCCCGTCCGGCGCCGCGGCGACGAGGACCACCAGGATGGCGCCGAGGAAGATGGCGTTCCACGAGTCCAGGCCGTAGGAGGACAACCGGTCCTGCAGGCCGACGATCAGCAGGGCACCCAGCACCGGGCCGAGCCAGTGGCTGCGCCCGCCCAGCACCGCCATGACGATGACGAACAGCGGGATCGTCAGGCCGAAGACGCTCTCCACGGTGACGAAACCGATCTGCAGCGCGTAGACGCTGCCGGCGACCCCGCCGAGCACCCCGCCCGCCACGATCGCCAGGATCTTGTACCGGAACGTCGGCACACCCAGGACCTCGGCGACGTCCTCGTCGTCGTGGATGGCGGTCAGCGCCGACCCCGCCCGGCTGTGCTGTACCAGGTAGGACACCCCGACCGCGACCGCCGCCACGATCAGCGCCAGCAGGTACTGGAACTGCTGGAAGTCCAGGTCGCCCGGCGCCTCGGGCGGGGTGACGATCGTGCCCTGGCCGCCGTCGATGTCACCGTTGATCCTGGCGAGCGCGGACAGGATGAACGGCACCGCCAGGGTGAGCAGCGCGAAGATCTCACCCCGCAGCGAGCCGAGCCGGAAGGCGACCGCGCCGATGCCCAGCGCGAGCAGTCCACAGAGGACGGCGGCGAGCGGCACGGTCCAGTAGAAGCTGACCCCGTGCCGGCCGGTCAGCACCGCGGTGCAGTAGGCGCCGACCCCGACGTACGCGGCCTGCCCGAAGCTGAAGTAGCCGGCGTACCCGGAGAGCAGGTTCCAACTCGAGGTCTGCGCGATCCAGAAGAAGGCGGTGCCCAGCAGCACCAGGTAGAAGGACGGGAAGTCGAGGTCCGGCGCGAACACGCCGAGCGCGAGCAGTCCGGCCAGGACGACCAGAAGAACAACAGCGCCGCGCACACCCGCGGTCATCGCACCGCTCCCATCGCGAACAGTCCGCGCGGCCGCAGCAGCAGCGCCAGGATGATGGCCGAGAACAACACGAACGGCGCGGTCGCCGGTGACCACACCACCGACACCACGCCGGAGAGCACCCCGACCAGCACGCCGGCCGCGAACGTGCCGACCACCTCGCCGATGCCGCCCAGGATGACGACGGCGAACACGATGCCGAACCACTCGTACGCGGTCTCCGGCGTCAGTGCGTTCGACAACGAGAAGACCGCGCCGGCCAGCGCCGCGGTGGCGCCGACCGCGCCGCCGAGAAGCAGGCTGAGCTTGCGGTGGTCGACCCCGAACGCGCCGGCCACCGCCCGGTCCTGGGCGATGGCCCGCAGCGCCCGGCCGGCGAAGGTGCGGCGCAGCACCAGGTGGGCGCCGAGCACGACCAGCCCGGCCAGGACGAACGCGAGCAGGGTGGTGACCGGGAAGACCAGCCGCCCGATGGAGACCGACTCGGTGGCGTACGGGTTGACCGCGGCGTCCATCCGCTGGAAGTCGGCGCTCCAGACGTTGCTGGCCACCTGGATGGTGATGATCAGCAGGCCGAAGCTGACCAGCAGCGAGTTGAACTCCGCCAGCGCGAGCCGGTCGAAGACCCACTGCAGGACCGCGCCGGCCACGAACATGGCCGGCACGGTGACCACGAGCGTCAGCAGCGGGTCGATGCCCCACGACGTGGTGAGCTGGAAGGTGAGGTAGGCGCCGATCAGGATCAACCCGAAGTGCGCGAGGTTGATCACGCGCAGCACGCCCCACGTCACGGACAGGCCGATGGCCATCAGGGCATAGAGACCACCGATCAGCGCGCCGCTGAGGGTGGCCTGGACGACGTTCATGGATGTCCACCTCGTGAAGTCGAAGGGGCGGCCCGGGTGCGGGCCGCCCCCAGCGGGGTTACTTCAGCGGTGCCGCGGCCTTGTTCTTCGGCCAGACCGTGACCCAGTCGCCGTCCTGGATCTGCTTGAGCGTCTGGGTGGTCGGCCAGAAGTTGTGATCCTTCGGATCGAACTTCAGGTGACCGCTGAACGTGGTGTCCGCGCCCTTGTCGTGCAGCGAGCCGCACATCTTGCGCTGGTCGGTGCCGCCAGAGGACTTCACACCGGCGGCGAGGATGTCCCACGCGTTCCACGACGCGGCGGCCTGGGTCTCGAAGGTGGTGTAGGGCAGCTTGGCCTCCTTCGCGCGCTTGGTGAAGTCCGTGGTGATCTCGGTGGCCTTCGGGCCCAGCTTGTCCAGCGTCGGCTTGTTGGGCTCGAACATGGAGACCGAGAGGATCCCGTCCGCCGGCGCGCCGAGGGCCAGGAGCGGACCCGGTGCGGGGAAGAGGGCGAACATCTTCTTGGGCGAGTAGTTCAGCTGTTTCATCGCCTGCACGAGGTTGACCGCGTCGACCCCGAGGCCGTTGCTGATGATCAGGTCGGGGTCGGCGTCGCGCACCTGGGTGGCGATCGGCGCCCAGTCGGTGGTCGTCGGCGGGTAGTGCACGTTCACCACGACGTCGAGCCCACGTTCCTTCGCGATCGTCAGCACACCCGACTTGTCGTCGCCGAAGCCGTCGGTGACGAACGCCGCCGAGCCGCTCTGGCTCGTGACCACCGCGACCTTCTTCGGCGGCGTCGGCAGGGTCTCCACGGCGTCGAACAGCTGGTCGGGGATGAACTTGTTCGGTGTGGGGCCGATCGACCAGGCCGGGAACTGGCAGTCGTAGGTCAGCTGGGGCGCCAGGACCGCGGTGTGCTGGGGGAGCACGTACCCGTGCCGTTGCGCGACCGCCATCGCGGACAGGATGTTCGGGGTGGCGTACGGGCCGAGCAGCAGGTCCACCTTGTCCTGGGTGATCAGCCGTTCGTAGAGCTGGGCGACCTTGGCCTGGTCCGACTGGTCGTCGAGCACCTTCCACTCGACCTTGCGGCCGAGCAGCCCGCCCGCGGCGTTGAGCCGGTCGACGTACTCCTCGCCGGCGATCTTGTGGATCTGGCCGGTGGCGGCGAACGCGCCGGTCAGCGAGAGCGTGGAACCGACCACGATCGGCGGGCCACCCTTGTCGCCGCCGGAGGCGCCGTCGCTGTCGCTGCCGCGGTTGCAACCGGCCACGGTCAGCACCACGGCGGCCGCGAGGGCCGTCAGTCCGCGTAGCCGAGCGGAGCTCGCGAAGCGAGCGTCGCGCATCTGCATGTCTGTCCTCTCTGCTGGGCGTGCGCTAACGCACGTCGCCGGTGTTGTGCACGACCGCGCCGCCGACCACGGTCAGCACGGAGCGGATCTTCTTGAGCTTCTCGGCGGGGACCGTGAAGTAGTCGTCGCTGAGCACCACGACGTCACCCAGGCGGCCCACCTCCAGCGAGCCGAGCAGCCGCTCGTCCTCGCCGCCGAGGAACCACTGGTTGGCCCGCGTGTAGAGGGCGAGCAGCTCCTGGCGGCTGATCTGCTGGCCCGGGTTGATCTGCGCGCCGCGCGCGTTCTTGCCCGTGGTGGCGTAGTAGGCGTGGATCCAGGGGTTCATCGGCGCGATCTGCATGCCGTCGGAGCTCATGCCCGCCGGGATGCCGTTGTCCACGATCAGGCGGAACGGCGGCCCGGACTGCGGGCCGTTGCCCGCCAGGTACTGCCAGCCCGTCAGGTTCACCCCGCCGCCGATGGCCTTGAGCCGGTTGAGGTACTCCTGGTTGATCTGCGGGACGTGTGCCACCACCCAGCGCAGGTCCCGCACGCTGGTCTCCGCGTTCACGGCCTCGAACGCCTGGATCTGGCTCTGGAAGTCGGTGGCGGACAGCGAGTGCACCTCGATGCGCCAGCCGGCCTGGGCACTGCGCCGGGCGGCCTCCAGGAACACCGGTCCACCGAAGTAGCTGGCGGCGATGAACTCGCCGATCGCACCGGTGCGCACCATGTCGTTGCCGAAGAACTTGAACGTGTTGAGCAGGCGCTGCTGCAGGGTGGTGACGTTGGTGTCCGTGTCCTGGTGCAGGAAGTTGATGCGCAGGCGGACGGTGCCCCGGCCCTCGTCGTAGACGGACAGGAACGGCAGCTGCATCCGGTAGTTGTCCTCGTGCGCGGCGCCGTCGGCCGGGGTGCCGGTCGCCTGGAACGCGCCCTGGTCGAGGTGGGTGGTGATGCCCATGCTCGCGGCGTAGGCCATCGCGTCGACCACGCTGCGCTTGCGGTCGTCGAAGGTGAGTGTCTTGCGCAGGGCCAGCGTCGCCTTGCCCGTCTCGGTGCCCGACGCGATCGACCCGTCCGCGCCGACGGTGACCGGCAGCGCGGCCGCCTCGAAGAACTTCTTGCCCAGGCTGTTGGTCACGCTCGGCCCGGAGAAGCCGATGGAGATGTAGGCCGGGTGGTTGGGCAGCGCCTTGTCCAGCTCGGCCAGCGTCGGCAGCCGGACCTCGCTGAACTGGTTGAAGTGGAACCCGCCGATGGTGGTGACGAACTTGCCGTGGGGCACCTCCCTGGCGCGCTGCCGGTAGGTGTTCTGCACGTCGGCCACGGAGTACGCGTTCTCCAACGGCGTGTGGTAACCGGGCCGGTTGCCCATCAGGACGATGTGGTTGTGGCAGTCGATCAGGCCCGGGACCGCGACCCGGCCGCGCAGGTTGACCGTCCGGGGGTTGCCCTCGAAGCCGCGCCGGGCGGCGCGGTCGTCGTTGCCGACGTAGACGATCTTCCCGTCCTGGATGGCGACGACGCTGGCCACCCGGTTGCGGGAGTCCATGGTGTGGATGCGGCCGTTGTACAGCACCAGATCGGCGCGGAGGGTGCCTTCTTTGTAGTCCTCGTGGGCGGAGGCGGGAGTACCTCCGGTCACCACCGTCAAGGCCGCGGCGGCACCGGCCACAGCTCCGCCGCGCAGCACGTTGCGGCGGGATAAACCGTTGTCGTCGTTGTTCGTTGGCTGGTCGCTCATTGCCGACTTCCTTGTCTGCTGGCGTAAAACCGCGCGCCGGGACTTACCCCGGTGCGTCTGAGGCCGGACGGGCGCGGGCGTACGGAGCTGCCCCACGCCCCGGCACGTCATCGCGGCACCGGGTCGAGACGACTTCGGGTCGCAACTGGACAGGGCTGGCGTTCGGTGGACCGCGGACACGGTCGGTGGGGGTGTCCACCGGGAGTACCCGCCGCTGTTCTGTAGTTTCGGACGATCGTCCGCAAGGCGGACGAGGACGAAGTCACAATGTGTCGCGCGGCGTCCGAAGTCAAGGGTTCAACCAAAAATCCCTGGTCTCGGTAACGGTCAGTTGTCCGTCAAGCGGACCGTGTGCTGCCGACCGTGCACCCCGCGAGCCGGTCGCGCCCAGCTCACGAGGGTCGTGCCGTGCGGACTCCCGCCCGCGCGGCACGACCCTCGACGAGTCCGAAAAGGACGGATGCCCACCTCCGCGCCGGCGTCACGGGTGCGGTGTCGACAGGATCCGGGTGAGCCAGTCCGTGCGGGTGCGGCGTGCCTCGGTCGAGAGCTGTGCCTGTGGGTACAGTGCGTCGAACCCGTGGAAGCCGCCGGCCCACACGTGTAGCTCGGCCTGGCCACCCGCCGCCCAGATCCTGCTGGCGTAGTCGACGTCCTCGTCGCGGAAGACCTCGGCGGTGCCGGCGTCGACGTAGGTGGTCGGCAGGCCCGACAGGTCGCCGGCCAGCGCGGGGGAGACATAGGCGGGCACGTCGGCCGCGCCGCCGAGCACCGACCGCCAGCCGAACTCGTTCATCTCCCGGGTCCAGACGCCCGGCTCGCCGGAGTACTGCCGGCTGGCGGTGGTGTCGTTGCGGTGGTCGAGCATCGGGCAGATCAGCACCTGGCCGGCGATCGCCGGGGTGCCGCGGTCGCGGGCCATCAGGGTGACGCCCGCGGCGAGGCCGCCGCCGGCGCTGGTGCCGGCGACGATGACGCGGGTGGGGTCGATGCCCAGCTCGTCGGCGTGCTCGACCGTCCACAGGAGTCCCTGGTAGCAGTCGTCGACCGGGGTCGTGCCGGTGGCCTCCGGCGCCAGCCGGTGGTCGACGGTGACGACGACGGCGCCGAACGCGTCGAGCCACTCGAAGGGGATGTCGATCTGGGAGAAGCGATCTCCCATGACCATGCCGCCGCCGTGGATCCAGTAGACCCCCGGGGCCGGGGCACGGCCGGCCCCGGCGGGACGGAAGACCGAGAGCGGGATCCGCGTGCCGTCCAGGGCGGGGGCGGTGACGTCCTCGCGGTCGATGGCGCGGCCGTGGAGGAGGGCGTCGATCGGCCCGGCGGAGTACGGGCGGAGCTGGGCGAGCGTCTCGAGGTCGAGGTCGGCCTGTAGCGGCAGGTCGGCGAGCAGGGTGTGCAGCTCGGGGTCGAGCTGGGGGCGGGGCAGTGCCATGGTGGGGTCCTTTCCCGGGTGACGGGGGTTGGTCAGAAGGTGGCCTTGCCGCCGACGGGCACCTCGTCGCTGTACCGTGAGTCGCCGGCGAGCAGCGGCTCCAGGCCCGCGACCAGCGCCTGGGCCGGCGCGGTCGCGAAGAACCGGCTGTGGGCCTCCTCGCTGACCCAGCCCTCGGTGACGTGAACGACGTCCGGGTCGCTCGCCGAGCGGCCGACCAGGAAGACGACGCAGTCCTCGTGCGCCAGCGACGGCGCGCCGAGCAGCATCTCGACCACCGCGTCACCCTTGCCGGGCCGCGCGGTCATGGTGGCGTGGAAGCCGTGGTTGGCGATCATCAGATTCTCTCCTGTAGACGTTGTCGGGAACTTGACTGTCTCCATCAGAGCATCCTTACCTGCGAAAACGATAGAACGATCCTCCGGACCTCTTGCCTGATTCTCTCGTTGCGGCGAGCATTGGTTCATGCTTCACTCAGGCCGTGGACCTCGACGAGCTACGCACCCTGCTCGACCGGCACGCCCGGCCCGACTCGACGACCGCCATCGACGGCGTCCTGATCTCGCGGGTCGAGGAGTCGACGGCACCGTCGCCGGAGATGTCGGGCACCGTGTTCGCGTTGGTCGCGCAGGGCGCGAAGCGGATCGCACTGGGCGACCGCGTCTACGAGTACCGCGCCGGGCAGTACCTGGTCGCCTCGGTCGACATGCCGATCATCGGCCACTTCACCGAAGCCAGCCCCGACCGACCGTCGATCGGCCTCGGCCTGGTCCTGAACCCGGCCGAGGTCGCCGAACTGCTGCTGCGGGCCGCGCCCGGTGACGTGCCCGCCGGCGGCGGCACGCCGTCCGGCATGGCCGTCAGCGTCGCGCCCGCCGAGCTGATCGACGCGGCGATCAGGCTGGTCCGCCTGCTCGACCGGCCGCGCGATCGCGCGGTGCTCGCGCCGCTGGTCAAACAGGAGATCCTCTGGCGCCTCATCGTCTCCGAACACGGCGCGACCGTCCGCCAGCTCGGCCTCGCGGACAGCGGCCTGACCCACGTCGCCAGGGCGGTGCGGTGGATCCGGGACCACTACGCGGAGTCCTTCCGCGTCGAGGACCTCGCCCGGATGTCCGCGATGAGCCCGTCCACCCTCTACCGCAACTTCCAGACCGTCACCGCGATGAGCCCGATCCAGTTCCAGAAGCAGATCCGCCTGCAGGAGGCCCGGCTCCTGCTTTCCTCACGCCCCAACGACGTCACGGGCGTCGCCAGTCGCGTCGGCTACGAGAGCCCGTCACAGTTCAGCCGCGAGTACCGCCGCCAGTTCGGCACCTCACCCAGCCAGGACGCGGCCCGGCTGGTCCGGAGATAGTCCGCTTTACTGTCCCACAAGGACACGATCGGCCGCCGAATTGGGCCCCGGCGGTGCGGCGCCTGGGACTTTCGGCTCACGACTCGCGTGGTGCGGCGGCCTATCTTACGGCTGGGGAGTGCCGTTTTTCCAGCGAGTGAAGGAGAAAAGCTGTGTCGGGTGACAGGAGAACTCCGGATCGGGCCGCGAGGTCGGTCGGCAGCGTGGCCCCTGCTGGTCGGCTGGGACTGGTCGTTGTCGCCGCGGTGGTGGCGGTCGTCGGGGCGGTGATGATGCCGAAGGGCGGTTCGGCGGCGGTTCCGCCGGCTGTGCAACAGCATGGCGGGATGATGATGGCGGCCGGCACGTGGATCCCGGTCGACCAGGCGAAGTGGAACGCGCAGCTGGCCGCATTCCGGGCGATGACGCCCAGGACCGTGCCGCCCAACGCGAACCGGAACGCCGAGTTCAACGCCACCTGCGTCTACGGCCATTCCGCGCCGGACGACCCGATCGTGTTTCCCGGGCAGCCCGGGGCGTCGCACATGCACTCGTTCATCGGCAATGACCGCACCAATGGGAATACGACGTTCGACGACCTGATGCGCTTCACCGCGTCGAGCTGCCAGCCGGTGCAGGACCATTCCGCGTACTGGATCCCCACGCTCTACGAGCACGACCAGCCCGTGCAGCCGAGGCAGGTGGTGGTCTACTACGGATCGCTGCTCAGCGACAAGTCGAAGACCGTCCCGATGCCCCAGGGGCTGCGGATGATCGTGGGGGACGCGATGCGCCAGGTGCCGACCCCGGTCGGCGCGGTCAACCAGTTCTACTGCGCGGGTGGTCCGCTGGACGGGGCGAGCCGCAGCCGGGACGGCAACTGGCCGGTGTGTGACGGTGGCACGTTGCACTTCACGATGCGCTTCCCCGACTGCTGGGACGGCCAGCACCTGGACAGCCCGGACCACCGGAGCCACGTCGCGTTCGGTGTGGGCGGTCGGTGCACCGACCAGTTCCCGGTGCCCATCCCGGCGGTCACCTTCTCCATCTCCTACCCGACCAGTGGCAGCGTGGACGGCTTCCGGCTGGCGTCGGGAATGGCCTCGTCCATGCACGGTGACGTGTTCGCCGCATGGGACGAGGACGCGTTGGGACACCGGGTGAAGGACTGCGTCGTCCAGGTGGTGCAGTGCAACACCGCCGGTGAGTTCTGAGCGCCGGCGTTCAGCTCAGTACGATCTCGTTGATGTCCGGCGCGTCGCCGGTGTCGTTGAAGAACCTGATCCAGCTGTCCCCGGCGGGCACGAACACCTCGACCGACGTGGTCGCCGGGATCAGCAGGCTCGCCGCACCGGACAGCAGCCTGGTCTGCGCGGTGGCGTCGTTCACCGCGACCTTGAGCGTCCTCGGCTCCTCCGTCTCGTAGACGATCGTCAGGGTGCGGGTCCCGGCCGTGGGCACCCCGGCGACGCGGATGGCGAGGATGTTCGGACCGCCGATGTAACCCACCCGGCTGCCACCGCGACAGCTCGCGCACTCGATGACGCGTGCGCCGGTGCGGATGTTCGCCGGATCGGCCGCGTGCACGGTGATGCTCTGGAACGCGACCGGCCGGGAGGACGTCGCCGGGGCCGGCGGTGACGGTGGCGGTGGCGCACCGGGCGGGGCGGCGGCCGTCAGGGTGACAACGGGTGGTACGACCAGCACGGGTGAGGTGACGACCGGCGGACTGACGACGGAGGAGGGGCCGGCCGACGAAGGTGGTGGGGTCACCGGCGCGGGCCCCGGGAGCGGGACGACCAGCGGCGACACGAGCACCGCCGTCGCCGCGACGCCGACGGCGAGCGCTGTCCATCCCAGACGCCGCAGCAGCACCCGGCGGTCCGCGGCGCCGGCACCCTCCGGCACGTCCTGGTCCACCGGGCCTACCGCTTGCTCGTCCAGCGCAGGACGGCCTCGGTGCGGTTGCCCACCCGCAGCTTCGCGAAGGCGTGGTGCAGGTGGTTCTTCACCGTCTTCTCGGTGACCACCAGCCGGCGCGCGATGGCCGCGTTGGACAGTCCTTCCGCCACCAGCCCGAGGACGTCCTCCTCACGCCGCGTCAGTCCCAACCGGACCCGGTGCTGTCGTTGCCGTTCCAGCTGTTCGTCCGCTGCCCGTTCACGATCCGCCTGCTCGCGCACGGCGGCCACGGCGACGGCGGCCGCCGGAGCGGAGAGCCAACTCTGACCACGAGCGACCGCGAGCACCGCCCGCAGCAGCTCGTCGGGCCCGAACTCGCCGTGCACCAGGTAGCCGCGTGCGCCACCACGCAGCATGCCGCCCACGAGGCCGGGATCCGCGTCACTGGTCAGCACGAGCACAGCGGTGTACCGGCACAGCTCGCCGAGCACCGACAGTCCGTCCGCGATCGGCATGCGGTGGTCCAACAGGGTCACGGCGGGGCGCAGCCGCCGTGCGAAGGCCAGCGCCTGCCGCCCGTCCCCGGCTTCGGCCGCGACCCGCACGGACTCGGTGCCGTCGAGAAAGCCACGCAGCGCCGCCCGCACGATCGGGTTGTCGTCGACGACCAGCACGTCGATCATGACGCCATCCGGGCCGGCCGGGCGACGGGCACCGACACCTCGACGGTCGTGCCGTGGCCGGGTTCCGACGTCACCTCCAGCACGCCGCCGGCGTTGCGGGCACGTTCGGCCATGCCCACGATGCCGTAGTGGTTCCCGGTGGCGAGCACGGAGAGATCACCGGGTACGCGGAAGCCGTTGCCGTCGTCGTGCACCCGCAGGCGGAGGCGATCGGTCTGGGTGAGGGTGACCGTGATCCGCTCGGGTCGGCCGTGCCCCACGGCGTTGCGCAGGGCCTCGTCGAGGATGCGGCTCAGCTCGTAGCGCACGCCGGCCGGCGGGTCCACCGGTACGGCGGCCAGGCTCACCGCGGTCCCGGACAGCTCGCCGCAGCGCTCGCACATTCGCCGCAGCGTGGTCACGAAGTCCTGGTCAGGGGTGTCCAGCCGAAGCCCGGTCAGCAGCTCGCGTGCCTCCCGGGCGGCGGCCATGGCCCCCTGGGACACCGTGCTCGCCAACTGCTCGGCGAGCTCGGGCTGTCTGCGCAACGAGGACGGCAGCGCGAGCGCGGCGAACGAGACGCCACGCAGGGTCTTGCTGACCGAGTCGTGCAGTTCGCGGGCCAGCCGGGCCCGCTCCGAGGCGGCCGCCGAACGCTGGGCCGAGGCGACCACGTCCACGGAGAGGGCGACGTACCGCACGAGGGCGCCGGCGGCGACCGCGGCCGCGATCCCGGCAAGGATGTCCATCGGCGGGAAGGCCAGCGTGAACACCGCGATGTGCGGGCTGGGGGTGCTGGTCTGGAGCAGGTGACCGGCGACCGAGTACCCGAGCGCGGCGTGCGGCGCCCAGAGCACCAGCCCGCGCATGCCGAGCAGCACCCCACCGAGCGCGCAGGCTCCCGCCGCGAAGCAGAAGAAGGGCACACCGCCCCGGCAGGCGACCAGGACGCCCAGCACGACGACCGAGTCCACCACGATCACGGGCACCGGATGCCGCACCACCTCGGGCCGGCGGCCGAGGACCACGAGCCCGGTGGCCGTGGCGACCACGACGATCACGAGAACGGCGAGCGCCGTCCTCGGATCGGGAAGCACCCGCAACCCGACACCGGCGGCCGTCAGGGTGAGCGCGGCCCGGCCGAGCAGCACGGCGCGGCCCAGCGCGGCCGCGGCCACGACCCGGTTCGCGGGGAGAGTCACGCGCCCTTCACCTCCGCCACTCCGCATGACCTCGTCGTCAAGCACTGAGGGTGACTGGACTGTAGCGCAAATCGACCTATCTGTGGAGAGCGCTCTCTCGGGGTTTCGTCACTCCGCCGCGCGCGGACGGATCGGGCGGTGCGGAGGCGGCCAGCCGGCTGTTCTCGTGCCGGGTGAACCCGCGGCGGTCGGCGCCGCGTCACCCCGGTAGAGCAACCATGAACAAAGGGGAATTCGCATGGGGACCATCGGGGGCATGGCCGCGCGGAAGAAGCGTGTGCCGCAGTGGGGTTGGGCGACCGCGGTCGTGGTCACGCTGGCGGTGACGGTGAGCGCCTGCCAGTCGAAGCTCGCCGCGCGCAGCGGTGACGCCGGGCCGGCCGAGTCCACTTCGGTCAGCACCGAGCCGACGTCGTCCGGCGACGCGAGCCGGCCAGCCGGCGCCGACTCGTCGGCCGACGCGGTGGCCGTCTGGGTCACGCACATCATGTTGGAGGAGTACACCGAGGCCTGCTGGCTGAGCGCGACGGTGGCGGCCGACGAGACCGGCCAGGACGCCGAGACGGTGTGTGCGAGTGGCGGCAGTGGCATCGAGGCCGCGACACAGCTGCACGAGGCCTGGGTGAAGCCAGGAGTCGCCCTGCCGCCCGACGCGGAGGTGAAGGTGGACGACGTCGACGCCCAGGGCGACACCGCGACGGTGCCGGACACCTCGATCAGGGTCGGCGACAAGTCGCTTCGCGAGATCGAGCTCATCGGTTCGTCCGGCGACACCGACTCGTTCCAGCTGTCACTGGAGGTGCAGCGAAAGGACGGCCTGTGGTACGTCGCCGGCATGCACATCAGTGTCTGAGCCACGGAACCAGGCCATACCGCTAACCGCCCGTCGCGAGTCCCGCACCAGAACATAGCGAGTCCCGCGTTCAGGCATATCGAACTGCGTTTTCGTGCACATCGAGATCCGGTCCGCACGCCAGGCGCGAACTCGGCCCTGGCGTTGTCCCACAGCCGAATGATCGCCGGGGGAGTGGGCGGTGGCGGCCTCACCGACCGGGTCGCGCCGCTGGCTCGCGGTGCGACCCGGTCGGTTCCCGTCAGCCCGAACTACAGGAGACCGACGGCCAGTTCCAGTTCCCGTTGTGTTGGATGGTGACCCCCCACTCGTTGCCGCTGCCGTTCGGCGTGGCGGTACAGCCGCCACCGCCGCCTGATCCCACAGTGGCACCGCGGCACCGAGTGGGCCCGCGACGCCGCGCGCCGGTTCCACGACGAGGTGTCGCGGCGCGTCGAGGACGGCGCGGTCGTGTGCGACGACGAACGCGTCCGTCTCATGTGGATCAGCCGGGGCCTGTGGTACGACATGGACTTCTACCGCCGCTTCGAACAACGCTACGGGGCGGTCTTCGTGTGGTCCATGTACCTGGCCATCGCCGCCGACGGCTACCCGAGGTACGGCCCGGACCCACTGCGCGCGCTGGCGGCCCGCTTCGCCGCGTTCAACGACCTCTCTACACCCCGCCGTGGTCCTGCGAGTGGTACGTCAAGGAGGCGAAGCTGCACCGCGTGGACGGCGGGGTGCACCTGGTCTCCGACGACGCCCGCGGCGGCCACTTCACCACGAGGGCCCTGCGCGCGGCGGGCATCCCGGTCCACGAGCCGCGCGCGGACAACGTCGACACCCGCTCGTACCGCAGCTCCACGGAGGACGACCGGGCCGACTGGATCGAACACACCGTCCTCAGCTGACGCCGGTATCTCGCCTATAACTTCAACATTGATTTCAAGATTGAAGTGAGTCTACGCTCGGTACCGCACGTCCCCGTCGTACCGCAGGAGAGTGGCTGTGAAGCTCGGCATCATGCTGCCCGTGTCCGGAGTCCACGCGTCACCGGCGACCATCACGACCATCGCGCAGGCCGCCGAGAGACTCGGCTACGACTCGTTGTGGACCTACGAACGACTGTTGCGCCCGATGGCGCCGCTGCTCCCCGGCCCGGACGGCAACCTGGAACGCCTCTCCGAGATCTACCACACCACCTTCGAGCCACTGGAGACGCTGAGTCACGTGGCCGCGCTCACCAGTCGCATCGCGCTGGGCACCAACATCGTCAACCCGCTGTTCCACGCGCCGGTCGTGCTGGCCCGCAGGTACGCCACCCTCGACCAGCTCAGCGGCGGGCGGGCGATCGCCGGGTTCGGGCAGGGCTGGATGCCCCAGGAGTTCGCGACCGCCGGCGTGCCCATGAAGCGGCGCGGCGCGGGCTTCGACGACGTCATCGCGGCGATACGGGCCTGCTGGGGACCTGACCCCGTGGCGTACGCGGGCCGCTTCTACTCGATCGAGCCCGCCGAGATCAACCCGAAGCCGGTTCGCGGCGACATCCCGGTCCTCATCGGCGCGAACACCGACGGCGGCATCGACCGGGCCGCCAGGATCGCCGACGGCATCACGCCGCTGACCTGGGCCCTGGACACGGTGACCGCACAGGCCGAGCGCTTCCGGACGGCCGCCGAACGCCTCGGGCGCAACCCGGCCGCGCTCACCGTGACGGCACAGACCAACCACGCCATGCGGCCCAAGCCGATCAGCGGCGACCGGCCGTTCCTCGCCGGCTCCCCGCGGCAGCTCGCCGACGACATCGAGCAGCTGCGGAACCGTGGGTTCGACGGGGTTCTGTTCGCGTTCCCGCCGGCCGACGAGATTCCCGTGCAGATCGAGATGCTCGACGAGCTCCGTTCCCTGGTGCCCGCCGGGTGAGCGTGAGTGGTCCGGCCTGCCCGGATGGGTAGGATCCCCCGCATGGAGGGCCAGGGTGAACCCCGGTGGCTGTCGCCGGACGAGCGCGACGCCTGGATCTCCCTGTCCTGGCTGATGGTGAAGCTGCCGGGCGAGATCGACGCTCAGCTGCAACGCGACAGCGGCATCTCCTTCTTCGAGTACCTGGTGCTCGCCGCGTTGTCCATGTCTCCCGACCGCTGCCTGCGGATGAGTGACCTGGCCCAGCACGCGAACGGTTCGATGACCCGGCTGTCCAACGTGGCCAAACGCCTGGAGCAGCGCGGCTGGCTGACACGGGAGCCCAGCGCGAAGAACGGCCGCTACATCGAGGCGACCCTCACCGACGCGGGCATGGCGGTGGTCGAGAAGGCCGCCCCCGGCCACGTGGCGGCGGTCCGGCGGTACGTGTTCGACGCGCTCAGCCCCGACCAGGTGACCGGCCTGCGCGACATCGGCCGCCAGATCGCCACCCAGGTCGAGGGCGAGCACACCGGAACACCGTCCACGGCCCTACCCCTACGACGCTGCTGACCCCGCCAAGACCGCGAGTCCCGCTTTCAAACACCGCGAGTCCCGCGTCGGGACATACCGAGTCGCGTTTTCGTGTTGTCAATGCGGGGGAGCACACATTTGGACGACCGTATCGTTTACCGGTCGTAGCGCGACAACCCTCCGTGGCATCACACTCACTACATGCTGTGCACACCCCCTGGTTATCCGTGTCTGCCCGGTCCTGGACGGAACCGCTAGTGGGAGAGGGAGCATGCCGGAGCTGCGTGTCGAGCTGCTCGGTCCGATTCGTGCCTGGTCAGGAGCCCGCGAGGTCGCACTGGGCTCCTCGCGGCCGCGGGCGGTGTTCGCCATGCTGGCCACGCGCCACAACTCGGTGGTGTCGCGCGACGAGCTGATCGACGGCGTGTGGGGTGCGGGCGCTCCGGCGACCGCGGCGGGCAGCCTGCACACCTACATCTCGACGCTTCGCAAGTCACTCGAACCGGAACGGGCGCGGCGGGCGGCGGCGACGTTGCTCAGGTCCGTCGGCTCGGGCTACCGGCTGCGGGTCGACGGCGTGGACGTCGCCGAGTTCAACCGCCTCCGGGAGCGGGCCAAACAGCTGCTCGACACGGACGCGGGCGGCGCACTGCGACTGGTCGACGACGCACTCGGCCTCTGGCACGGCGAGGCGCTGTCCGGGATCGCGGGGCCCTTCGCGGAGGCGGAGCGGGTGCGGCTGGGCGAGCTGCGCGCCGCGACGGTCGAGCTGCATGCCGAGGCGGGGCTCGCGGCCGGGCGGCACGACGACATGGTCGCGGAGCTCGCCACGTTCGTCCGGGAGCATCCGCTGCGTGAGCGGCCGCGTGAGCTGCTGATGCTGGCCCTGCACCAGTCCGGCCGCAACGCCGAGGCGCTCGCCACCTACCGGGAGGCGCGGCAGGTGCTGGTCGACGAGCTGGGCATCGAGCCGAGCCTGTCCCTGCGGCGCATGCACGACCAGATTCTGGCCGGCGAGACCGCGTCCGCCCCCGTCCGGGTGCCCGCGCCACGGAGGGAGACCACGCGGGTGGCGCCCGGCCTGGTCGGCCGCGAGCCCGAGCTGGCGCGGGTACGCGCGCTGGTGGACGACGTCGCCGCCGGGGCCGGGCGATGCCTGTGGCTCGAAGGGGAGATGGGCATCGGCAAGTCGGCGCTGGTCGCCACGGCGCTCGCGTGGGCCGAGTCCGCGGGTTGCCAGATCGCGCACGCGGCGGCGGACGAGCTGGGCCAGCGGTTCCCGCTGCGCCTCGTGCTCGACGCGCTCGGTGTGGACACCGACTCACCCGACCCGCGCCGTGCGACCGTCGCGACCACCCTGCGCGATCGCGCCGCGCAGCCGATGCTCGCGGGTGGCGATCCCGTCGTGGCCCTGATCGACGAGCTCCTCACCCTCGTCAAGACGCTGTGCGCGGACGGGCCGCTCGTACTGGCGCTCGACGACCTGCACTGGGCCGACGAGGCGAGCATGCTCGTGTGGCACCGGCTGGCGGAGGAGACCGGCAGGCGCCCGCTGCTGCTGATCGGCGCGACCCGGCCGGTGCCGCACCGCACCGAGGTCGACCGCCTGCGGCTCGACGCGGCGGTTCGCGGCGGGGTCAGCGTCGACCTGGTGCCACTGAACGAGCCCGACGTCGCCAGGATGGTCAGCGACCTGGTCGGCGCCCCGCCCGGCCCCTACCTGCGGGAGGTCACCGCGCGGGCGGGTGGGAACCCGTTGTACGTCCACGAGATCACGCACACGCTGCTCCGGGACCAGGCCGTCGCGGTCGGGGCGGGCACAGCCGAGGTCGGCCGCGAGTGGGTCGACCTGGCGCCCGCGTCGCTCGTCTCCGCGGTCACCGGCAGGCTCGGCTATCTCAGCGACATCACGCGTAAGGTGCTGCGGTCCGCCGCGCTGCTCTACTGCGGCGGGGTGGCGGTCGAGGAGCTGTCGATCGTGCTGGGCAGCCCCGCCTCGGACCTCGTGCCGTCGTTCGACGAGGCGATCGCGGCCGGGGTGCTCCGGACCGACGGGCCCCGGCTCGTGTTCCGCCATCCCGTGCTCCGGCAGGCCCTGTACGAGGGCATCGCGCCCGCCATCCGCGACGCGCTGCACAACCAGGCGGCCAAGGCGCTGGCCGAGGCGGGCGCGCCCGTCGAACACGTTGCCAGGCAACTGATCGCGGCGGGCGGCGAGGCGCGCAGGTGGGTCACGGGCTGGCTGATCACCGCCACGCCCGTGCTGATCTACCGGGCCCCACTGGTCGCGGTCGAGCTGCTGGGGCGCGCGGTCCGTGACGACGACCGCGACACCGCGCTGCGGGTGACGTGCCAGGCCCTGCTCGCGGGCGTGCTGTTCCGGATCGGCCGTGACGACGACGCGGAACGCAACGCACGGCAGGCACTGCAGTCGCTGACCGAGCCGAACCGGACCGCCGAGCTGCGGTGGATCCTCGCGTACGTCCCGTACCGGGCGTCTCGTGCGGAGGAAGCCCTGATGACACTGGAGGAAGCGCTGGCGGACCCGGTGCTGCCGGACGTGTGGCGGGCCCGGCTGCTCTCGCTGCTCGCACTGGTGCAACGCTCCGGCGTGGGGGAGCTGGACTCGGCCGTCGAGACCGCCAGGGCGGCGATCGAGGTGGGGGAGCGGGTGCACGACGGGTTCGCCGTCGGTCAGGCGCTCGGGATCCTGTGGCAGGTGGACGCGGTCCGCCGGGACTACCTGGCCGCGGTGCGGCACCTCGACCAGGCGCTCGCGGTGGTCGGCACCGACCTGAGCCTGACCGACCTGCGCCTTGTGTTGCTGGACAACAGGATCTTCACCCTGCAGTGCCTCGACCGGCTCGCCGAGGCAACGGCCGATCTGGACCTGGCGATGGCGGTCGCGGGCACCAGCCATCCGGTGGCGGGCCTGCACATCGCGGGCGCGGTCCACTACTTCTGGCTCGGCCGGTGGGACGAGGCGCTGGCCGAGATCAACGCGGTGCTCGACGACCCCGAGTTCACGGGGTACGGCCTGCGGGAAGGTGGTGGCGCCCAGCTGTTGATGCACGGCGTGGCCGCGCTGATCGCCGCCCACCGCGACGACGACACGGCACTGCGGCGCCATCTCGAGGCGGGCACGAACCTGCCGCTGGTCACCGCGGCGGACCGGGAGAACTGTGACTTCCTGCTGGCCGCCCAGGCGACGGCGGAGTGGCGCAAGGGCAACCTGGCCGAGGGCATCGCGACCCTGGGCGCCATCCTCGTCACGAAGAACGCCTCGATGATGTTGCGGCACCAGTGGTTGCCGGACCTCGTCCGCCTCGCGCTGGAACGCGGCGACCTGGTCACGGCGGAAGCGGCCGTGGTCGCCTGCGAGCTGGAGGCGGCACGGGAGTCCACCCCGGCGCGGGCGGCGGCCGCGGCCCGCCGGTGCCGAGCCCTGCTGGACGCCGACCCGGCCGGGCTGTGGGAGGTGATCACCCACTACCAGACCACCGGCCGCGAGTATGAGCTGGCCCAGACGGTCGCGGACCTGGCGAGGGTGCTCGGAAGTGCCGGCAAGACTAGCGAAGCGGCGGCCGCCCGCGCCCGCGCGGATGCCCTGCACCGCGAGATGGGTGCGGCGTGGGACATCCGCCACAAAGAGCGCTAGATCATGCCCTGCCGTAAGGCGTACGCCACCGCGTGGGGGCGGTTGCGGAGGTTGAGCCTCGTCGTGAGGCTGTAGAAGACCTTCTTGACCGTGCGTTCCGAGTACGACAGCCGCGTCGCGATCTCCGCGGTGTCCATGCCGTCGGCCATCAGGCGCAGGACGTCGACCTCGCGGGGGGTCAACCGGCCTGCGCCCGGTGACAGCAACTCCTGCTGCAGGCGCCGCACGTGATCCAGCAGCTGTGTCACCATGCCTGGCGGCATCACGCTGCCGCCACCGGCGGCGGCCAGCACGCTGCGCAGCACGCGGTCGCCGGTCGCCGCCGCGCGGGGAATCACCGCCACCGCGCGGGTTTCCGCGATCATCAGCACATCCGTGCCGCTGACATCGTCCAGCACCAGCACGACCGGCACCGGTGCGGTGCCCGCGGCCGCACGCAGGCCCTCGG
>NZ_DASQCC010000199.1:0-37200 GCF_035634895.1 Actinophytocola sp. | reverse complement strand
GTCCGTGGTGGTCGCGCCTACGGACGCGTCCACCACCAGGAGCACCGCGTCCGCGGTCTGCATCGCCAGTTCGGCCTGCGCCGTCACCGATGCCTGTAGGCCGTCCGCCTTCGGGTCCCAGCCCCCCGTGTCGACCACGGTGAAGCGGCGGCCGTTCCACATCGCGTCGTAGGCGACGCGGTCGCGGGTTACACCCGGTTTGTCCTGTACGACCGCTTCTCGGCGGCCGAGGATCCGATTTACCAGCGTCGACTTGCCCACGTTCGGCCTTCCCACCACGGCCAACACGGGCTGTGGCGGCTCCCCGTCCGTGTCGTCGGGGTGGCCGAACTCCTCATCGATCGCCGTCCACTCGGACTCTGTGGCCCAAGTGCCATCCAACTCAGTCATTTCCGCAGCTCATCCAGTTCACGCACCAGGTCGGCCAGGTGCTTGCGAATCTCCTCGGTCGCGGCGGCAAGACCCATCCGTCCACGGTGGACCGACAACTCGAGAGGCTCCCCGACCAGAATGTCCAGCTTAGGCCGGAACCCTCGACGCTCGTGCGTGCCCCTCGTCGCGACCGGCAGGACGACCGCGCCGGACATCCGAACGAGCCACGCCGCGCCCTGCTCGGCATGCAGAACATCGCCGGTGCCGCGGGTTCCCTCCGGGAAGACGCCGACCAGCCCGCCGGCCCTCAGGATCGACACCGCCTTCATCAGCGGCTCGCGGTCGGCCAGCCCGCGGCGCACCATGATCTGGCCGATCCAGCGGAACGCGTGGCCGGCGACCCCGCGCGACAGCTCCTCCTTCACGAGGAACACGGCGCGTCGCCGCACCAGGCCGAACAGCAGCTGCGGCTCGATGAACGAGCTGTGGTTCGCGACCAGCACGACCGGACCACTCTCCGGCACCCGGTCGGCGTGCCGGACGCGTATCCGATAGAAGGGCCGGTGGATCCACGTACCCAGCCAGCGGGCGAAGTCGTGCAGCCACGGCACGGCTCCCGCGGGAAGCGTCGTCACCTTCCCGCGGCCACGCCACGGAGGTCGCGCTCGTCGACGAGCGCGAGGATCTCGTCCAGCACGCCCTGCAGGTCGAGGTTCGTCGTGTCGAGCCACACCGCGTCGTCCGCAGGCTGCAGCGGCGACGCCGCGCGCCCGGAGTCCAGCTGGTCCCGCCGGTCCACGTCCCGCTTGGTGTCGTCGAACGACGCACTGTCCTGAAGCGAACGCCGCCGTGCCCGCGCGTCCGACGACGCCGTCAGGTATACCTTCAGCGCGGCGTCCGGCGCCACGACGGTGCCGATGTCCCGGCCCTCGACGACGATCCCGCCGCGTTCCTGGCAGACCTCGTCGATGATCCGCATCTGCCGTGCGACCAGCAGCGCCCGCACCTGCGCGACCGCGGACACGGCCGACACGGCGAGCGTCACGGCCTGGCCGCGGATCTCGCTGCCGACGTTCTCCCCGCCGAGCAGCACGTCCTGGTGCTCGGCATCGGCACTGACCCGTAGGTCGACGTGCTCGGCGACGGTCAGTACCGCCTGCTCGTCGTCGGTCGCGATCCCGGCACGCAGGACCGCGAGCGTCACTGCCCGGTACATGGCACCCGTGTCCAGATAACCGGCCCCGAGGGTGACGGCCAGCCGGCGGGCAACCGTTGACTTCCCGGTCCCCGACGGGCCGTCCAGCGCGATCACACCACGCAGTTCGCCCAGTTGCACCGCGCTTGCCTCCTCAAGGTAAGTCACCATGTCCATTCTGCCAGGTGACAGACCGGTAACTGGTGACGCCCAGCGGACACCCAAGCATGCCTTAACATTCAGTCACCCTGCAAACACCGGAGGTAACCTTGCTGAGGCGAACACTGATCGGGTTGCTTGCCACGACCGCCCTGACCGCGACTCTTGTCGCCGGAACCGCTGCCCCGCAGGCAAAAGCGGATGTCGGCGTGGCGGTCGTCACCATCACCTACAGCGATGCCCGCGCCGGCGCGTACAAGGACGCCGTGGCCCAGGGCATCGCGGTCTGGAACGCGAACGTCTCCAACGTCCACATCCAGAAGGCCGCTTCCGGGCAGCGTGCCGACGTGCAGGTCATCGCCGACCCCGGCTGGCCGCGCGCCACGCTCGGCCCGGTCCGCCCTGGCGGGAGCGGCACCGTGTGGTTCGGCCAGGAGGCCGTCGACGAGGGCTACAACGTGGTCCGCATCGCCGCGCACGAGTTCGGGCACATCCTCGGGCTGCCGGACATCAAGCCCGGTCCGTGCTCGAGCCTGATGTCCGGCAGCACGGGCGGCGTGTCCTGCACCAACGCGACCCCGAACGCGTCGGAGCGCAGCCGGGTGCAGAGCCTCTACGCCGGCTCCGCCGCACCGGCCAGCCGGATCGTGGTGGGCTAACGCAACATCTCGCCGAGCGTGGCGATCGCGGTCTCGAGCTGTGCGTCCGACAGGTACGGGGCCGGGCCGAACCGGAGCTTGTCGCCCCGGCTGTCGGTCAGCACGCCGCGCTCGGCGAGCTTGTTCCTGATCTCGCCGGCGTTCGGGGCGGTCAGCGCGAGGAAGCCGCCGAACGCCTCGCGTGGCGCGGACCGGTCCCGCGTGATCACCTCGGGCGGCAGGTCCAGCGCGTCGAAGGCGGACGCGAGCAAACCGTTCTGGTGCAAGGAGACCTCGCGCAGGAACGCCGGTGTGAGGTCGTGGCGGGCGAAGAAGTCGCGGACCGCGACGGCGCGGTAGTGGCTCGTCGGGTCATAGGTGGCACCGGCGAACCGGTCACCGCCGGGTGCGTAGCCGACCAGCCCGGACGCCCGCGCGGCCAGGTCCTCGAACTCCGCGAACCAGCCGGTGACGACCGGGCGCGCGGTGGCCGCGTGCCCTGGCAGGCGCAGGAAGCAGTTGCCCTCGCCCAACTGCAGGTACTTGTAGCCGCCGCCGGTGAGCCATGCGTCGGCCAAACCCTGCTCCCGCAGGGAGAACGGGACGACGCCGAGCGCGTGGTAGACGTCGACGAGCAGCTCCGTTCCCTCGCGCCGGCAGGCCTCGGCGACCACGCCCAACCCCGGCACGATCCTGGCGGTCTCGAACAGGACGTGGGAGACGAGCACCGCGGCGGTCCGGTCGCCGACCTCGGCGGCGACCCGTTCGGCAAGGGTGTCGGCCGGTGTCGCCGGGACGCGGACGACCTCGATGCCTTCCTCGGCGAGGCGCGCGAGCTGCCGGCGCAACGTGTGGAACTCGCCGTCGGTGGTGACGAGCCGGGGGCGGTTCCGCAGGTCCACACTGGACAGGAAACGGACGACCAGCTCGTGTGTGTTGGCGCCCAAGGCGATGTCGCCGCCCGGGTCGTCGAGCAGGTCACGGTACGACTGCCGCAGCCGTTCCGCCTTGGCGAAGGCCAGGTCCCACTTGCCGTCGACCGCGGAGGACGCGTCGGTGAAGGCCTCGATCTGACCGTGCAGAGCGACGTCCGGCCAGGCCTGGTGCGAGTGCCCGGTGAGCAGGAGCCGGTGCCCGACGTCGAACCGTCCGTAGTGGACGGACAGCGAGTTCGGGCTGGTGCGTAGCGAGTTCAGTGTGGTCACAGCTGGCTCCGCACGGACCAGAGGTCCGGGAAGGTGGCGTGGAAGAGCGTGGTGCGCAGGTACGCGACGCCCGCGGAGCCGCCGGTGCCGGTCTTGCCGCCGATGGTGCGCTCGACCATCTTCACGTGCCGGTACCGCCACTCCTGCAGTCCTTCGTCGAGGTCGACGAGCAGGTCGGCCACCGTGGACGGTCCGGAGTCGTCCGCGTAGACCTGGACGAGGATCCGTTGGACGTCCTCGGACTCCGTCCACTGGGTACGGAAGTCGCGGTCGAGGTGCTCGGCGCGGACGTCGTAGCCCGAGCCGGCCAGGTAACGGAGGAAGGAGTCGAAGACCGCCGGGCGGGACATGGCCGCGGTGATGCGTTCGTGGGCCACGGAGTCCGGGGCGTACGGGGTGAGCATCCGCCTGTCGCGGCGGCCGAGGACGGCTTCCAGCTCGCGGAACTGGCCAGACTGGAAGCCGCTGGACGCGTCGAGCCGGGTGCGGAAGCTGGTGAACTGGCGTGGCGTCATGGTTTCCAGGACGTCGATCTGCGCGACGACGACCTTGAGGATGGTGAGCACCCGGCGCAGCGTGCGCACCGAGTGCGACGCGTCGCCCTTCTCCAGGCTTCGTTGCAGGATGCCGAGCTCGTGCAGCATCTGCTTGAACCACAGCTCGTACACCTGGTGGATCACGATGAACAGCATCTCGTCGTGCTCGTCGGATCTCGGGCGCTGGGCGCTCAACACCTCGTCGAGTGCCAGGTACGACGTGTAGGTCAGCGCGGCGGACTGTCCACCCGGGACGGATTCGGTCATGGCCTCGTCACCTTGTCGAAGTGACGCTGGGCGGCTTCGGCCAGCGCCGGGTACAGGAAGTGGAACAGGCGCAGGGCTTCCGCGCGACACGGGGGTGCCGGCACCAGGTCCTCCGGCAGCTCGGGGTCCAGGGACGGGAACTCGCGGAAGGTGTGCACGAGCCTGGTGCGCAACAGCAACGCCGCGCGGTCGCCGGTGACCTCGCGGCCGCGGAAGTGCTCGACGAACGCCCGGTACCGTTCGGCCAGCTCGCCGAGGTCCCAGACCCGCGCGGCGAACGCGCCGAAGTCGACGGCTGCCGCGGGCCGGCCCAGCATGACGCCGGCGAACTCGGCGACGTCGAGCTCCTTCAGCAACGCGGCCAGCTCCTGCTCGCGGTCGTGCGGGGCGAGCCAGGTGCCGTCCTGCACGGAGCCGAACCCGAGGAACCGCAACCGGTTGACCAGACGGGTGCGGGCGGGCCTTCGCTCGTCGGGAATCGAGTGCCACAGCACGGTCCACGTGATCTCGCGGCGGGGCTTCTCGCCGAGCGTGAAGATCCGGCGGTCGCCCTCGGCGAGCACGGCACGGATGCGCGGGGTGAGTACATAGTGGACATGCCGGCCGTCCCTGCTGCGCGCCAGCAGGTCCCTGGCGACGAGCCGGTTCAGCGCGACGCGGGCGGCGCCCTCGGTGAAGCCGAACTCCCCCAGCAGCCGGACCAGCCCACCGGACCAGACGGCGCCGTCACGCGGACCGTGGTGTGCGCCGAGCAACGTCAGCACCAGGTCCTGCGGAGCCGGCTCGAAGCCACGCAGGAGGTCGTTCACGTGCTCCAGCATAGTTGACGCCTCAGCGGGGTCAACCGTAATGTGTCCTACGTGAAGGTCGGCATCGGGCTTCCCAGCACCCTTCCGGGCATCTCGGGCGAGGTGCTCGTCGAGTGGGCACGGCGTGCTGACGCCGGGCCGTTCAGCACGCTGGGCGTGCTCGACCGGCTGGTGTACGACAGCATCGAACCGTTCGCCGCGCTGTCCGCGGCCGCGGCCGTCACGTCCCGTGTGCGCCTTGCCACGAACATCGCGATCGGCCCGCTGCGCTCCCCCGCCATGCTGGCCAAGCACGCGTTGTCGGTCGACGCGCTGTCGGACGGGCGGTTCACGCTGGGTGTGGGGGTCGGTGCCCGCCGGGACGACTACGCGGCCGCCGGCGTCGCACACGGCAGGCGGGGCGCGGTGCTGTCCGAACAGCTCGCCTACCTGCGGGGTCGGCTCGACGGCTCGGGCATCGGCCCGGCCCGGCCGCCGATCGACATCCTCGTCGGCGGTTCGAGCGGCGCCGCACTCACCCGCATGGCCCGCTACGGCGACGGTTACGCACACGGCGGCGGCCCGCCCCGTGCGTTCGGCTCTGCGGCGACCAAGGCACTTGCGGCATGGCGGGATCTGGAGCGCCCGGGTGAGCCGGCGCTGTGGGGACAGGGCTACTTCGCGTTCGGCGACCCGGACCGGGGCAGCGCCTACCTGCTGGACTACTACGCGTTCACCGGGCCGTTCGCGGAGAAGATCGCCGCGGGGAACCTGACGTCGGCGCGGGCGGTGCGGGACTTCGTGCGCGGCTACGAGGCGGAGGGCTGCGACGAGCTGATCCTCTACCCGACGGTCGCCTCGCTCGACGACCTGGACCGGCTGGCCGAGGCGGTGTCCTGATGCGGGTCTCGGTCATCGGTGGCGGACCGTCGGGGCTGTACCTGGCGATCCTGCTGCGCAAGGCCGGGCACGAGGTCTCGGTGGTGGAACGCAACGCGCCGGACGCGACGTTCGGCTGGGGCGTGGTGTTCTCCGAGGAGACCCTCGGCGCGCTGCGGGACGCCGACTATCCCACGTACCTGGAGATCACGGAGTCGTTCGCCCGCTGGACGTCCATCGACATCCACTACCGGGGCCGGGTACTGCGTTCCTCCGGGCACACGTTCTCCGCGATCCGGCGCACGCACCTGCTGGCGATCCTCCAGCGGCGCGCTCAGGCGCTCGGCGCCACACTGACGTTCCACCAGGAGGCCCGTCCGTCCGACATGGACGCCGACCTCGTCGTGGCCGCCGACGGTGCGAACAGTGCGCTGCGCAAGCGCTCCGACTTCGGCGGCTCGTCGACACCACAGGGCTGCAAGTACGTGTGGTTCGGCACCGACCTCGTGCTCGACGCGTTCACGTTCGTGTTCAAGGAGACCGAGCACGGGTTGTTCCAGGTGCACGCGTACCCGTTCGACGAGCACACGAGCACGTGGATAGTGGAGACGACCGAGCCGACGTGGCGACGTGCCGGCCTCGACACGATGTCCGAAGAGGACAGTATGGCGTTCTGCCGGTCGTTGTTCGCGGCCGAGCTCGGCGAGCACCGGCTGATGTCGAACAAGTCGACCTGGCTGGACTTCCCCCTGGTGCGCAACGAGCACTGGCACCACGGCAACGTCGTGCTGATCGGCGACGCCGCGCACACCGCGCACTTCTCGATCGGCTCGGGCACGAAGCTCGCGATGGAGGACGCCATCGCGCTGGCCAACGCGCTGGAACGCGAGTCGCTGGAGTCGGCGCTCGTGGACTACGAGCTGGAGCGGCAGCCGGTGGTGGAGCGGTTCCAACAGGCCGCCGGCGACAGCGCGGCGTACTTCGGCCGGGTGGCGAGCTATTTCGGCCTCGCGCCGATCCAGTTCGCCGCGAACCTGCTGACCCGCAGCGGCCGGATCAGCCACGCGAACCTCATGCAACGCGATCCGCGGTTCGTGCGGGTGCTGGACTCCTGGCTCGCGGCCCATGCCGCCGGGACACCGCTCGTGCCGGGCGCGGTGGCGGCGCCGCCCATGTTCACGCCGTTGCGCGCCGGTGGCGTGCACCTGCGCAACCGGGTCGTGCGGTCGGTGTCCACACCGGACCTTGCCGACGCCGCCCGGGCAGGCGCCGGCCTGGTGCTGACCGGTTTCGTCGCGGTCGCCGAGGACGGGCGCACCACACCGGCCTGTCCCGTGCTGGACGACTCGTGGGCGCCGGTCGTGCAGGAGGTCCACGACAACGGCGCGCTCGTCGGCGTGCGGCTCGGACACGCCGGCCGCCGCGGCGCGAGCCGGCCGGCCGGCGGCGTGGACGTGCCGCTGGCGGACGGGTGGCCGCTGCTGTCGGCCTCCCCGCTGCCGTACACGCCGTTCAGCACGGTGCCGGCGGAGCTGTCCGAGGCCGGCATGACCCGGGTGCGGGACGAATTCGTGGCGGCGGCCGGACGCGCGCGGGAGGCCGGGTTCGACGCGCTGGAACTGGACCTGGCGGACGGGTACCTGCTCGCGAGCTTCCTGTCACCGCTGACCAACCGGCGCGACGACGAGTACGGAGCCGAGCCGCTCCGCTTCCCACTGTCCGTTGTGGACGCTGTACGGGCGGCCTGGCCCGGTCTGCTGATGGCGCGCCTGACGGTCACGGACTGGGCGCGTGGCGGCACGAGCGTCGACCAGGGCATCGAGCATGCCCGCGCGCTCGCCGCCCACGGGGTGGACCTGGTCCACGTGCGGGCCGGGCACACGACCGCGACGTCGCGGCCCGAGTACCGGCGGGGCTACCTGACCACGCTGTCGGACCGGGTACGCAACGAGGCCGGCGTGCCGACGCTCGTCGGCGGCTACCTGACCACGCCGGACGAGGTGAACACGGTCGTCGCCGCCGGCCGGGCCGACCTGTGCCTGTTCGATCCGGCGCCGAGCCCGTTGGAGGAGGTGGCGTCCTGGTGACCCAGTTCGCCGAGCTGACGTCGCCACAGGTGGCGGAACTCCTTGCCGGGACTCGGAAGCCGGTGCTGCTGCTGCCGGTCGGCGCGGTCGAGCCGCATGGGCCGCACGCGCCGCTGGGCACCGACGAGATCATCTCGGCCGGCATGTGCGCACGGGCCGCGGCCCGGTTGGCGGACGATCCCGAGGTGCGGGTGCTCGTGCTGCCCACGCTGAACTACGGCGTCACCCGGTTCGGCGCCGCGTTCCCCGCAGCGGTCTCGGTCAGCGAGGCCACGCTGCACGCGCTCGTCGTCGACGTCTGTGGTTCCCTTGCCGCGCAGGGGTTCTCATGGATCGTCGTGGTGAACAACCACTTCGAGCCCGCGCACGTCGAGACGCTGCGGAAGGCCACGGCCGAGGCCGGTGTGGCGTACCTGGACCTGGTGCGGCGACGCCATGCCGCCCGGTTGACGGAGGAGTTCCGGTCCGGGGCCTGCCATGCGGGTCGGTACGAGACGTCGCTCGTGCTCGCCGAGCGGCCGTCGCTGGTCGACACGGTGGCCATGGCCGCCCTGCCACCGGTGTCGGTGAACATGCCGGCCGCCATGGCCGAGGGCAAGAACGACTTCGTGGCCATGGGCATGGACCTCGCCTACTGCGGCGCGCCGGCCGACGCGACCGGCGCGGAAGGACGGTCCACCTTCGACGTTCTCACGGACCTTCTGGTGGAGGCGATCCGGGAGGTGGCACGCTAGATGTTCAACGTCGCCGACTACTTCGTCGACCGCAACCTCGAGCTGGGCCGCGGCGACCGGGTCGCCCTGTTCACGCCGCAGGGGGCCACCACCTACCGCGAGCTTGCCGTTCTGTGCAACCGGATCGGCAACGTCCTGCGCGGGCTCGGCGCCAGGCGCGGCGAACGGGTGCTGCTGGCGCTGTCCGACGGCGTGGAGTTCGTCGCGACGTGGTACGCCGCGCAGAAGATCGGCGCGGTCACGGCCGAGGTGTACACGTTCCTGCAGCCCAAGGACTACCGCTACTTCCTCGACTACACCGGGGCACGGGTCGTGATCGCCGACCCGGTCACGCTCGACCGCCTCCGCGAGGCCGGCACGGCGGACCGCCAGGTGCTGGTGGTCGGCGGAGACGACCTGCGGGACAACGAACACGACTTCGCGGCGCTGGTCGCCGCCGCCCCCGAGACGTTGGCGACCGCGCCGACCACGCGCGAGGACGTCGCGATCTGGAAGTTCACCACCGGCAGCACCGGCGCGCCGAAGGCGTGCGTGCACACCGCGGCGAGCCCGATCGTCAGCCACGAGAGCTACGGGCTCGGGGTGCTCGACATCGGGCAGGACGACATCGTGCTGCCGGTGCCGAAGCTGTTCTTCGGCTACGCGAGGGACCTGACCGCGCTGTACCCGTTCGGTGTCGGCGGCGCGGGCATCGCGTTCCCGGACCGCACCACCCCGGAGCGTGTCTTCGAGTTGATCGCCCGCCTCCGCCCGACGATCCTGGTGAACGTGCCCACGATGATGAGCGCGATGCTCGCCCACCCGTCGGCGCCCACACAGGACCTCAGCTCGCTGCGGCTGTGCACGTCCGCGGGCGAGGCGCTGCCCGCGGAGCTGCACCGCAGGTGGGACGACATGTTCGGCGTCGAGGTGGTCGATGGGATCGGCTCGTCGGAGGCCTACCACATCTACATCTCGAACCGCCCCGGCGCGGCCCGGCAGGGCAGCTGCGGCCAGGTGGTACCGGGCTACTCGGCCCGCGTGGTGAACGACGACGGCGCGGAGGTCCCGGACGGGGAGGTGGGCACGTTGGAGGTGACCGGCGGCACGGTCGCCCTGGAGTACTTCGGCGACAAGGAGAAGTCGGCGACCACGTACCGGGGTGACACCGTCCACACGGGAGACCTGTTCAGCCGCGACGACGGTGGTTTCTTCTACTACCACGGCCGCGCCGACGACCTGCTGAAGTCGGGCGGCATCTGGGTGGCGCCGAGCGAGATCGAGCACTGCCTGATCGGCCACGACGACGTGCTGGAGTGCGGGGTGGCGGGCTTCGAGGTGGACGGCCTGGTGCGGCCACGCGCGTACGTCGTCCTGCGCGAGGGCGTGGCGCCCTCCACCGAGCTGGCGACGGCGCTGCGCGAGTTCGTCCGCGCACGGCTTGCCGGCCACAAGCGCCCACATGAGATCCGTTTCGTGACCTCGTTGCCTCGCACCACGAACGGCAAGCTGGACCGGCGTGCGTTGAAGGACCTGACATGAGCAGGCTGGTCGTCGTCACGGGCGGCACCCGAGGCATCGGCGCCGCCGTGGCCAGGCGCTTCACCGACCGGGGCGACCGGGTGGTGCCGCTGGGCCGCGCCGACTGTGACGTCACGGACGAGACCGCGGTGGCCGAGGTGTTCGGCGCCCTCGGCGAGGTCGACGTGCTGGTCAACAACGCGGGAGTCTCGTCGAGCGCGCCGTTGGGGAAGACGAGCGTCGCGGACTGGCAGGCCCAGCTGGACGTCAACGCCACCGGTGCGTTTCTGTGTACCAGGGCGGTGTTGCCGGGCATGCTGGCGAGGGACCACGGCCGGATCGTGACGGTCGCGTCGACCGCGGGCCGGGCCGGCCAGGCCTACACGGTGGCGTACTCGGCCTCGAAGCACGCCGTGGTGGGCCTGACACGTGCGGTGGCCGCGGAGGTCACGGGCACGGGTGTGACGGCGAACGCCGTGTGCCCGGCGTTCGTGCGCACGGACATGACCGCGAAGAACGTGCGGCGGATAGCGGAGATCACCGGACGCTCCACCGAGGACAGCGAGCGGGTGATCACCAGCCTGTCACCGCTGGGCCGCCTGCTGGAGCCGGACGAGGTGGCGTTCGCGGTGGAGTTCCTGGCCGCTCGCGAGGCGGCCGCCATCAACGGCCAGTCGATCGTGCTGGACGGAGGAGGAATCCAGGCATGAGCCCGTTCCGAGCATCGGCCGGTTTCACCGAGGACTGGCAACACTTCGACCTGGCCGTGGCGGACGGCGTCGCGACGGTCACGCTGAACCGCCCGGACCGGCTCAACGCCCTGACCTTCGACGTGTACGCGGACCTGCGGGACCTGCTGGGCGAGCTTCCCCACCGCGGCGACGCCCGCGTGGTGGTGCTGACGGGAGAGGGCCGAGGCTTCTGCTCGGGTGGCGACGTCGAGGAGATCATCGGCGAGTTGCAGAAGATGCGGCCGGCCGAACTGCTCGAGTTCACCCGCATGACCGGCGCGGTGGTGAAGGCCCTACGCGAGTGCCCGCTGCCGGTGATCGCCGCGGTGAACGGTGTGGCGGCCGGCGCGGGCTCGGTCATCGCGCTGGCGAGCGACTTTCGCCTGCTGGCCGAGTCGGCGTCGTTCGCGTTCCTGTTCACCAAGGTGGGCCTGGCGGGCGCGGACATGGGCTCGGCCTACCTGCTGCCGCGGCTGATCGGCCTGAGCCGGGCCACGGAGCTCCTGATCCTGGGCGACAAGCTGGACGCCAGGCGCGCGGAGACCATAGGCCTGGCCACCAAGGTCGTGCCGGACACGGACCTGGCCGCGGAGGCCACCACGCTGGCGAACAGGTTGGCGTCCGGGCCGGCACTGGCGTACTCGACGACGAAGGTGCTGCTCACCCGCGAGCTGGACATGGACCTGGCCAGCAGCATCGAGCTGGAGGCGATAACCCAGGCGCTGCTGATGAAGAGCGACGACCACGCCGAGTTCTACGCGGCCTGGTCGGCGGGCCGCAAGCCGCGGTGGACCGGCCGATGAACGGCCACGAGATCGTCGCCGTGCCGGGGCTGGCCGAGCCCGTCGGCTTCGCGCATGCCGTGGTGGCCGCACCCGGCCGTACCGTCTACCTCGGCGGGCAGACCGCGCAGGGCCCGGACGGCGCCATCGTCGGCGAGACCATCGTCGAGCAGTTCGACGTGGCGGCCGGGAACGTGACCACCGCCCTCACCGCGGCCGGCGCGACGCCGGACCACCTGGTGTCGCTCGTCATCTACACCACGGCCGTCGCCGAGTACCGGGCGGCGTTGCGGGAGCTGGGTCCGGTGTGGCGCGAGCACTTCGGCCGCCACTACCCCGCGGTCGCCCTCCTCGGCGTGGCCGAGCTGTTCGACGCGGCCGCGAAGATCGAGCTGGTCGGCACGGCGGTGATCCCGGCATGACCTACACCCACCTGTCCCCCGCGCACCAGGAACTCCGCGACCACACCGAGAAGGTCGCGGTCATGCTCCCGGCGATCGCCGGGCAGGGCACCCCCGGCACGATCAACCGCCCGCTGCTCGCCGCGCTCTCCTCGCACGGCCTGTTGGGCAGGCTGTTCCCGGAGACCTCGGCGATGGACCTGTGCGTCATCCGCGAGGCACTGGCCCGCCACTGCACCGAGGCCGAGACCGCGTTCGCACTGCAGGGCCTTGGCACGTACCCGATCCTGCTGGCCGGCAAGCAGTCCACTGTGGACGAATGGCTGCCCCGCATCACCGCGGGAGAGGCGGCCGTCGGCTTCGCCCTCACCGAGCCGGGTGCGGGCTCGGACGCCGCGTCCCTTGCCCTGTCGGCCACCCCGGACGGCGATGGCTTCCGCCTCAACGGCGAGAAGGTGTTCATCTCCAACGCCCCCGAGGCGGACGTGTACTCGGTGTTCGCGCGCACCAGCGACAACGGGACCCGCGGGATCACGGCGTTCGCGGTGCCGGGCAACACGTCCGGCCTGTCCGGCACCCGGCAGCGCCTGGTGTCCCCACATCCGATCGGCAGCCTGCGGTTCGACAATGCCTACGTCCCGGCGGAAGCGATGCTGGGTGAGGTCGACGGCGGCTGGCGGGTGGCGATGCGGACGCTGGACATGTTCCGCCCGAGCGTGGGCGCGTTCGCGCTGGGCATGGGTCAGGCGGCGCTGAACGCGGCCGTGGCGCACACGAAGGAACGGCAGGCGTTCGGCCGCCCGCTGCGGGACTTCCAGGCGGTGTCCCACCAACTGGCGGACGTGGCCACGCGCCTGCAGGCCGCCCGCCTCCTGGTCCACGACGCCGCCGCGGCGTACGACTCGGGTGCCGAACGCACCGGCCACCTGTCCGCGATGGCCAAGCTGTTCGCGACCGAGACCGCACAACAGGCGGTGGACGTGGCGATCCAGGTGCACGGGGCCCGCGCGCTGGAGGAGGGACACCTGCTGGAGCACCTGTACCGGGAGGTCAGGGCGCCGCGGATCTACGAAGGCGCGAGCGAGATCCAGCGCGAGATCATCGCGCGGCAGCTGTACCGCTGACCCGCCCACGGGAGCTGGCCAGCGGATCATGACTCAGCTGCCGGGTTACCGGACGGGGATGGTCTCGAAGGCGCTGGCCAGGTCGTCATCGGTCAGCTCACGGTCCACCATGTCGCCGGCCAGGTAGCTCGCGTACGCCGGCAGGTCGAGGTGGGCGTGCCCGCACAGCGCGGTCAGGATCACCTTCTCCTCGCCGGTTTCCTTGCATCGCAACGCCTCCCGCACGCACTCGGCCAGCGCGTGGGTCGGCTCGGGCGCCGGGATGATGCCTTCCGACCTGGCGAACCGCACACCCGCCGCGAAGCACTCGTTCTGCCCGATGGCCACCGCGTCGACGAGGCCCAGCTCGACGATGTGCGACAGCAGCGGCGACATCCCGTGGTACCGCAACCCACCGGCGTGGATGGGATCCGGGATGAACTCGTGACCGAGCGTGTGCATCTTGAGCAGGGGCGTCAGCCCAGCGGTGTCGCCGAAGTCATACGTGTATTTGCCGCGCGTGAGCGACGGACACGCCGCCGGCTCCACGGCCCGGATCGTCGGCGAGATCCTGCCGGCCAGCTTCTCCCGCAGGAACGGGAACACCAGCCCGCCGAAGTTCGAGCCACCGCCGGTGCAGCCGACGATCACGTCCGGTGAGTCGCCCGCCATCTCGAACTGCTTGATGGCCTCCTCGCCGATGACCGTCTGGTGCAGCAGCACGTGGTTGAGCACGCTGCCCAGCGCGTACCGCGCGTCCGGGTCCGCCGCCGCCTTCTCGACCGCCTCGCTGATCGCGATGCCGAGGCTGCCCGTCGAGTCGGGGTGCTCCTTCAGCACGGCACGCCCGGACTCTGTCAGGTCCGACGGGCTCGGGTGCACGGTCGCGCCGAACGTCTCCATCATGATCTTGCGGTACGGCTTCTGGTCGTAGGACGCGCGGACCTGCCACACCTCGCACTCCAGCCCGAACTGCGCGCACGCGAACGCCAGCGCGCTCCCCCACTGCCCGGCCCCGGTCTCGGTGGTCAGCCTGGCGACGCCCTCCTGGGCGTTGTAGTAGGCCTGCGGCACCGCGGTGTTTGGCTTGTGCGAGCCGACCGGGCTGACGCCCTCGTACTTGTAGTAGATCCGTGCGGGCGTGCCCAGCGCCTTCTCCAGCCGGTGCGCCCGGAACAGCGGCGACGGCCGCCACAACCGGTACACCTCCTGCACAGCTTCCGGGATCGGAATGTAACGCTCCGTGCTCACTTCCTGCGCGATGAGCGCCTGCGGGAAGAGTGGCGCGAGGTCGTCGGGGCCGACCGGCTCGCCCGTCCCGGGATGCAGGGGCGGCGGGGGTGGCGCCGGCAGGTCGGGCACGACGTTGTACCAGGCCGTCGGCATGTCGGACTCGTCGAGAAGGAACTTGGTGCGGCCGGCCATGCGTGCCTCCCGGACATCGGCGAACGAGATCCCACCAACCTAGTGTCCCGCGCCGGAAACCAGGCAACCAATTCGGCGGCCCAGCTTCCCGCTGGCGGCGTTGCCGGTCCGCCCAAGTACGACCCAGTACGAGGACGAACCGACGCCTTGCCAGCAGAAACCCGGATCCACCGACTCAATCACCGCATTCCCGGCGCGGGACACTGGGGGCCGCAGGCTCAGGAAGAAAGACGTGCCCGCCGGGGTTAACCTTGCGTGGTGAATGTGGACGTGACGCCGCTTCCGGGGATAGGCATCCGACATGACTTCACCGCCCGTGCGGGGCGGCGGATCGGCGTGATCACGTACCGTGACGGCCGGCAGGAGCTCATCGTCTCCCGCGAGGACGACCCGGACGCGTGCACCGCGTCGGTCCCCCTCACGGTCGACGAGGCGAGCGCACTCGCGAACCTCCTCGGCGCACCGCAGCTCGTCGCACAGCTGCGCAAGGAGAACGACGGGCTGACCGGGGTCCACACCAAGCAGCTGCCGGTGGCCCACAGCTCCCCGTACGACGGCCGCACGCTGGGTGACACCCAGTTGCGCACCCGTACCGCCGTGTCGGTCGTGGCCGTCGTCCGCGCCGGCACGGTCCACCCGTCGCCGCGGCCGGACTTCGTGCTGGGCGGCGGGGACGCGTTGATCACGGTCGGCACCACGGAGGGCCTCGCCAAGGCAGCTGACGTCCTCGAACGCGGGTAACGCCCGTGCACAACTCGACAGTCGCGCTGATCGAGCTCGGCGCGATCTTCTTCGGCCTCGGCGTGCTCGGCAGGCTGGCCTGGAAGATCGGCATCTCGCCCATCCCGTTCTACCTGCTCGGCGGCCTGGCGTTCGGCAGCGGTGGCATCTTGCCACTGGAGGGCATCGAAGGGTTCACGTCCCTCGCGAGCGAGATCGGCGTGATCCTGCTGCTGCTCCTGCTCGGCCTGGAGTACTCGGCGGCGGAGCTGGTGACGGGCCTGCGGCGGTCGTGGCTGGCCGGGCTCGTGGACCTGGCCCTGAACGCGTTGCCGGGCGCCGCGGTGGCGCTGATGCTGGGCTGGGGGCCGATCGGCGCGCTGGCGATGGCGGGGGTCACCTACATCTCGTCGTCGGGCATCATCGCGAAGGTCCTGGGTGACCTGGGACGGCTGGGCAACCGGGAGACGCCGGTGATCCTGTCGATCCTGGTGTTCGAGGACCTGGCCATGGCGGTGTACCTGCCGATCCTGACCGCCGTGCTGGCCGGCGCGACACTGCTCGGCGGCCTGTCGGCCATCGGGATCTCGCTGCTGGTCGTGACGCTGGTGTTGTTGCTGGCGCTGAAGTTCGGCCGGTTCGTCTCGGCCATCGTGGACAGTCCGGACCCCGAGGTGTTCCTGCTGCGGGTGCTGGGCGCGGCATTGCTGGTGGCGGGCGTGGCGTCGCAGCTTCAGGTGTCCGCGGCGGTGGGGGCGTTCCTGCTGGGAATCGCGATCTCGGGCTCGACGGCGGAGAACGCGACCCGGATGCTGGAGCCGTTGCGCGACCTGTTCGCGGCGATGTTCTTCGTGGTGTTCGGCCTGAGCACGAACCCGTCGACCATTCCGCCGGTGCTGGCCGTGGCACTGGGGCTGGCGGTCGTCACGACGATCACGAAGGTGGCGACGGGCTGGTGGGCCGCGGGACGGCAGGGCATCGCCAGGATGGGCCGGGCTCGCGCCGGAGCCGCGCTCGTCGCCCGGGGTGAGTTCTCGATCGTGATCGCCGGCCTGGCGGTGTCCGCGGGCGCCGTGGACGACCGGCTGGCGGCGTTGGCCACGGCCTATGTCCTGATCATGGCGGCCTTCGGGCCCCTGGCCGCACGCTTCGTGGAACCGGTCATGAGACTGGCCGTCGCCCGCATCCGCCCGGCGACGGCCTGACCTCGCCGGTCAGGCCCTGGTCTGGGCGTGCAGGTCGGCCAGCAGCAGGCCGCTGCGGGGTTTCGGGGTGAAGTAGGTGCTCTTGCGGGGCATGCGGCGACCAGCCAGGTGTTCGGCCAGCACCGTCGTGAGCGGGACCGGGGCCAGTTCCAGTACCGCGTCCGTGTTCGGGGGTGGGGTGCGGCCTGCCGCGAGCGGCTGGACGTTTCGGCCCTCCGGGTCCAGGTGCAGTGCCTCGGCCAGCAGGATCTCCTCCACCACCGCGTGGTCCATGCCGGCCGGCAGGTCGACGACCAGGGTCGTCTGCTGGCAGCGGACGACCGTGTGGCCCGGTGTGGTGGGGGTCGGCGCGTCGGGTTGTTCGCGGACAGTCAGGCCTGCGTTCCGCCATGCCTGGGCCAGGTCGTCGGCGGTGAGGCCGGTGTTGGTCAGCGCCCGGTGGAACGCGCCGATGCGTAGGTCCGGGCCCGCGGTCACCAGTGCCAGCAGACCGCCCAGCCCGGCGGAGGCCGCCGCGGCCACCCGGTGGTTGCCGTCCGCCACCATCACCCTGTTCGCTTCCACCGCGTCCAGCATCGAGGTGTCGGTGGTCAACCACAGGTGATGGCGACGCCCTCGGGTGTCCACCGTGGACACCACGGGCGCTGTCTTCCTCGTGTGGGCCCGGACCTCCGCGGTCAGCTCGTCGCGCTCGGCCAGTGACACCAGCAGCGCCGCGCTCGTGGCGTAGCCGAGGCCGGACAGCACCGCCGCCCGTTCGCGCACGATGTCCGGGTAGACCTCCTCGCTGTGGCGCACGTGGCCGGCGTCGACCGCGGCCGGGTCGACCATGCACAGCACGCCACACGCGGTGCCGTCGGGACCGTCCACCTCGTACGGGGCGACCACCGTGGACACCTCGCGGTATGCCGTCCGCAGCAGCGTGGACAGGGTGTTCCTGGCCGCCGGCAACGACTCCAGCAGCCCCCTGCCGTTGGCCACCGCCTCGGGGGTTCGGTGTGGGTGCTGCACTGCCAGCAGCGTGGGGGCGCTCTGCCCGGCCAGGGCGGCGATCACCCGGTCGGGCTCGGCGAACTCGTCGACGTCCGGCCCGGGGACCTCGTTGCGGACCACCCAGCCACGGGTGATCGGGCGTACCCAGCTCATCTCACGAGGTCGACGGCGGCGAACAGGGAGCCGATCTCCTGGCGGGTCAGCGGGCGGATCGCCCCGGACCGCTGGTTGCCCAGGTGCACGTCGCCGATCTGGGTACGGACCAGCGTCCGCACCGGCAGGTCGACGGCGTCGAGCAGCCTGCGGACGATGTGGTTGCGGCCCTCGTGCAGCACCACCTCGACCATCGCGCGCCCACCGCTCGTGTCGACCACCCGGAAGGCGTCGACCCTGGCCGGTCCGTCGTCCAGTTCGATGCCCGCGCGGAGCTGGCGGCCGATGGTGCGCGGCACCGGACCGGGGACCTCGGCGAGGTAGGTCTTGTTGACGACGAACGACGGATGCGTCAGGCGGTGCGCGAGGTCGCCGTCGTTGGTGAGGAGCAGCAGGCCCTCGGTCTCCGCGTCCAGGCGGCCGACGTGGAAGAGCCGCTCGTCGCGGTCGCGGATGTAGTCGCCGACCGACGGGCGGCCGCGGTCGTCGGACATGGTCGTGTGCACGCCGCGGGGCTTGTTGAACGCGAAGTACCTCATGTCCTCGCGGACCACGACGCGCACGTCGTCGACGTGGATGACCGCCGTGTCCGGGTCGACGCGACGGCCGAACTCGGTGACCACCGAGCCGTCGACCTTGACCCGTCCCTGCGCGATGAGGTCCTCGGCGGCACGGCGGGAGGCGATGCCCGCGCGGGACAGCACCTTCTGCAGTCGCACGCCCTCGGGTGGTTCAGAGTTCATCGATGGAGTCCACTTCTGGCAACAGCGGCGCGATCGGCGGCAGATCGTCCAAAGAGGACAGTCCGAGGCGCTCGAGGAACAGTTCCGTGGTGCGGTAGAGGAAGCCGCCGGTCTCGACGTCGGTCCCCGTCTCCTCGACCAGTCCACGGGCGAGCAGGGTGCGGATGACGCCGTCACAGTTCACACCGCGGACCGCGGCGACCCTGGCGCGGGTCACCGGCTGACGGTAGGCGATGACGGCGAGGGTCTCGAGGGCGGCCCTGGTGAGCTTGGCACGCTGGCCGTCGAGTAGGAGCTTCTCGACGTAGGGGGCGTAGCGGTCGCGGGTGTAGAACCGCCAGCCGCCGCCCGCCCGGCGCAGGTCGATGCCGCGGTCCTGGTCGTTGTACCTGTCCGACAGGAGGCGGAGGTGCTCGGCCACCCGCAGCGGCGTGGTGTTGACGGCGGTCGCGAGCGCCTCCTCCTCGACCGGCGAGTCGACGACGAGGAGGAGCGCCTCCAGCGCGGAGTCGAGGTCGGCGTCGCTCAGCGGGGCCAGGCCTTCCTCGACGCCGTCGTCGGCAGTCGCGGGGTCGGGTGGCGCGCCGTTTTCGGGGGCGGTGTCCGAGGCCTCGGCGGCTGACTCGGGGGCGGCTGACTTGGGAGCGACTGGCTCGGCGACCAAGCCGAGTGGGTCGGCCACTAGGCCGGATTCTTGCTCGGCGGCTGGCTCATCGGGTGGTTCAGGCGCCTCGGCCGCGGATGAGGGAGAGAGTGGCTCGGCCGCGGGGCCGGCTTCGGGCCACGCGGCGACGGGGCCATCGGCGACCGGCTCGTCGGCGGATGGCTCGGCCGTGGCCGAGTTCGCGGGATCGGCCTCGGCGGCGTGGTCCGCCGAGTTGGCCTCGGAGGCGTGATCCGGTGCGCCGTCGGGTGCGGCCGGGTCGGCCTCGAAGTCCGGGGCGTCGAGAGCCGACTCGGTCGACGAGCCGGCCGGGGAGTGAGCCTCGGGCGCCAATGACTCGGCATCGGGAGTCTCGGGGTGCGCCGGCTCCTCGGCCTGCGAAGACACCGGGGACACCGGGGACACCGGAGGCTCCGGGGACGCCAGGGCCTCCGGAGTCTCTCGCAGGTCGGTTCGGGGCGCGGAGCCGTGTGACTCCTCGTGTTCTGGGTGCTGGTCGCTCACCCGTACTCCTCCTCGTCGCCGCCGGTCTCGGTGTTCGCCGCGGCGGTTGCCTCTGCCACGCTGCCGCCGGTCCACTCGACGTTGAGCTCCGCCAGCGCCTCCTCCTGATGGAACAGGATCACGTTCTCCTTGTAGAGGTCCAACAGCCCCAGGAACCGGGCTATCACCTCGACACTGTGCTCGCAGTCGGCGACCAGCTCGGCGAACGTCGCCCTGCCCGCCGTCGCCAGTCTCACCCTCAGCAGGGCCACGTGCTCACGGACCGAGACCCGGCCCACGTGCAGGTGGTCTATCGACACCGTCGGGGGCGGCTTGGGGCGGAAGACCGACGCCGCCAGCTCCGCGAAGCGGTTCGGGCTCACGCCCAGCATCACCTCGGGCAGCAGGGACTGGAAGCGGTCCTCCAACGCCACCGAGCGTGGGTACCTGCGGAGCGCGCCGGCCTCCAGCTCGCCGAACAGCGCCGCGACCTGCTTGTAGGCGCGGTACTGCAGCAGCCGCGCGAACAGCAGGTCCCTGGCCTCCAGCAGCGCCAGGTCCTCCTCGTCCTCCACGTCGCCGGTGGGGACCAGACGTGCCGCCTTGAGATCCAGCAGGGTCGCGGCCACGACCAGGAACTCCGTGGTCTCGTCGAGGTTCCAGTCGTCGCCGGCCAGGCGCAGGTGGGCGATGAAGTCATCCGTCACCCGGTGCAGGGCGACCTCCGTCACGTCCAGCTCGTGCTGGGAGATCAGCTGGAGCAGCAGGTCGAACGGGCCCTCGAAGTTCGACAGCTTGACCGTGAAGCGGCCACGCTCGGCCGCACCAGGCTCGACGGGTGGCGGCTCACTCGTCATGACGCAGGCGCCGCACCAGCACCGACTCCTCGCCATGTTCGTCAAGGTCGGCCAGGACCACCGCGATCGCTTCGCGGACCATCCGGCCGCGGTCCACCGCGAGGCCGTGGCTGCCGCGCAACGACAGCCGCGCGTGCTCCAGGGCCAGCAGCTCCTCGTCGGACACGTACACGGTGATCTTCGACGTGTGCTTCTGCCTGGGGGTGCCGCGCCGGCCGGGAGCGGTCGCGGCCTCCAACCACCCCGGGGCGACGCTCTCCGCGGGACTCGTCGGTCTGAACAGCTCATCCGCACCCGGCAACGAAGGCCGGCGCGTCACCTGACGGTCACCTTTTCCCGAGCGATCACTTCACGGGCGAGCAGGCGGTACGCCTTGGCGCCGGCGGAACGCGGCGCCCACACGGTGATCGGCGCGCCGGCGACCGTGGTCTCCGGGAACCGGACGGTACGGTTGATCACCGCGTCGAACACGACGTCGCCGAAGCGCTCGACCACGCGGGCCATCACCTCACGCGAGTGCACCGTGCGGGGGTCGTACATGGTCGGGACGATGCCGGTGATCTCCAGCTTCGGGTTCAGCCGCTCACGCACCTTCTCGATCGTGTCGGTGAGCAGTGCGACACCACGCATCGAGAAGTACTCGCACTCCAGCGGGATCAACACCCCGTCGGCGGCGGTGAGCGCGTTGACCGTCAGCAGGCCGAGCGAGGGCTGGCAGTCGATCAGGATGTAGTCGTACACGTCGATGACCGGCCGCAACACCCGCAACAGCGTGTGCTCCCGGCCGACCTCGGCCACCAGCTGCACCTCGGCCGCGGACAGGTCGATGTTGCTCGGCAGCAGGTCCATGTTGTCGACGCTGGTGCGGATGATCGTGTCGGCGACCGAGATCGACCGCTCGATCATGACGTTGTAGATCGTCTTCTCGAGCAGGTGGGCGGGCATGCCGAGACCCACGGACAGCGCGCCCTGCGGGTCGAAGTCGACGATCAGCACCCGGCGGCCGTACTCGGTCAGCGCGGCGCCGAGGTTGATCGTCGAGGTGGTCTTGCCGACGCCGCCCTTCTGGTTGCATAGCGCGATGACCTTCGCCGGCCCGTGGCCGTTGAGCAGCGGCGGCTCCGGGATGTGCCGCTTGACGCGGTTGAGCGGCCCCGTGCCGTTGGTGCTCTCGTCGAGCACCTCGTCCTCGTCGGAGGCCGCCCTCGGTGCGAGGCTGAGCTCATGATCCGAGGGGTGCAATGTCGACATATCGACCTAGCTCCTTGTAGTCCGCGCTGTGCGGGGAAGCTTAGAGATTGCTCTCACCAAGTACCAAAGAGGCTCGCCGCCAATCATCGCCTTTTGTGAAACAAAGCCCCTGACCTGCTGGTTTGCCTTGGCAAAACGATCTCGCGGCGGGCTTTGTCGAGCACTTTCGGCGTGCATCGCACCGGGGCGCGCGGATCGAGGGGCCGGACGACCCTGTTCGACATGCGTTTGACTCACGAACCGTCGACGAACGGGCCTAGCCTCGGGGAATGCCAGGGCCACGACGCCGGTCTGCGCTGATCGCGCAGCTCCTGAACGAGCAGGCCACGTCACAGGCGGCGATCCTCGCCGAGCTGCGGCGATGCCTGTTGGACGGGGGCGTGCCGCCGGGCACGCCGATCCCGCCCGACGAGGTCGCGGCCGTGTTCGGGGTCAGCCGGATCCCGGTCCGCGAGGCGCTCAAGACGCTGATCGGCGAGGGGCTCGTCGAGCACCGGCCCAACGCGGGCTACACCGTGGCGAAGCTGACCACCGCGGAGCTGCGCGAGATGTACCTGGTCCGCGAGGTCCTGGAGACCGCGGCCCTCAACTCTGCGGTCAGCGCCGCCACCGAGGACGACCACGCACGGGCCCGCGAGGCACACCAGGCGCTCGAACGCGCGATCGACGCGGGCGACGTCCGCGGCTACCACCGGGAGAGCCGGCGGTTCCACTTCGCGCTGGTGCGGCCCTGCGGGATGCACCGGCTGCTCACGATGTTCGAGTCCGCGTGGAACATCACCGAGCCGGTGCAGCCGATGTCCCACCTGTCCGCCGCCGACCGGGCCACGCTGCACGGCGACCACGGCGAGATGCTCGCCGCCTTCGAGGGCCGGGACGCGGCGGCGCTGCTGCGGGTCGCCGCCGAGCACCACCGCAGGCTGGCGATCTCACTGGCCTCGCTCCCCCGCCACACCGGCCTGTTCCGGCCGGCGGAAAATATATGATCGGCGACACAGCCAGGTAATACGGCGCTTCTAACTTCGTTGCGTATGACCGACATCGTGTCGCGAGAAGCCCCCGTCGCGGGCGAACCGGCCCGCGACCCGCGCCTGACGAACGAGGACCTGGCCCCGCTGGCAGAGCAGACCTGGGGCTCCTACAACATCTTCGCGTTCTGGATGTCCGATGTGCACAGTGTCGGCGGGTACGTCACCGCCGGCAGCCTGTTCGTGCTCGGGCTGTCGAGCTGGCAGGTGCTGATCGCGCTCGTGGTCGGCATCTCGATCGTCTACGTGTTCTGCAACCTGGTCGCGAAGCCGAGCCAGGCCACCGGGGTGCCGTTCCCGGTCATCTGCCGCACGGTGTTCGGCGTGCGCGGCGCGAACATCCCGGCCATCATCCGCGGGCTGATCGCCGTGGCCTGGTACGGGATCCAGACCTACCTCGCGTCCGTCGCGCTCGACGTCGTGCTGATCAAGCTGTTTCCCGGCCTCGCCCCGCTGGCGGACGTCGGCCGGTACGGGTTCCTCGGCCTGCCACTGCTCGGCTGGGTGTCGTACGCGGTGCTGTGGGTGTTGCAGGCGGCGGTGTTCTGGACCGGCATGGAGTCGATCCGCCGGTTCATCGACTTCTGCGGCCCGGCCGTCTACGTGGTGATGTTCCTGCTCTGCGGTTACCTGATCCACAAGGCGGGTTGGGGCGCGATCGACCTGAACCTGGGCGAGGTCAGGTACTCCGGCTTCGACGCGCTGCCGGTCATGCTCGGCGCGATCGCGCTCGTGGTCGCGTACTTCTCCGGGCCGATGCTGAACTTCGGCGACTTCTCCCGCTACGGCAGGAGCTTCGCGGCGGTCAGGCGGGGCAACCTGCTCGGGCTGCCGGTGAACTTCCTGATGTTCTCGATCCTCGTCGTGGTCACCGCCTCGCTGACCGTGCCGGTGTTCGGCGAGCTGATCACCGACCCGGTCTCGACGGTGGCCAGGATCGACAGCACGTTCGCGATCGTGTTGGGCGCGTTGACGTTCACGGTCGCCACGATCGGCATCAACATCGTGGCCAACTTCATCTCACCGGCGTTCGACTTCTCCAACGTCAGTCCGCAGAAGATCAGCTGGCGCGCGGGCGGCATGATCGCGGCGGTCGGCTCGGTGCTGATCACGCCGTGGAACCTGTACAACAACCCGGACGTCATCCACTACACGCTCGAGGTGCTCGGCGCGTTCATCGGGCCGCTGTTCGGCGTGCTGATCGCGCACTACTACGTGGTGAGCCGCCAGCGGGTGGACGTCGACGCCATGTTCACCATGGCCGAGGACGGGAAGTACTTCTACCGCAACGGGTACAACCCGAAGGCGGTCATCGCGACCGTGGCGGGCGCGGCGCTCGCGCTGGTGCCGGTGCTGTGGTCGCGCGGACCGGGGATGGCCACCGCCGCGCAGTACACCTGGTTCATCGGCATGGCGGTCGCGTTCGCGGTGCACACGGTGCTGTCCGGGCGGGGTGCCGACTAGTGCTCGTCAAGGTCATCAACCCGAACACCAGCCGGCCCATGACCGAGTCGATCGAGCGGTCCGCACGAGCCGTGGCCGGCATGGACGTGCGTGCGGTGACCGCGTCCATGGGACCGGCGTCGATCGAGAGCCACTACGACGAGGCGCTCGCGGTGCCCGGTGTGCTGGCGGAGATCGGCGACGCGGACGGGTACGTGATCGCCTGCTTCGGCGATCCCGGCCTGGACGCCGCCCGCGAGGTGGCCGACGGCCCGGTGGTCGGCATGGCCGAGGCGGCGATGCGGACGGCGAGCTACCTCGGCCGCGGGTTCAGCGTCGTGACCACTGTGGACAGAAGTCGCGGCAGGACCTGGGACCTCGCCGAGCGGTACGGTGTCGCGCGGTTCTGCCGGGGTGTGCACGCGTGCGGGATCCGGGTACTGGACCTGGACGGCGATCCGGGCGCGCTCAAGACCATCGCCGCGGTGTGCCGGTACGCGGTCGAGCGGGACGAGTCGGACGCGATCGTGCTGGGCTGCGCGGGCATGACACACCTGGTCGCCGACCTGACGGCGGAGGTCGGCGTCCCGGTGGTGGACGGCGTGCAGGCCGCGACGCTGGCCGTACGGTCACTGCTGGCGATGGGGCTGCGCACCGGGAAGACCGGCGAGTTCGCGGCCCCGCCACCGAAGCCCTACGGCGGGTTGCTGCGGGAGTTCACCCGTTAGCCGGGGCTACCCGCGGGCTCGTGGGTGCGCCGTCGCGTACACCTCGCGCAGCGTGTTGACCGTGACCAGCGTGTAGATCTGGGTCGTGGTCACCGACGCGTGGCCGAGCAGCTCCTGCACCACACGGACGTCCGCGCCACCCTCCAGCAGGTGGGTCGCGAACGAGTGCCGCAGCGTGTGGGGGGACACCGAAGCGGTCAGCCCGGCCCGCTCGGCGGCCACCTTCAGGGTCTGCCACGCGCTCTGCCGCGACAGCCGCCCGCCCCGCACGTTCAGGAACACCGCCGGGCTTCCCCGCCCGCCGGCCGCGAGCCCCGGCCGGGCCCGCACCAGGTAGGCGTCCAGCGCGTCGAGCGCCGGCCGCCCGATCGGCACCAGCCGCTGCTTGCCGCCCTTGCCGTCGAGCAGCACCGTTCGCTCGGTGGCGTCGATGTCGTCCAGGTCCAGCCCGACCGCCTCCGAGATCCGGGCACCGGTCGAGTACAGCACCTCCAGCAGCGCCCGGTCCCGCAGCCCGGACGGCGTCTCCAGCAGCCGCAGCACCTCGCCGACCGGCAGTGCCTTCGGTAGCCGGCGCGGCGCGGCCGGTGGTTTCACCTCGCGTGCCGGGTCCAGCGCCACCAGCCCCTCACGCACCGCGAACCTGTGCAGCCCACGCACCGCGACCAGCGCCCGCGCCGCCGACGACGCGGCGAGCGGCGGGTGCCCGCCGGACCCCTCACGCAGCACCGCGAGGAACGCCGACACGTGTGCCTCACTCACCGAGTCCAGCGACGGCACACCGAGGACGGACAGGTGCTGCTCGTATCGCCGCAGGTCACGCGCGTAGCCGTCCAGTGTGTTGCGCGCGGTGCCACGCTCGACCGCCAGGTGGTCGAGATAGGAGGTGATGGCATCGGTGACGGTCATCCCGTCGGCATCCCGTGCGCCCCGGCAAGCACGACCCTGCCACCCGTGAGCACGACCCGGTACTCGTGGTTCTTCACCTCGCGAGGCACTCCGACCAGCACACCGACACCTCCTGCACAAGGCCCGGACCACAGCGTCCGACCCGGCCGGAGCCTAGCGCCGCACCACGATCTTCCGCCGGCACGGCGCGCCTTCCGGCTAGAGTTGACATATGACCGAAAGCGACAGCCTCCGCATTGGTACCGCGGAGCGCGAGGCCGCGGTCAGGATCCTGTCCGACCACCTCTCCGAGGGCCGCCTGACGCTCGAGGAGTACGAGGAGCGGATCGCCGTCGCGCTCGAGGCCCGCACCCAGGCGGACCTGAAGCCGCTGTTCACGGACCTGCCGCCGCCGCACCCGGCGTTCATGGCGGCACCGCCGCCGATGCTGCCGCCGCCGACCGGGCCGCCCGTGTACTACCCGTCCTCGCCGCTGCCGATGCCGGGATTCTCGGACAAGAACCGGGTGGCGGCCGGCCTGCTGCAGATCCTGCTGCCGTTCGGCATCGGACGGTTCTACACCGGGCACACGGGCATCGCGGTCGCGCAGCTGCTGACGTCGTTCCTCTTCGTCGGGGTCATCTGGAGCTTCATCGACGGCATCCTGTTCCTGGTCAACGGCGGCACCGACGCGGAGGGCCGCCCGCTGCGGGACGCGTAACCCACGGCCAAGGCTAATCAAGCAGGAAGCCGCGCAGCAGCGCGGCCGTGCCGTCCAGGTGTTCGGACATGGCCTGGCGGGCGGCGTCGGCATCGCCGGACAGGATGGCCTCGACGATCCCGCGGTGCTGGGCGTTGGAGTGCTCGATGTTGGCCGCCAGCAACGGGATCGCGTCGAGCAGCTCGTTGACGCGGGTACGGACGTCGGCGACCGCGGTGGTGAGCGACGGGGACGCCGTGACCTCGGCGATGGCCAGGTGCAGGCGGGAGTCGCGGCGGCGGTACTCGGCCTGGTCGGTGTCCACGCCGGACACGTCGAGCAGCGCGGCGGTCAGGTGCTGGCGGTCGGCCGGGGTGAGGGCCCGCGCGGCCGCCGACTCGGCCGCGCCGCTTTCCAGCACGTGCCGCAGGGTCAGCACGTCCTCGATGTCGCCGGCCGGGGCGATCCGGGGTGCGGGCGCCGGCAGGGACTCGGCGACGAACGTGCCGCCGTAGCGGCCACGGCGCGACTCGACGTAGCCGGCGTCGGCGATGGCGCGGATGGCGTCGCGCAGGGTCACCCGGCTCACGCCCAGCCGCGCGGCGAGGTCGCGTTCGGCGGGCAGCCGATCCCCCGGCGCGGCGACCCCGAGCCGGATGGCCTGGAGTAGCCGCTCCACCGTCTCCTCGAACGCGTTGCGCGTCCGCACCGGCCGGAACAGCGCGGCGGTGACCCCTCTGTTCACAGTGGAGTGACGTACGCGCCCGAGATCCCGCCGTCCACGAGGAACGTCGACGCGGTCATGTACGAGGAGTCGTCGCTCGCGAGGAACGCCGCGGCGGCCGCGATCTCGGACGCCTCGGCGAAGCGGCCCATGGGCACGTGCACGAGCCGCCGCTGCGCACGTTCGGCGTCGGCGGCGAAGAGCTCCCGCAGCAGCGGGGTGTTGACCGGGCCGGGGCACAGCGCGTTGACGCGGATGCCCTCCCGCGCGAACTGCACGCCCAGCTCCCTGGACATCGACAGGACGCCGCCTTTCGAGGCGGAGTAGGAGATCTGCGAGGTGGCGGCGCCCATCACCGCGACGAACGACGCGGTGTTGATGACCGATCCCTTGCCCTGCCGCCGCATGTGGGGCAACACGTACTTGCAGCACAGGTACACCGACGTGAGGTTGACCCGCTGTACCCTGTCCCACGCCTCGATGCCGGTGTCCAGGATCGAGTCGTCCTCCGGCGGGGAGATGCCGGCGTTGTTGAAGGCGATGTCGACCCGCCCGTGGTCGGCGACCACCTGGTTGAACATCGCCTCGACGGCCCGCTCGTCGGTGACGTCGCAGGTGATCGCGGCGCCGCCGGTCTCCTTGGCGAGCGCCTCGAGCGCGTCGGTGTCGATGTCGACGCCCACCACGACGGCCCCCTCCTCGGCGAACCTCTTGGCCGTGGCGAGCCCGATCCCGCTGGCCGCGCCGGTGATCACCGCGACCCTGTCCTGCAACCGCTTCACTTACGCCCCCTCTGTGGAGATGAACACGTTCTTCGTCTCGGTGAAGGCGGCCAGCGCGTCCGGCCCCAACTCCCTGCCGAGGCCGGACTGCTTGACGCCGCCGAACGGTGTCCAGTACCGCACCGAGGAGTGCGAGTTGACCGACAGGTTGCCGGCCTCGACGCCGCGGGCGACCCGCATGGCGCGTCCCAGGTTCTCGGTCCAGATCGACCCGGACAGGCCGTACTCGGTGTCGTTGGCCAGCCGGATCGCGTCGGCCTCGTCGGCGAACGTCTGCACCGTCACGACCGGGCCGAACACCTCCTCGGTCACCACCCGGTCGGTGGCCGCCCGCGGCACCACGACCGTCGGCGGGAACCAGAAGCCCGGCCCATCCGGCGCGCTCCCCCGGAACGCGACCGGCGTCTCGGTGTCCACATAGGACGACACGGTCGCCAGGTGTGACGCGGAGATCAGCGGGCCCATCTCGGTCCCGTCGTCGGCCGGGTCGCCGACCACGACCCCCTGGACGGCCGGTTCGAGCAGCTCCATGAACCGGTCGAACACGCTGCGCTGCACCAGGATCCGGGACCGGGCGCAGCAGTCCTGGCCCGCGTTGTCGAACACCCCGTAGGGCGCGGTGGCGGCGGCCCTCGCCAGGTCCGCGTCGGCGAACACGATGTTCGCGTTCTTGCCGCCGAGCTCGAGGGTCACCCGCTTCACCTGCGCGGCGCAGCCGGCCATGATCTGCCGGCCCACCTCGGTGGAGCCGGTGAAGACGACCTTGCGTACCAGGGGGTTGTCGACGAACCGCTGCCCCACCACGGATCCGCGGCCGGGCAGGACCTGGAAGACGTCCTCGGGGATGCCGGCCTCGCGGGCCAGCTCGCCCAGCCGCACCGCGGTCAGCGGGGTCAGCTCGGCCGGCTTGAGCACGACGGTGTTGCCGGCGGCGAGCGCGGGCGCGAAACCCCAGCCGGCGATGGGCATCGGGAAGTTCCACGGCACGATCACGCCGACCACGCCGAGCGGTTCGGCGAAGGTGATGTCCACGCCACCCGGCACGGGGATCTGCCTGCCGAACAGGCGTTCCGGCGCGGCCGAGTAGTACTGCAGCACGTCCCGGACGTTCCCGGCCTCCCAGCGCGCGTTGGCGATGGTGTGGCCGGAGTTGCGGACCTCGAGGCCGGCCAGCTCGTCCACGCCGGAGTCGACGGCCTCGGCGAACCGGCGCAGCAGCCGGGCCCGGTCGGCGGGCGCAAGCGCTTTCCATGCCGGCAGGGCCCGGTGCGCCCGCGCGATGGCGGCGTCGGTCTCCTCCGCCGAGGTCCGCTCGACCCGCGCGACCACGTCCTCGGTGGCCGGGTTGATCACTTCGGTGACGCTCATCAGCCTGACGCCTCCACCAACGCCTGGAACAACCGCAGGTCCACCCCGTCCTCCTCGGGATGCCACTGGACCCCGAGCACGAAGTCGGGTCCGGCCAGCTCGACCGCCTCGACCACGCCGTCACCGGCCCACGCCACCGGCACCATGCCCGTGGCGAGCAGGTCGACCGACTGGTGGTGATGACAGTGAACGTCCACTTCGGACCCGACGATCGCGGCCAGCCGGCTGCCCGGCGCGGTCTTCACCGACACCCGGCCGAACGTGCCGGGCTTGGGCAGGTGGTCGGTGTTGCCGAAGACGTCCGGCACGTGCTGGTGCAGCGTGCCGCCGAGCACGATGTTCAGCAGCTGCATGCCGCGGCAGACCCCGAGCACCGGCACGCCGTTCGCGAGTGCCGCCTCGATCAGCGTGTGCTCAGTGAGGTCGCGGTCGGCCCGCGCCGGGCCGGTCGCCGCGTGCCGGGCTGCGCCGTAGTGCACCGGGTCGACGTCCGCGCCGCCGGCGACCAGCAGACCGTCCACTCGCGACACGACGTTCGCGCCCATCTCGCCGACCGGCGGCAGCAGCAGCGGGATGCCGCCGGCGGCCACCACCCCGTCGAGGTAACCGCGCGGCAGCACCGCGGCCGGGGTGTCCCACAGCCCGAACCTGCTCGGTTCCAGGTAGGTGGTGATACCGATGACGGGCGGGCTAGAGGCGTTCGAAGCCACGGATCCGCTCCCAGTCGGTGACGGCGGCGTCGTAGGCGGCGAGCTCGACCCGCGCGTTGTTGAGATAGTGCGTCACCACGTCGTCACCGAACGCGTCCCGCGCGAGCTCGCTCTCGGCGAGCAGCTCCGCCGCGTCCCGCATGGTGTGCGGGACCCTCGGCCGGTCGGTGCCGTAGGCGTTGCCGGTCAGCGCGGGTTCCAGCGGCAGCTCGTTCTCGATGCCGTGCAGGCCCGCCGCGATGAGTGCCGCGACGGCCAGGTACGGGTTCACGTCGCCGCCGGGCACCCGGTTCTCCACGCGTAGCGACTCGCCGTGGCCGACCACCCGCAGCGCACAGGTCCGGTTGTCGACCCCCCAGGCCACGGTCGTCGGCGCGAAGCTGCCGTCCACGAAACGCTTGTAGGAGTTGATGTTGGGCGCGAAGAAGTAGGTCAGCTCGCGCAGCGCGGCCTGCTGGCCGGCGAGGAAGTGCGTCATCAGCCTGGAGAACCCGTGTTCGCCGTCGCCGGCCAGCACCGGCGAGCCGTCCGTGCCGCGCAGGCTGATGTGGATGTGGCAGGAGTTGCCCTCGCGCTCGTTGTACTTGGCCATGAACGAGAGGCTCTTGCCGTGCCGGGCCGCGATCTCCTTGGCGCCGGTCTTGTAGATGCTGTGGTTGTCGCAGGTGGACAGCGCGGTGTCGTACCGGAACGCGATCTCGTGCTGGCCGGGGTTGCACTCCCCCTTGGCCGACTCGACGTACATCCCGGCGCCGGTCATGCCGTTGCGGATGGACCGCAGCAGCGGTTCGAGCCGGCCGGTGCCGAGCATCGAGTAGTCGACGTTGTACTGGTTGGCGGGGGTCAGGTCGCGGTACCCGCGCTGCCAGGCCTGCTCGTAGGTGTCCTCGAAGACGATGAACTCCAGCTCGGTGCCGACGTAGGCGGCGAGGTCCCGCTCGACGAGGCGGTCGAGCTGGCGGCGCAGCACCTGCCGGGGCGACGCGGGCACCGGCCCGCCCTCGACCCACTCGATGTCGGCCAGCACTAGCGCGGTGCCCTCGTGCCACGGGACCAGCCGCAGCGTGTCGAAGTCCGGCCGCAGGACGAAGTCGCCGTAGCCGCGCTCCCATGAGGACATCTGGTAGCCGTCGACCGTGTTCATCTCGACGTCGACCGCGAGCAGGTAGTTGCAGGCCTCGGTGGCGTGCGGCACGACCTCGTTGAGGAAGTACTCGGCGGCACAGCGCTTGCCCTGGAGCCGGCCCTGCATGTCGGTGATCGCGACGAGCACGGTGTCGATCGTTCCGTCGTCGACCAGCGCGCGCAGCCGGTCGAGGGTGAGCATGCCGTCCCGATGGCCCATAACAGTCTCCAAAGGATCAGAGCTGACCCATTGACGCCTTCTTTACACGGGTGCAGGCTGCACCTGTCAACGAGCCACTGTAGTCGCGCGCGACTTGATCACAACACCCAAAGGACTGATGCTGACCCATTAGGGAGGCGCTCTGTGACGACCGACAGCCCGAAACGCACGACCCCCGTGCCAGCGTCAGCCACCGAGGACGAGAAGAGACTGCACGAGCTCGGCTACGCGCAGGAGCTGGCGCGCCGGATGTCCGGCTTCTCCAACTTCGCGGTGTCGTTCACGATCATCTCGATCCTGTCCGGCTGCCTCACCCTCTACCAGTTCGGCATGAACACCGGCGGCCCGGTGATGATCGTCTGGGGCTGGCCGATCGTCGGCGCGTTCACCCTCATGGTCGGCCTGGCGATGGCCGAGGTGTGCTCCAGCTTCCCGACGGCCGGCGGCCTGTACTACTGGTCGGCCAAGCTCGCGCCCCGCAACGCCGCGGCGTGGTCGTGGTTCACCGGATGGTTCAACTTCCTGGGCCAGGTGGCCGTGACCGCCGGTATCGACTTCGGCGCCGCGTTCTTCCTGAACGCCCTGCTGGACCTGCAGTTCGGGTTCGACTTCACGCCCCCGCACACCATCCTGCTGTTCGGGATCATCCTCCTGCTGCACGCGCTGCTCAACACGTTCGGCGTCAAGCTGGTCTCGCTGCTCAACGACATCAGCGTGTGGTGGCACGTGATCGGCGTGCTGGTCATCGTCGGCGCGCTGGTGTTCCTGCCCGACAACCACCAGTCGGCGTCGTTCGTGTTCGGCGAGTTCGTGAACAACACCGGTTGGTCCTCCGGGTTCTACGTCGCGCTACTCGGCCTGCTGCTGGCCCAGTACACGCTGACGGGGTACGACGCGAGCGCGCACATGACCGAGGAGACACACGACGCGGCCCGCAGTGGTCCCCGCGGCATCGTGATGTCGATCCTGGTGTCGCTGGCTGCGGGCTGGGTGCTGCTGATCGGCCTGACGTTCGCCATCCAGGACTACGACAAGGAAGTCGCGTCGCCGACCCCGCCCGCGCAGATCTTCATCGACGCGATCGGACTCACCGGCGGCAAGCTGCTGTTGCTCATCGTCATCGGCGCGCAGTTCTTCTGCGGGATGTCGTCGGTCACCGCGAACTCGCGGATGATCTACGCGTTCTCGCGGGACGGCGCCCTGCCGGCGGCGTCGTTCTGGCACCGGGTGAACAAGCGGACCAGGACACCGACGAACGCCATCTGGCTGGCGGCGGCGGGCGCGTTCATCCTCGGCCTGCCGTACCTGTGGAACTACACGGCGTACGCGGCGGTCACCTCGATCGCGGTGATCGGCCTGTACATCGCCTACGTGCTGCCGACGTTCCTGCGCCTGCGGCAGGGCGAGGCGTTCGAGCGCGGGCCGTGGCACCTCGGCCGGTGGAGCCGGATCGTGGGCACCATCGCCGTCGGATGGGTCGTCGTGATCACGATCCTGTTCATGCTGCCGCAGCTGAGCCCGGTGACGGTGAAGACGTTCAACTACGCGCCGATCGCCGTGCTCGTGGTACTCGGGTTCGCCGGCATCTGGTGGCTGGTGTCCGCGCGGAAGTGGTTCACCGGCCCGAAGGTGCAGGGCAGCGCGGAGGAGCTGGCCGCCATCGAACGCGACCTGGACGTGATCTGACCTTCACCTGGAGCGCGCTTGACCTGGAGCGCGCTCCAGGGAGTTAGATCGGATGTATGAACGCCGTCGAGAACAAGGAGTTGTTGCGGCACGCGTTCACCGAGGCCGCGAAGGGTGACGGGCGGCCGTTCGTCGACCTGCTCGCCGACGACGTGCGTTGGACGATCATCGGGACCACCGCGTGGTCGCGGACCTACGAGGGCAAGCAGTCGGTGCTCGACGACCTGCTGCGCCCGCTGTCCCGGCAGCTGCGCGGGCGCAACATCATCGCGGCGGAGCGGTTCATCGCCGAGGGCGACCTCGTGGTCGTGGAGGGGCGGGGACGGAACTCGACCGTCGACGGGGTGCGCTACCACAACCAGTACTGCTGGGTGTTCCGCCTCGCCGGCGGTCGGGTCCGTGAGCTGACCGAGTACGCCGACACCCAGCTCATCGCCTCCGCGCTACAGGCACCTTGACAGGCTCGTAATCGGCATCTCACAATCAGTGAGCGTTTTGGGAGCGCTCCCAGAGAGGTGGGTGCCGTGATGTTCCGCGCCGCGTGCTGTGTGGCCGCCGTCGTCATCGGGTTGACCGCGCTGACCGGGTTGACCGCCACGCGGGCCGTCGCCGCGGCGGGTGACGTCACCGATCCCAACATCACCTACGTGGGCCGGTGGACCAACTCGTCCACCACCGCGACGCCGAACTGGACCGGCGCGTACCTCGTCACCCGGTTCACGGGGACGACGGTCAGGGTCAGGGCGCGCGACGCGGTCAACTTCTACGCCAGCATCGACGGCGGCGCGGACGTCTTCTACGCGGGCGTGCGTGGCACGGTGAACCTGACGCCGACCCCGCTCGCCGCCGGGACGCACTCGCTGCGGGTGTCCTACCGGTCCGGGGACACCGTCTTCCTGGGCCTCGTGCTGGACGAGGGCGCCACGACGGTCAGGCCCTCGGTGTCCACGAAGCTCATCGAGTTCGTCGGGGACTCGATCACCGCCGGGGCGTTGACGGACAAGCTCGCGGTGAGCGCGTACGGCTGGGTGCTCGGTGAGCGGCTCGGCGTGCGGCACACGCAGATCGCGCGGTCGGGGTACTGCCTGGTCGCCCAGGACGGCTGCGCCGGGCAGCGCACGCAGTTCTTCCAGACGGCCAGCACCGGCACCACGGCGTGGAACTTCGCGAGCTACCAGGCGAGCGCGGTCGTGGTCAACCTGGGCACCAACGACATCGGCCACGGGGTCACCGGCGCGACGTTCCAGTCCACGTACACGGACTTCCTGCGGGCGGTGCGCGCGAAGTACCCGAACGCGGTGATCTTCGCGATGGAGACCTTCAAGAAGCGGTACGTGGCCGAGACGCAGGCCGCCGTGCGCGCGGTGAACGACCCGAACATCCGCTACGTCAACACGGAGGGCTGGCTGACGGTCGGCGCCGACTACGAGGACACCGACGGCCACCCCAACGAGACGGGTCACGTCAAGGTGGCCGACCGGCTCGCGCCGATCGTCGGTCCGGCGATCGGCCTGTCCTCGGTCATGGCGGCCGGTGACGGCACGCCGACCGACGCCAACCTCCGGTACTTCGGACGCTGGAACACCAGTTCGCCGACCGCCTACGTCGCCGAGTGGGCCGGCGCGTACGTGCTGGTCGGCTTCACCGGCCGGACGGTGCGCCTGCGGCAGCGGGGCACGATCGACCTGTTCGCGAGCATCGACGGCGGGCCGGACGTGTCGTACCCGAACGTCAGCGGCACGGTCGACCTGACGCCGACCCCGCTCGCCTCGGGCACCCACCGGCTACGGGTGTCATACCGTCCCGTCGCGGGCTCGTACCACGGGGACGCGGTGTTCCAGGGCGTGCTCCTGGACTCCGGGGCGCGAACCGTCGTGCCGCCGACGCCGTCGCGGATCATCGAGTTCGTCGGGGACTCGATCACCGTGGGGCAGCTGTCGTCGAAGCAGGCGCTGACCGCGTACGGCTGGCTGGTCGGCGAGCGGCTCGGGGCGGGACACACGCAGATCGCGGTGGGCGGGGCCTGCCTGTACCCGGCGCCGGACGGGTGTATCGGGATGAGCGAGCGGTTCCTGCACACCGGGCTGGACGCTGCCACGCCGCTGTGGGACTTCTCGCGGTACCAGGCGAGCGCGGTGGTGATCAACCTGGGCACCAACGACGTCGGCCATTCGGTCAGCGGCGCGCAGTTCCAGAGCGCGTACGTGACGCTGCTGCGCAACGTCCGCGCGAAGTACCCGAACGCGACCGTGCTGGCGCTGGAGACGTTCCGGAAGCGCTACGTCGCGGAGACGCAGGCAGCGGTCGCGGCGGTCGGCGACCCGAGGATCCGCTTCGTCAACACCGAGGGCTGGATCACCGAGGCCACCGACACGGTCGACAACGTGCACCCGAACGACACCGGCCACCGCAAGATCGCGGACCGGCTAGCGCCGCTCCTCGGCTGAGGGACGTGGCCTCCGGCCCTCGCCTCAGCGAGGCGGCTTCCGACCCCGGTTCTCGCCTCAGCGAGGTGGCTTCCGGCCCGGTTTCTCGCCTGAACGGCGTGGCCGCCGGCCCCCGGTTTCCGGTCTCTCACGAGCCACCGACGATTCCGGACGGCTCATCCACAGGCGACTGGTTCGTCCACAGCCCGCCGCTCGCCGACCGCTTCTGTCGGTCCACACCGGTAGGCTGGATTCCGGGGGGCCGGAGGCCGCCGCCGTCACGCTTGGCGGGACGGGAAGCGGGTCGGCAGGTCGTCCCACGGCGCGTCCGCCGGGCGTGGCTGGCCGCCGGTGGACCGGATCACCTGTGCGGCAAGAATTCCGCCCACCGTCGCGCCGTTGAGGAGCTTGCCGTCCAGTGCCATGCGGACCGCCTCGGCGAGAGGAAACTTGCGGGCCACGAGGTCCGCCTCCTCGTCGCCGAGCAGCTCACGGTCCACAACGGACAGTCCGGTGGCCAGGTAGACCCGGACGACCTCGTCCGTGAACCCCGGCGACGCGGCGACGTCCACGAGGACCGACCAGTTCTCGGCGGCGAGACCGACCTCCTCGACCAGCTCACGCCTGGCCGAGGCGACCGGGTCCTCGCCGAGGTGGTCGATCAGCCCCGCCGGCAGCTCCCAGATCCGCCGGCCGAGCGGGTGCCGGTACTGGTGGATCAGGGTCACCTGGTCGTCATCGTCGAGGGCGACGATCGCGACCGCGCCGTGGTGTTCGACGACCTCGCGGGTCGCGTGCCCGCCGCCGGGCATCTCGACCTGGTCGGAGCGCAGCGCGAGGATGCGTCCGACGTAGATGTCCGATGTGGACAGTACCGTGAAGTTGTGCTGACCCGGCTCGGTCACGAACGCGCCCCCGCCCCGGACGGCTCGGGCAGCACGACCGGCAGCCGTTCGGCGGCCTTGCGTGCCAGTGCCGCGCCGACGAAGCCGGCGAACAGGGGGTGCGGCCGGGTCGGCCGGCTCTTCAGCTCGGGATGTGCCTGCGTGCCGACGAAGAACGGGTGCGTGTCGGTCGGCAGCTCGACGTACTCGACCAGGTGGCCGTCCGGCGAGAGCCCGGAGAACGTCAGGCCCGCCTTGGACAGCTTGTCCCGGTAGGAGTTGTTGACCTCGTACCGGTGCCGGTGCCGCTCGGACACCTCCCTCGTCCCGTAGGCGTTCGCGACGACCGAACCGGCCGTCAGCCGCGCCGGGTACGCGCCGAGCCGCATCGTGCCGCCCATGTCCCGCTCCCCCGCGACGACGTCCTCCTGGTCGGCCATCGTGGAGATCACCGGGTGCCGGGTGGTCTCGTCGAACTCCGAGGAGTTCGCGTCCTTGATGCCCGCGAGGTGCCGGGCGGTCTCGATCACCATGCACTGCAGGCCGAGGCACAGGCCGAGCACCGGGATCCTGTTGATCCGCGCGTACTCGATGGCGCCGATCTTGCCCTCGATGCC
>NZ_DASQCC010000198.1:0-16900 GCF_035634895.1 Actinophytocola sp. | reverse complement strand
CGCGGTCCAGCAACCCGAGGTCGGCACGCAGCGCCGCCAGCTGCCCGGGGTCGGTGAGCAGCGTGTAGGTGAAGTTCCCGATGTGGTTGGACGTCGTGTCGAGGCCGGCGTAAAGCAGCGTCACGCCCACGGCCACCAGCTCGTCCTCGCTCAGCCTGCCCTCGTTGTCCCGCGCGGCGACGAGTGCTCCCAACAGGTCGTCGGCCGGCTCCCGGCGCCGGGCCGCCACCAGCTCCGCGAGGTAGGCCTTCAGCTCGGCGAACGCCCGGTGGATCTCCTCCGGGGTGAACGCGGTGGTCGCCAGTGCCACGTCGATCCACGCGGTGAACCGGTCGCGGTCGGCGAGCGGCACCCCCAGCATCTCGCAGATGACCGCGACCGGCAGTGGCATCGCCAGCCCGGCGACGAGGTCCGCGGGCGACTCGAACCGGTCCAGCAGCTCGTCGGTGACCAGCTGGGCATGCGAGGTCAGCCGCTCGAGCTGCCGGGGGCTGAACGCGCCGGCCACCAACCGGCGCAACCTGTTGTGTTCCGATGGGTCCATCGTGTGCAGGGTCGGGTCGGTCAGCCGCCGCGGCGAGGTGCGGGGCACGTCCCGCGCGAGCAGCGCCGCCCGGCTGAACCGCGGGTCGGTCAGCACCGTGCGCACGTCCGCGTGCCGGACGGCCAGCCACGCGTCCCCGCCGTGCGGCAACGTGATCCGGCTCAGTGGCTCGTGGTCACGCAGGTAGGCGTACTCGGGTTCCAGCGCCAGGGCCTCCGGCTCGCGGAAGGGGTAGGCACGGGCGGTCGACGTCGGGCTCATCGCGGTTCCATCCGGTCGGCGCTGTGTCGTCCCGAATAGTCGCCAAGACACCCACGCCGGTTCCCGCGAGTTCAGCCGGTGCCGTTCCGGCGCTCCCCACCGGCGAGCACGCCGTCGAGGTCGTCCCGGGCGCGAGCGATACGCGAGCGGATGGTGCCCACCGGGCAGCGGGCGATCTCGGCGGCCTCGGCGTAGGTCAGGCCGAGCACCTGGGTCAGCACGAGCGCCTCGCGGCGTTCCGGCTCCAGCTGGTCGAGCAGCACGTTCAGCTCGACGACGTCCTCGAACCCGGCCGCGGCGCGATGCGTCGCCGCCTGGCGCTGGTCGGCGGCGACGGTCAGGTCGACCGACCACGCCACCCTCGGCCGGGACCGGGTGGCACGGATGTGGTCGACCACGACCCGCCGGGCGATGGACAGCAGCCACGTCCGCGCGCTGGCCCGCCCCGCGAAGCGGGCGAGGCTCGGGATGGCCCGCAGGAAGGATTCCTGGGTCAGGTCGTCGGCGAGGCCGACGCCGGCCAGGTGCGCGACCAACCGCCACACGTCGTGCTGGGTGGCGCGAACGAACCGGTCCAGGGCGTCCCGGTCCCCCCTGCCGGCGGCGAGCGCCAGCGCGGTCAGGTCGTCGCCGTGTTGCAGGGTCGGCACGATCGAGAGCGTATCGGTCACAGCGGGCATTTGGGAAACGGTCGCCGGGAACTATTACCCCCCGCTGGACGACAATGACCGCTGTGGACTGCCTGACCTGTCGCGAAGCACTCTCCGCCCGCCTCGACGGCGAGGAGGAACCGGCTCCCGCCGCCGAGACCGACCGGCACCTGGCCTCCTGTGCGGAGTGTCGCGCCTGGGAGACCCGCGTGACCCAGACGTCCCGGCTGCTGCGGGTCCGGGAGGCGATCCCGGTGCCCGACCTGTCCTCGGCCATCCTGGCGACGGCGGTGCCGCCGCAGAGCACCCGCGGCTGGTGGGCCCGTATCGCGCTGGTCAGCGTCGCGGTCGCGCAGGTCGGCCTCGCGCTCACGCAGGTGCTCGGGTCCGGCGTATCGGCGGGACATGGCGGTGGTTCGCACGCCGCCGTGCCGGCGGCCGAGCACCTGTTCAACGAGAGCACCGCGTGGAACCTCGCGATCGGCGTCGGGCTGCTGTGGGCGGCCTTCCGGTCCCGCGGCACGTCCGGGCTGATCCCGGTGCTCGCCGGGTTCGTCCTGGTGGTCGGGGTGTACTCGGTCCAGGACCTGGTGTCCGGCACGGTCGCGGTCACCCGCGTCCTAGAGCACGCCCTGCTCCTGCTCGCGCTCGGCCTCATGATCGTATCAACCGCCGCTACGGCGACCCGGCGCCCCACCACGAGGCGTCGTTCGACGAGGAAGGCCTCCAGGCCGGCGACGACGAACCCGAACGGGCTCCGGCCGGCGACGGCACGGTCCGCCGCACCCCGCTGCGCCCCGCGGGCCGCCACCGCGCCGCCTGACCGATGCGCCACGGGTGCGTCGCCCCGCGGCGTGCCGGCATGCCTCGGTGGCCGTGATGTGACGGGGGTCACTGAAAGTCGAACGGAACCTTCCCGGGTCGACGGCGTGTTCCAGGCATGGGTCAACTCACGAGAGACCGGACAGGAACCCGTGCGCCGGAAGGAGTCGGATGGCGACCGAGGTGAGCGGCCGACCGGCGGTCGTTCCCGCGGCGCTCGAACACGTGCTCGAGCAGCAGTGGATGCCGCTGGTCCGGCTGGCCGCGCTGCTGGCGGGTGACGCCGACGCGGCGCGGGACATCGTCCAGGACTGCTACGAGGCGGTGTGGCGGCTACAGCCCAACGTCGGCGACCCCGAACACTTCGTCGCCTACCTGCGCAAGGCCGTCCTCAACCGGTCGCGGTCCCGGTTGCGGCGCCTGCGGACGGTCCGCCGCTTCCTCGCCCAGTCCAGACCGCCCGCCGACGCGCCGCCCGCCGACCGCTCGCTGCTCGTCGCCGAGTTGCACCGCGAACTCCTCGCGCACGTCGACCGGCTGCCGGCACGCCAGCGCGAGGTGATCGTCCTCCGCTACTACTCCGGGCTGTCGGAGGAGCAGACGGCGGCCGCGGCCGGGGTCTCCCCCGGCACGGTCAAGTCCTCCACCCACCGCGCCATCGCCACCCTCCGCCGCAAGATGAAGGACGTCCCAGAATGAACACCGAGCTCGAAGACTCCCTCGCCGACGCGTTGCGCGCCAAGGCGAACGCGGTGGCGCCCTCGCGGATGCCCCGGCTCGGCCGGGCCGCGCCGGCACGCGGCCGGCTCGTGCCGTTGGTGGCGGCCGCGGTCGCCGCGGTCGCCATCGGTGGGGCCGCGATCGTGCTGGCCCCCGGCGACGCCGCGCCGGCGGTGAAGGTCGCCACCCCGGGTGCGCTGGCGCCCGGCGAGGTCTACTACTCGCTGCGGCTGACCTCGCAGGCCAACGGCCAGGCGATCATGGAGAAGCAGCTGTGGCAGCCGCGGCAGCGGACCGGCGAGTGGCGCCAGCGGATGGCGACGGGCCGGACCATCGAGAACGGACGGGTCGTGCCCGCCGGCGCCGTCACGCCCCGGCCCGGCGGGAAGTGCTACCCGGCCTACAAGGTGACCGACGAGAACTGCACCGCGCCCGGCTCCTGGCTCAACCCGACCGTGGACTTCCTGGCGACCGCCCCCCGCGACCCGGCGACGATCGGCGAGCAGTTCCACGCGGCGGCGGTCGCCCAACTAGAGGGCGACCAGAGCGGCGACCTGGCCTACCTCGTCGAGCTGCGCATGATCGGCGAGTTGCTCGCGGGCAACGGCGTGCCGCCGGAGCTGTCCGGCGCGCTGCGGCAGGTCGTCGCCGCGATGCCGGGCATCGCGGTGACCGAGGGCATGGCCAACCTCACCGGCGCCCAGGGCACGGGCTACAGCCTGCCCAAGCCCAAGGGCAACCCGCAGACCGTGATCTTCAAGGCGGACAACACCTATCTCGGCTCCCCCACCGAGTCGATCCGCCACGGCATCGCGCCCGGTCTCGGCCAGCCACCGTCACGAATGCTCGACTGACCCCGAGGGGGGCGGACGGCCGCGTGCTCGTCGCGGCCGTCCGCGAAACCCCTATCCGACCGTGACCGTGTCGATGTTGACGCCCGACAGCCTGACCACCGGCCTCGTGCCGTGCAGGTCCCCTGGCCGGTAGGTCGCGGTGACCACCTGTGACTGGCCCGGCCACAGCACGATGTCGTTCTCGTTCCAGGTGGCCCACGGGGCGCCCTGGATGTCCGCGCGCAGGAAGAACGCGACGGTGTCGGATCTGTTGGTGATGGTCACCGACGCCGACCCCGGCCTGACCGCGACCGTCGCGCCGACCCGAGTCCTCGGAAGCGCCTGCAGGGCGGTCAGGTCCGCGTACCGCGTCATCGTCGCCTGCGGGTTTCCCTGGGTGGCGGCCCAGTCCACCACGTCCGGCGTGGTCGACCGCCAGTACACGTTGCGGTCGACGACCTTCCCGTGCCGGCTCAGCGTCAGCTCGACGAAGTACGCGGGCCCGGTCGTCGGCAGCGCGGGCGACAGGACGTCGTTGCGAACCTGTTGGCTGGTCAGGGAGATGTCGTCCACCCGCTGGTCGTCGAGCACGTTGCCGGCCAGGTCACGCACCCTGGACCGCAGCGAGAGGCCGTGCTCGGCGCGGGCGCCGAGGTTGTCCACCGCGACCGTGTCGTCGTCGTAGCTCAGCAGGGCGTGCAGCGGCTTGTTCGCCTTCTGCGCGCCGTAGAACGCGCCGGGCTGGTCACCGTCCTGGTTGAACAGCGACCACAACAGGGTGGGCCAGCCCTTGTTCAGCTGCCAGTACACCACGCCCGTGGACGGGTTCGCCGGGTCCGTGGAGTGGTCGATGAACGCCTCGAACTGTGAGCGCACGTTCTCGTAGTTGGCCACCTGCGCCAGCCGCACGTAGCTCTCCAGGTCGGACCACGGCCCGTACCGGTTCGCGAGCGCGGTGTCGAACGTGTAGAGCGTGCCGAAGTGGTAGCCGCCGTGCCCCGTCGAGTAGTTGGCGTGGTACTGGTTGTACTCCGGGTCCTGCCAGAGCTTCGCCTGTTCCTCCGGCGACAGGAAACGCCGGAGGGAGTCCAGCGTCGGCACGGTGTGGCCGGCGCTCTGCTCGCTCGCGAACGCCCACGAGCCGCCCACGTTCGTCCTGGTCGAGTCGCGCGGGTCGAAGTGCGTGGTGTCGTACCAGTAGCTCGGCGGCACCCAGTCGTACGGGCCCTCCTTCTCCCCGGCCGGCCCGAGCTTGTCGGTCTTCTTGTACTCCGCCGAAGCGACGATCGGCACCTGGAAGTCGGCCTCGGCGAACCCCGCCAGCGACTCGGTCTCCTGGCGTGGCAACGGTTTGTTGTCGCTCCAGCCGTAGGTGACGACGCTCGGGTGGTTGCGCTCGCGTTCGCCGATGCCGCGCGCGGAGTCGTGCAGGATCCGGAAGTCGCGTTCGGTGAGGGCCGCCTCCGAGGCCGGTTCCCAGCTGTCACAGCACAGGAACCCGCCGAGGATCATCAGTCCGGCACGGTCGAACTGCTGGTAGAAGTCCCGCGGCATGTCGTGGCCCTCGACGCGGACACCGTTGAGCCCCATGCTCTTGATGAGCGCGATCTGCCTGGCCGTCTCGGACTTCGAGTAACGCAGGAACATGTCCGGCATGTACCCGCCACCCCGGAACACGAACTCCTTGCCGTTCACCGCGAAGACGCGTGCGCCGTCGGGCGCCTGCGGCGAGGCGCCGGCCAGCCGGCTCGTCACGGTGCGGATGCCGAACGTGTCGGACGAGGTCGTGGAAACCCTGCCGTGCTGCGAAACCGAGGTGCGCAGGGTGTAGAGCGGCTGGTCGCCCATGCCGTACGGCCACCACAGCCGCGGCCGGTCGATCGTCACCGGGTCGAAGGACACGGTCCCGGTGCTCGACGCCGGGATGTCGACGTCCCTGCGCAGGACGACCGGCGCTCCCCCACCGGGCGGAGTGATCGTCGCGCTGACCGTGCCGCGCTGGCGGCTGGTCGAACTGTTGGTGACGTCGAGCTTCACGGTGAGCCTGGCCGACCCGGGGCTGTTCTGCTGGACGACGTGCGCGTTCGAGCCGGCCAGCGCGTCGGAGAGCTGGAGCTGGACCGGGAACTGGATGCCGGTGTTGTTGTCGGGCGGGATCTGGCTCCAGTCGAGGTGGGAGACCGTGAACATCTTCTTGGGGTTGTTGGGATACATCATGATCGCCAAGGAGTTCCGGCCCGGATGGACCAGCGAGGTGACGTCGAAGGTGTGTCCCGCGTAGGCGCCGCTGACGATGTCGCGGCCGGCCACGAGCGTGCCGTTCACCCAGACGTCACCCTCGCCGACGACCCCGGGCACGATCAGCCGCGCGTTCTGCCGCGAGGTGAGCGTGAAGTCCGTCCGGAACCACCACGGCACGGCGAAACGCGGGACGGTGACCGGCCCGCGTTTGCTCATGTAGCCGAAGCACCGGCGCATGTTGTCGCTGAAGAAGACGTTCGGGCACTCGCCGTTCTGCAGCAGGGCGTTGATCTCCGTACCGGGCGCGCCGGCGTCGTCGGGCCGGACCGGCAGCCAGCCCGTGGTGTCGAAGGAGGGGTCGGAGACCTGTTCACCGGGCTGTGTGGCCACGGCGGAGCTCTGCACCTGCCAGCCCTCCGCCCCGAGCGTACGGAGCCCACCACCCCGGCTCGCGGCGGCCACCGGCGCGGTAAGCACAGCCGCCGCGACGACCAACGCCCCTCCCAGCGCGATGACCCTCATGTCGCCGAGGCCTCCTCGATCTCGAAGCCCCTCGTCCCGGCCGGTGAGTCCATGGCACGCCTCCCTAGCGTTAGGAAAATTACTAACACAGACCCGACACCGGGCGAAAGTCCTCACCGCGAGCGGACACATACGCGCGAGAGCGACGTCGCGGCGCGACCCAAACCCCGCGACGACGATCGCTTCCCGCGGATCCAGACCCGTTTCAGTGTGGAGGTGCCACCTCACGGCTTCTGCAGAAGGGAAGGCCAGAAGATCGTGATCACCAGAATCACCAGCGCCGCGAGCCCGAAGAGCGACAGGCCGATGGCCCAGGTCTTGACGCCGGCCAGGCGCGCGAACGCCGAGAACCAGCCAATGGCCGGGTCAGTGCCGTTCCTGGCGTGCTGCCACACGAGGCCGTGAGCCTGACCGCTGCCGTAGCGTCCCTGCTCATACTGCTCAAGCCAGTGGGCGTCGGTGATCTCCGCTTGGCGGTGGCGGGTGAACAGGTGGATGGTCAGAAACGTGATGAGAAGGGACAGCGCGCACGAGACGATCCTGGCCGTGGGCCTGGTGTCCGCGCCCAGGGCGATGGTGAACAGAAAGGCTTGGGCGGTAATCGTCAGGACGGGTACCTGCCACAAGAGGTTGTCGAACTGCGTCCGTCGCGCCGCTACCACCGCGTACACCTCGGGCATCGCTGCCGTGGGACCGATGCCCCGGGAACTTGCCATCCACGTCGTCCTCTCGTCCACGACTGGTGATGCGACCGGCCGCGTCAGGTTGTTCTCAGCCGATAACGGCCACGATCGATTCGTTCGAGATCGTCGTAGGTGGTGCCGGCGTTGTCCGGGGCGTTCCAGCACAGGTGGCCGGTGATCATGGTGCGGATGGTGGACTCCGCATAACCGGTTTCCCGGCGGGTCATCTCAGCGACGATCTCGACAGGAGTGAACGTGTCACCGCCGGAACGTGTCAGGACGGCACGGATCGCGTCGAGAATCTCCCGGCGCGCCCCATCCCTGGTCGAGCGCTCGGGAGGCAGCGGTTCGGTGACGTCGTCGGGCTGTGGCGCGACCGGGTCGACCCGGTACACGGCCAGCCGGAGAGCGTCGTCGACGGGCAGCAGAGCGAGCCGCTGCGCGGTCACATGGTGGGCGGCCAACTGTGTGCCGATGATCGTGGTGGCCGTGCTCGGCAGCGCCGCGACTCTGCCGGGGCGCAGGATCACGGTGTCGGCATCCAGATCCACCCCGTACCGGGCCACGACACCGGCCATGTACCGACGGAGTTGGGCCGTCTCAACGAAGACGAACAACCGGTCGACGGCACCCGGGTAGACGGCCAGCCGGTAGAAGTCCTTGAGCACCTCACCAAGGGCCGTCGTCCAAGCCGCGTTGGCCGGATTCGGCTCTCGCGGATACTGCAACTCGATCGACGCGACCGGGCGATCCCCGCCAACCACCAGGTCGACCCGTGCACCCTTCAACACCGGGTGGGCTGCCTCCACCCGTAACGACGCCACCTCCACGCCGGCGTCGACCAACGCCCGGGCCGCACAGAACCGCACCGCATCCTTGGTGAGCAGCGCGCCGAAACCGCGTTTCCGATACTCCCGAACCTCGATCGCGACCACCGCCCACACCGCTCGCGACAACCACACCCGCACATCCGAGCCGAAACCGTCCTCGTCCGCCCGCCCTGGCCACCGCGTCATGACACCTACGTCGACGACGACCGGCCGCCCGTAACACCCCTTCGACACGGCTTGGTCTCGCATCGCGCACAGCCTCGAACCGTGAACCTCGTGGAGCTGCGGGGTTTCGTCACACGGACTACCGGATCCGCGAACCGCGGCCACCGCGACCTGCGTCCCATCAGTCGCGACCGGCCCTCCGCGGCCGGGCCGTGACCAGGGAGCAAAGCCGGGACAACGCGGTGCCAAAGCCCGGCGTGCCAGCGTCGGAGGTTCCGGTACCTCGGTGTTGCCGCGTCAGGGGGTTCTCGTGTTCGGTCGCAGACTTGGTCTGGTTGCCGCGGCGCTGCTCGTCGCGAGTGTGGGGGTGGCGCCGGCCGTCGCCGCGGCGCCTCGCACTAACAGCGATGCCATGCTCACGGCAATGCGCCGGGATCTCGGGCTCACCGCCGACGCGGCCCGGCAGCGGATCGCCGCGCAGGAAGCGGCCGCGCGCACCGATCAGCGCCTGCGCGCGCGGCTCGGCGCCGCCTACGCCGGTGCGTGGCTGGACGCCGGCGGCCTACGGCTGATCGTCGCGGTCACCGACCCCGGCGCCGGCGATGTGGTGCGGGCGGCCGGTGCCGAGCCCCGGCTCGTCAGCCGCGGTCGCGACCGGTTGTCCGCGATCGCCGCGCTGCTGGGCCGGGCGGCGGGCGAGGTGCCCGCCGCCGTCGCCGGGTGGTACGTCGATCTCGACCGTGACACCGTCGTCGTCGAGTCGACCGCGGGTGGGCCGGCCAGTGCGTTCGTCGAGCGGGCCGGTGCCGGTGCGGCACTGCGCCAGGGTGCCGTGCGCGTCGTGACGGTCGGCGCGAAGCCGGCGCCCCTGTACGGGGTCCGCGGCGGCGACCGGTACTACATCAACAACCTCAACCAGTTCTGCTCGGTCGGGTTCGCGGTCGTCGGCGGGTTCGTCACCGCGGGGCACTGTGGCGCGGCCGGCGACGTCACCTTCGGCTACAACCAGGTGGGACAACAGGGCACGGTGCGCGGCCGGGTCTTCCCCGGCGCGGACTACGGGTGGGTCGCGGTCGGCGCCAACTGGAGCACCGGCTCCTGGGTCAACACCTACAACAACATCAGCGGCAACGTCAGCGTCGCCGGCGCGCAGCCGGCGCTCGTCGGGGCGGCCGTGTGCCGGTCCGGATCGAGGAGTGGCTGGCACTGCGGCGTCATCGAGGCCACGAACGCCTCGGTGAGCTACGCGCAGGGTGTGGTCAACGGGCTGACGCGCACGAACGTCTGCGCCGAACCCGGCGACTCGGGTGGTTCCTGGGTCGCCGGGCAGCAGGCCCAGGGTGTCACCTCCGGCGGCTCGGGTGACTGCGCCACCGGGGGAACGACCTACTTCCAGCCCATCGCGCCGATCCTGGCCGCCTACGGGCTGACCCTGGTCGTGAACGCGACGCCGCCGCCGGTCATCGAGCTCATCCGTTGCGAGGGCAGCCTGACGTGCGAGGTCGACGCGAACTACCCGGGGGCCGACCTCCTTCGCTGGACCTTCGACGGCGTCGCGCTCACCGGCAACGACGGCTCGTCGCTGATGTACATCCCGTGCGGCACGGGCTATCACGACGTGACGGTCACGGTCAGCGGCGCCACGGGAACCGCGAGCCAGACGGTGCGGCCCTGGTGCAGCGGAAACGGCGGCGACACGTGACCTCGTCGTAGGGCAGCGGCACACGCCAGCGCACGTCTCCCTTGGCGGGTCAACGGAAAGCGCGAGGTCCGATCGTTCGCGGGGCCGCCCAGCGGTGACTGCCACACCACGCCGGTGCTGCCGGCCCCAGTCCGCATCTGAGCAAGGATGCCAGCAGCCGCTCCGCTACGGCGTCCACCCTCACGGTTCTCGTGGACACCGCACTACGTGATGAACCCCTTCGCGATCATCCAGTCGCGCGCGACCTTCGACGGGTCGCCGCCGTCGACGTCCACCTTCTTGTTCAGCTCGATGATCTCCTTGTTGTTCAGCGCCGCCGACACCGGCGCCATGACGTCGGCGATCCGGGGGTGCTGGTCGAGGAACTCCTTGCGCATCGTGACGGCCGCGTTGTACTGCGGGAAGAACTTCTTGTCGTCGGCCAGCACGCGCAGGTTCAGCCCGGCGATCCGGCCGTCCGTCGTGAACACCTCGCCGAAGTTGCAGGTGCCGCCCGCGACCGCGCTGTAGATGGCACCCGTGCCGAAGGTCTTCGTCGTCCGCACCTGGAAGCCGTACGTCCTGCGCACGCCCGGCATGCCGTCGGGCCGGCTGGCGAACTCGGTCTCGACGCAGAACACCGCCTCGTCCGGATTCTGTGCCAGGAACCGGGTCATGTCGGAGTTGGTCCGCAGGTCGTGCTCGGCGGCGTAGGACTCCGTGGTCGCGAACGCGTAGGTGTTGTTGACCGCCGAGTACGGCAGCCACACGATGCCGTTCTGCTTCAGGTCCGCCCGGGACACGGCGTCGTACTGGGCCTTCTCCTCCGGGATCGGCTTGTCCTGGCCGAGGTAGGACAGCCAGCCGGTGCCCGTGTACTCCCACTGCAGGTCCACCTGACCGTCCAGCAACGCGTACCGGGAGCTGTTGGAACCGCTGATGTTGGTCAGGTCGACGGCGTCGGCCCCGGCGGCCTCCAACGCCAGCTCCGCGATGTAGCCCAGGATGATCTGCTCGGTGAAGTCCTTCGATCCCACCGTGATCTCGACGCCCGCCAGCTCCGGCACCGGCCTGATCGAGCCCGGCCGCACCTCGAACGGCAGCGCCGTGTTGACGTTCAGCCCGCACGCCGCCGTCGCCGCGACCAACGACAGCGCGACCAACGACAGGACGAGGATGCCCCGCGGCCTCATGACAGTCCCTTCGGTCCGAGGTACTCCTCGAGCAGCGCGCCCAGCCAGTCCACGAGCAGCGCGAGCCCGGCGGCCAGCACCGCGCCGACGACCAGCACGGACACCCGGTTGAGCTTGTACCCGGCGTCGACGAGCTCACCGAGGCCGCCGCCGTTGACGAAGAACGCCAGGGTCGCCGTGCCGACCGCCAGCACGAGCGACGTGCGCAGCCCGGCCAGGATCAGCGGCACCGCGAGCGGCAGCTCGATGCGCAGCAACACCCCGCCGGCCGACATGCCGGTGCCGCGGCCCGCGTCCACCACGGCGGGGTCGACCGACTCGATGCCGGTGATCGTGTTGCGCAGCACGGGAAGCAGCGAGTAGAGCGCGATCGGCAGCGCGGCCGCCCACAGGCCGTCCTGGCCGGTCCACAGGAAGTACAGCACCAGCACGCCCAGCGCGGGCGCGGCCTGGCCGATGTTGGCGAGACCGATGAACAGCGGCGCGGTACGCCTGGCCCACGAGCGGGTGACCAGCACGCCGAGGGGCACGGCGACGAGGACGACGATGGCCGCGACCACCACCGTGATCAGCAGGTGCTCCCACGTCTTCCGCAGCAGCACGTCCGCCTGGATGGACTGCGCCTCGATCTCGTCGTTGTCCCGGCTGAACGCCCACACGAGCACGGCTCCCACGATGAGGACGACCGCGGCGGGCTGTGCGTACAGCCGTACCCGGTCGGCGCGGCGGGAGCCCGACTCCGTCGAGAAACCGGTGATCTCCGGCGTCATCCGCTCGGTGCTCACGGGGCCGCGCTCCCGCCGTCGTGCTCGTCGCGGAGCTGCTGGATGGTGTCGGTGACCGTCCTGATGTCGATCGTGCCGAGGTACTCGCCGCGGCCTCCGGTGACCACCGCGTTGCCGCCCTCGACGAGGATCGCCTCCAGCGCGTCCTGCAGCGTCGACTGCGTGCTCACCGAGTCGCCGACGGGCCGGCCGACGCCCGCGAGCGAGGTGGCCGAGGACAGGTCGCGCACGTGCACCCAGCGCTCCGGGCGCCGCCGCGCGTCCAGCACCAGCGCGTAGGTCCTGCCCTCGTCGGTCATCCGCTTGCGCAGCGCCGCGGGCGACTCCTCGCTCCCCGCCGTGATGGCGTTGTCGCGGTAGTCCACGTCCCGCACGCGCAGCAGGGTGAGCTGCTTGAGCGAGGCTCCCGCGCCGACGAAGCCGGCGACCGTGTCGTCGGCCGGGTTGGCCAGGATCGCCTCCGGGGTGTCGTACTGCAGGATCGCCGACCGGTCGCCGAGCACCGCGATCTTGTCGCCGAGCTTGACGGCCTCGTCGAAGTCGTGGGTGACGAACACGATCGTCTTGCGCAGCTCGGCCTGGAGCCGCAGCAGCTCGTCCTGCAGGTGGCCGCGGGTGATCGGGTCGACGGCGCCGAACGGCTCGTCCATCAACAGCACCGGCGGGTCGGCGGCCAGCGCCCGCGCGACGCCGACCCGCTGCTGCTGGCCACCGGAGAGCTGGCGCGGGTAGCGGCGGCGGAACTCCGCGGGATCAAGCCCGACGAGCTCCATCATCTCGTCGACGCGGTCGTCGATCCGCCGGCGGTCCCAGCCGAGCAGGCCGGGCACGACCGCGATGTTCTGCGCGACCGTGAAGTGCGGGAACAGGCCGGCCTGCTGGATCGCGTAGCCGATCCTGCGGCGCAGGTCGTCGGCGTTGAGGCTGAGCGCGTCCTCGCCGCCGATCGTGATCGTGCCGGACGTCGGCTCGATCAGCCGGTTGATCATGCGCATCGTGGTCGTCTTGCCACAGCCGGACGGGCCGACCAGGATCACGATCTTACCGGCCGGGATCGTCATGGTCACGTCGGAGACGGCTGGCTCGCGGGTGCCCGAATAGCGTTTGGTGACGCTCTCCAGCTGGATCTCGGCCCCGCTTGCGGCCCTTTCTGCGGTGTCAGCCACGGATTCCCCTCGAGACGGTGAGACGAGCGATCAGGAAGTAGACGCCCTCGAGGAGCAGGGCGAGGATCACCACGCCGAGCGTCCCGGCGAGGGCCTGGTTGGTCGCGTTGGCACTGCCCGCCCGGACGAGGCCGAGGAACACCTCACTGCCGAGGCCGGGTCCCTTCGCGTAGGCGGCGATCACCGCGATGCCCATGAGCATCTGGGTGGCCACCCGCATCCCGGCGAGGATCGCGGGCCAGGCAAGGCGCAGCTCCACCCTGGTCAGCACCGCGACCCGGCCCATGCCGATGCCCTTGGCCGCGTCGGCGACGGCGGGGTCCACCCCGGCGAGCCCGACGATCGTGTTGCGGGTGATCGGCAGCAACGCGTACAGCACGAGCGCGATCACCGTGGGCGCCGCGCCGAGCCCGAACACCGGGATGAGCAGGCCCAGCAACGCGAACGACGGGATGGTCAGGATCGTGCTGGCCAGGGCCGTGGCCACGGCCGAGCCGGCCGGGCTGCGGTAGACCGCGACGCCGATCAGCACGCCGGCGACCGCCGCGATGACCGTGGACTGCACCACCTCGCTGACGTGCAGCAGCGCCTGGAGCGAGAGCCGGTCCCACCGGTCGGCGACGTACTCGAAGAGGGTCACGTCCGGCCGCCCCGGCCGGTGCCCTTCTCGCGGTTCCGTGTCAGGGAGCGCATCATCCTGTCCTCCTGTGAGCCGTTCGGCTCAACACCCTAGGCTCTTGGGCCCTTGCCGAGGGTGACGAGTAGGACAATCGCAATGATCTTGCGCATACCGTTATCCGGCAACATCGACGACGGCCAGGTCTGACCATTCGGCCCTGACGAAAACTTTGCGACAGGTCTAGAAAAGTTCCACCGATCCAGTAATCATCCAACGCGGAGTGCTTGTTCACGGTCAGAAAGGAACAAGATGCCTCGCCCTGCGTTCATCAACCGTCGCACCATGCTTCGCGGCTCCCTTGCCGTCGGCGCCGGTGCGCTCGTCGCCCCCGTGTTGCTCCCCGGCGTCGCGAACGCCTACAGCTGGTCCCGCACCCTGCAGGAGGGAATGACCGGGTCGGACGTCACCGAGCTGCAGATCCGGGTCGCCGGCTACGCCGCCGCGAGCGCCAGCCAGACCCGCGTCTCCATCGACGGCGAGTTCGGTCCGGGCACCGCGGCCGCGGTCAAGCGCTTCCAGTCCGCCTACGGCCTGGCCGCGGACGCGGTCGTCGGGCCCAGCACCCAGACCAAGCTCAACGCGCTGGAGCAGTCGGACGGCTCGACCGCCCACTTCAACTGGAGCGAGTTCACCGACCGGGTGAGCGGCACCTTCAACGGCGGCAAGGTCAGCGCGGCCACCGCGCGGGAGAACGCACGCCGGTGCATGTACAAGCTCGAGGCGCTGCGGCTGAAGCTGGGCAACAAGCCCATCACCGTCAACTCCGGCTTCCGCAGCATCCAGCACAACTCCGACATCGGCGGCGCCAGCGACAGCATGCACATGTACGGCACCGCGGCCGACCTCGACGTGCCGGGCGTCGCGAACAAGACCGTCTACCAGAAGGCCGAGACCTGCGGCTTCTCCGGCCTGGAGACCTACAACACCGACCACCAGCACGTGGACAGCCGCGCCGATCTCGGCCGCTCCTGGTGGTGGGAGAACGGCACCGTCTGACCAGCCGCACGAGCGAAACGCCGGCCCGTCATGGTGACGGGCCGGCGTTCTGCTCGACGAGTCCGGCCAGCGGACGGCACGCTCGCCGGAGGAGCCGTCAGCCGCCCAGCACAGCCCGCGGCGGCACGTCGTCGCGGTCGATCGTGAACGTGGCGAGGAAGTAGGCCGCGGCCACGCACCGGTTGGCGCTGTCCCCGGTGAGCTTCGCGGTGAGCGACCGCTGCTGGACGATCAGCGCCGCGCCGTCCGGGGCGCACCCGGTGAGCACGAACGCGAACCCCCGCCTGCCGGCGCCGGGCTGGGCGCCGAGGGCCTGGCGCGCCTGGTCGAGGTTGGTGCTGCCCGCGCTCTCCAGCGCGTGCAGCAACGGGCCGGTCCCGTCGGTGCCGAGCTCCGCGGGCCGCACGTCGTCGGCGATCGGCGCCGGGCCGAGCCGGACCAGCTCGCGACGGTGGCCGGGACCGACGGGGTCCACCGGTGGCCGGCCGCCGATGGTGCGCACGCCACGCAGCAGGTCGGGCCGGACGGCGAACTGCGCGACCGGCCCGATCTCGCGCGCGCACCCGGCCTGGCCCGACGGGTCCTGCTCGCCACCGCTGAACCGGACGGTCAGGTCGTCGCCCGCGCGGACCAGCTCCGCGCCGGTCGGCGTGGCGCACCCGGTCACGCCGGTGACCACCACATAGCTGACTCCCGGCCGGGTCCCGACCGTGTCGGACGAGGTCGCCCCGGCGCCGAACCAGCTCTGGAACGCTCCCATGTCGACGGGGGTCTCGCTGATCGCCCCGAGCGCTCGCGTCGCGTAGCCGCCGGGATCGAAGGAGACCAGGTCCGCCCGAACCGTCTCGCCACGGCCCCGCGCCGGCTCATTCGCCGGGGCGCCACCGCACGCCGTCACCAGCGCGGTGACCAGCACCGCCGGTACCGCAAACCGTAGGACCCTCATGCCCGACAGGACGGCGACGACCCCGGATCCGGTTGCACCCGGCGGCGTTCGTGGCGGGTGGCGTCAGGCGCCCGGCACGGTGACCGGGATGGCGAGCATGCTGGCCTCACGGGCGGCTTTGCGGGCGTGCTCGGCGAAGTCCGGTGCGGCGCAGGCGAACAGCGTCTTCCCGTCGGCGCCGCCGAGTGCGCAGGCGTAGACCGGGGAGCCGGGCTTGACCTCGTCGGTGACCGTGCCGCCTTCGGTGACGCGGAGCAGCCGGTCGCCGGTGGCGTCGGCGATCCACAGCGCGTCCTCCGCGTCGAGCGCGGCGCCGTCGGGGGCGACCCGCAGCGTCGGCAGCACCTGCTCGATCTCGCGGTCGGTCGGGAGTGGACCGAACTCGGCCCACACGCGGCGGTTGACCAGCGAGCCGTCGCCGGTCAGGTCGAAGGCGGTCACCCGGTTGCCGAACGTCTCGTTCACGAGCAGCACGCCCTTGCTCGTGATGGCGCTGCCGTTGGGGAACCACAGGTCCTCGGCGACCTGCGTGACCTGGCCGTCCGGGTCCACCCGGTGCAGCGCGGCCGGCGCCAGCGGGGCGCCGCCCATCAGGTCGAACCCGAAGTTCCCGACGTAGGCCCGGCCCTGGTCGTCCACGACCATGTCGTTCACGTGCCCGCCCGCGTGTTCGGCCAGGTCGGCGTGGACGACCAGCGAGCCGTCCGCCTCGCGGCGCAGCACCAGGCGGTCGACCATCGAGATGACCAGCAACCGGCCGTCGGGCAGCCAGCCCAGGCCGGACGGCTGTCCCGGTACGGTCGCCTCCACGCGCCGGTCCGAACCGTCCGCACGCATCGAGGTGACCTCGAGGCCGTAGAAGTCCGAGAACCACAACCGGTCCTCGTGCCATCGCGGCGCCTCCAGGAAGTGGAAGCCCTCGGCCACCGTTCGCGCGGTCATGATCCTCACTCCGCTCATTGTGCTGACTAAGCGCATAGTCATTCGGTACGGTGGCCATGTCAAGGACCACCCCCGGACAGGACGCGCGAATGCCCAGACGGCAGGCCCGCTTCACCACCCAGGACTTGGCGGACAACCCCTGGTTGCGGGACCACTCCGCCGGCCTCTGGAGCGACCGGCTCGGCGAGGTGCCCCGCGGCCTGCTGACCTCGGCCGTCCGCTGCTTCGCCTCGAACGGCTA
>NZ_DASQCC010000197.1:0-9127 GCF_035634895.1 Actinophytocola sp. | reverse complement strand
CCTGCCCCGCCCACCCGGGCCCGGCCCACCCCGTCCCCACCTGGCCCGCCCGCCCCCTCGCCCCCGCCCGGCGTTTCGTCGGGCAAGTCCCTCGTGTGGGCGCGCGACATGAAATCATTGGGTCGGTGCACGTAGGCTGGGTAGTGAGAACCCCTCCGCCGGGCTCGTCCCGGGCAGGGGTATGTCCGCGCGTGCTTCGAGGGGTTATTTCCAGTGTCGCTGTCCGGTCTGCTGCAAGCAGTGCTGCCCGACCCAGCCCTGACCAAGATCTCCGAGGCCGTGGGCGTCGCCAACCTGGAGCTGGAAGGCCCCACCGCCGTCCGGCCGCTGGTCACCGCCGCCCTGGCCACCCGCAAACCCGTACTGGCGATCACGGCGACCGGCCACGAGGCCGACGACCTGACCGCCGCCCTCCGTGACCTCATCGGGCCGGGCACCGTCGTCAGCTTCCCCTCCTGGGAGACGCTGCCGCACGAGCGACTGTCCCCGCGCGCGGACACCGTCGGCCGCCGCCTGGAGGTGCTGTACCGCCTCGGTGGTGACAGTCCGCCACAGGTCGTCGTCGCCACCGTGCGTAGCCTCATCCAGCCCATGGCTCCCGGCCTGGGCAAGCTTGAGCCCGTGCACCTCACCGTCGGTGACGAGCACGACTTCGACGGCCTGGTCGAACGCCTCGTCGAGCTCGCCTACACCCGCGTCGACATGGTCGAGAAGCGTGGCGAGTTCGCCGTCCGCGGCGGCATTCTCGACATCTTCCCGCCCACCGCCGAGCACCCCGCCCGCGTCGAGTTCTGGGGCGACGAGGTCTCCGAGATCCGTTGCTTCGCCGTCGCCGACCAGCGGTCGCTGCCGACCGAGATCACCGAGGTCAACGCCCCGCCCTGCCGCGAGCTGCTGCTCACCGAGGACGTGCGCCACCGGGCCATGGAGCTCGCCGAGGAGCACGCCGGCGACGCCCACCTCGCGGAGATGCTCGTCAAGCTCGCCGACGGCATTCCGGTCGAGGGCATGGAGGCGCTCATCCCCGTCCTCTGCGAGGGCGAACTCGACCTGCTCACCGACGTCCTGCCCACGGGCGCACACGTCCTCGTCATCGATCCCGAGAAGGTCCGCACCCGCGCCCACGACCTCGTCCGCACCGGCCAGGAGTTCCTCGAGGCGGCGTGGATGGCCGCGGCCGGCGGCGGCAAGTCACCACTCGACCTCGGCGCCTCGGCCTACCGCGAGCTCGGCGAGATCGCCACGCACGCCCGGGACACCGGCCACCCCTGGTGGACGCTCTCCCAGCTCACCACCCCCGGCGAGAACGTGGTCCAGCTCGACATCTCGGCCGTGGAGGGCTACCGCGGTGACGTCACCCGCGCGTTCACCGACCTCCGCGCCCACACCGCGACCGGCGGCGCCGCTGTGCTCGTGGTCCCCGGCGCCGGCACCGCTCGCCGCGCGGTCGAGCAACTGTCCGACGCCGACGTTGCGGCGACCTTCGCCGAGGACGGGCTGACCGAGCCACCCGCCGGCGGCGTCGTCACCGTCGTCCGCGGCGCCCTCGAGGAAGGTTTCCTCGCCCCGGAGCGGGCCCTGGTGGTGCTGACCGAGACCGACCTGACCGGCGGCCGGCACGGCACGTCCACCAGGGACCTCTCCACGAAGATGCCCTCCCGCAGGCGCAACGCGGTAGACCCGCTCGCCCTCAAGACCGGCGACTACGTGGTCCACGAGCAGCACGGCATCGGCCGCTACGTCGAGATGGTCCAGCGCACGGTCGGTGATGCGACCCGTGAGTACCTGGTTATCGAATACTCCTCCTCGAAGCGCGGCCAACCCGGTGACCGCTTGTTCGTTCCCACTGACCAGCTCGACCAGATCTCCCGCTACGTCGGCGGGGAGCTGCCCACCCTCAACAAGCTCGGCGGCTCCGACTGGAAGAACACCAAGGCCAAGGCGCGCAAGGCCGTCAAGCAGATCGCCGCCGAGCTCGTGCAGCTCTACGCCGCCCGCCAGTCCGCCCCCGGCCACGCGTTCGGCGCCGACACCCCGTGGCAGCGTGAGCTCGAGGATGCCTTCCCGTTCACCGAGACCCCCGACCAGATGGCCGCGATCGACGAGGTCAAGGCCGACATGATGAGTGGCGTCCCCATGGACCGTGTGATCTGCGGCGACGTCGGCTACGGCAAGACCGAGATCGCCGTGCGTGCCGCGTTCAAGGCCGTGCAGGACGGCAAACAGGTCGTGGTCCTGGTGCCCACCACGCTGCTCGCCCAGCAGCACCTCAACACCTTCACCGAGCGCATGGCCTCCTTCCCGGTCAACGTGAAGGGCCTGTCCCGGTTCACGCACGGTCCGGACGCCGACGCCGTCATCGAGGGCCTTGCCGCGGGCGAGGTCGACGTCGTGATCGGCACGCACCGCCTGCTGCAGACCGGCGTCCGCTACAAGGACCTCGGCCTCGTCATCGTCGACGAGGAGCAGCGGTTCGGCGTCGAGCACAAGGAGCACATCAAGGCGCTCCGCACCCACGTCGACGTGCTGACCATGTCAGCCACCCCGATCCCGCGCACGCTCGAGATGTCGCTCGCCGGCATCCGTGAGATGTCGACCATCCTCACCCCGCCGGAGGACCGGCACCCGATCCTCACCTACGTCGGCGGCTACGACGACAAGCAGGTCGGCGCGGCCATCCGCCGCGAGCTGCTGCGCGACGGCCAGGTGTTCTTCGTGCACAACCGGGTCTCCTCCATCGAGAAGGCCGCGCGCCGGCTTCGCGAGCTGGTGCCCGAGGCCAGGGTCGTCACCGCGCACGGCCAGATGAACGAGGACCGCCTCGAGAAGATCATCGAGGGCTTCTGGGTGCGCGAGTTCGACGTGCTGGTGTGTACCACGATCGTCGAGACCGGCCTCGACATCGCCAACGCCAACACCCTGATCGTCGAGCGCGGCGACCTGCTCGGTCTGGCCCAGCTCCACCAGCTGCGCGGCCGGGTCGGCCGCGGCCGCGAGCGTGGGTACGCCTACTTCCTCTACCCGCCGGAGGCGCCGCTCACCGAGACCGCCCACGACCGGCTCGCCACCATCGCCCAGAACACCGAGCTCGGCGCGGGCATGGCGGTGGCCATGAAGGACCTGGAGATCCGTGGCGCCGGGAACATCCTCGGCGCGGAGCAGTCCGGCCACATCGCCGGCGTCGGCTTCGACCTCTACGTCCGGCTCGTCGGCGAGGCCGTGGACGCGTTCCGCAAGCACGCGGGCGCCGAGCCGGGCGAGGAAGAGGAGGAGCTCCCCGATGTGCGGGTCGACCTGCCGGTCGACGCCCACATCCCGCACGACTACGTACCGGGCGAGCGGCTGCGGCTCGAGGCGTACCGCAAGATCGCCGCCGCGCCGGACGCCGACGGGCTCACCGCCGTCGAGGAGGAGCTGAAGGACCGCTACGGCGCGCCGCCGCTGCCGGTGCGCCGGTTGTTCGCGGTCGCCGGCTTCCGGCAGGCGTGCCGCGCGTACGGCGTCCGGGAGGTCGCGCTGCAGGGTAGCTCGGTCCGCTTCGCGCCACTGGAGCTGCGCGACTCGCAGACCGTCCGGCTGAAGAGGTTGTATCCCAAGGCCAACTACAAGGCAGTGAGCCAGTTGATCACCGTGCCGAGGCCGACCGAGGGCGCCGCGGGCGGCCGGATCGGCGCCCCGCCGCTGCGTGATGTCGAGCTGCTGGAATGGTGTGCGAAGCTCCTGGAGTCGCTCGTGATCGCCCCCGCGCCGGTGGGATAGGGGGCTGTGAGAGGGTTGGTGACCGTGACGAGTGTCCTCCGCCGTGTCGTAGCGCCGTTCGCCGCCGTGACCGCGCTGGTCGCGACGATGTCCGCGTGTGGGACCGGGCCAAGCCAGATCAATTCGGCAGTCATCATCGACGGCCACGTCATCTCGGTCGACGAGGTGCAGAGCCTGGTCGACAAGGTCGTGAAAGAGCCTGCGGCCCGCCCGCTCGCCGCGCAGCACAAGCTCGACCTCGTCGCGCGCGAGGCCGTGACGCAGCTGGTCAACCATCGCCTCATCGCCGAGGTGGCCCGGGAGGAGAACCTCCGGGTCGACGAGAGCCAGCTGTCGCAGCTGCGGCAACAGAACCCGCTCGCGCAGAAGCTCCCCACCGACGGGAGCGTGCCCACCGAGCAGCTGGTACCGATCCTCGTCGACCGGGCACGGGGCTTCGACGCGTACGCCAACGACAGCCTGCTGCTGATGGAGTTGGCGAAGAAGTACCTCGGCAGGGCCGAGGCCACGATCAGCGTCGCGGGCTTCAGCGACTTCGGCAAGGCCAAGGCGCTCGCGGAGAAGATCGCCGCCCAGCCGGACAAGGGCGCCGACCTCATGCGGTCGGCAGGCGCCGACGGAGAGCCGCAGCTGAACGTGAACACCGGCCCGACGATGCTGGCACTCCAGCTGCAGCTGCCCAAGCAGACGGTCCTCGTCGTCAACCAGCCGGGCACGGCGCAGAGTGCCGGCGGTTACTTCGTCGTGCAGGTGCTGTCGACGAAGGTCGCGTCGAGCCCGTCGCCCAACGCCGACTCCAGCCAGACGGACCCGAACCAGCTGCCGCTGTACGGCAAGTACCTGCTTCGTGAGCGGCTGACCGACAAGGGCATCCAGCTCAGCCCACGCTACGGCGCGTGGAACACCGCCGAGATGAAGGCCGTGCCCAAGTCGGAGGCGGACCTCACCGGCATGTTGCTGCTGCCGAAGAACGACAAGCAGTGACGGTAGCGACCGAGCCCGTCCCGTCGGGAGCGGTCGTCGTGCTGCTCGGGCCCGGTGGGTCGGTGCCGGCGGCAGCGGTGTCCCTGATCCGTGCGGCCAGCGCCGTGTACACGACGGCGGACGCGCCGCCGCCGGTCGCGCTTGCCGAGGAGGCACAGGCAGGTTCGGTCGTGTTGCTGACCGCGGACCTGGACGATCCCGCAGCGACCGCATTGCTGGCACACGACGCGCCGGTCGTCCGACCGGAGCCGGTGTACGGGGCCACCCTGTTGGACGCGGTCGCGGTGATGGACCGCCTGCGCTCGCCCGGTGGCTGTCCATGGGACGGGGAGCAGACCCACGAGTCACTGCGGCAGTACCTCGTCGAGGAATGCTTCGAGCTGCTCGAAGCCATTGAGGACGGCGACCGGGCCGCGCTGCGTGAGGAGCTCGGCGACGTCCTGCTGCAGGTCCTGTTCCACGCACGCGTGGCGCAGGAGTCGGCGGACACGCCGTTCTCCATTGACGACGTGGCCGCCGAACTGGTGGCGAAGCTGGTCGGCCGCCACCCACACGTGTTCGGCGGCGGTGACCCGGCGGTGCGGGACGCACGCTCGCAGGAGAATCGCTGGGAGCAGCTGAAGCAGCAGGAGAAGAAGCGCGAGTCCAGTGTGGATGGTGTGGCCATGGGTCAGCCGGCACTCGCGCTCGCGGCGAAGCTGGTGCAGCGCACGGCACGCGCGGGTCTGCCACCGGACCTGCTGCCCGGCTCGCCGCTGTTCGCCGCGGCGGCTCGGGCCAAGCTCTCCGGCGATGACCCGGAGGGCCTGCTGCGCGCGGAAGCCCGCCAGTTCGCGGCGGACGTCCGGGCCGCGGAGCAGGTGGCCCGCTCCGAGGGCCTGGACCCGGCCGGCATGGGCGAGTCGGACTGGCGTCGTTTCTGGCCACGCTGACGTCGGTGCTGGTGGCGTGCTGTGTTCGCGTCATGACCCCACGATGCAGTCCACCAATGGTCGTTGTCACGCCAGAAGCCGTGCGAAAGGGACTCTCGTACGACTTTCTCCGTCGGCGCGTCCGCAAGCGCTGCTCTGTTCGGTGATTCGGCCGCCAACTACGCCATGCGGCTCAGTTGAATGAGCGTCTCTACCTAGGCCGCGCTGCACGAAAGTCCCTTTCGCTCGGGTTCGTTCCAGGAAGTCGCCATTTTTCGGTGGCGTTGTCGGTGATCGCGGCTAACGTGGCGGCCGTGAACGACTCGTACCTCCGCTTTCCCCACCTCCACGGCGAACTCGTGACCTTCGTGGCCGAGGACGACGTGTGGCTCGCGCCGCTCGGCGGCGGCCGTGCGTGGCGGGTTTCCGCTGACCAGGTTCCGGTGCGCTCGCCTCGGTTCTCGTCCGACGGCACGCAACTGGCCTGGAGCAGTGAGCGTGACGTCGAGCCGGAGGTGCACGTCGCCCCGGTCGACGGTGGCCCCAGCCGCCGGCTCACCTACTGGGCCGACGCCAACACCGACGTGCTCGGGTGGGGCGCGGACGGTGAGGTGCTCGCCATCAGCACGGTGGGGCAGCCGAGCATCCGCCGTACGTGGGCTTACGCGGTCGACCAGGACGGCGCGTTCCGGAGGCTGCCGTACGGTCCGGTGTCCGGCATCGCGAGTGGGCCGGACGGTGCCGTCGCCCTGCTCAGCGCCAGCTCGCGGGAGCCGGCGTGGTGGAAGCGATACCGCGGCGGCACGGTGGGCAAGCTTTGGCTCGACGCCAACGGTTCCGGTGAGTTCACCAGGTTCCTGCCCGAGCTCGACGGCAACGTGCAGTCACCGATGTGGGTGGGTGACCGCGTCGTGTTCCTGTCCGACCACGAGGGCGTCGGCGACCTGTACTCGTGCCTGCCGGACGGGTCCGACCTGCGTCGCCACGCGGTCGACGCTCCCGGCGGGTTCTACGCGCGCAACGCCAGCACGGACGGCCGTCGGGTGATCTTCCACCGCGCCGGCCGGCTGTGGTTGGTCGACGGGCTGAACAGCGAGCCGCGGGAGCTCGACGTCCGGCTCGGCGGCCCACGTCTCGCCAGGACGCCGTATCCGGTGCGCGCGGCGGACGAGCTCGGTGACGTCGGACCGGACCACACCGGGCGGGCGAGCGTGGTCGAGGTGCGTGGCAACGTTCACTGGCTCACGCATCGCGACGGTCCTGTCCGTGCCCTGTCGGCCGAGCCGGGGGTGCGGGCCCGGCATCCACGCACGCTCGGCGAGCAGGTCGTGTGGGTCACCGACGCCGAGGGCGAGGACGCGCTGGAGATCGCGCCCGTTGACGGAGTGGCTGCGCCACCCCGCCGCATCGGTGTGGGCCGGCTCGGCAGGGTGCTGGAGTTGGCGGCATCGCCGGACGGGCGGCGGGTCGCGGTCGCCACGCACGACGGACGCCTGCTGTTGGCGGACACGGACAGCGGTGAGCTCCGCGAGTTGGTGCACACCACGGAGGGCGATCCGTGCGACCTGGCGTTCTCCCCCGACTCGTCGTGGCTCGCCTGGTCGCACCCCGGGCCGAACCCGCTGCGCCACATCAGGATGGCCAGCACGACGGATCTGTCCATTGTGGACGTCACGCCGTTGCGGTTCGTGGACACCGACCCGCAGTTCACGGTCGACGGCAAACACCTCGCGTTCCTGTCCGTGCGGAGCTTCGACCCGGTCTACGACACGCACGTGTTCGACATGTCGTTCCCGTACGGCTCGCGACCGCATCTGGTGCCGCTCGCGGCGACCACGCCGTCGCCGTTCTCGCCCCAGCTGCGAGGCAGGCCGGTCGAGGAGGAGCAGCCCGGCAAGGACAAGGACAAGGAGGGTGACGACGACGCGCCGCCACGCACCGAGGTCGACTTCGACGGGCTCGCCGAGCGGGTGGTCGCGCTGCCCGTCCAGTCCGCGCGGTACGGCGACCTGTACGCGGTGAAGAACGGTCTCGTGTGGCTGCGATATCCGCTGGCCGGTGTGCTCGGTCATGACGGGGACGGCGAGAACGACGACAAGACGGAGCTCGAGCGCTACGACTTCACCAAGCGCAAGCTGGAGACGCTGGCCGAGAACGTCGACGGCGTGTGGGTGACCGGCGACGGCGAGCGGCTGGTGATCCGTGCGGGCAGGCGGCTGCGGGTGCAGGCGGCGGACCACAAGTCAGACTCGTCGGACGACAGTGACGACGTCGTGCGGGTGGACCTGTCCCGGGTACGCGTGCAGGTAGACCCGTCGGCGGAGTGGCGCCAGGCGTTCGACGAGGCCGGCCGGCTGATGCGAGACCACTTCTGGCGGGCGGACATGAACGGCGTCGACTGGGCGGGTGTGCTCGACCGGTACCGGCCGCTGGTCGACAGCGTCAACTCGCACGACGAACTGGTCGACCTCCTGTGGGAGGTACAGGGTGAGCTGGGCACGTCGCACGCGTACGTGACGCCGCGGGGTAGCGGGGCGGAGCCCGCGCGACGACTGGGCTTACTCGGCGCGGACCTGGTGCGGGACGGCGATGTCTGGCGGATCGAACGGATCCTGCCCGGCGAGTCGTCGGACCCGCACGCGCGTTCGCCACTGCGTGCGCCCGGGGTCGCGGTCCGGGCGGGCGACGCGATCGTCGCCGTCGACGGCCGTCCGGTCGATCCGGTGATGGGGCCGTTCCCGTTACTGGCGGGCACAGCCGACAAGCCGGTGGAGCTGGTGGTGGCGCCGGGCGGCGGTGGTGCGAACCGGAGCGTGGTGGTGGTCCCGCTGCTGGACGACATGCAGCTGCGGTATCACGACTGGGTGGCGGGCCGGCGTGCGTACGTGCACGAGGCCGCCGGCGGGCGGCTCGGGTACGTGCACGTGCCGGACATGATCGCGAGCGGCTGGGCGGAGCTGCACCGTGATCTGCGACTGGAAGTCCGGCGCGAAGGGCTGATCGTCGATGTGCGGGAGAACCGGGGCGGGCATCTGTCCCAGCTGGTGGTGGAGAAGCTCGGTCGCAAGATCATCGGCTGGCAGATCACCCGGGACGGCAACGCGGCGGAGAGCTACCCGGCGGACGCGCCGCGCGGGCCGGTCGTGGCGGTGGCGAACGAGTTCTCGGGCTCGGACGGGGACATCGTGAACGCGGCGATCAAGGCGTTGGGGATCGGGCCGGTGGTCGGGACCCGGACATGGGGTGGGGTCATTGGGATCGACATGCGCTACCACCTGGTGGACGGGACTCTCGTGACGCAGCCGCGGTACGCCACCTGGATGCGGGGGCCTGGGTGGGGCGTGGAGAACTACGGCGTCGATCCGGATGTCGAGGTTGTGATGGCGCCACAGGATTACGCCACTGGGCGGGATCCGCAGTTGGACGAGGCGGTTCGGTTGGCGTTGGCCTCGTTGGAGGAGACGCCTGCGGCT
>NZ_DASQCC010000196.1:0-5432 GCF_035634895.1 Actinophytocola sp. | reverse complement strand
AGGCCGGGCGGGCAGGCCGGGCGCCACGATCCAACGGTTCGCGGAGCGAATCAGACGAGCCGGATGCCACCGGCCAACCGTTCGCGGCTTGAGTCTGGTGGGCCGGACTCCACCGCCCACCGTTCGCGGTTGAGTCTGGCGGGCTCGGCGTCACCGCCCAAACCGTTCGCGGAGCGAATCAGGCGGGCCAGCGGTTCGCGGTGTGAGTTAGGCGGGCCAGCCGCTCGCGGGATGGATTAGGCGGTTCGGGCGCCGCGGCGTTCGGCCAGTTCGTCGGACCAGCGTGGTTGCAGGTAGTCGTCGAGGCCCTCCATCAGGCGGGCGACGTCCTGTTGGGGGCGGACCACGAGGCGCAGGAACTGGCTGCTCATCCCGAGCTTGTTGCCGCACTCCCGGATGAACACCTGGTGCCGGGTGAGGAGGTGGTCACGCAGCTCGGTGCCGTCCATGCCCTGGCCCAGCTTCACGAGCAGGAAGTTCCCCTGCGACGAGTAGACCGAGAGCCCGGGCACCCGCGCCAGCTGCATGCCCATGCCGTACCGGTCCCTGGCCAGCAGGCGCAGGCTCTCGCGGTACTCGGCGCCGTGCTGGGCGAGCATGAAGATGATCGTCTCGGCGAGTGAGTTGAGGTTCCACTTGGGCAGGATCTTGCGCATCTTGCCCGCCAGGCCGGGGTTCGCGACGAGGTAGCCGAACCGGATGCCGTGCAGGCCGAAGTTCTTGCCGAGGCTCTTGAGCACCACGACGTTCGGCCGGATCGCCGCCTCCATCGCCACGGACGGCGCGGGTTCGGCCTCCACGAAGTCGATGAACGACTCGTCGATCACCACGAGGTCCAGGTCGGACAGCTCGTCCATCAGCCGGATGACCTCGCGGCGGGGCAGGTAGCCGCCGTCGGGGTTGTTCGGGTTGCAGATGACGGCCACCCGGGATCCGCGCTGGCGGATGAAGCGCACGTACTCGTCCACGTTGAGCTGGAAGTAGTCGGCCTCCCGCAACGGGAACATGTCGACCCGCTTGCCCGTCTCCATCGGCTGGTCGGTCCACCGGCCGAACGTGGGGATCGGGATCGCGATGCTCTCGTGGATCCACATGTGGTCCATCCACGTGATCAGCTCGGTCGAGCCGTTGGCCATGGCGACCGTGGCCGCGTTCAGTCCGAGAACCCGGGAGAGCTGCTTGGTGATCGTGTCCGCGCTGCTCGGGTAGAACTTGAGCATCGTCGTCAGGTTCCTGGCGAGCTCGTCGAACATCTCCGGGGTCGGGAAGTACGGGTTGCACGGGATGCAGAAGTCCACCAGCTGCCGGCCGTGCTCCCCCATCTGCCGGGACAGCTCGAAGAACGACGGGCTGTGCGCGGTGTTCTGGAACATCGACGCCGCGTCCGCACTGTGCCGCACTGGATCACGTCCGTTCGTTTTGTACCGGTTGGTCTCCAGCAGATACGTACGAAACCGACTCTCAGTTCACGGAACGGTCTCGCCCGCGTCTCGCCGAGGTAACGTCACACCCTCCTGACCACGTGCAACAGATATTCCTTGCGGTTGAGCGGATTGTGGTCAGACCGGAGACGCGTGGGCACCTCGCCGCCGGTCACCTCCTGGTAGTGATCGAACGCGCTCTCCAGCACCCCCTCGCCACGGGTCAGGTTCGGCACGCGCTGTGACAGGGCGTGCACGCGCTCGGCCGGGATGTCACCCGCCACCACGGCGGCACCGCCGGTGACCGACGACGTGAGCGGCACGGCACGGTGTCGGACCAGCACCGGGAGCACCATGCTGTACACGTCGGCGGGCACCTCGAGCCGGAAGCGGTGCATGGGCTCGTACACCCGAGTGCCCGCGCGAGCGAGCGCCGCCATCAGCACCAGCGGGGTCAGGTTGCGGAAGTCGCCTGCCGTGCTCGACATGTTCTTGTCGAACGTGCCGTGCGCATGGCTCTGCCTGGCCCAGTAGCCGGAGTGGGTCATGGTCACGACCACGTCGGTCACGGCCCAGCCGGAAAGCCCCTGCTCGAGGGTGGTCCGGACGGTCTCCTCGACGGCCACGAAGAACGCGGACGGCATCGAGCCCAGCTCCACCCCGAGCTGGAACCGCACGCCCGAGCCGACCGGGCCGGGCTCGACCCGCAGGCCGACGGTGGCCAGGAACGGGCTCCTGCCGATGAGCTCATCCGCGGCGCCCTCGCCGACCGGGCGTTCGATGTGGATGGTCGTCGTCTCCCGGAAGTCGACGGCGATGCCGTACTCGTCGAGCAGCGTGGCCTCGATGACCTCCTTCTGCACCTCGCCGTACAGGGACACCGCGATCTCCTCGCGGGCCTGCCGCAGGTTGATCAGCGGGTCCTGCTCGGCGAGCTGGGTGAGCGCGGCGTGCAGGGCGCCCCTGTCGGACCGGTGCACCGGGGTCACCACGGTCTCCAGCGTCGGCGGCGCGAAGTGGTGCCGCTCGCCGGGTCTCGGTGTGCCGACGGTGTCGCCGACCCGGATTCCGGTGAGGCCCCACAGTTTGGCGATGCGGCCGGGGCCGGCCTCGTTCGCCGGGCCGTCGCCGAAGACGCTGATCGCCGTGACCCTGCCGGCAGGCAGGCGGTCCCGCAGGCGCAGGGTGCCGTCGAACATGCGCACGTAGGCGATCTTCTCGCCGGCCGGGCCGCGCTCGACCTTGAACACGGTGCCGGACGGTGGACCGTCCCCTCCGGACGCGGTGGGGAGCAGGGAGGTCAGACCAGTCATCAGGTCACCGACACCCGCGCCGGTGATCGCGGAGCCGAAGAACACCGGGTGCACGTCGCTGGTCCGGATGGCAAGCGTTTGCCTCAGCCGGTCGGCACTCACCGGCGTGCCGTCGACGTACGCGGCGAGCAGGGTGTCGTCGTGCTCCGCGAGGGTTTCGAGCGCGTCGCCGAGATCGGCGCGGACGGCCGGGGCGAGCCGGGTGTTGATCTCCCGGAACACCCGCTCCGGGTCGGCCCCGCGCCGGTCGGTCTTGTTGACGAAGATCAGCGTCGGGATGCGCAGGCGGCGCAGGGTCCGCATGAGCACCCGGGTCTGGGCCTGCACGCCCTCGACGGCCGACACCACGAGCACGGCGCCGTCGAGCACGCCCAGTACCCGCTCCACCTCGGCGATGAAGTCGGGGTGGCCGGGCGTGTCGATGAGGTTGACGGTGACGCCGTCGACGACGAACGACACCACGGCCGAGCGGATGGTGATGCCGCGCCGGCGTTCCAGCGCCATGGAGTCGGTCTGGGTCGAGCCGTCGTCGACGCTGCCCAGCTCGTCGATGATGCCAGCGGTCAGGAGCAGCCGCTCCGTCAGGCTGGTCTTACCGGCGTCGACATGCGCGAGAATCCCGAGGTTCAACGACTGCAAGAAGGTTCATGTCCTCTGCGTAGACGGCAGTTGGCTGGATGGACATGAACGCAGGGCGCATGACGTGAACCTCCTGTAACCGGGCTTCTTCGAGCGTCCACGTAAGCAGAGACCTCCGGCGTGGACAACCGAGTTTCGGCGCCGGACCGGCCGTCGGGAACGGCCGCCGGGCCGTCTAGCCGGCGGCCGCCGGGACGTAGCGGCGCAGTTCCACGGGGTCGTGGGCGCTGATCGTCGCCACCTCGTCGCCGTGGTCGGCGACCAGGGTGCGGAGACGGTCCTGGTTGGACAGCCGGGCCTCGTGGCCGGTCTCCGCTACGCGCTGGAACACGCGCAGGCCACGGGGACAGTCGTCGGCGGAGCGGGTCTCGCCGTGGAAGAAGTACGCGTCGCCGCAGTGCAGGAGCCAGTTGTCGTCGGTGCGGACCGCCACTCCGGCGTGGCCAAGGGTGTGACCGGCCAGTGGCACGAGCAGGAAGTCGGCCGGCAGCCCGTTCAGCTCGCGAACCGACCGGAAGCCGAACCATTCCTCACCGGCGGTCTCGTAGGTCTGCCAGTCCGGCCCGTGTGACCACTGCGCCGGGCGGAACCGGCGGCGGTCGTGCGCGGTCGCTCGTGCCATCGCGTTCCGGTGCTCCTCCGCGTACACGTGGACCTTCGCCCGCGGGAAGTCACGCAGGCCGCCCGCGTGGTCCAGGTCCAGGTGCGTGAGGACGACATGCGTGACGTCCTCAGGCTGGTAGCCGAGCCGGACCACCTGGCGCACCGCGGTCTCCTCGACGTCGAGCACCGGGCGGACCACCTGCCGGAACCACCCCGGCAGCGAGCCGCCGGGGTTCGTGATGTCCTCGACGCCGACACCCGAGTCGACCAGCACGAGCCCGTCCGCGGTCTCGACCAGCAGGCAGTGACACACCATGGTCGCCGCGCGCAGCAGGCCGGGCCGCCCGTCGACCAGGCCGCCGCCGAACGGCCGCATCGTGCCGCAGTTCAGATGGTGAACTCGCATTACATTGCCCCTTCGATGAGTACCCGCAGGTCCGCGGCGACCTGACGCAGCGGAGCCACGTCACGCCGCGTTTTGGTCAGCAGCAAGGCGCCTTCGACGGCGGCCAGCACGGTGGTCGCGAGCCCGGGCGCACGGTCCACGGCAACTCCTTGCCGCACAAGGAACTCGACGAGCACCTCCGACCAGGAGGCGTACGCCGACGCGCATGCAGCACGGATCCGCTCGCTCTCCCCCGCCGCGTCCAGCGCGACGGTCGCCACCGGACAGCCACGCCTGAAGTCCGACTCGACCAGGTGCTCGGCGAACAGTTCCAGCACACCGTCCAGATCATCCACCGCACGCAGGCTCGCGCGCACCTCGCCTGCCGCCAGGGCCACCGACTCGACGGCGAGCTGTTCCTTCCCACCCGGGAAGTGGAAGTACAGCGAGCCCTTCGGCACCCGCCCCTCCTCGACGACCTGGTTGAGCCCGGTCGCGTGGTAACCCTGGGTCCGGAACAGGGTCGCGGCGGTGCTGAGCAGGCGGGCCCGAGTCTCCCCACGCTTTGCCATGGGCAGGACTATATAGACCGGTCTAGTTTCTAGGCAACCTCAGCGACGAGCAGTTGGGCCAAGTGCCGAACATCGGCTGCGGTTTAGAAGAGGAATGATCGTTCATCGCCGTCACCTTCTGTTGGCTGATCGCGGAGTTCTTCGAGCGTCCGCCGGCCTGCCAGGTGCACGAAGAGCCGGGCGGTCACGATCGCGTCGTAGGCGGCCCGGTGCGGCTGGTCCTCTAGTGTCCCGCGCCGGAAATCAGGCAACTAATTCGGCGGCCCAGCTTCCCGCTGGCGGCGTTGCCGGTTCGCCCAAGTACGACCCAGTACGAGGACGAACCGGCGCCTTGCCAGCAGAAACCTGGATCCACCGACTTAGAGGCTCCGGCAATTGGTGGCCACCGAGTCGAGCTTGACAGGGGGCGGTGATGGTGCAGGCACGGACGCAGGTGATCATGAAGTTTCTGACGCTACGTGATCACCGGGGTGCCCGTGCCTGCCGTGCCATCTTGCCT
>NZ_DASQCC010000195.1:0-13341 GCF_035634895.1 Actinophytocola sp. | reverse complement strand
CATCGACGCGCTGGCCGCGTTCGAGGCCGACCCGCAGACCGAGTTGATCGTCATGATCGGCGAGATCGGCGGCGATGCCGAGGAGCGGGCCGCGGCGTACATCCAGCAGCACGTCACGAAGCCGGTCGTCGGCTACGTCGCAGGCTTCACCGCGCCGGAGGGCAAGACCATGGGCCACGCCGGCGCCATCGTCTCCGGCTCCTCGGGCACGGCCGCCGCCAAGAAGGAAGCACTGGAGGCGGCGGGGGTGAAAGTGGGCAAGACTCCGTCGGAAACCGCCGAGCTGGCCAGGACGAGCCTGGCCCAGACGGTCTCCTGAGGAGGGGTCGTGCACTACGACGTCAACCTGTCGATCCTGTTCACCGAGCTGCCGCTGCTGGAGCGGCCGGCGGCGGCCGCCCGCGCGGGCTTCGACGCCGTCGAGATGTGGTGGCCGTTCGACGGGCCGACCCCCGCCGACGCCGAGCTGGACCGGCTCGCCGCCGCCATCACCGAGGCCGGCGTGGCGTTGGTGGGCCTCAACTTCGACGCGGGACACATGCCGTCCGGGGACCGGGGGCTGCTCTCGTCGAAGGCCACGAGTCAGCGGTTCCGGGACAACATCGAGGTGACCACGGGGTTCGCGGGCCGACTCGGCTGCCGGACCCTGAACGCCCTGTACGGCAACACGACCGACGACACCGACCCCGATCTGGCACTGGAGAACCTTGCCCTGGCGGCGAAGGCGGCCGGCGGGATCGGGGCCACCGTGGTCGTCGAGGCGCTCAACTCGTTCGAGAACACCCGGTACCCGATCACGTCGTCCGCGCGGGCGTTCCAGGTGCTCGACCAGGTGCCCGGCACCGCGTTCCTCGCGGACCTCTACCACCTCGGACGGATGGGCGAGGACCTGTCCGCGTTGATCCGCGACCACGCGGGCCGGTTCGGGCACGTGCAGATCGCGGACGTGCCGGGAAGGGGGCAGCCGGGTACCGGCGAACTCGACTACCCGTCGTTGCTGCGTGAGCTGGCCGGCAGCCCCTACCAGGGACCGGTCGGCCTGGAGTACCGGCCCGTGGGGCCAAGCGAAGCGAGTTTCGGCTGGTTGGAGGCAATGCGTTGACCGTGAGCGGAGTTTACGGAACGAACCACCGGCACCGAGCCATCGAGGGGGCGGCGTGAGCGCCGTCATCGGGTTCGTCGGCCTGGGCATCATGGGTGGCCAGATGGCGTCGAACCTCCTCGACGCGGGGTTCGAGGTCATCGGGTTCGACCTGGTGCCCGAGGCGTTGGAACGGCTCTCCACGACCGGCGGCAGGGTGGCGTCCTCGGCGGGACAGGCGGCCGCCGAGGCCGACGTCGTCATCACCATGCTGCCGAACCACTCACACGTCGAGGCGGCCGCACTCGGCGAGGGCGGAGTGCTCGACGGTGCCAAGCCCGGCACTCTCTACATCGACATGAGCTCCATCCGGCCGGCAACCGCACGCAAGCTGGCGGAAGTCGGTGCGGACAGAGGGATCCGCGTCCTGGACGCCCCCGTCTCGGGCGGCGAGAAGGGCGCGGTCGACGGCGTGCTGTCCATCATGGTCGGTGGCAGCGAGGAGAACTTCGCGGCCGCGCAGGCGGTCTTCGCGCCGCTGGGCAAGGCCGTACACGTCGGACCGGCGGGATCCGGACAGACGGTGAAGGCGGCCAACCAGCTGGTGGTGGGCGGCACGTACGCGCTGGTGGCCGAGGCGATCGTGCTGCTGGAGGCGTCCGGCCTCGACGCGTCGGTCGGACTCGACGTACTGGCCGGCGGCCTGGCCGGCAGCCGGATCCTGGAGCTGAAGCGCAGGACCATGGTGGCACGGGAGTTCCAGCCCGGTTTCCGGATCGACCTGCACCACAAGGACATGGGGATCGTCCTCGACGCCGCCCGCGACGCCGGGGTGGCACTGCCGGTCGGCAACCTGGTGGCGGCGCTCATCGCGTCCGCCAGGGCACAGGGCTACGGACAGCTCGACCATTCCGCGCTACTCAAGGTCGCGGAGAACCTGGCCGGAAAGGGGAGCGCGGCATGAGCGGTGGTTGTGTGCTCGAGTTTGGTGCCTGCATACCCGTTTCCGGGAAGGAGGCCGCGGCATGAGCGGTGCTTGGGGTGCGCACGGATGGGACCTTGGTGCGGGCACGTTCGTTTTCGGGAAGGGGAGCGCGGCATGAGCGGTGTTCGGCGTGGCTGTGCGCACGAATGGGACCTTGGTGCGGACACGCTCGTTACCGGGTGCTTGCGGAGCCCGTGCGTACGAATGGGACTTTCGTACGGGGCCGGGGAGCAAAGTGGACGGTTCGCTCGTTGCCGGGAAGGAGCGCACGGCCTGACCGGACCCCGAGGAGCCTGTGCGCACGAATGGGACTTTCGTACGAGGTCAGGGAGCAAAGTGGACGGTTCGCTCGTTGCCATGGAAATAGCGTCGGGCAGGGCGGGTGAGAGGGCGTCATGATCCCGTGCATGGAGGCCGCCGTCGCGGTGATGGAGTCCGAGGGCGTCGACATCGTGTTCGGCATCCCAGGGGCCGCGATCCTGCCGCTGTACGCGGCGATGCGGAACAGCGGTATCAGGCACATCACCGTGCGGCACGAGGAAGGCGGCACCCACGCGGCGGACGGCTGGTCCCGAGTCACCGGCAAGGTCGGAGTGTGCGTCGGCACCTCCGGTCCTGCCGGCACCAACATGATCACCGGCCTGTACACCGCGCTCGCCGACTCGGTCCCGCTCATCTGCCTCACCGGGCAGGCGCCGAGGGCGAAGCTGCACCAGGAGGCGTTCCAGGCGGTCGACATCGTGGAGATCGCCAAGCCGGTGACCAAGTGGGCCGTGCAGCTGAAGGAGCCGGGGCAGGCGCCGTGGGTGTTCCGGGAGGCGTTCCGGATCGCCCGGTCGGGCCGGCCGGGGCCGGTGTTGATCGACCTGCCGCTGGACGTCCAAAGAGGACTGTGCAACTACGATCCAGAGCTCGACGCGCCCTTGCCCGTCGAAGTCCCGCAGCCGCATCCCGGGCGTGTCCGCGCCGCGGTCGAGCTGCTGGCGGGCGCGCAACGGCCCCTGATCCTGGCCGGCGGTGGTGTCATCATCGCGGACGCGGCAGGCGAGCTTCGTGAGCTCGCCGAGACGCTGAACGTCCCGGTGCAGGTGACGCTGATGGGCAAGGGCGCGTTTCCCGAGAACCACGAGTTGTTCGCCGGCATGGCGGGCATCCAGACGCAGACGCGCTGGGGCAACCAGGCGTTCCTGGAGAGCGACGTGGTCCTCGCGGTCGGCGCGCGGTTCGGGGACCGGCACACCGGCGACCTCGAGGTGTACCGCGGGGCACGCAAGTTCATCCACGTGGACATCGAGCCGACGCAGCTCGGCAGGGTGTTCGAGCCGGACCTCGGGATCGTCGGGCACGCCCGGCCGACCCTCGCGGCGCTGGCGTCCGCGGCGCGATCCCTGGTGCCGCACGGGAGTTCGTGGCCGTCGCGGGTCGCGTCGCTGCGCTCGTCGCTGGCGCGGCGGGACGACTTCGACGACGTCCCGATCAAGCCGCCGCGGGTGTACCGGGAGATCAACGAGCACTACGGCGAGGACACGACGTTCGTCACCGCCATCGGGCTGTACCAGATCTGGTCGGGGCAGTTCCAGCACACGTTCCTGCCGCGCCGGTACCTGGTGTGCGGCCAGGCCGGCCCGCTCGGCTGGGAGGTCCCGGCGGCGATGGGCGTGAAGTGCGCGTTCCCGCGGCGGCGGGTCGTCGCGGTGGCGGGTGACTACTCGTTCCAGTTCCTGATGGAGGAGATCGCGGTCGCCGCGCAGTACCAGATCCCGTTCGTGATCGTGATGGTCAACAACGAGTACCTGGGGCTGATCCGCCAGGCGGAGCTGCCCTACGACATGAACTACGCGGTGGACCTGCACTACGGCGAGGGCGGCATCGACCACGTGCAGCTCATGGCGGCGTTCGGCTGCCCCGCGCGGCGCGTCGAGCGGCCGGGCGACATCTCCTCGGCGCTGGAGTGGGCGGACACGGAGTCCGACCGCCTGTCACTCCCGGTCCTCGTCGAGATCATGGTCGAGCGCGAGGCCAACGCGGCGATGGGCCCGTCACTCGACCAGATCAAGGAGTTCGAGCCGGTCCCGGAGCTGACCCCGGCAGGGGACTGACCGGGACCACCGGCGCCTCCACCGGCCGCTCCTCCGGTGGAGGCGCCCGATCCGACACCGCGCTAGCCGGCCGCGCATGCCGCCGCCGCCTCGACCAGTGCGGCGAGTGCGCGGGACCGCGCGTCCTCCGGCCACGCGATGGCCAGGGTGGTCGTCGGGCCGTCGGTCAGCGGGACGCAGGTCAGGTCCGAGTGGAGGTACTGGGCGGTGGACGCGGGCATGACCGCGACCGTGCGGCCCAGGGCGACCAGCTGCAGCAGTTGGGCGCTGTCCTGGACGAGCGGCCCGCCGTTCGCCGGGGAGCCCGGCCAGTGCGGGAGCTGCTCGCCGGCCAGGTCCGCCATGGTCGCGGCGCGGCGGCCGGCCAGCCGGTGGGTGCGGGGGAGCACCACGACGGACCCCTCGGTCAGCAGCTCCTCGTACGCGAAGCCCTCCGAGTCGTCGTAGGGGAACCGCAGCAGCGCGGCGTCCGCCCGGCCCTCGCGGAGCATGACGGACTGCTCGCCGATCCCGCAGATGTGGAGGTCCACCTCCATGCCGTACTTCGCGAGGATCTTCTCCAGCAGGCCGGCGTCGGTGTTCGGCTTCGTGGCCAGGACCAGGTGCTCGCTGCCCGCCCGCTGTGCCCGGCGCTCGGCCGCGGTGAGGGCCGTCAGCGCCTTGCGGCCCTCGTGCAGGAGCACCTCGCCCGCGTCGGTGAGCGTCACCGACCGGCTCGTGCGCGCCAGGAGCGTCACGCCCATCCGGCGTTCCAGCCGCTGGATCGTGCGGGACAGCGGCGGCTGGGCGATGCCGAGGCGGGTCGCGGCCCGGCCGAAGTTCAGCTCCTCGGCGACCGCGACGAAGTACCGAAGCTCCCGCGAATCCATACCCTCAGGGTATCCCTGCCGACCCAGCCGGTCTTGGACGTCGCGACGCCCGCGCGACCAGGCTGGGGACATGACCACAACAGCACTGGTGACCGGGGCCAACAAGGGCATCGGGTTCGAGATCGTGAAGCAGCTTCTCGCCAGGGGCGTCGACGTGTACCTGGGGGCCAGGGACGTCGAGCGCGGGGAGAAGGCCGCCATCGACACCGGCGCCCGTTTCGTCCAGCTCGACGTGACCGACCCGGAGTCGGTGCGCCGGGCGGCCGCCTCCATCGAGCGCCTCGACGTGCTCGTCAACAACGCCGGCGTCGTCGGCGGGCGGGGCCAGTCCCCGGGCGGCGCCGACCTCGACGCGGTCCGGACGGCGTTCGGGACCAACGTGTTCGGCGTGATCACCGTGACGGACGCGTTCCTGCCGCTGCTGCGTGAGTCGGCGCACCCGCGGGTCGTCAACGTGTCCAGCACCGTTGGGTCGCTGACGGGCATGTTCGCCCACGAGAGCCCGATCGGCGTCGCCTACCCGCCGTCGAAGGCCGCGCTCAACGCCGTGACCCTGCAGTACGCCAAGGCGTTGAAGGACACCGCGGTCAAGGTCAACGCCGTCTGCCCCGGCTACTGCGACACCGACCTCAACAACCACTCGGGGTACCGCACGCCCGCCCAGGGTGCGCGCATCGCGGTGGAGATGGCGACCCTGGGCGACGACGGTCCGACCGGCTCCTTCTACGACGACGAGGGCGTCGTCGCCTGGTGAGTGCGCAGCCAGGCCGCGGTGTCCGGCGGGAGCTCGTTCCCGTCCAGCGCCCGGCTCGCCAGCAGCACCTCGGCGTGCGGGGGTAGTTCGGCCGGCGTGCCGGACAGGTTGACCACGCAGGCGAAGCCCTCGTCACGGGAGAACGCCAGCACGCCGGCCGGCTGGCCGTCGAGCCAGCTCAGTTCGCCGTCGCCGAGTCCTGGCTCGGCTCGGCGCAGCCTCAGCGCGCTCCGGTACAGCTCCAGCATCGACGCCTCGTCGCCGGTCTGTGCCTCCACTGTGGACGCCCCCCAGTTCGCCGGCTGCGGGAGCCACGGCGGCGTGCCGGTGGTGTTGAAGCCGTACGGCGCCGCGGTGCCCGACCACGGCACCGGCACCCGGCAGCCGTCGCGGCCGATGTCGGCGCCCCTGGTGCGCTTGAACACCGGGTCCTGGCGGACCTCGTCCGGCAGGTTCTCCACCTCGGCCAGGCCGAGCTCCTCGCCCTGGTAGACGTACACCCCGCCGGGCAGGGCCATGGCGAGCAGGGCGGCGGCGCGGGCGCGGCGGGTGCCGAGCGCGAGGTCGGTCGGCGCCTGGTGCTGCCGGTCGGCGAAGGAGAAGGACGTGTCGGCGCGGCCGTAGCGGGTCACGTGCCTGGTCACGTCGTGGTTCGACAGCACCCAGGTGGCCGGGGCGTGCACCGGCGCGTGGGCGGCCAGCGTCGCGTCCACGACCTCGCGGAGCCGCTTTGCGTCCCACGGGCAGGACAGGAAGTCGAAGTTGAACGCCGAGTGCAGCTCGTCCGGGCGCAGGTACATGGCGAACCGCAGCGGGTCGGGTAGCCACATCTCGCCGACGAACACCCGCTTGTCCGCGTAGGAGTCGGCGATCCGGCGCCATTCCCGGTAGATCTCGTGCACGCCGTCGAGGTCGGAGTACGGCAGGCGGCCGTTCGGGTCGCCGACGTCCGGCAGGCCGTCCTGCTTGACCAGGCCGTCGGCCACGTCGATGCGGAAGCCGTCGACGCCCCGGTTGAACCAGAACCGCAGGATGTCGGCGAACTCGGCGTGCACGGCCGGGTTCGTCCAGTTCAGGTCCGGCTGGCGGGAGCTGTACAGGTGCAGGAACCACTGGCCGGGCGTGCCGTCGGGCTCGCTGACCCGGGTCCACGCCGAGCCGCCGAAGCGGGACTGCCAGTTGTTCGGCGGCAGCTCGCCGTGGTCGCCCCGGCCGTCGGCGAACCAGAACCGCTGGCGCTCGGCGGAGCCGCGGCCGGCCCGCACCGCGGCGGCGAACCAGGGGTGCTCGTCCGAGCAGTGGTTCGGCACGATGTCGATGATGATCTTGATGCCCAGGTTGTGAGCCTCCTCGATCAGCTTCTCGGCCTCGGCGAGCGAGCCGAACGCCGGCTCGATGTCGCGGTAGTCGGACACGTCGTAGCCGCCGTCGTCCAGCGGCGACGGGTACCACGGGTTGAACCAGATCGCGTCGATCCCGAGGTCGGCCAGGTACGGCAGCCGTGACCGCACACCCGCGAGGTCGCCCGTGCCGTCACCGTCACCGTCCGCGAAGCTCCGCACGTAGACCTGGTAGATCGCGGCGCCACGCCACCACTCTGATTTGCTGTTCATTTCACCCCTTGAGACTGCCGGCGGTGAGGCCGGCGAGGATCTGCCGTTGGAAGATCAGGAACGCGACGACCATCGGCACACTTGCGATGACCAGACCGGCCAGCATCAGGTTGATGGGCGTGTCCGGCTCGAAACGCTGCAGCGCCACGGAAAGCGTCTGCACCTCCGGGTCCTGCAGCACGAGGAGCGGCCAGATGAAGTCCTTCCATGCCGCCACGATCGAGAAGATCGACACCACCGCGAGGATCGGCCTGGACAGCGGCAGCACGATGCGCACCATGGTCGTCACACTGCCGGCGCCGTCGATCCTGGCCGCGTCGAGGAGATCCGTCGGGATCTGGTCGAAGAACCGCTTCAGCAGGTAGATGTTGAACGCGTTCGCCGCCGCCGGCAGCCAGATCGCGGCCGGCGAGTTGACCAGGTTCACCTCGACGAGTGGCACGTCGGTGATCGCGAGGTAGGTCGGCACCAGCAGCGCGGACGCCGGCAGCATCAGCGTGGCCAGCATCAGCCCGAGGATCCATTTGCCCAGCACCGGCCGCAGCTTCGACAGCGCGTACGCCGCCGGCACCTGCACCGCGAGCTGGATCAGCCAGGCGCCGGCCGCGACGATCACCGTGTTCTTGAAGTACCTGGCGAGGTCCATGAAGTCCCACGCCTCGGTGTACGCGCCGGCGTCGAAGTGCTCCGGCAGCAGGGTCGGCGGGTTCCTGGCCAGCTCTGGCGCGGTCTTCATGGCGCCGAGCAGCATCCAGACGAGCGGCACCACGAACGCGATCGTGAACAGCGCGATCACCAGCGCGAACACCAGCCAGTAGCCGGTCCGCCCGCGCCTGGTGCGCAGCGTCCACGGTGAGATCAGTGTCCTCATTGGACCCTCGTTCTGGTGAGCCGGAGGTATAGCGCGGAGAACGCGCCCAGCACGACGAACAGCATCAGGGAGAGCGCGCTGGCGGTGCCGAAGTCGTTGTAGGTGAAGGCGTAGCGGTAGAGGAGGAGCAGGAGGGTGACCGTCGAGTCCTCCGGACCGCCGCCGGTCATCACGTACGGCTCGGTGAACACCTGCATGGTGGCCACGATCTGCAGCAGCATCATGATCAGCAGCACGAACCTGGTCTGCGGGATCGTGACGTAGCGCAGGCGCTGCCACACGTTCGCGCCGTCCAGCTCGGCCGCCTCGTACAGCTCACCGGGGATGGTCTGCAGCGCCGCGAGGTAGATCAGCGTCGCCGAGCCCATGGCGGACCAGGTGGCGACGAGGACCAACGACAGCATCGACGTGTCGGCCGAGTTCAGCCACGCCAGCGGCGGCAGGCCGACCGTGTGGAGCAGGCTGTTGAACAGGCCGGGACCCGGGTCGTAGAACCACTTCCACAGGATCGCCACCACGACCGGCGGCAGCATCACCGGAATGTAGACGACCAGGCGGAAGTACGCCTTCGCGTGCCGCAGCTCGTTCAGCACGATGGCCACCGCGAACGGGATGGCGAACCCGATCACCAGCGCGAGCCCAGTGAAGATGAGCGTGTTGCGCCAGGCGATGCCGAACAGCGGGTCGTTGAACAGCGTCACGAAGTTCTGCCAGCCGACCCACTCCGCGGGCGTCACGAAGTTGACCTGCTGGAAGCTCAGCAGGACGCCCCGGATGATGGGATACCAGGAGAACAGCGCGAAACAGATCAGCGCGGCACACAGGAACCCGTAGGCGGTCAGGTTCTCGGTGATCTTTCGCCGGAGCCGCTCGGCCGGGCGGCGCGGGGCCCGCGCCGGACGCCTCTCGACGTCCGGCGCGCGCACTGCTGTCGTGGTCACTTGACCTGTGCCAGTGCGGAGTTCACCTTGCCCTCCGCGTCGGACAGTAACTGGTCGATGTTGGCGTCGGCGTTGGTCAGGATGCCCTGCATCACGTTGTCGAGCGCGGCGTAGATCTGTTGCGCGTTCGGCGGCTCGATCTTCTTGTCCATGTCGGCCAGGCCGTCCACGTAGGACTTGTAGTTCTCGGTCGGCATGGTCGCGTACTTCTCCCGCAGCGTCGTCTGCTGGTCACGCAGCGAGCCGGTCCAGATGTCGGCGGAGCCGGCCGGCGGCGAGGTGGGCAGGCCGATCGGCTGGTTCTGGTCGGCGTACCGTTTGAGGTCGGCGTCCATGCGGTCGGGGTTCAGGTACTTCCAGGAGATCCACTGCAGGCCGGCGCGGATCTTCTCCGGCGAGGCCTTCGGGTTGATCATGTAGCCCTCGCCGCCGATCAGGGTGCCGTTGCCGCCGGGCAGCGGCGCGAGGCCGTAGTCCGCGTAGTTCCCCTTGAACTGGTTGACCAGCACCGGCACGTTGTCCGGCGCCGCGAGGTACATGCCGAGCTGGCCGGCGCCCATCATCCGCTGGACGTCCTCGATCACCAGCAGCTGCTTGGTGCCCATGGTGTTGTCGGTCCAGCGCATGTCGTGGAGGGCCTGGGCGACCTCCTTGCCCTTGCTGTTGTTGAAGTCCGCGACCCACTTGCCGCCGTCCTGCTTCGCGACGTCGCCACCCACGGAGTACATCCAGGTCGTGAAGTGCCAGCCACCCTGGTTGTTCTTGCTGTACTCGGCGAAGCCGACGGTGTTGTTGCCGAGCGCGGTGATCTTCTTGGCGGCCTCGCGGACCTCCGGCCAGGTCTTCGGCGGGCTGTTCGGGTCCAGCCCGGCCTGCTGGAAGAGCTTGCGGTTGTAGAGCAGGCCCATGGAGTAGTTCGCCGTCGGCAGGCCGTAGACCTTGCCGTCCTTGGTGAAGATGTCCTTGAGCGCGGGCTGGATCTCGTCGTAGTGGGGGACGTCGGAGACGTAGTTCGTGATGTCGGCGGCCTGCCGGCGGGCGATCAGGTTGGCCGGGTCGGTCAGGTAGACGTAGTAGACGTCCTCCAACTGGCCACCGGCGAGCTTGGAGTTGAACGTCTTGGGGTCCATGAACCCCTCGTGCGGCTGGATGTCGATGTTCTTGTGCGTGCGCTCGAACTCGGCGACGTCCGCGTCGAAGATCTTGCGCTCGAACGGCTGAGTCTTGGGTGGCTGACCGGTGACCGTGATCGCCACCTTGCCGTTCGAGCTGCCGCTGTCACTGCTCTCGCCGCAGGCGACCAGGCCGAGGCCCAGGCCGGCGGTCAGTAACAGGGCGAGTGTCCGGGACTTCATCGTGCTTAGCACCCCTTCGGCCGGGGACTGCTCGGAAATTAGATGAGCAGCAGAATAAAACCGGCCGACGGGCTGGTGCAAGAGATCGACAGATAGATGCAAAAAGGTGATGGTCAGGTCATGGCGGCTCGGGTGCGTGCCGGGGCCGCCGAGGCGCGGACCACCAGCTCCGGTTCGAAGAGCAGTTCCTCCTTGGCGACCTCGCTGCCGGCGATGAGGTTGGCCAGCAGCTCGACCGCGGCGCGGCCCATCGCCTCGATGGGCTGACGGACGGTGGTCAGGGGCGGGTCGGTGCAGGTCATGAGCGCGGAGTCGTCGTAGCCGATGACCGAGACGTCCTCCGGCGTGGACAGGCCGAGCCTGCGCACCGCGCGCACGACGCCGAGCGCCAGCAGGTCGCTCGCGCAGATCAGGCCCGTGATGCCGTTCTGCACGAGTCGCGTGCCGACCGCCTGGCCACCCTCGATAGAGAACATGGTGTGGCCGATCGTGTGCTCGTCGGCATCGAGCCCGACCCGCGCCGCGCACTGCCGGAACGCGACGAGCTTGCGGCGTGAGGGGATGTGGTCGCGCGGGCCGAGCACCATGCCGATCCGCTGGTGGCCGAGCGCGACGAGGTGCCCGAACGCCTGCTCGACGGCCACCGCGTCGTCACAGGAGACGACCGGGTAGTCGAGGTCGATCGAGGCGTTGACCAGCACGACCGGCAGCTTGCGGCGGACCAGCTCGTAGTGGTGCTCGTGGCTGGCGTCCTCCTCGGCATGGCTGCCACCGGCGAAGACGACGCCGGAGACCTGCTGCGCGAGCAGCAGCTCGACGTAGTCCGGCTCGGCGACGCCGCCGGTGCAGGTGCAGAGGACGGGGGTGAAGCCCTGCTGCGCGAGCGCGCTGCCGACCACGTCGGCGAGGGCGGGGAAGATCGGGTTCTGCAGCTCGGGCAGCACGAGCCCGACCAGCCGGGCCCGCTCGCCGCGAAGTTGTGTCGGCCGTTCGTAGCCGAGGACGTCCAGGGCGGTCAGGACCGCCTGGCGGGTCGCCTCCGAGACACCGGGCTTGCCGTTGAGCACCCGGCTGACGGTCGCCTCGCTGACACCCACCTTCTTGGCTACTTCAGAGAGCCGTCGTTGCGCCATGAACGAAAGTCTACGACAAGTCTTGCAAGTGCTTGCGTTGACTTGCGTAACACCGATCACAAGGACGCGGATGTGCGGCCGGGTGCCGAGTCGGAGGACGGGGCGGGGTTCCAGGCCCGGTGGCGGGCGTCGGCGACGCGAGCGCCGCCGTCGTGGCCCTGCCGCGGCGGTGGTGCCGGCCGCGGCGGCGGGTGGTGTCGGGCCGCGACCGGCGAACGCGCACGCCCGAGGGGACGTCGAGGCGGCCCTCGCGGGGGCCGCTGTTGGCGGTGTGTCCTACCCTCCTCCTCTTGATCGGGGTGGCAGGATGCGGCCGGGGAGGTGGTCGGTTTGGCGGAGTCCGTGTTGCCGGCCACTGTCGTGACCGCGCACCTCGCGGCGTGTGCGGAGTCGCTCGCCGGCGCCGAGCTTCCCGTCGCCGACATGGCCGAGGCGGTCGGCCATCTGGTCGCCGGCCAGGAGCACATCTCGGCCGCGCTCACCGGCCTGGCGGCCCGTCTCGCCCGCGGTCCGGTCTCCGAGGAACGGGCCGCGCTCGTCGAGGTCCTCCGTGCCGCCGCGGCGGCGTCCTCCCATGCCGCGGAGGCTCTCGCCGCCGGTGGACACCTGTTCGAATCCGTTGCTAACGAAACGAGCTTTTAGCTGGTCAGAGCCACATTTGCGGCGTAGAATAGAACAAGTCCGCGAATGGGAGGTTCGTCTATGCGAAGCGTCTGGAACGGCACGATCAGGCTGGGTCTCGCGAGTATCCCGGTGAAGGCGTACGGGGCGACCGAGGAGCAGGGGACCGGCCTGCACCATGTGCACGTGGCCGACGGCGGGCGGGTGCGGCACCGGAGGGTGTGCGAGGTCGACGGCGCCGAGGTGGAGCTGGCGGAGCTGGCGCGCGGGTACGTGCTGCCGGGCGGCGAGACGGTGGTGCTGACGGAGGAGGACTTCGCGAAGCTGCCGCTGCCGACGTCACGGGCCATGGAGGTCCAGGCGTTCGCCCAGGTGGAGGAGATCGACCCGATCTACTTCGCGCGGAGCTACCACCTGGAGCCGGAGCCCTCCGGGGTGAAGTCGTACGTGCTGCTGGCCGAGGCGCTGAAGCGGTCCGGCCGGGTCGCGGTGGTGAAGATCGCGCTGCGGCAGCGGGAGTCGCTGGCGGTGCTGCGGGTACGCGACCAGGTGATCGTCCTGGAGACGATGCTGTGGCCGGACGAGATCCGTACGCCGGACTTCCCGTTCCTGCACCAGGAGGTGTCGATCTCCGAGCACGAGCTGCACGAGGCGACCGATCTCGTGGAGACGCTGTCCGAGAAGTTCACGCCGTCGCGGTACGAGGACAGTTACCGGAGTGCGCTGCAGGCGCTGGTCCAGGCGAAGATCGACGGGAACGAGACGGTGCAGCCGGCGTCTTCCGCGCAGTTGGATGGCGCCGCGGATCTGCTGGGGGCTCTGCGGGAGACGGTTGCCGGCAAGAGGAGGCCTCGGCAGCGGGTCGAGGACGCCCGCACGGCGGAGGCCGCTGCGGCTGCTGCTTCGGCCAAGGCGAGGGCTGCTGCCAGGCGGAAGGGCGCCAGAGCCAAGCGTTGATTGGCGGCGTGGGGCTGGTGGTCGGTGGCTGGGGTCGCCGGGTTCGGGGTCCTCCGGGGGCG
>NZ_DASQCC010000194.1:0-83104 GCF_035634895.1 Actinophytocola sp. | reverse complement strand
CGGTCATGGTCACCTGGCCGAGCGTGCGGTCCGGGTCGGCGTGCGTGGCAGGGGCGCGGCCACCCGCGCGACGGAGACGTGCCTGTACCTCCCCGCGGAGGGCGGCGCGGTACGGACGCCCACAGACTCCTTCGGGGCACTCGGCACCGATCGGCTCTCCCCGCCAGCGGTCGATGCCCCGAAGGACCCATTCGTTCCTGTGCCACGGGAAGTAGCGCCGGCTGACCCCTTGCCGCTGCCCGCTTTCCCGCTGTCCGCCTCTCCGGCACCCCTCTCCTCCCGTCCCAGCTCGCTGTCCCTCGCCCCTCCGCTGCCCGCCTCGCCGGCCGCCATCGTGCCGCCGGCCTCGCCGGCTGTCGCGCGGCTGGCCGCCGCCCGGGGGCCGGCCTCCCCGGCGTGCGGCTTCACGTTCGAACAGGACGACCCCACCGACGACACCGTCCTCGCCGGTCACGGCGCCTGAAGAGCGACTTCCCTTACCTCGCAAGGGAAGCAGTGGCCAACTTGACGCCCGTAGTGTTCGAACGTATGTTCGACACATGCAACGGACGCTCGTCGTGTGGTGCCCCGACTGGCCGGTTACGGCCGCGTCGGCGGCGGGTCGGCTCGCGCCGCACCAACCCGTCGCGGTGGTCGAGGCCAACCGGGTCGTGGCGTGCTCCGCGCCGGCCAGGGCCGAGGGCGTCCGTCGTGGCATGCGCCGTCGTGACGCGCAGGGCCGCTGCCCCGAGCTCGTCGTCTTCCCCGACGACCCGGTCAGGGACGCGCGGTTGTTCGAACCCGTCGCCGCCGCCGTCGAGGAGCTCGCCGTCGGCGTCGAGATCGTCAGGCCCGGCGTGGTCGCGGTCCCTGCCCGCGGCCCCGCCTCCTACTTCAAGGGCGAGGAGCACGCCGCCGAGCGCCTCATCGACCAGGTCGCCGACCGCACCGGCGCGGAGTGCCAGGTCGGCATCGCCGACGGCCTGTTCACGGCCATCCTCGCCGCGCGCCGCGGCATCATCGTCCCGCCGGACCAGAGTCCGGACTTCCTGCGGCCCCTCAGCGTCCGCGAGCTCGACCGCCCCGCCGAGGGCCACCACCGTGCCGACCTCGTGGACCTGTTGCGCCGCCTGGGTCTGCGTACCCTCGGCGCGTTCGCCGAGCTGCCCGAGAAGGACGTCTCCGCCCGCTTCGGCGCCGACGCCGTGCTGGCCCATCGCCTGGCGCGGGGCCAACAGCACAGGCCGCCGGCCCGCCGCAGGCCACCACCCGAGCTGACCGTCACCGAGGAGCCCGACCCGCCGATCGAACGGGTCGACGCCGCCGCGTTCGTCGCGCGCACGCTCGCCGAGCGGTTCCACGCCGGCCTCGCCGCGCACGGCCTCGCCTGCACCCGCCTCGGCATCAACGCGACCACCGCCAACGGCGAGGAGCGCACCAGGGTCTGGCGCGCGGCCGAGCCGCTGACCCCCACGGGCATCGCCGACCGCGTCCGCTGGCAGCTCGACGGCTGGCTGAGCGGAAGGGACCAGCGACCGTCCGCCGGCATCGTCACGCTCCGCCTGGAACCCGTCGAGGTCGTCGAGGGCGCCACGCTCCAGCTCGACCTCTGGCGCGGCGAAGGCCGTGCCGAGGCCGACGAGCGCGCGGCCCGCGCCATGGTCCACGTCCAGGGCCTCCTCGGCCCGGACGCCGTGGTCACCCCGGTCCTCGGCGGTGGCCGCGACCCGGGAGAGGAGGTCCGCCTGGTCCCGTGGGGCGACGAGCGCAGCCCCCACCGTGACCCCGACCCGCCGTGGCCCGGCCGCCTGCCGGCCCCGTCGCCGGCGACCGTGCTCGCGAAACCCCTGCCCGCCAAGGTGCTCGACGAGAAGGGCGCGCTCGTCGACATCAGCGCCCGGCACGAGCTGACCGGCAGGCCGTGCCAGGTCTCGGTCGACGGCGGCAAGCCGCGCCGCGTCCGTGCCTGGGCCGGCCCGTGGGCCACCGACGTCCGCTGGTGGACCAACCCATGCCGCCGCGCCCGACTGCAGGTGCTGCTGGAAGAACAGACCGCGCTGCTCCTCGTCCTGTCCGAGGAGCGGTGGACAGTGGAAGGGATCTACGACTGATGAGCAAACCTTGCGGGGAGTGCCGCTTCGCCGACGGGAGCTGCCGGCAGTTCGTCATCGGCCACCCGAACCCGGTGTGCCTCGCGGGCTACCCGCTGCGGCCTGCGGCGCAGGAGGAAGGACTCGCGATGCTCATCCCTTCTCCCCGCCGCTCCCCGGAGAACGTAGGGGTGCGGTAAGCGGCGCGAACAACCAGACATCCGACCGGTCCCCGCCCGCCCGGAGCCGGCGAGGAGAGAGCGAAGGGACGGTCGTCGCCGTGGGATGGCACAACCCACCCGTGCGGTGGTCGGAGGTCGAGCGCGTCCTCTCCGGCCGCCCCGAGCCGAACGGGGACGGCGGCGACAGTCCGGCGTGGACACACCGGCGTGCGCGTTACACCGCGCCCTCGGGTGTCGGTCCGCCCGGCGGCACCGACTACGCGGGCGGTGAGCTCCGCGTGCCGTACGCGGAGCTGCACTGCCACTCCAACTTCAGCTTCCTCGACGGTGCGAGTCATCCCGAGGAGCTGGTCGAGTCCGCCGCACTGCTCGGCCTGGACGCCATCGCGATCACCGACCACGACGGCATGTACGGCGTGGTCCGCTTCGCCGAGGCGGCAAGGGAGCTGGCCGTCCGCACGGTCTTCGGCACCGAGCTGAGCCTCGGCCTTTCCCAGCCGCAGAACGGGATCGCCGACCCGGAGGGTGACCACCTGCTGCTGCTCGCGACCGGCGTCGACGGCTACGGCCGACTCTGCCACGCGATCACCGACGGCCAGCTCGCGCACGACGACGTCGACAAGGACGTCGACAAGGACGTCGACAAGGCCGAGAAGGGCCGCCCGGTCTACGGTTTCGACGACGTGGTCGACCGGACACGGGGCCACGTCGTCGCGCTCACCGGCTGCCGCAAGGCATCCGTGCGCCGCGCGCTGCTGCGGGACGGCCCGGACGCGGCGTTCGCCGAGCTGTACCGGCTGGCCGACGCGTTCGGCCGCGACCACACCTTCGTCGAGCTGATCGACCTCGGCCACCCGCACGACACCAGGCACAACGACCTGCTCGCCGAGATGGCGAGGGAGCTTCGGCTACCGACCATCGCCACCAACGCGGTCCACTACGCGCAACCCACCCGCGGCGAGCTGGCGACCGCGCTGGCCGCCGTGCGGGCCAGGCGCAGCCTCGACGAGATGGACGGCTGGCTGCCGCCCGCGCCGACCGCGTACCTGCGGTCCGGCGCGGAGATGGGGCGCCGCTTCGCGCGGTACCCGGGCGTGGTCGCGCGGGCGGCCCTGCTGGGCGTGCAGCTGTCGTTCGACCTGAAGCTGGTCGCCCCGAACCTGCCGCCGTTCGAGATCCCCGGCCACACCGAGATCAGCTACCTGCGGCAGAAGACGTTCGCCGGCGCGCTGGTCCGCTACGGCACGCGCGAGCAGAACCCCAAGGCGTACCGGCAGCTCGACCACGAGCTGGCGGTGATCGAGGAGCTCGGCTTTCCCGGCTACTTCCTGATCATCGCGGACATCGTGGAGTTCTGCCGCGGCGAGGGCATCTACTGCCAGGGCCGCGGCTCGGCCGCCAACTCGGCGGTCTGCTACGCGCTCGGCATCACCAAGGTCGACGCGGTCCGCTGGGACCTGCTGTTCGAACGCTTCCTCGCGCCGGCACGCGACGGCCCGCCGGACATCGACCTGGACATCGAGTCGGACCGCCGCGAGGAGGCGATCCAGTACGTCTACGAGCGCTACGACCGAAGGCACGCCGCCCAGGTCGCGAACGTCGTGGCGTACCGGGCGAAGTCGGCCGTGCGCGACATGGCGAAGGCGCTCGGCTACTCGCCGGGCCAGCAGGACGCGTGGAGCAAGCAGATCGACCGCTTCGCCCCGGTGAGGGAGACGGTCGGGGAGAACGACCACGACGTGCCGGTGACCGTGCTGGAGCTGGCCGGCCAGCTGGAGGACTTCCCGAGGCACCTGGGCATCCACTCGGGCGGCATGGTGATCTGCGACCGGCCGGTCAGCGAGGTGTGCCCGGTCGAGCGGGCCCGGATGGACAGGCGCACGGTCCTGCAGTGGGACAAGGACGACTGCGCGGCCATCAACCTGGTGAAGTTCGACCTGCTGGGCCTGGGGATGCTGTCCGCGCTGCGGTACATGGTCGAGCTGGTCGAGGAGCACCACCAGGTGCGGGTGGACATCGACCGGCTGGACCTGGCCGACCACCGCGTCTACACGATGCTGTCCAGAGCGGACTCGGTCGGCGTGTTCCAGGTGGAGAGCCGCGCGCAGATGGCGACACTGCCCCGCCTACAGCCCAAGGAGTTCTACGACCTGGTGGTGGAGGTGGCGCTGATCCGCCCCGGCCCGATCCAGGGCGGCTCGGTGCACCCGTACATCCGCCGCGCCAACGGCGCCGAGGAGGTCACCTACGAGCACCCGCTGCTGGCGAAGGCGTTGAAGAAGACCAAGGGCGTCCCGCTGTTCCAGGAACAGCTGATGCAGATCGCGGTCGACGTGGCCGACTTCACCCCCGCGGAGGCCGACGAGCTGCGCAGGGCGATGGGCGCGAAACGCTCGACCCGGCGCATGGAACGGCTGCGCGAGCGGTTCTACCTCGGCGCGGCGGGACACGGGATCGGGGAGGAGTTGGCGGGGCGGATCTACGAGAAGCTGATCGCGTTCGCCAACTTCGGTTTCCCGGAGAGCCACGCGCTGAGCTTCGCGTACCTGGTGTTCGCGAGCGCGTGGTTCAAGCTCTACTACCCGGAGGCGTTCTGCGCCGCGCTGTTGCGGGCGCAGCCGATGGGTTTCTACAGTCCGCAGTCCCTGGTGACGGACGCGCGCCGGCATGGTGTGACGGTCCAGGGCCCCGACATCAACGCGAGCCAGCCACACGCGACCCTGGAGTGCGTCGACGGTGAACCGACCGTCCGAACAGGACTGGGCACGGTCCGCGCGATCGGCGACGACCTGGCGTCGAAGATCGTGCTGGAACGGGAGGAACACGGCGAGTACCGGCACATGGCCGACCTGTCGCGCAGGACCCAGCTGAGCAAGGCGCAGCTCGAGGCCCTGGCGACCGCGGGCGCGTTCGGCTGCTTCGAGGTCGACCGCAGATCGGCCCTGTGGTCGGCGGGCGCGGTGGCAGGGGAACGCCCGGACCGCCTGCCGGGCATGACGGTCGGCGTCACGGCCCCGGTGCTGCCGGGCATGGACGACATCGAGGTGGCGGTGGCGGACGTGTGGGCGACGGGGCTGTCGCCGGACAGTTTCCCCACGCAGTTCGTCCGTGGGTGGCTGGCCAGCCAGGGCGCGTTGCCGGTGACGGCACTGCCAGGCGTGGCGAGCGGCACCAGGGTGCTGATCGGCGGCGCGGTGACCCACCGCCAACGCCCGGCGACGGCCGGCGGCGTCACGTTCCTGAACCTGGAGGACGAGACCGGCATGGTGAACGTCGTCTGCACGATGGGCCTGTGGACCCGCTACCGCCGGACAGCGCGGAACTCGGCGGCCCTGCTGGTCCGCGGCACGGTCCAGAACGCCGAGGGCGTGACCAGCCTCCACGCCGACCGCCTGACACCCCTGGACCTACGAATCCCCAGCCGCTCCAGAGACTTCCGCTAACAGGACCTCGGCGAGAAGCCCAGCCCCCCACCCTCGCGAGTCCCGCGTTCACACATACCGAGTCCCGCGTTCACACATACCGAGTCGCGTCGTGCCGATCTTGATGTGCACGAAAACGGGACTCGGTATGGCTGAACGCGCGACTCGCTATGGCTGAACGCGGGACTCGCCGGGGGTGGGGTGGACACGCCGGGTCGGCTGGTTCGCGGGCGACCGGACCCAGCATCCTGACCGCCGCGGACGACATCAGGCGCGTAACAAGCATTCAACGGCACCGGGTGCGCGCCATAGGATCCCGGAGTGCGCGACTACGAGGTCGGTAAGGACGGTCTCACCGTGATCGTCGTCGGCGTCGACGGGACGCCGCGCGCACTGCATGCCGCCGCCTGGGCGAGCGGGTTGGCCAGGCGGGAACGGGCGCGGCTCGTGTTCGTGTACATCGAGCCGATCACCGGCCCCGCCTACTGGTCCCCGTTCGGCATGGCGACCGCCGCCGAGGCCGCGAGTGAGCTGGTCGACGAGCTGCGCCGCACGGTCGCCGACTACCTCGGCACCATCGGCGTGCGCTGGGAGATGGTCCACCACCGCGGCGACCCGGCGCACGGCCTGGAGAGGGTCGCCGAGGAGCTGCACGCCGACTGCATCGTGATCGGCCGGGGCGGGGGCGGGGTGGCCAAGTTCCTCATCAGCGACGCCCGGCGCCCTGTCGTGGTCGTTCCCTAGTCTGCGGGCATGAACGACGACGACTACCGCGACGCCGACCTCTCCGGCCAGAGCTGGGAGGGCCAGCACTTCGAGAACGTCGACTTCACCGACGCCGACATGCGTGGCCTGGTGACGAAGGGCTGCACGTTCGACCACTGCGACCTCACCCGCGTGGACCTGGGCGAGTCGAAGCACACGACGTCCGCGTTCCGGTCGTGCAAGTTCGAGCGCACCAGCCTCATGCACGCGGAGTTCCGCGGCTGTTCCCTGCTGGGCGCCACGTTCCACGAGTGCCGCTTCCGCCCGGTGACGATCACCGACACCGACCTGACCCTGGCGAGCCTCGGCGGCGCGAACCTCCGCGCGATCGCACTGTCCGGCCTGCGCTTCCGCGAGGCCAACCTGACCGGCGCCGACCTCCGCGACTGCGACCTCACGGACACCGACCTCACCGGTGCCCGCCTCCAGGAGGCCAAGCTGTCCGGCGCCGACCTCCGCGGCACCCGCATGGACGCCAACGGCCTCCGCCAGGCCACCCTGACCGGCGCGAAGGTGGACATCGACATGGCCATAGCCTTCGCCGCCGCCCACGGCTTACAGGTCGGCGAGTGACCCCACGACGAACGTCCGCGTCGCGTTCGGCGCGGAGACAGAGAAGGGGCGGGCCCGCGGGCCCGCCCCTTCGCACAGCTCTCAGCCCGGTGGTCGCTCGCGATCACTGACCTCCACGAGCTGGCCGTGCGCGAGCAGCTCGCCAACCGCGTCCGGGAGGAGGAAGGCCGTGCCGCCGCCCGGCTGGTCGAACCACGGGATCGCGGCGCCGGTCAGCACCTGCACCGACTGACGCACGCGGTACACGTGGTAGGGCCGGTCGATCCAGTCCGGCACCAGCGAGCGCTCCGGGAACGGGGTGCCCGCCACGTACACGAGGTTGCCGTCGTCGTCGCCGAAGCGGTCGAGCTCCATGCCCGGCTCCAGCTCGATGAGCCGCTTGCCGCGGAACAACGTCAGCGGCGGCTCACCGGGCAGCGGCGAGATCGGCCACTCCGCCCCGGCCGGCGCCGACGCCGCCCCGTTGATGGGGCGCGCCGCCAGGACGGTCGCGTCGCCGCCGCGCCCCGGCGGCTCGACCCCCCGAGGCGGCGAGTCGAGCCCACGCGAGTCGAGCCCACGACCGGGCGTGTCCAGCCCGCGGCCCGGTTCGGCCGCGCGCTCCGGCGCGTCGAAGTCGGGGGAGTCGGGCACCCGGGGGGACTCGAACCCGCCTGGCGGCGAGTCGATTCCGTGCGCCGGCGAGTCGAGCCCCGGAACGGGCTCGGCCCTGCGGGTGGCGTCGAACCCGCGGCTCGGTTCGGCGGCCCGCTCCGGCGCGTCGAAGTCGGGGGAGTCGGGCACGCGAGCGGAGGCGAACCCGCGCCCCGGCGAGTCGAGACTGTGCGCCGGGGCGTCGAGCCCACGGGCACCCCGGACCGGCAGGTCGAAACCCTGACCCGAGCCGTCCCCGCGGGAGTCGAAGCCGCGGCCCGGCGAGTCGAGCCCGTGCGCGGGCGAGTCGTCGCCTCGGCCGGCGTCGAACCCGCGACCGGACTCGTCGCTCCGGCCGGGCGGTTCGAACCCCGCGCCGTCCACCCCGAAACCCGGCGAGCGGCCGGGCACGTCGAACCCGCCTCCCCGGCCCGGCGAGTCGAAGCCCTGGCCCGAGGAGCCGCCCGGGGCGTCGAACCCGCGTGCTGGCTCGCCACCCCCGAACGCGGGTGCCTCGAACCCCCGGCTCGGGGAGTCCAGCCCGTGGCTCGGCGCGTCGGCTGCGCGCCCAGACTGGCTCGCTGACTCGAACAACCCACGCCCCGCCGAGTCGGCGTCGAGCCCGTGGGCCGGCGCGTCCATCCCACGCGCCGGCGCGTCGAGCGCCGGTGGCTCCATCGCCATCGTCGGTGCCGGCCGAGGCGGAGTCCCCGGCGGCGGCCCCGGCCGCGGTGGGGCGAAGCCCTCCGACGGCTCGGTGAAACGGTCCGTGTACCCCGGCGTCCCTGGCGGCGGCTTGACCGGCCCCGCCGGCGCCGGCCGCCCGTGCTCGAACGCGTCGATCGGCGCGGACATCGGCTCGAACGCCTCGATCGGCGCCGACATCGGCGCGAAGCCGGCGTCCTCCTGGCCCGGCGGCAGCTCCGGGTTCTTCGGGCCCGCCGCCCACCGGTCGGTGTCGAGCAGCAGCTTGCCGAGCAGGAACGCGGATGCGTCGCCGACGTCCTCGAACATCGCGGGCGCGACCCAGTCGCGGTCGTGCCAGCCGACTCGCCAGCCCTCGTCCGTCTGCTCCATGACCCACCCGCGACCGGTCGGCTGACCGATCCGGTACGCGGTGTCCGGCACGTCCAGATCGTCGAGCCGCGCCCGCAGCTGGTCGAGCTGCTGCGACGCCGGTCCCTGCGACGGCAGTGCCGCCCTCGGCGGTCCACCGGCGGGCACGGGAGCGGGCACGGGCAAGGCCCGCGTCGGCGCCGGCGCGGGGGGACCGGACCGCGGCCCGGGAACGGGCGCGGGTCCAGGTCCAGGCCCGGGCGGAGGCGGCGGCGGACCGAGGAACAGCTGCGCCGCGGCACGGGCCTGCTCCTCGACCGGCACCAGCTTGAACCGCATCCGCCGGATGTGCTCGACCAGGTCGGTCTCCGGCGAGATGTCGTGCTCACGCAGGTAGTAGTTCACCGCGGCCGGCCAGATCCACGTGCCGTCCGTGTGGAACGCCACCGGCACGGACTGCTTGCCGCTGGGGTCCAGCCGATCCACGTCGTACCCGCGTGCGGGCCCGACGAGCGGCGCGCCGTCCAGATAGTCCAGCAGCTCCTGGATGTCCATCTCGTCGACGGGCGGCCGGTTCACCGAAGGGCGCCCGTCCTCACCCGGCCCGTCGAAGATCCGCGCGACGCGGAACCGCTGGGCGGGTGGCCCACCCGCGGGCCCCGCGGGGGGAACGGCCGGCGGCGGTGGCGGCGCGGTCGCGAGCCGGCGCCGCAGCCACTCCGGCACGTTCTCGTCCGAGCGCGGGAACATCCGCATGTCGTCCGGGTACGCCTGCGGCGGCGGCGGGGCGTCCCAGCCCGGCTCGTCGCGGTCGTACTCCAGGTTGTAGCTCGACGGGTGGTCGAGGCGGTAGCGCGCGTTGAACCAGGTGCCGCGCCCCTCCCGGTACATCCCGGCGCGCAGGCGGGCGAAGAGGTTCCGCAGGTCGGCGGGCATCTCCCACGGCTCCGCCGAGCCGTCGGTGAACGTGACCTGGCTGGTCGACTCCGCGTAGCGGCCGACGGCCCGGTAGTCGACGGTGAGCTGCTCCCAGTCCTCCGGAGCGACGCGCAGCATCGCCAGCCCGATCTGCTTGACCAGGGCGTCCTGCTCGGTCGGGGTTAGCTGGGTCGGTTGTGCCACGGTGACATCTTCCCTTGTCCGTCGGTCGGCGTCACAGCCTGCTTATCTACCTCGCCCCGGTGGTGGCCGCAAGACCACGTGAGCGAGGATGACGAGGCGTGAGCACCGCCGTCTCAGCACACCATCCGCCGGCCCGGCTCCGTGTGGCGGGGTCCGCCCTGGCCGCACTGGGTGGCGTCGCCCTGGCCGTGCAGGGCCGGATCAACGGCCAGCTCGGCCATGAGCTGGGTGACGGCCTCGTCGCCGCCCTGGTCTCCTTCTCCGTCGGGTCCGTCCTGCTTCTCGCTGTGTCACCGATCCTGCCAAACGCCCGAGCCGGTGTCGGGCGTTTGCGGAAAGCACTGCGCGACCAGGCAATAAGACCGTGGCAAATGCTCGGTGGAGCGTGTGGAGCGTTACTCGTCACTACCCAGGGCATCACCGTGCCAATCCTCGGCGTGGCCGTTTTCACAGTCGCGGTCGTGGCTGGTCAGGTCGTGTGCAGCCTGCCCGTCGACCGCGCCGGGCTGGGTCCTGGCGGCCCGCAGCCGATCACGCTCCCGAGAGCGGTCGGGGCGTCGCTCGCGGTGATTGCGGTGATCATCTCGGTCTCCGACCACGCGGTCGTCACCGCTTCGGGTGGACTTTGGTGGGCAGTGTTACCGGCGGTAGCCGGCTGCGGACTGGCCTGGCAGGGCGCGATGAACGGCCGGGTCCGCGCCGCCGCGGCCGGCGTCGTGGTCCCGACGGTGGTGAACTTCCTGGTCGGCACGTGTGCGCTGGCTCTCGCGGTGGCCGTGGACGTGATCGTCAGGGGCTGGCCGGCCACACCACCCGGTCAGTGGTGGCTCTACATCGGCGGTCCGCTGGGCATCTGCACGATCATGACCGCCGTGGCAGCCGTCCGGGTGACGGGCGTGCTCCTGCTCGGCATGTCGTCGGTGGCGGGCCAGCTGGTCGGCGCGGTGCTGCTGGACGTGTTCGTGCCGACGGCGGGCGGGCTGTCGGTCACGAGCGTGGCCGGCATCGCGCTGACGATGGTCGCGGTCGGCATCGCCGCCATCCGCGTCCGTGGACGATGAGAGGGCGATGAGAGGATGGCGCCGTGACCGCGACGATCCTGGACGGCAAGGCCACCCGAGCCGCGATTTTCGACGACCTGCGCGTGCGGGTCGCCGCGCTGGCCGCGCGCGGCGTCGTGCCCGGCCTGGGCACGGTGCTGGTCGGCGACGACCCGGGCTCGCACTCGTACGTCCGCGGCAAGCACAACGCGTGCGCCAAGGTCGGCATCGACTCGATCCGCCGGGACCTGCCCGCGGACGTCACCCAGTCCGACCTGCACCGCGTGATCGACGAGCTGAACGCCGACCCCGCCTGCACGGGTTACCTCATCCAGCTGCCCCTGCCCGGCCACCTGGACGCGGGCGCGGCCCTGGAGCGGGTGGACCCGGCCAAGGACTCGGACGGTCTGCACCCGATGAACCTGGGCCGCCTGGTCCTCGGCGAGACGGGCCCGCTGCCGTGCACCCCGCTGGGCATCGTCGAGCTGCTGCGCAGGTATGACGTGCCGATCGCCGGCGCGAACGTCACCGTGGTCGGTCGTGGCGTGACCGTGGGCCGCCCGCTGGGCCTGCTACTGACGCGCCGGTCCGAGAACGCGACCGTGACCCTGTGCCACACCGGCACCAAGGACCTGGCCGCCGAGGTCCGCCGGGCCGACATCGTCGTGGCGGCCGCCGGCAACCCGGCCCTGATCACCCCCGACATGGTCAAGCCGGGCGCAGCGGTGCTGGACGTCGGCATCACCCGCACCGAAGAGGGCCTGGTGGGCGACGTCCACCCGGACGTCCGCGAGGTCGCGGGCTGGCTGGCCCCGATGCCGGGCGGCGTGGGCCCGATGACCGTGGCGATGCTGCTGACGAACACGGTGGTGGCGGCGGAGCGGGCGGCGTCATGACGACTCCGCACGGCCGCAAGCACCCGGTGCTGGCCCACCTGCCCTTCGGGATGGTGCTGGCGGTGGTGGCGTTCGGGCTGCTGCGGATCGTGCTGTACCACTGGCGGGAGGGGACGGTGCTGATCGGCGTGGCCCTGTTCCTGGCCGCGGCACTGCGCGCGCTGCTGCGGGACGACCAGGCCGGCCTGATCATGATCCGCAGCCGGGGCGTGGATGTGTTGACGTACGCGGGGTTCGGCGCCTGCATGATCTTCGTCGCGATGACGATCGAGGGCGGCCCGCTGGGGAACTGACCGGCCCCATGATCCTGCGGCCTCGGCCCGCCACCTGTGGCCGACACCGCAATGACTCTCAGCTCACAAGCGGCCCCACCCCCGTCCGACCTGCTTGATAGCCTCCTGCCACCGAATTTCTCTTCATCAGTCGGGAGGATCTTCCCCGTGGCAAGCAAGGCTGCCGTCAAGGTCACCGTCACCGGTGCCGCCGGCCAGATCGGTTACGCACTGCTCTTCCGCATCGCCTCCGGGCAGCTGCTCGGGCCCGACACGCCCGTCCGGCTGTCGCTGCTGGAGATCCCGCCGGCACTGAAGGCCGCCGAGGGCACCGCCATGGAGCTCGACGACTGCGCGTTCCCGCTGCTCGCGGGCATCGACATCACCGACGACCCCAAGCGCGCCTTCGACGGCGTCAACGTCGCCCTCCTCGTCGGCGCCCGGCCCCGCGCCAAGGGCATGGAGCGCGGTGACCTCCTGGAGGCCAACGGCGGCATCTTCAAGCCCCAGGGCGAGGCGATCAACGCCGGCGCCGCGGACGACGTCAGGGTCCTCGTGGTCGGCAACCCGGCCAACACGAACGCCCTGATCGCCAAGGCGCACGCCCCGGACGTGCCGGCCGACCGGTTCACCGCCATGACGCGCCTCGACCACAACCGGGCGCTCTCGCAGCTTGCGGCGAAGCTGGGCATCTCGGTGACCGACATCGCCAAGCTGACGATCTGGGGCAACCACTCCGCCACCCAGTACCCCGACATCTTCCACGCCGAGGTCGGCGGCCGGTCCGCCGCCGCGGCCGTCGGCGACGACGAGTGGCTGAAGAACACCTTCATCCCGACCGTCGCCAAGCGCGGTGCCGCGATCATCGAGGCCCGCGGCGCGTCGAGCGCCGCCTCGGCCGCCAACGCCGCCATCGACCACGTCCACGACTGGGTGCACGGCACCGACTGGACCTCGATGGCCGTGGTCTCCGACGGCTCCTACGGCGTGCCCGAGGGCCTCATCTCCTCGTTCCCCGTCCGCACCGCGAACGGCGGGTGGGAAATCATTCAGGGGCTGGAGATCGACGACTTCTCCCGCGAGCGGATCGACGCCTCCGTGGCCGAGCTGGCCGAGGAGCGGGACGCCGTCAAGGGTCTCGGCCTCATCTGAACGGCAGTTCAGGCGTTACGTGTGTGGCGCCCGTCATACCTGATGGGCTGAACATCGGGCAAAGGTCGTCAGTTCTGGCCCCCTCGCGCATCTCACCCTCGAACTACCCAGTCGAGACCGAGGAGGGGGCCAGAGATGACCACCGAAGCTATTCACACAGAGTTAGTCGCACTCCACGACGGCACCACGCCCGTCCGTTCGCGCTGGTCCTACCGTGCCGACCAGCCGTTCACCGTGACGGCCGCGTTCCAGACGGACCGGGACCGCTGGGTTGAGTGGGTCTTCTCCCGAGAGCTGCTCGTCGAGGGCCTTGGCGAGTCCGCCGGTTTCGGCGACGTCCGCTTCCGGCCCATCGAGGAGCGCGGGCTGCGCATGCTCGTCATCGAGATCGAGTCCCCGGAGGGTTATGCCCTGCTGGAGCTGGACCACGGGGCGGTCGACAGGTTCCTCGGCGCGACCGAGCAGATGGTCCCGCTCGGCGGGGAGGACGACCACTTCGACGTCGACGAGCTGATCGCCGAGCTGACCAGGGTCTGACCGGGGGGCCTGCCGGGGTCTGAGCTGGCGCGGTCGCGACGCGCGGGGCGGCGCGCCGATCGCGCGCCGCCCTGCACGTTCAGTCCTTCTCGACCACGCAGTCGGGGCCCGGGAACACGAGTCGCTCCCGACCGTCGGGGTACCGGACCAGGTACGGCGGGCCGCCGTCCGCGCCGCGTACCTCGATGATCTCCGCCAGCTGGTCGGAGTTTCCGACGATGCGACCGTGGACGTGGAGATGGTCGCCGACTGCCGCCTGCATAGTGCAACTCCCTCCCGACCCACACCAGGGTAGGTCCGGATTGCCCGGCTGATTCTAGTCTGTTGGGGTGATCCCGCAGGTCCTCGCGCGCGTCGACGGAGTAGGCGGTGAGCTCGTGCTGCGGCGGTCGGGTTCGCACTACGAGATCATCGCCAACGGTGTCTTCCTGATGGATACCAGGAACGGCGAGTCCGAGCGACTCATGATCAGTGCCGCCGTCGGGCGGATGCCGGCCGGCGGCCGGCTTCTGGTCGGGGGCCTCGGCGTCGGCTTCTCGCTGCGCGAGGCGCTCGCGCACCCGACCGTCGGCGAGGTTGTCGTGGTGGAGCGCGAGCCCGCGGTGATCGAGTGGAACTCGACGTACCTGAGGAACGCGGCGGTGCTCGCCGACCCGCGAGTGCGTGTGGTGCAAGGCGATCTGGTCACGTGGCTGCCGAGCGCCGGCAGGTTCGCCGCACTGTGCCTGGACATCGACAACGGTCCGGAGTGGACGGTCGACGAGGGCAACGCGGCCCTGTACGGTCCGGCCGGCCTGGACATGATCGTCGAGGCGCTCGTCCCCGGCGGGGTGCTGGCGGTGTGGAGCGCGGGCCGGGCGCCGGCGTTCGTCGCCGAACTGGCCGAACGCCTTGGCCCGGTGGAGACTCTGGAGATCCCGGTACCACGTGGCGAGCCGGATCTCGTGTTCCTGGCCCACTCGTAGCGGAGCATGCCGTGCTCGGCGCGACCGCGTCACGCTGGCGTGAGCACGATCCCTCTTCCGGGTGACACAGGTTTTTGTCTCATCGTGTGAACCTGCTCCACCGATCGGGTGACTTGGCTACTCCGCATACAGAAAGTCCAAGGTCGCGTGCGGCTCCGCAACCTGCGCAAGTGCAGATGCAGCGCCGCGCGCCGCCCGTTAACAAGATCGAAGGCGGCGTTTACCGGTGTGATCTGCGTCGCTACCCTGGCGCGGGTCCGCGGGAGTTTTCTTCGGGTAGCGAGGGTTTGCGATGGCCACGATCGCGTCAAAATACGACGCGCCAAGCAAGGTGCCGGTAGGAGTCGACCCGAACAGGGCGAGCATCGCCCGGGTGTACGACGCGTTCCTGGGCGGCAAGGACAACTACGCGATCGATCGCGAGGTGTACCACCGGGTCCGGGAAGTCGCCCCCGAGGCGCAGGACCTGGCGTGGTCGAACCGGAACTTCCTGATCCGCGCGGTGCGGTTCCTGGTCGACCAGGGCGGCATCCGCCAGTTCCTCGACTGCGGCTCCGGCCTGCCGACCGCCGAGAACACACACCAGATCGCGCAGCGCATCGCGCCGGAGGCCCGGGTCGTCTACGTCGACAACGACCCGGTGGTCATCGCGCACGGCAACGCGTTGCTGGACGAGAACGACTACACCCACTTCGTCGCGGCGGACATCTTCCAGCCGCAGGACGTGCTCCAGAACCCGCAGGTGCGTGGCTACCTGGACTTCCGCGAGCCGATCGCGTTGCTGCAGGTGGGCACGCTGCACCACTACACGGCCGACAACGGCGGCGAGCTGATGCAGGAGTACGTCGACGCGCTGGCGCCGGGCAGCTTCGTCGCCATCTCGCACTTCCTGAACCCGGGCACGGCGGAACACCAGGCGCTCGCCGAGCGGATGGAGAACGTGTTCATCCACAGCCCCATGGGCTCCGGCCGGTTCCGGTCCAAGGCGGAGATCATGAAGTTCATCCCCGGCCTGGAGATCATCCCACCGGGCCCCGGCATGGCGCCGGACATCGTGATGTCGGACATGTGGTGGCCGGACGGCCCCCGGCTGCGCCCGCTGAGCCAGGTCGAGGAGTGCAGTGCCGCGGTGGTGGCCCGCAAGCCGCCGAGTTGAGCGTCCCGCACGCGACCGCACGGGCGGGCCGGTAGCGTCCCGCCCGTGCCAACCTTCCTCCAGATGCAGGACGAGGCCGCGCTGCTGTCGTTCGAGCACCAGCTGCACCTGTCCGAGACGATCGGCGAACACGCCTGGGAGACCGACCTCACCGAGCAGAGGTTCTCCTTCACCGGCGACCACCCGCTGACGTGTACGGACATGCATCTGCTGGGCAGTGCGGCACCGGGGCCGAAGTCCTGGCTGTGGTCGTGGGCCAACCCGGCCGGCTATCGCGAGGAACTGCTGGAGCTGGCCAAGTTCGTGCGTGCCTTCGGTGAGCGCAACGACATCCCGGAGCTGACGACGCCGGAGATCCCCTTCGACGCCCTACCGGGCTCGCCGACGGAGCCCGCGGCGGTCACGGCGCTGATGATGGAGGCGTCGAAGGTCGCGGCGGTGCGGTGGACCGGATACCAGGGTCCGGTGGGCGGCGGTACGCGCGCCGGCTTCCTGATCGAGCATCCGGACTTCGTGCTGCCGCCACCCGCCGGGCCGCGGGTGAGCCGGGTGCTCCAGCAGGGCCTGGCCGAGCTGCGCATCCACGACCACCGGCTGGCGTTCGAGTCGTACGCGCTGTACCGCGGGCTGAAGTTCCAGCACAACGGGCCGCAGATGTACGTCTCCGGCCAGGACTTCTCGGTGTCGGTCCAGTTCAACGACCGGAACCTGGTCACCGCGATGTCCATGAACCTGAGCGCCAGCCGCGGCTAGCCCTGTGCGGCCGCGGCCTTGGCCGCCGCCTTCATCTGCTTCTTGTACGCGCGGACCTGCTGCAGGCTGGCCTCGTCGGTGATGTCGGCGACCGACAGGTGGGTGCCCTTCCTGCCGAACTCGCCCGCCGCCCGCTGCCAGCCCTTCGCCGCGAGGCCGCGCTGCTTGCCAAGCAGGGCAAGGAAGATCTTCGCCTTCACGTCGCCGAAGCCCGGCAGCGCCTTGAGTCGCATGAGGACCTCCGTGCCCGACGGGTCGCCGGCGGTCCACACCGCGGCCGCGTCGGCGTCGTACTCCTCGACCAGGCCCTGGCACAGGGTCTGGATCCGCTTGGCCATCGAGCCGGGGAAGCGGTGGATGGCCGGCGGGGTCGAGCACAGCGCGGCGAACTTCTCGGGGTCGTACTCGGCGATCGTGCGTGCGTCGAGCGCGCCGATGCGGTCGAGGATCTTGCGCGGGCCCATGAACGCCGTCTCGATCGTGATCTGCTGGTCCAGCAGCATGCCGATGAGCAGGGCCAGTGGCTCGCGGTCGAGCAGCTCGTTGGCCTCGGAGTCCGTGGTCAGCCAGATCGCCATGGCGTCATCATGGCACGCGCCTTCTACCTCGCGGAGAGTAGCCGCGTGCGTGCTCGTACGTCCCTCGGCGCACCGCGAAGCGGGCTTCCGCGACGACGACAAGGCAGGGCCGCGAAACCGACCATATGGGCATGACTACCACGACCGAGCGAAGTGCCAGAAGGCTTGCGCCCACGACCCGCAAATGGCTCCTGATCCTGCACATCGTCGTGTCGGTCGGGTGGCTGGGCCTCAACGTCGGCAACCTGACCCTGGAGATCACCGGACTGACCACCGACGACCCCGCCACCCAGCACTTCGCGTTGGGCGCGCTGTACCTGATCGGGGGGCCGCTGCTGATCCCGGTCAGCCTGCTCGCGTACGTGTCCGGGATCCTGCTCGGCTACTACAGCAAGTGGGGCGTGTTCCGGTACCGGTGGGTGCTGGTGAAGTTCTCCCTGACGACGGTCGCGGTCGTGCTGGTGCCGCTGTCGCTGGTGCCGGGCCTGCGTGCGCTGTCCGACCTGGTGTCCGCCGCCCCGGCCGACCGGCTCGCGGACGTCGGCCAGGACGGGATGAGCATGCTGTCGGCGGGGATCGTGTCCACCGCCATGTACCTGACGTGCGCGATCCTGTCCGTCACCAAACCATGGGGCCGGACGCGCCGCGTGGGTTAGCGTGGCGGGGTGCTCCGACCTGCCTACCCGATCAAGACCGACCGCCTCATCCTCCGCCCGTTCGCCGACGACGACCTGGACGCCCTGTACGCGTACCAGCAACTGCCCGAGGTGGCCCGCTACCTGATGTGGCCGCCACGGGACCGCGACCAGGTCGTCAACGCGCTGAGGTACCGGATCGAGCACCCGACGCTCGAGAAGGAGGGCGACGTGCTGGTCCTGGCGGTCGAGCACGGGGAGACCGGAGCGCTGCTCGGCGACGTGAACCTCTCGTGGACGTCCGAGTGGAACAAGACCGGCGAGTTCGGCTTCGTGTTCGACCCGCGCCACCACGGGAAGGGCTACGCCCGCGAGGCGGCGACGGAGATGTTGCGGCTGGGGTTCGAGCAGCTGGGGCTGCACCGGATCATCGGCCGCGCCGACGCCCGCAACGACGCGTCGGCGGGCCTGATGACGAGGCTCGGCCTGCGCATGGAGGCCCACTTCGTGAAGAACGAGTTCGTCAAGGGCGAATGGACGGACGAGATCGTGTTCGCGATGCTCGCCGAGGAGTGGCGAGCGCGTTCCTGAGTGGTGGCCTCCGGCCCCCGGGTTCCACGCTACGGCAACGCACCGACAGTCGGGCCCTTGTCCACAGCCGGCAGTCCACAGCTCCCGGTCCTGTCGTTGCCTCGTGGGACGATCGAGTCCGGGGCCGGAGGCCGACCCTGAGACAGAAACCGGGGTTCGCCCCGGATGGCAGTGGCCGCGTCGGCCGCCAGGCTGTTGACCATGAAAACGATCACCGTCCTACTGACCGCCGCCGCGCTCACCCTCGGTGCGGCGCCGGCCATCGCGGCGCCGGCCAAGCAGTTGCCGGCGCTCGACTCGGCCAAGTTCGACTCGGCCAAGTTCGACTCGGCCAAGTTCGACACGAGCAAGCTCGAGGCCGCCATCGCCGGGCTGCCCAACGACCAGGCGAGCGGCGCCCTCCTCCAGGTCCGCGGCTCGGCCGGTTGCTGGGAGGGCACCTCCGGCGTCGCGGACATCCACACCGGACAGAAGGTCCCGATCGACGGCCGGTTCCGCATCGGCAGCATGACCAAGTCCTTCACCGCCACCGCCGCCCTCCAGCTCGTCGCCAAGGGCAGGCTCGACCTCCACCGCACCGTCCAGTCCTACGCGTCCGACATCCTGCCCGCCGAGTACGCGCCCATCACCATCGACCAGCTGCTCTCCTACACCTCCGGCCTGCCCTCCGCGGACATCGACCACAAGGACCCGGCCTGGTTCCTCCCGCACCGCTTCGACACCTGGACGCCGCGGCAGCTGTTCGACCTCTCCTTCCACACCGCCGACGGCGCGGTCAAACCCCTCCTCTTCCCGCCGGGCACCCAGCAGAACTACGGCAACATCGACTACCTCGTCCTCGGCGCGGTCATCGAGAAGGTCACCGGCCGGCCCTACGGCGACGCCGTCCGCGACGGCGTCATCCGGCCGCTGCACCTCACCGCCACGACCGTGCCCGGCACCGACACCGAGATCCACGGGCCGCACGCGCACGGGTACGAGCTCCAGAACGGGTCCTATGTGGACATCACGGAGGCCAATCCCACCTACCAGTGGGCCGCCGCCGAGATCGTCTCCAACGCGCCCGACCTCGACCGGTTCCTGACCGCGCTCATGTCCGGCCGGCTCCTGCCCGCGACGGAGACCGCGCTGCTGTTCCAGATCCCGGACGTGCACCTCTACGACCCCGCGTACGACCCGACCGACCCCGACGCCGAAGTGCCCCCGCACGCCTACCTCGGCCACGGCCTCGCCAAGCTGGCCGCCGGCAACGTGGAGTTCTGGGGCAAGACCGGTGACCGTCCCGGTTACAACAACGGCATGGGCGCCACCCGTGACCTGTCGCTGCGCGTCGTGTTCTCGGTCAACACCCTGCACATGGGCGGCAGCCAGCAGCCGCTCGTGACGCGGAAGATCATCGCGGCGGTCGCGGGACTCGCGTGAGCGAGGCAACCCGTACGCGTGTACTGTTTGGGCGGGCGAAGCAGACGAACGCGCGCGCAATGAGGACGCGAGAGGAGAATCCCGGCACATGGCCAAGATCAAGGTCCAGGGGACGGTCGTCGAGCTCGACGGCGACGAGATGACCCGCATCATCTGGCAGTTCATCAAGGAAAAGCTGATCCACCCGTACCTGGACATCAACCTGGACTACTACGACCTGGGCATAGAGCACCGGGACGCCACCGACGACCAGGTGACCGTCGACGCGGCGAACGCCATCGCGAAGTACGGCGTCGGTGTGAAGTGCGCCACGATCACCCCGGACGAGGCCCGGGTCGAGGAGTTCGGCCTGAAGAAGATGTGGCGGAGCCCCAACGGCACCATCCGCAACATCCTCGGCGGCGTGATCTTCCGCGAGCCGATCGTCATCTCGAACATCCCGCGGCTGGTGCCGGGCTGGACCAAGCCGATCATCATCGGCCGCCACGCCCACGGCGACCAGTACAAGGCCACGGACTTCAAGGTGCCCGGCCCCGGCACGCTGACCATCAGCTACCAGCCGTCCGACGGCGGCGAGCCGATGGAGTTCGAGGTCGCGCAGTTCCCGGAGGGCGGCGGCGTCGCGGTCGGGATGTACAACTACCGCAAGTCCATCGAGGATTTCGCACGGGCATCGATGCGCTACTCGCTGGAGCGCGAGTACCCGCTGTACATGTCCACGAAGAACACGATCCTGAAGGCCTACGACGGCATGTTCAAGGACGTGTTCGCCGAGATCTTCGAGGCCGAGTTCAAGGCCGATTTCGATGCCAAGGGCCTGACCTACGAGCACCGGCTCATCGACGACATGGTCGCCGCCGCGCTCAAGTGGGAGGGCGGCTACGTCTGGGCGTGCAAGAACTACGACGGTGACGTCCAGTCCGACACGGTCGCGCAGGGCTTCGGGTCGCTCGGCCTGATGACGTCGGTGCTCATGACGCCGGACGGCAAGGTGGAGGCCGAGGCCGCGCACGGCACGGTGACCAGGCACTTCCGCCAGCACCAGGCCGGCAAGCCGACCTCGACCAACCCGATCGCGTCGATCTTCGCGTGGACCCGCGGCCTCGAGGCCCGGGGCAAGCAGGACGGCACGCCGGAGGTCATCGGCTTCGCCGAGACGCTCGAGAAGGTCATCATCGAGACCGTCGAGAGCGGTCGGATGACCAAGGACCTGGCCCTGCTCATCGGCAAGGACCAGGAATGGCAGACCACCGAGGACTTCCTCGCGACACTTGACGAGAACCTCCAGAAGAAGATGGCAGCTGCCTGATTGGTTTTGTCAAATGCCACGCCCGCGTTATGCGCGGGCGTGGCATTTCTTTACGGAGCGTGGTGTCCACCGCCCGGCCACTGCATCACGAGAGTGGTTTGTGCCCAGGCTCTTTCATTTCTCCAACGGGCTGAGCTATACCTGTGGATGGCATATTCGTGTCGTGCCGTCATGAGGAGCGATACCGGTGAAGTTGAAGCTGACCGGCAAGCGAACCGTGATCGCGATCGCGCTGGTCGCGGGTGTCGGGGTGCTGTACGTCCAGGGCAAGGACGAGCAGCACACGAAGCAGGGTCCGACCTCCACCGAGACCGTGGCCTGCCGCATCGCGTCCACGGAGGACGGCGTACGGGTGCGTTCGGCCCCGGTCGTGGACCCCGCGAACGTGGTGGACGAGCTGGCCAGGGGCGAGGAGTCCGACGCGAGCAAGGTGGTCCAGAACGGCTTCCGCCAGCTCAGCGCGGGCCGCTGGGTCTCGGTCGACTTCATCCGCCCACTCGACGCCAAGAAGTGCTGACCAGCAGGTAACGCTCGTCCTCGACGGGCGCACGAACCCCGTGTCCTCCTGCGCGGCTCAGAAGTCCGTCACAGCTCGACCACCAGGCCTTCCTCCGCCGCCAGGATCTCCCCGGCGTACGTGGTGGCCGCCTGTCGCAGTGACACACCGCGGTCGTTCCCCGGCCAGAAGTGCGTCAGCATCAACCGTCGTGCGTCCGCCTCGCGTGCCCAGTGCCCGGCCGCCTCCGCCGACAGCAGGTGCTCCTCGGGCTCGCCCTGGAGGGTCGCGTCCATGATGTAGAGGTCCGCCCGTCGCCCCAGCTCGGCCAGGGCCGGCGACGGACCGGTGTCACCGGTGTAGGCCATGGTCCGGTGACGGGTCGTGGTGAGGCGGACGCCCACGTTCGGCACGTGGTGCGGCAGCGCCAACCCCAGTACCTCGAACGGCCCCACCTTGTGCGTCCCGGGCAGCTCCACGACGTCGAAGAGCTCGGTCAGCCTCGGGGACGGCTCCAGGCCGTCGACAAGTGACGCCACCCCGGGCGCGCACAGCAGCGGGATCCGGTCGAACGAGAGCTCCCCGTAGTGCCGCACCCGCAGTAGGCCGTTCAGGTCCACGCAGTGGTCACTGTGCGCATGCGTGATCACGACCGCGTCCACGGCGCCGTTCGGGCAGAGGGCCAGGAGCCTTGGCAACGTGCCGAAACCCAGGTCCAGCACCACCCGGAAGCCGGCGTGCTCGACCAGGAACCCGGCACACGCCCGCCCCGGCTCCGGCCAGGCCGCGCAGCTGCCGAGCACGGTGATCCTCACGACCCAGCAGCCTAGTGTCCGCCGCGTATGACAGGGTCGCGTGTGTGGACGAACCTTTGCTCGTCGAACGCCGCCCGCTGCCGGTAGACGGCCGGTTGGGGCGGCAGCTGGCGTTCCTGATCGAGGTGGACCGGCTCAAGACCGTGCTCCGCGCGTCGACGCTCGCGGCCGTGGCGCGGCGGGAGAACGACGCGGAGCACTCGTGGCACCTCGCGCTGATGGTCCCGGTCCTCGCCGAGTACGCCGACGAACCCATCGACGTGGGGCACACCATCAAGCTCGTCGTCGTGCACGACCTCGTCGAGATCTACGCGGGGGACACGCCCCTGTACGACGACGAGCTCCGGACCAGCCAGGCCGAGCGGGAGCTGGCCGCCGCCGAGCGCCTGTTCGGGCTGCTGCCGGCCGACCAGGCCGGCGACTTCCGTGCGCTCTGGGACGAGTTCGAGGCCCGGGTGACCCCCGAGGCCCGGTTCGCGAAGGCCATCGACCGGCTGGAGCCCAACCTGCTCAACTGGATGGCCGGCGGCGGAACCTGGCGCACACCGGGTGTCACGGCGGACACCGTGCGCACGCGGACCGCTCACATCGGTGAGGCGTCCACGGCGCTGGGCGAGGCGATGGCGGCGTTGATCGACACCGCGAGCGACAACGGCTGGATCGCCGCAGGTCAGCAGGCAGAAGCCGGCCCCGGGTGGCCACCGGCGCGGTAGGGGGACTACTCTCCCGCGTCGTACCGATTGGGCTAACCTGCCAGCACTCACGGTGGAGTTCCCCGGCCGGAAGACCCCTAAACGGGTGTAACCCGATGGTGACGAACACAGGAGGCGCACCAGTGCGCAACCGAGTTGCCCTGGCGGTCGCCAGGCTAGTTCGGCTGAGTGTGGTCTTTTCTCTGGTGCCGGTCGCCCTGGTGACCGGAGCGGTCGTGGCGAGCGCCAGCACGGCGGACGGCGTCGCGGCATCGAACATGCAGTTCCCCATCGGCCCCGTCGGTGTGGCCGCGGTCGTCGTCGGACTGGGTGGCCTGGTGACCGGCCTGCTGCGGCACCGCCGCCGCGGCCTTTCCCCGGCCCCGAAACCCCGGCCGGAGCCGACGGTCACCGACAAGGCCGTCGTCTGACCCTGGCAGAATCGGGGAGTGACGGAAACGCAAGAACGTCGCCCGCGCGTACTGTCCGGGATCCAGCCGACGGCTGACTCGTTCCACCTCGGCAACTACCTCGGCGCGGTGCGTCAGTGGGTCGCCATGCAGGACACGCACGACACGTTCTACTGCGTGGTCGACCTGCACGCGATCACCGTCGAGCACGACCCCAAGCTGCTGCGCAAGCGCACCAGGATCTCCGCCGCGCAGCTGTTGGCGCTGGGCATCGACCCCGAGCGCGCCACGCTGTTCGTGCAGAGCCAGGTGCCGGAGCACGCGCAGCTGGGCTGGGTCATGCAGTGCCTCACCGGCTTCGGCGAGGCCAGCCGGATGACCCAGTTCAAGGACAAGTCCGCCAAGCAGGCGCAGGACCGGATCACGCTCGGCCTGTTCGGCTACCCGTCGCTCCAGGCCGCGGACATCCTCTGCTACCAGGCCAACCATGTGCCCGTCGGTGAGGACCAGCGCCAGCACCTCGAGCTGACCCGCGACCTCGCGCAGCGCTTCAACTCCCGTTTCGGCCGCACGTTCGTGCTGCCGGAGCCGTACATCCTCAAGGACGCGGCCAAGATCTACGACCTGCAGGACCCCGGCTCGAAGATGAGCAAGTCCTCGTCCTCGCCGGCCGGCATCGTCGACCTGCTCGACGACCCCAAGGTGTCGGCCAAGAAGATCCGCTCGGCGGTGACCGACAACGACCGGGAGATCCGGTACGACCCCGAGCACAAGCCGGGTGTGTCTAACTTGCTGGCGATCCTGTCGGCCTTCACCGACCGCACCACCGCGCAGCTGCAGGACGACTACGCCGGCAAGGGCTACGGCGACCTGAAGAAGGAGGTCGCCGAGGCGCTCGTCGAGTTCGTCACGCCGGTGCGGGAGCGGGTGCGGGCGTACCTGGACGACCCGGCCGAGCTGGACAAGATCCTCTCGCGCGGCGCCGAGCGGGCCCGCGAGGTCGCCGGCCGGACGCTCGCCAGGACCTACGACAAGCTGGGTTTCCTCGCGCCGTCCTAACGTGCACGGACCGTCTGGCGCGGCTAACGTTTGCCCGTGGCGGCGGACAAAAAAGAATCGTTCATGACCCGGCAGCGGCGGGCGCGGCCGTGGCTCGACCATCTCGCACGGGCGGGCGAGGCGTTCACCGAGCGCTATGGCAACCATTACGCCGCCGCCATCACGTATTTCAGCGTGCTCTCGCTGTTCCCATTGTTGATGATCGCCTTCGCTATCGCCGGTTTCGTGTTGGCCGGCAACGACGCCCTGCTGACGGAAATGAAGCACGGCATCACCGACGCGGTGCCGTCCGGGCTGGGCGAGACGATCACCGACGTCGTCGACGAGGCCATCAAGTCGCGCAGCACGGTCGGAATCCTCGGCCTGCTCGCCGCGCTGTACTCCGGCCTCGGTTGGATGTCGAACCTGCGTGATGCCCTGACCGCGCAGTGGGGGCTGGAGCACAAGCAGCGCCCGTTCCTCAGCACGACGATCAAGGACCTGCTGGCACTGCTCGGGCTCGGGCTGGCGCTGGCGGTCTCGTTCGGACTGTCCGCCGCCGGGGGCGGGCTGGGTTCGTGGCTGCTCGGCTTGGTCGGCCTCGACGACGACGCGTGGGCGGTGTTCCTGCTGCGGGTGGCCACGATCGTGCTGTCACTGGTGGCGAACTGGCTGGTGTTCCTGTGGGTGCTGTCGCGGCTGCCCCGCGAGAAGGTGGGGGTCCGCTCGGCGGTCCGTGGCGCGGCCGCGGCTTCGGTCGGGTTCGAGCTGCTGAAACAGGTCTTCGCGGTGTACCTGGCGAGCGTGACGAGCTCGCCGTCCGGCCAGCTGTTCGGTCCGATCATCGGTCTGCTGGTGTTCGCGAACCTGGTGTCGCGCTTCCTGCTGTTCATCACGGCGTGGACGGCCACCGCCAGGGAGAACTTCGTCGCCCCGATACCGCCGCCACCGCCGCCGGCCGTGATCAGCCCGCGGATGGTCGTCCAGAAGGGCCCGACCCCGGGCGCCGCGGCGGGACTCCTCGGCGCGGGCGCCCTGCTGGGTCTGCTGCTGCGGGGCCGGAAGCGCCGCTCGGACTAGGCCCGCCTCTCGACACCGCTCTAGCCTCGGCGCCGCGCTAGCCGCGGTTCGCGCGGGCCAGGCGGGCCCTGCGGCGTCGGTACCACATGCCGGCGACGGCGAGGATCCCGACGGAGGCCAGGATGACCAGCGGCAGGCCGACGTTGCCGAAGGCCGAGCGGTCCGCATCGGCCGACGCGCGCGCCGAGTCCGAGGTCGGCTCGCCGCTCACGGGCCGGCTCGCCGCGTCGTCCTTCTCCGCGCTGCCGTCCTGCTTGGGCTGTGCCTCCGGTGACTTGCTCACCAGCTCGCCGACCGGCTTGGTCTTCGCGGTCGCCAGGGTGAAGCCGTAGTCCAGGAGCGCCGCGCCCTGCTTCGACAGTGGCGCCTGCTCGCGCTCACCACGCAGCAGCACGACCGCCAGGCGCCGGCCGTTGCGCTCCGCCGCGCCGACGTAGGTGTGCCGCGCGTCGTCGGTGAAGCCGGTCTTGCCGCCGAGGAAGCCCTCGTACTCGCGGAGCAGATGGTTGTCGTTGTTGACCTGGAAGCCCGGTCGGCCGCCGTAACCCGGGAAGTCGATCTTCTGGGTCTTCGCCGCGGCGGCGAACTCCTCGTGCTTCATCGCCGCGCGGAAGATCAGGCTCATGTCGTACGCGGACGTCGTCATGCCGGGACCGTCCAGGCCGGACGGGGTCGCGGCCCGCGTGTCGAGCGCGCCCATCTCCTTGGCCAGCGCGTCCATCTTGTCCGTCGCGGCGTCCGCGCCGCCGAGCGCGCGGGACAGCGCGAACGCGGCGTCGTTGCCCGAGCGCATCACGAGGGCGTGCAGCAGCTGGTCGACCGTGTACTGGCCGCCCTCCCCGATGCCGACCCGCGTGCCCTCCTGGTTCGCGTCCTCCTGCGTGCCCGTGATGACCTGGTCCGGGCGCAGCTCGCGGATGACGACGATGGCCAGCAGGACCTTGATCAGCGACGCCGGACGCTCGCGGGCGTGCGGGTCCTTGGCGGCGAGCACGTCGCCGGACTCGAGGTCGGAAATCACCCATGTGGCGGCCGTCACAGCGGGCGCCGCAGGGGCGTTCTCGGGCTGAACCATGCCGCACTCACCCATCCGTGCTCCCCCGACGGGGTCCTCAGGAACAGGGAGTGGTTGTGGGCTCGGCGTGCCCGGCTTCGGCTCCTCCGACGTGTCGATCGGCGGCGGGGGAAGCTCCCGATGCTGGCAGGCCCCCTGCGTGGCGTCGTTGTCCCCGTTGCTCGGCTGCCCCTGGCGTGCGTTGCGTGCGGCAACGGCACCCGGGGCGGCGACGATTGCGGTGATGACCAGGGCGCATAGTGACAAGATGAAGGCCGGCACGAACCTGGTGGCTGCAAGGCGCACGTTGGCAGCCTAGGGCTTCTCAGTCATATGGGAACCGTGACCCTCTCGAAGTCCCGAGAGAGGGGCTTTGCTAGCGGGCGCTCGCAAAGCCCTCTTTCGAGTGAAAAACGATCAGGCCTTCGCCTTCTCGTCGGTCTTGTCGTCGATCTCCGCTTCGGCCGCCGCGCGCTTGACCGCGTCGACCCCGTTGATCACGCCGGCCTTGGACTTGTAGCTCTCGCCGGTCGCCACGATCTCACCGTTGCCGGCCTTCAGCCGGAACCGGAACTCGCCCTTGCCGTCCTCGTAGATCTCGAACTTCGCGGCCATGTTCGTTACTCCAGGTGGTTGTTGGGGTGGACATGCCGCGCGATCCGGTGGGGACTCGGGGACGCGGCGGCGCGCAGTCTACGACTAGCGCGTACCCGTTCGGGGTTAGATTGAACATGTGAACTCGCCGACCACGGGGCAGCAGGTGAAGGTGTCCTCGCGGCAGCAGTCGCGACTGCTCGCGTTGCTGCGCGACGAGGGCCCGATGTCCCGCGTAGCCCTCGGGGAACGGCTCGACCTGCCCAGGGCCAAGCTGACCGGCGAGCTCGCGCGGCTGGTCGACACCGGACTGGTCGAGATCGGCGGCCCGGCCGCGAGCAGGGGCGGCCGCCGCTCGACGCTCGTGCATCTCGCCGACGACCTGCGCTTCATCGCCGCGGACGTGGGTGCGACCTCGATCAACGTCGCGCTCACCGACGGCCGGTGCGAGGTCCTGGCCATCGAGAGCGAGGACTGTGAGGTCCGGCTCGGCCCCACCCCCGTGCTCGGCCGCATCGTCGACCTCGCCGCCCGCGTGCTGCAGAAGGCGCCCGGTCGCCTGATGGGCGCCGGCATCGGCCTGCCCGGCCCGGTGAGCTTCCGTGACGGCATGCCGGTCGCGCCGCCGATCATGCCCGGCTGGGACCGCTACCCGGTACGTGACGAGCTGGCCGGGAAGTGGGACTGTCCGGTCACCGTCGACAATGACGTCAACGTCATGGCGCTGGGCGAGCGGCACGCAGGCGTGGCCCGCTCGCTCGACGACCTCATCTTCGTGAAGGTCGGCACCGGCATCGGCTGCGGCATCGTGCTCGGCGGCAAGGTGTACCGCGGGGTCGCGGGCACGGCGGGCGACATCGGCCACATCCGTCTCGACGACTACGGTCCCGCCTGCGCGTGCGGCGAGGTCGGCTGCCTGGAGGCGTACTTCGGCGGCTCGGCACTGGCCCGCGACGCGCTGACCCTGGCCCGCTCCGGCCGTTCGGCCATGCTGGCCGAGAAGCTGACCGACCGGGGCAAGCTGACCGCCCAGGACGTGGGCGAGGCCGCCACGGCCGGCGACTTCGCCGCCGCGAACCTGGTCCGCGAAGGCGGCCGCCGCCTGGGCCACGTGGTCGCGTCGCTGGTGAGCTTCCTCAACCCGGGCATCGTGGTCATCGGCGGCGGCGTCTCCCGCCTGGGCCACCCACTCCTCGCCGAGGTCCGCAGCTCCGTCTACCGCCGCTCACTCCCCCTGGCGACCGGCAACCTCCCGATAGTCCTGTCGGAGCTGGGCGAGATCGCCGGCGTAACCGGCGCGGCATGGTCAGCAACCGACCGAGCCTTCGCCCCCATGAACTAACCGCGAGTCCCGCCTTCACACACCGCGAGTCCCGCGTTCAAGCACACCGAGTCCCGCGTTCAACCACCCAGAGTCCCGCGTTCACGCACACCGAGTCCGGTGTTCGAGCACGCCGAGTCCCGTCCCGGGTCCGAGCACATCGAGTCCCGCGTTCACACACCCTGAGTTGCGGTTTCGTGCACACGCCGTCTGCACGAAACCGCAACTCGGTATGTGCGAACGCGGGACTCGCCATGGTTGAACGCGGGACTCGCGGGTTTTTGGGGGCGGACGGGGGGTGGTGGGCGGGGGACTTCTCGCTGGGGCAGCGCTTCTTTTGACGATTCGGGACGAAAGATCGGGTAAGATGTTGCGCCAATCGGACTATTGCAGACCTATGTCCCCCTGAGACAGTCTTCTTTGTGAGTTAGAGCACCGGTCTTCGATCGGGCACTCAACGAAGTGGGAGCGCCGGTGGGCCAGAGCCGCCCCGCAGACCAGGCGGGTCTGCGCCGAGGGAACCTCGCGCTGCTCGTGCGCACCCTCAGGGAGCACGGGGCGCTCTCGCGGGCCCAGCTCGCGGTGCGGTCCGGGCTCTCCAAGGCGACCGTCTCCAGCCTCGTCACCGACCTCGAGACGCGGGGGCTCGTGCACGACGCCGGGGTGTCCGCCGGCGGGCAGGGACGCCCCGGCCAGCTGGTCGACCTGCGGCCCGACAGCGTGTGCGGCATCGGCCTGGACGTGCATGTCGGGCACGTCAGCGCGCTCGTCACCAACCTCAGCGGCGAGGTCCTGTTCCAGAAGCGAGCCACCGTGGACGTGCCGGCGGCCGGGCCCGAGCAGACGCTCGCCCAGCTCGCCCAGCTGGTGACCGAGGCCATGGCCGGCCTCAAGAACGCCATCGGCGTCACCGTCTCCGTCCCCGGCCTGGTGGACACGGAGGCCGGCACGGTCACCTTCTCGCCGCGGCTGCGCTGGCGGGACGTCGCGGTCGTCGACGGCCTCGCCGCCCGCACGGACCTCCCGCTCGACCAGATCGTCGTCGACAACGACGCGAACCTCGGCGCCATGGCGGAGTTGGCGGCCATGGACGTCGCCGACCTCGTCTACCTGACCGGCGACTTCGGCATCGGCGGCGGCGTGATCGCCGGTGGCCGGCTCATCCGGGGCGTGGGCGGGTTCGCCGGCGAGATCGGGCACATGGCCATGGACCCGCTCGGCCCGTACTGCTCGTGCGGGCGCCGCGGCTGCTGGGAGACCCAGGTCGGGCTCGGCGCGCTGCTGCACGCCTGTGCCGACCCGGACGACCCGATCCGCGACCCCGCACTCGATCTCGACCAGCGCATGCGCATGATCCGCTCCCGCGCGGAACAGCATGACCGGCGCACGCTCGACGCGTTGCACCAGATCGCGATCGCGCTGGGTCTCGGGGTCTCGTACCTGGTGAACATGCTCAACCCGGCCGTGGTGGTGCTCGGCGGCTACTTCGCCGCGCTGCCCGAGTGGCTGGTCGAGCCGATTCGCAGCCAGGTCGTGGCCCATGTCCTCGCACCCGGCGCCGGCGGCGCGAGAGTGGTCGGCTCGCGGCTCGGCTTCACCGCGGCGACCACCGGCGGCGCGTTGGCGTCGCTGCGCCGGGTGCTGGAGGACCCCACGGTCGTGCCCGTCGTCCAGGCACAGGAACAGGAGGCGCCGGCGTGAGCGGGAGCGAACCAATGAGCACTGCGAGTGACCCGACGGACGAAGTGCTCCTGACGATGTCCGGCATCGTCAAGACCTTCCCCGGCGTGCGTGCGCTGGACGGCGTGGACCTGGAGGTCCGCGCCGGGGAGGTGCACTGCCTGCTCGGCCAGAACGGCGCCGGCAAGTCGACGCTGATCAAGGTCCTGTCCGGCGCGCACCAGCCCGACGAGGGCGCCATCCTCTGGCGGAGCACGCCGGCCCGGCTGACCTCACCGGACGCCGCGCTGCGGCTCGGCGTGGCGACCATGTACCAGGAGCTGGACCTCGTCGAGGGGCTCTCGGTCGCGGAGAACATCTTCCTCGGCCACGAGCCGTCGAGGTTCGGCTTCTCGAACCGGGGCTCGGCCCGCCGCCAGGCCCGCGAGCTCATGCGCCGGCTCGGCCACCCCGAGATCCCGCCGGGCCGCGAGGTCGGGCTGCTGTCGGCGGCCGGCCAGCAGCTCGTGTCAATGGCCCGCGCGCTCGCGCATGACGCGAAGCTGATCATCATGGACGAGCCGACCGCCGCGCTCGCCGCCGACGAGGTGGACAACCTGTTCCGCGTCGTCGAGGACCTCACCGACGACGGCGTCGCGGTCGTCTACATCTCCCACCGGCTCGACGAGATCCGCCGCATCGGCGACCGGGTCACCGTCCTCAAGGACGGCCGCACGGTCGGGACGAACCTGCCGGCCGACACCCCGACGGCCGACCTCGTGAACCTCATGTCCGGCCGCATGGTGGAGACGGTGTTCCCGCTCCGCGAGGTGACCACCGTTGACGAGGGCAACGAGGTCCTCACGGTCACCGGGCTCTCGCGGAAGGGCGAGTTCTCCGACGTCAGCTTCACCGTGCGGGCCGGGGAGATCCTCGGCATCGCCGGCCTGGTCGGCGCCGGCCGCAGCGAGGTGCTCGAAACCGTCTACGGGGCAAGGAAGTCCGACGCCGGCATGGTGACGATCGGCGGGCGGCGCCTGCGGCCGGGCAGTGTCTCCGCCGCGGTCGCGGCCGGCATCGGGCTCGCGCCCGAGGAGCGCAAGAGCCAGGCGCTGCTGCTGGACCAGTCGGTGGCCAACAACGTGACGCTCGCGAGCCTGCCGGAGTACAGCCGGTTCGGCTTCGCCGACCGTGGCAGGGAACTGCGGGACTCCCGCGCCACGCTGGAACGGCTCGACATGCGCCCGGCCGACCCCCGGCGGCTCGTGCGCACGTTCTCCGGTGGCAACCAACAGAAGGCGGTCGTCGCACGGTGGCTCGTGCGCGACTGCAAGGTTTTGCTGCTCGACGAGCCGACGCGCGGCGTCGACGTCGGCGCGCGCGCCGAGCTGTACCGGCTGATCCACGAGCTCGCGGCCGCCGGGGTGGCCGTGGTGCTGGTCTCGAGCGAGGTGCCCGAGGTGCTCGGGCTGTCCGACCGCGTGCTGGTCATGCGGGAAGGCCGGGTGCTCACCGAGGCGCCGGCCAAGGAGCTCACCGAAGCGTCCATTCTGGACATGGTGATGGAAGGTAGCGAGGTAGTGGTGTGAGCGACGTGTCTGAGAAGTCACCATCCACTGTGGACAATCGGCCGCCCGCCGTGCAGACGGCTCCGCCGAAGAAGTCCGGTGGGTTCCCGCTGGACATCCGGCTGACGATCCTCATCGGCGTGCTCGTCGCGCTGTGCATCGTCGGGTACGCACTCAACTCAACCTTCCTCGGCGAGAACAACGTCTCCATCATGCTGCGGCTGGCCGCGGCCATCGGCGTCGTCTCGGTCGGTATGACGTTCGTCATCATCTCGGGCGGCATCGACCTGTCGGTCGGCTCGATGGTCGCGCTGTCGAGCGTGTGGATGACGACGCTGGCGACCCAGGAGTACGGCCCGTGGGTGATGGTCCTGTGCGCACTGCTGGTGGGTCTCGGTGCGGGGCTCATCAACGGCGTGCTCATCTCCTACGGCAAGGTCGTGCCCTTCATCGCGACGCTCGCCATGTACGCGTCGGCCCGCGGCCTCGCCGAGCGGCTGTCCGAACGGCAGACGCAGGTCGTGCGGGAGCAGGGCTTCCTCGACTTCTTCCGCGGTGACCTCCTCGGCATCCCCGTGCTGATCTGGATGCTCGCCGTCGTGTTCGTGGTCGGCTGGATCCTGTTGAACCGCACGACGTTCGGCCGCCGCACCTTCGCGATCGGCGGCAACACCGAAGCCGCGCGCCTCGCCGGCATCAACGTCAAGCTGCACACGGCGATGGTCTACGCGATCGCCGGCCTGTGCTGCGGCATCGCCGCGATCATGGTGGTCGCCCGCACCACATCGGGCGCATCGACCAACGGCATGTTCTACGAACTGGACGCCATCGCCGCCGTCGTCATCGGCGGCACGCTGCTCACCGGCGGCCGCGGCACGCTGATCGGCACGCTCATCGGCGTGCTGATCTTCACCGTGGTGAACAGCATCTTCACCCAGAACAACCTCGAGACCGACATCCAGAACATCGCCAAGGGTGTGATCATCGTCGGCGCCGTGCTGCTGCAGACGCTGACCTCCCGCCGTGCGAAAACCTAGGACCATTCCTGTTTCCCGCCACGAAAGATCCCCCCGTCCGACCTCAGTACAAGGGAGTACCTATGGACCCGTCCCTGGCCCGCCGTCGATTCCTCCTCGGCGCCGGCGCGCTCGGCGCGAGCGCGTTCGCCGTCGCCTGCACCTCCAACGACTCGAGCGGTGACACGCCGCAGCAGGTGGCGCAGGGCGGCGAGGACAACGCCAAGCAGGGCAAGCAGGTCACGATCGGCTTCGCCGCGCCGGCCGCGGACCACGGCTGGATCGCGGCGATCACCAAGAACGCCAAGGCGCAGGCCGACGTGTTCAAGGACGTCACCTTCAAGGCCACCGAGGGCACGAGCAACGTCGACCAGCAGATCGCGCAGGTCGAGTCCCTGGTCAACGAGAAGGTCGACGTCCTCGTGATCCTGCCGCAGGACGGCAAGGCGCTCACCTCCGCCGGTCAGGAGGCGATGGACGCGGGCATCCCGGTGGTCAACCTGGACCGCGTCTTCGACACCCCGACCGCGTACCGCACGTGGATCGGCGGCGACAACTACCGCATGGGCTACAACGCGGGCCTCTACATCGCCGAGCAGATGAAGGCCAAGAACGTCTCGAGCCCGATCATCGGCGAGGTCGCGGGCATCGACTCGCTGCCGCTGACCCAGGAACGCAGCAAGGGCTACAAGGACGCGCTCGCCAAGAACGGTTTCTCGGTCGGCCCGCGCGTGGCGGCGGAGTTCACGGCGGAGTCCGGCGAGAAGCAGACGGCGAACCTGCTGCAGGGCGCCAGCAAGCTCGACGCGCTGTGGAACCACGACGACGACCAGGGCATCGGCGTCATGGCGGCGATCGACTCCGCGGGCCGCAGCGAGTTCATCATGGTCGGCGGCGCCGGCTCGAAGAACATGATGGACATCATCAAGGCGGACAACAAGGTCATCAAGGCGACCGTGCTCTACAGCCCGTCGATGGCGTCGTCGGCCATCTCGCTGGCCCGGCTGCTCGGCCAGTCGAAGGGCATCGCGGACATGGCGGAGCACGAGATCCCGGCGTTCATCACCACGTACTCGGCCGTGGTCACCAAGGAGAACGTCGACGACTACCTGGACGTCGGCTTCGACTCCTGATCCACCAACAGAGCGGGTGTGTCAGTGCGTACTTCTTGATGACCAACGGAGGGTGAGATGACAGAGGGCAGCGGGGGACGGATCGGGGTCGGCATGGTCGGCCACGCGTTCATGGGTGCGGTGCACTCACACGCGTGGCGGACCGCGCACCGGTTCTTCGACCTGCCGGTGACACCGGAACTCGCCGTGCTCGGTGGGCGTGACCTCGCGCGCACCAAGGCGGCCGCGGCGAAGTTCGGGTGGCACAGCGTGCAGACGGACTGGCGCGAGCTGGTCCGCTCGCCCGACGTGCAGATCGTGGACATCTGCACGCCGGGCGACTCGCACTGTGAGATAGCGGTGGCGGCGCTGGAGGCCGGCAAGCACGTGCTGTGCGAGAAGCCGCTCGCCAACACCGTCGAGGAGGCGGAGACGATGGTGGCCGCCGCGGAGGCGGCCAGGGAGCGCGGTGTGCGCTCGATGGTGGCGTTCAACTACCGTCGCGTGCCCGCGATCGCCTTCGCCCGCAAGCTGATCGAGGAGGGCCGGCTCGGCGAGGTCCGCCACGTCCGCGCGCTCTACCTGCAGGACTGGCTGTCCGACGCCGACGCGCCAATGACCTGGCGGCTGCGCAAGGACAAGGCCGGCTCCGGCGCGCTCGGCGACCTCGGCGCGCACATCATCGACGCGACGCAGTATCTCGTGGGTGATTTGCTGACCGGCGTCTCCGCGCTCACGAAGACGTTCGTCCACAAGCGACCGGACGAGAGCGGCGGCAAGCTGGACGACGTGACCGTCGACGACGCCGCTGTCTTCTTCGGACGGTTCGCGGGCGGCGCCCTCGCCACGTACGAGGCGACGCGCTTCGCGCTCGGGCGCAAGAACGGCATGTCGCTGGAGATCAACGGCTCGCTCGGCTCGTTGCGGTTCGGCTTCGAGGACATGAACGAGCTGTGGTTCTACGACGGCGCGAACCCCGGTGACGAGGCCGGCTTCCGGCGGATCCTCGTGACCGAGCCCACGCACCCGTACGTCGGCGCGTGGTGGCCACCGGGGCACATTCTCGGCTACGAACACACATTCACCCACGAAGTGGTGGATTTCCTGCGGGCGATACACGACGGGGTGAACCCCAGTCCGTCCTTCAAGGACGGACTCCAGGTGCAGCGGGTGCTCGGCGCGGTAGAAAGGAGTGCCGAGAACGGTTCACAGTGGACGGAGATTCCTGTATGACTGACTTCACCCCTCGCCCGGAACACAAGTTCAGCTTCGGTCTTTGGACCGTGGGCTGGCCGGGCGTCGACCCGTTCGGCGTCGCCACCCGCGAGCCGATGGACCCCGCCCACGCGGTCGAGAAGCTCGCCGAGCTGGGCGCGTACGGCGTGAACTTCCACGACGACGACCTGTTCGGGTTGGGCTCGCCGGACGCCGACCGGGCCGCCAAGATCGCGAGCTTCCGCAAGGCGCTCGACGCCACCGGGCTGATCGTGACGACCGCCACCACCAACCTGTTCAGCCACCCGGTGTTCAAGGAGGGCGCCCTCACGGCGAACGACCGTGACGTTCGTCGCTACGCACTGCGCAAGGTCCTGCGCAACCTGGACCTGGCGGCCGAGCTGGGCGCCAAGACCTACGTCCTGTGGGGCGGCCGAGAGGGCGCCGAGTCGGACGTGGCGAAGGACGTCCGTGCCTCCCTCGACCGGTACAAGGAGTCGCTCGACATCCTGTGCGCGTACGTGCGGGAGCAGGGCTACGACCTCCGCTTCGCGTTGGAGCCCAAGCCGAACGAGCCGCGCGGGAACATCTTCCTGCCGACGATCGGGCACGCGCTCGCCTTCATCAACGAGCTGGAGGAGCCGGACCGGGTCGGCCTCAACCCCGAGGTCGGCCACGAGCAGATGGCCGGTATGTCCGTCGTGCACGGGTATGCCCAGGCGCTGTGGCACAACAAGCTGTTCCACATCGACCTGAACGGCCAGAACGGGCCCCGGTACGACCAGGACCTGCGGTTCGGCAACGGCGACGTCAAGACGGCGTTCCTGCTGGTCGACCTGCTGGAGAACAGCGACTACGACGGTCCGCGCCACTTCGACTTCAAGCCGGGCCGGATCGAGGACGAGTCCGGTGTGTGGGAGTCGGCCAAGGCCTGCATGCGCAACTACCTGATCTTCGCGGAGAAGGCGCGTGCGTTCCGGGCCGACCCGGAGGTCTCGGCGGCGTTCGACGAGGCCCGTGCGGGTGAGCTGTCGAAGCCGACGCTTGCCGACGGCGAGAGCCTCGCGGACCTGCGGGCGGAGGAGTTCGACGCGGAGGCGGCGGCCCTGCGCGGCGCGCACGTGGAAAAGCTCGACCAGCTCGCCCTTGAGCACCTTTTCGGTACTCGCTGACACAAAAAGATAGCGGCGTCGCCCGACCGGCACGTCAGGCGACGCCGCGAACACGGAAAGGAGTGCAACCCCTTCTCGCGGTCCCCATTTCGGTGAGACAAGGAGAAAATACCAGTGCTAGCCCACGGCACGAGTAAGAAGGCGGTTAAACCACCCGGGGTGAGTCGAGGGTTACGGGGCGCTGCCCGTGTCGCCGTCGCGGCGCTCGCACTGCTCACCGGGGCCGGCATGGCGTCGGCGGAGCCGGTGTCCGTGCGACACGACACCACCGTCCTGGTGTTCTCCAAGACCGCCGGCTTCCGGCACGACTCCATTCCGGACGGCATCGCCGCCATCCAGGCCATCGGGGAGCAGAACGGCTTCCACGTCGAGGCGACCGAGGACGCGGCCGCCTTCACGCCCGCCAACCTGTCCCGGTTCGCCGCGGTGGTGTTCCTGTCCACGACCGGTGACGTCCTCGACGCGGACCAGCAGACCGCCTTCGAGAACTACATCGACTCGGGCGGCGGGTACGCGGGCGTCCACGCGGCGGCCGACACCGAGTACGACTGGCCCTTCTACGGCCAGCTCGTCGGTGCGTGGTTCAAGTCGCACCCGGCGATCCAGCAGGCCACGGTCGACGTGGTCGACCACACCCACCCGTCCACGGCGAACCTGCCGGACCGGTGGACGCGCACGGACGAGTGGTACAACTACCGGACCAACCCGCGCGCCAACGTGAAGGTGCTGGCACAGCTGGACGAGACCAGCTACGGCCCCGGCGGCGACGCCATGGGCGACCACCCGATCACCTGGTGTCACACCCAGGAGCAGGGCCGGTCCTGGTACACGGGCCTCGGCCACACCAAGCAGTCCTACACGGAGCCGAACTTCCTGGCCCAGCTGACCGGCGGCATCGAGTACGCGGCCGGGCTCGCGCAGGGCGACTGCTCGCCGGCGTCGACGAACCCGGACGAGCCGCCGACCGACGCGGACTTCGACCAGATCACCCTGGCCAGGGGCGAGGAGGTCACCGGCGAGCCGATGGCGCTGGCCGTGCTGCCGGACCGCCGGGTCATCCACACCTCGCGTGACGGCCGCATCTGGCTGACCACTGCGGAGGCCACGACCAGCCTCGCCGGCCAGATCCCCGTCTACAGCCACGACGAGGACGGCCTGCAGGGCGTCGCGATCGACCCGAACTTCGCCGAGAACCACTGGGTCTACTTCTACTACGCGCCACCGCTCGACACGCCGCCCGGCGACGCGCCGGCCGGCGGCACGGCGGCGGACTTCGCACCGTTCCACGGCTACAACCAGCTGTCCCGGTTCAAGTTCGTCGACGACGGCAACGGCGGCGGCACGGTCGACCTCGCCAGCGAGCAGCGGATCATGCAGGTGAACACCGACCGCGGCCGCTGCTGCCACGTCGGCGGCGAGATCGACTTCGACGGCGCCGGCAACCTGCTGATGTCCACCGGTGACGACACCGACCCGTTCGAGTCGGACGGCTACACGCCGATCGACGAGCGGGCCGACCGCAACCCGGCGTTCGACGCCCAGCGCACCTCGGGCAACACCAACGACCTGCGCGGCAAGGTCCTGCGGATCACCGTGGGCGCGGACGGCGGCTACACCATCCCCGAGGGCAACCTGTTTGCGCCGGGCACCGAGAAGACGCGCCCGGAGATCTACGCGATGGGCTTCCGGAACCCGTTCCGGATGGCGGTCGACAGGACGACCGGATGGATCTACCTCGGCAACTACGGTCCGGACGCCGGTGCGGCCGACCCGGCCCGCGGTCCGGGCGGCACCGTCGAGTTCGACCTGCTCAAGGGACCCGGCAACTACGGTTGGCCGTACTGCGTCGGCGCCAACCAGCCGTTCATCGACTACGACTTCGCCACCGGCCAGTCGGGCCAGGCGTTCTCCTGTGCGGCGCCGAAGAACGAGAGCCCCAACAACACCGGCCTCGTCGACCTGCCGCCGGCGATCGCCGCGTGGATCCCGTACGACGGCGGTTCGGTACCGGAGTTCGGCACCGGCGGCGAGTCGCCGATGGGTGGCCCGGTGTACCACTTCGACCCGAACCTCCAGTCGACGACGAAGTTCCCCGAGTTCTACGACGGGAAGACCTTCGCCTACGAGTGGGACCGCGGCTGGATCCACACGATCGAGGTCGGCCCGAACGGTGAGCGCGGCGCGATCGAGCCGTTCTTCGACTCGATGACGCTGACCAGGCCGATGAACATCGAGTTCGGCCCGGACGGCTCGCTGTACGTGCTCGACTACGGCAGCGGCTACTTCGGTGGCGCCGCGGACTCCGCCCTGTACCGGATCGACTACACCAAGGGCAACCGGACGCCGCAGGTGTCGCTGAAGGCGGACAGGACGTCCGGCCCAGCGCCGCTGACGGTGAACTTCGACCCGGCCGGCACCGCGGACGAGGACGGCGGTGACCTGTCCTACGCGTGGGACTTCGACGGCGACGGCACCACGGACTCCACCGAGGAGGGCCCGGTCTCGCACACCTACGCCGAGCCGGGCCAGTTCTCGGCGAAGCTCTCGGTGACCGACCCGACCGGGCTGACCGGCGCGGCGAGCGTCGTCGTCACGGCCGGCAACACCGCCCCGACGGTGCGGCTGGACACCCCGGTCGACGGTGGGTTCTTCGGCTTCGGTGACGCGGTGCCGTTCAAGGTGACCGTGTCCGACCCCGAGGACGGCACGATCGACTGCTCGAAGGTGACCGTGGAGTACATCCTCGGCCACGACAACCACGGCCACCCGCTGTCGCGGGCGACGGGGTGCGAGGGCACGATCCCGACGCCGGCCGACGAGGGCCACGGCGCGAGCGCCAACGTGTTCGGTGTCATCCACGCGAGCTACACCGACACCGGCGCCACCGGTGCCCCGCCGCTGCTCGGCCAGGACGAGGCGGTGCTGCAGCCCAAGCTGAAGCAGGCCGAGTTCTTCACCGAGCAGAACGGCATCCAGATCGTCAACGCGGACGGTGCGAGCGGCGGCAAGCGCGTCGGCTACATCGACCCGGGCGACTGGATCAAGTTCGACCCGGTGAACCTGACCGGGGTCGACGCGATCGGTTATCGCGTCAGCGCCGGCGGTCCGGGCGGCACGATCACCGTGCACAAGAACGCGGTGGACGGCCCGGTGGTGCAGACCGTGAACGTGCCGCCGACCGGCAGCCCGGACAACTACGTGGACCTCGCGCCCGCCCCGGTCACCGACCCGGGCGGCACCGGCCCGCTCTACCTGGTGTTCAACGGGAACGGTGGCGGACTGTTCGACGTGGACGACATCCAGGTCGAGGGTCCCGGCGTGGTGGGCGGCGGCGATCCGGCCCAGTGCCGGCCGTTCACGCCGGAGGCGGGCTACACCGCCCTGTTCGACGGCACCGCGGCGAGCCTGGCGAACTGGACGCACTCCGGCCCGGGCAGCGTCGAGCTGCAGGACGACTGCACTCTCCGGACCTTCGGCGGCCTCGGCCTGCTGTCGTACAAGGACGAGTTCAACGCCTACAGCCTGAAGCTGGACTGGAAGCTCGCCGGTGACGACAACTCCGGTGTCTTCGTCGGCTACCCGGCGACCGGCGACGACCCGTGGGTCGCGGTCGACCATGGTTACGAGATCCAGATCGACGCGACCGACGCGCCGGAGAAGACGACGGGTTCGATCTACTCGTTCCAGTCGGCCGACCTCCCGGCACGGGACGCCGCGCTGAAGCCGCCGGGGCAGTGGAACTCCTACGAGATCGTGGTGCTCGGGCAGACCATCAAGGTCTACCTGAACGGGTCGCTGATCAACTCGTTCGTCAGCAACGACCCGGCCCGCGACCTCACACAGGGGTTCGTCGGCCTCCAGAACCACGGCGACGGTGACGACGTGTGGTTCCGCGACGTCCAGATCAAGGAGCTGGCGGACGAGACCGCGCCGGTCACGACCGCCACGTTCGACCCGCCTGCGTCGGGCGGCTGGCACCCGGGCACCGTCCCGGTGTCGCTGACCGCCACCGACGAGGGGTTGGGCGTTCAGTTCATCGAGTACAAAGTGGACGGTGGACAGTGGGCTCGCTACACCGGCCCGGTGAGCGTGACCGGCGACGGCGAGCACACGCTGCAGTACCACGCGATCGACAACGCCGGCAACTCCGAGGCGTTGAAGGCGGCGACCATCAAGATCGACGGCACCAGGCCGACGCTCATGGTGGCCGGCGTCGCGGACGGCCAGATCTACGGTGACGCGACCGACGTGGTCCTGTCGTGGCACGCGGAGGACGCCACCTCCGGTGTCGCGTCGGTCTTCGGCGCGCTCGACGGCGAGTCGGTCACCTCGGGCCGTGCGCTCGCGCTGTACCAGCTGCCCCTGGGCACGCACGGGTTCGCGGTGAGCGCGACCGACACGGCGGGGAACGTGACGAGCCAGTCGCTCACGTTCGCCACCACGACGTCGATGCGGGACCTCGGTCAGCTGCTGACCCGGTTCCGCGCGACCAACCGGTTGTCGGCGTCGGCGTACAAACAGTTGAACCAGCTGCTCACCAAGGCCCGCAAGGCCGAGGCGAGCGGCGACGACGAGAAGGCGGTGCGGTTCCTCGGCACTTTCGTCACCCTCGCCATCGACGAGACCCTCGTCGGCGACGCGGATGTGCGGACGGTCCTGGAGCGTGACGCGGGCGCGGTCATCGACTCGATCAACGGGGTTGCGGTATTGCCCCTTTCGGTGAGCGCCCGTTAACTGGGGGTTGCGGCACCCGGTGGGTCGGCGACGCAGCGGAGCGGCTGCCGGCCCACCGGGATCACCCTGGAGGAGGACTGATGTCGGGAACGGGTTTGTGGCTGATCGGAGCAAGGGGCTCCGTGGCCACCACGGCAGTGGTTGGCTTACTGGCGTTACGGGCGAAGCTGGTCGAGCCGATCGGCTGCGTGACGGAGCGGCCCGAGTTCGCGGGCGTGCCACTGTCCACATGGGACGAGATCGTCGTCGGCGGGCATGACATCGTCCATACCCCACTGGAAAAGCGGGCCGAGCAGCTGGCCGGGGCGGGCCTGGTGCCGCACCGAGTCCTGTCCGCGGTGGCGGGCGGCCTGCGCGCGGTCGACGCCCACATCCGCGACGGCTACCACCCGGCCAGCCACTCCGGGTGCCAGTCCTCCGCCGTCGAACGCCTGATGGGCGACCTCATGGCGTTCCGTGCCGCGCACGGCCTGGACCGCGTGGTGGTGGTCAACGTGTCCTCCACCGAGCCGCCGGTCCCGTCCGTGCCAGAACACGAGTCCCTGGCCCTGCTCGAAGAAGCGCTGTCCGATCCGGCCAGGGCCGTCCTGCCGCCCAGCTCGCTGATGGCCTACGCCGCGTTCAGCGCGGGCTGCGCGTTCGTCGACTTCACCCCGTCGCCGGGGGTGCGCCTGCCGGCACTGCACGAGCTGGCGATCGCCCAGGGCGTGCCGTACGCGGGCTCGGACGGCAAGACGGGCGAGACGCTGCTGCGCACGGTCCTGGCCCCGATGTTCACGTCCCGCGCGCTGCGAGTCCGCTCCTGGGCCGGCACGAACCTCCTTGGCGGCGGCGACGGCGCCAACCTCGGCGACCCGGACCAGGCCCGCGGCAAGCTCGAGTCCAAGGCCCGCGGCCTGGCCGCCCTGCTCGGCGAGGGCGTGACGGCGCCACTGCACATCGACAACGTCCCCGACCTCGGCGAGCAGAAGACGGCCTGGGACCACGTCTCGTTCGAGGGCTTCCTCGGCGCCAGGATGAACCTGCAGTTCACATGGACGGGCCTGGACTCGTCCCTGGCGGCGCCGCTGATCCTGGACCTGACGCGCCTGGTGTCCGCCGCACACGCGGCCGGCCAGTCCGGCCCACTGGCGTCCCTGGCGTTCTTCTTCAAGGACCCGGTGGCCACCGACGAGCACCGCTTCGCCCAACAGACGGAGATGCTCTCCAGTTGGGCGCGGGCGCTGATCAATCCACAACCGACGAGTAATCCACAACCGACCGGTAACAACCCCCCGCCACCCCCCACCACCGATAGAATGGCAAGGCGGGACGCCCCCGGGATCGGGTGGGGGTTGGGTAACGCGCGCGAGGAAGCCGATCCCGATCAGGTCTCGCCGTGAAGGCATATCTTCAGCTTGTTCGCGCGCCCGCCGCGCTCACGGTCCTCGGCGACACTGTCGCCGGGGCCGCGGCGGCGGGCAATCCCTTGCGCGGCAGGCGACTCCTCCTTCCCCTTTCGTCCGTTTCCTTCTACTGGGCCGGAATGGCGCTCAACGACTGGGCCGATCGCGCGCTCGACGCCGTCGAGCGCCCCGAACGGCCCATCCCCTCGGGGCGGATCAGCCCCGAGCAAGCGCTCGCGGTCGCCGGCGGGCTCACCGCCGCGGGCCTGGGCCTGGCCCGCGCCGCCGGCGGCCGCGACACCCTCAGGATCGCGCTGCCGCTCGCGGCTGCCGTATGGGCCTACGACACCGTCCTCAAGAACACCGCCGCCGGGCCGGCCGCCATGGCCGCCTGCCGCACGCTCGACGTTCTCATGGGCGGCGCCGGCAGGCAGGCGGTCCGCACCGCCATCGCCGTCGGTGGCCACACGTACGGCGTCACCGCCCTGTCCCGGGGCGAGGTGCACGGCGCGACCACGAAGACCGCGAACGCCGCGCTCGCCGGCACCGGCATCACCGCGCTCGCTGCCGCCACCGGCGCACGCACCTGGCGGGACCGCCTCGGCGCGCTCGCCTTCACCGGCGTCTACGCGAACACGGTCGGCCGGGCCCAGTACGACGCCGCGCAGGACCCGTCCGCCACGCGGGTCCGCGTGGCCACCATGGCCGGCATCCACGGCATGGTCCCGCTCCAGGCCGCCCTCGCCGCCCGCCGCGGCTCCCTGCTCGGGGCGTTCGCGGTCGCCGCCGCGCTGCCCGTCGCGAAGGCGCTCGCCAGGAAGGTGAGCCCCACATGACCTTCCACCTCGGCTACGGCACCAACGGCTTCGCCAACCACCGCCTCGACGACGCCCTCCGCGTCATCGCCGACCTCGGCTACACGGCCGTCGCGCTCACGCTCGACCACGACCACCTCGACCCGTACGCCGACGACCTGCCGAAACGGGTCGACCACGTCGCGGGGCTGCTCGACCGCCTCGGCCTGCGCAGTGTCGTCGAGACCGGCGCCAGGTACCTGCTCGACCCGATCCGCAAGCACTACCCGACGCTGGTCTGCGACTCACCGGACCGCCGCGTCGACTTCCTCAACCGCGCCCTCCGCGTCGCCGAGGGCCTCGGCGCGGACTGCGTGTCGTTCTGGTCCGGCATCAAACCGTCCGATGTGGACGACTCGGTCGCGTGGCGGCGGATGCTCGACGGCATCGCACTGGTGCTCGACGAGGCGGAGGTCCGCGGCGTCCCCCTGGGGCTCGAACCCGAGCCGGGCATGTTCGTCCAGCACCTGTCCGACGCGCTGCGCCTGCGTGAGGAGCTCGGCGCACCAAGGCTTTTCGGCATCACGCTCGACGTCGGCCACTGCGTCGCCGTCGAGCCGGTCGACGCCGCCACGTGTATCCGGCGGGCCGCCGACCTCCTCGTGAACGTCCAGCTCGACGACATGCGCACCGGGGTGCACGAGCATCTTGAGTTCGGCGAGGGCGAGCTCGATCTGCCCGCCACCCTCGCGGCGTTGAGCGAGGTCGGCTACACCGGCGTCGCGGCGGTTGAACTGCCACGGCACAGCCACGCGGCGCCGGTGGTGGCCTCGCGCGCGTTCGCGGCGTTGCGCGGCGCGTGCGTGGCTCGTGAGCACGTGGCGACCGAGCCGGTCGTGCGTGCCGAACCGGCATCCGACTCGGAATGGGTGAGTGACGTGGACCATCCCTGGCTGGTCGAGGCCGAGCAGAAGGTGCGCCGCGATCCGGCGTCTATCGCGTCGTTGTTCCCCGCCGTCGGCCGCAAGGTCGGCCGTGAGCCGCTGCGGCCGGAGACCGATCCCCAGGGCCTCGTCCACGGCACCGTCGACGACCTCGCCCGCATGCGCCTGCTGTCCGTGCTCGCCGAGGTGCTCGAGCCGGAGCCGCTGGCCGAGGAGCTCTCCAAGCTCTACCGGTACGGCGACGACGCGGAGCGCCGCGGCGTGCTGCGTGGTCTCACGGTGCTCACCTCAGTGCCCGCCGGGCTCGAGCTGGTCAAGGACGCGTTGCGTACCAACGACATCCGGCTCGTCGCGGCCGCGATGGGTGAGTTCGCCGGCCGTCACCTCGACGACCACAACTGGCGGCACGGCGTGCTGAAGTGCCTGTTCGTCGGCGTTCCGCTCGCCGCGGTGTCCGATGTGGACGAACGGGCCGACGCGGAGCTGCTGCGGATGGTCGGCGACTACGCCGAGGAACGCAGGGCCGCCGGCCGCACGGTGCCGGCGGACGCCGTCACACTGCTGGAGGCCAGGGCATGAGGATCTTCGACCCGCACATCCACATGTCCTCGCGGACCACCGACGACTACGAGGCCATGTTCGCCGCCGGGGTCCGCGCGCTGGTCGAGCCGGCCTTCTGGCTCGGGCAGCCACGCACGAGCGTCGCCTCGTTCACCGACTACTTCGACTCGCTGATCGGCTGGGAACGGTTCCGCGCCGCGCAGTTCGGCATCCGCCACCACTGCACGATCGCGCTGAACCCCAAGGAGGCCAACGATCCCCGCTGCCGCGAGGTGCTCGACGTGCTGCCGCGCTACCTCGCGAAGGACGGTGTGGTCGCGGTCGGCGAGGTCGGCTACGACTCGATGACGCCGGAGGAGGACGAGGTCTTCGCACGCCAGTTGCAGCTCGCGATCTCCCACGAGTTACCGGCACTCGTCCACACCCCGCACCGCGACAAGCTCGCCGGCACCCGGCGGACGCTCGACGTGGTCAAGGAGTCGGGCATCGACCCGGGCCGTGTGATTGTCGACCACCTCAACGAGCCGACCGTCGGCGTGGTCGCGGAGTCCGGCTGCTGGATGGGTTTCTCCATCTACCCGGACACGAAGATGGACGAGCAGCGGATGGTCGCGATCCTCCAGCGGTACGGCACGGACCGGATGATCGTGAACTCCGCCGCCGACTGGGGTCGCTCGGACCCGCTGAAGACCTACCGGACCGGCCTCGCGATGCTCGACGCCGGCTTCGGCGAGTCCGATGTGGACAAGGTGTTGTGGCAGAATCCCGTGGCGTTCTACGGGCAGAGCGACCGGCTGGTGCTCGACGAGCTGCCCGGCTTCGCGGCGTCGGCGGAGACGTTCGCGGGCAACTCGGTACTGCGTGGCGGCGGGAACACATGAGCCCGCTTTCCTACTGCACCAACGTGCACCCGGCGGAGGACCTGCCGGGGGTGCTGGCGCAGCTCGACCGCTACGCCGAGCCGGTGCGCAGGCTGGTCGGCGTGGACGTGCTCGGCCTCGGGCTGTGGCTGCCGGCCGTGCTGGCGCACGAGCTGGCCGCGTCCCCGCGGCTGCGCGCGAAACTGCGGGCCGAGCTGGACGCCCGCGGGCTAGAGGTCTACACACTCAACGCCTTCCCGTACGGCGGTTTCCACGACGAGGTCGTCAAACACTCGGTCTACCGTCCCGAGTGGACGGACCGCATCCGGCTCCGGTACACCGCCGACTGCGCGCTGGTGCTCGGCGACCTGCTGCCGGACTCGGCCACCTACGGCTCGATCTCGACGTTGCCGCTCGCCTGGCGCACACCGTGGTCCGAGGCCGACGACGTCGCCGCGACCGCCGCACTCACGGAGCTGACCGGGGTGCTGGATGGGATGGCCACCGCCACCGGCCGTCCCATCCGGCTGGCGGTCGAGCCGGAACCGGGCTGCGTGCTGGACACGGTCGCCGACGCGGTGGCGTGGCTGGCGCCGCGCGTCGACCCGCGGTACATCGGGGTGTGCCTGGACACCTGCCACCTCGCGGTGTCCTACGCCGATCCGGTCGCGACGGTCGCGTCGATCTACGCGGCGGGGCTGGAGGTCGTGAAGGTGCAGGCGTCCGCGGCCCTGCAGGTCGAGGACCCGGCCGGCGAGGCGGCACGGCTCGCGCTCGCCGACTTCACCGAGCCGCGGTACCTGCACCAGGTGCGGGAGCTGACGCCGACCGGCACCGTGCTCGCGGCCGACGACCTGCCCCAGGCACACGAAGAGCTGCCGGGCGCCAGTCCGTGGCGCGTGCACTTCCACGTGCCGCTGCACGCCCGCCCGGCCGCGCCGCTGTCGGCGACGACCGACGTGCTGCGCACCGCGATCGAGACCTTGAGATCCACTGTGGACAACATGCCGCACGTTGAGGTAGAGACCTACACGTGGAGCGTCCTGCCGGAAACCGCCGGCAACGGCGGCGACACGGCACTGATCAGGGGCATCGCCGCGGAGCTCCGCTGGGCCGCGGCCAACCTGTTCGAGCTTGGAGGAGTTCGATGACACCGCTGGAGCGGGGCGAGGAAACCGCCGCCGGACCGACGGAAGGAGGTCCCCGCGGATGAGCGCGGTGACCGAGTCGCCACTGTTGGTGCTCGACGTGGTCGGCATGACACCGAAGCTGTTGCGGCACATGCCGAACATCTCCGCGCTCGCGCGGGAGGGCTGGCAGGCCGGCCTCGGCACGGTGCTGCCGGCCGTGACGTGCAGTGTGCAGTCGACGTTCCTGACGGGCAGGATGCCGAACGAGCACGGGATCGTCGGCAACGGCTGGTACTTCCGGGAGCTGGGCGAGGTCTTCCTGTGGCGCCAGCACAACCGGCTGGTCCAGGGCGAGAAGCTGTGGGAGACCGCCCGCGCGGCGAACCCGGACTTCCAGACGGCGAACGTGTGCTGGTGGTACGCGATGGGCGCGACCACGGACATCACGGTGACGCCGCGGCCGATCTACCACGCCGACGGCCGCAAGTCACCCGACGCGTACATCCGCCCACCGGCCCTGCACGACGACCTGGTCGGCGCGCTGGGCGACTTCCCGCTGTTCCAGTACTGGGGCCCGACGGCGTCGCTGGCGTCGAGCGAGTGGATCATCGGCGCGTCCCGCAAGATCCTGCGTGAGCAGCACCCCGACCTGCTGCTGGCCTACGTCCCGCACCTGGACTACGACCTGCAGCGCTTCGGCCCGGACGCGCCCGAGGCCGCGCGTGCCGCCCGCGAGGTGGACGCGGCGCTGAAGCCGCTGCTGGACGACGCCCGCAACGCGGGCGCGCGGGTGGTCGCGCTGTCGGAGTACGGCATCACGTCGGTGCGTCGTCCGGTGGACATCAACCGGCTGCTGCGCCGCGAGGGCCTGCTCGAGGTGTACACGCAGGACGGGATGGAGTACCTGGACCCGTGGGTGTCCAGGGCGTTCGCGGTGGCCGACCACCAGGTGGCGCACGTGTACGTCGCGGACGAGTCGGACATCCCGCGCGTCACGGCGCTGCTGAGCGAGCTGTCGGGGGTGGACGAGGTGCTGGACCGCGCCGCCCAGGCCCGTTACGGCCTGGACCACGCCCGCTCCGGCGAGCTGGTGGTGGTCGCGGACCCGGACGCGTGGTTCACGTACTACTACTGGCTCGACGACGACCGGGCCCCCGACTTCGCCCGCGGCGTGGAGATCCACCGCAAGCCCGGCTACGACCCGGCCGAGCTGTTCTTCAACCCGGCCGACAAGCTCGCGAAGGCGAAGGCGGGGCTGAACCTGGTGCGCAAGAAGGCGGGCCTGCGGTATGCAATGCAGGTGGTGCCACTGGACCCGACGTACGTGCGGGGTTCACACGGGCGGCTGCCGGCGGACCCGGCGGACGGCCCGGTGATCGTGTGCTCGGTTCCGGACGGGGAACCCGCCGGCGCGTTGGCCGCCACTGATGTACGCAATCTTCTGCTGCAGTTGCAGGGAGTCTCGGAAGGAGCTCGACGATGAGTCGACCAGTCACGTTGTTCACCGGCCAGTGGGCCGACCTCCCGTTCGAGGAGGTGTGCAAGCTGGCCGCGCAGTGGGGCTACGACGGGCTGGAGATCGCTTGCTGGGGTGACCACTTCGAGGTGGACCGGGCCCTGGCCGAGGACGACTACGTCCAGAACAAGCTGGACCAGCTGGCCTCGCACGGCCTGAAGGTGTGGACGATCTCCAACCACCTGGTCGGCCAGGCGGTCTGCGACGACCCGATCGACCAGCGCCACCAGGACATCCTCCCGTCCCGCATCTGGGGCGACGGTGACCCCGAGGGCGTCCGCCAGCGGGCCGCGGCCGAGATGGCCGACACCGCCCGCGCCGCGGCGAAGCTCGGCGTGAACACGGTGGTGGGCTTCACCGGGTCGAAGATCTGGAAGTACGTGGCCATGTTCCCGCCCGTCGGCCAGGACGTCATCGACGACGGCTACGCCGACTTCGCGGCCCGCTGGAACCCGATCCTGGACGTGTTCGACGAGGTCGGCGTCCGCTTCGCGCACGAGGTCCACCCGTCGGAGATCGCATACGACTACTGGACCACCAAGCGAACACTGGCGGCGGTGGACAACCGCGAGGCGTTCGGCCTGAACTGGGACCCGTCACACTTCGTGTGGCAGGACCTGGACCCGGTGGGCTTCATCCTCGACTTCGCGGACCGCATCTACCACGTGGACTGCAAGGACGCGAAGAAGAGGTTCGACGGCCGCAACGGCCGCATGGGCTCCCACCTGGCCTGGGCCGACCCCCGCCGCGGCTGGGACTTCGTGTCCACGGGCCATGGTGACGTGCCGTGGGAGGAGTCGTTCCGCGCGCTGAACGCGATCGGCTACGACGGCCCGATCTCCGTGGAGTGGGAGGACGCCGGCATGGACCGCCTGCGCGGCGCCGAGGAGGCGGTCGGCTTCATCAGGTCCCGCCTGTTCGACAAGCCAGACGCGGCCTTCGACGCGGCCTTCTCCACAAAGGACTGACCCCGCCGGTGGGCGGGCTCACCCGCGGAGCCCGCCCACCCCCGGCCCAGGACGAGCGACATGCCGAGTTCGGCGCCAAGGGGGGTCCCACGCCCGGCGAGCCCCGCCAGGGGGTCGGCGGTGTGGGTTCCGTGGGTGAACGGGCAGGCCGTGTCAGGCACGTGCACGACATCCACGATGCCCTGGAGGCCCTTCTCGGGACCTGTTCTTCGGGGCATCGGCGGCGTCCCGAACACGCGCCTCCGTCGTGGTCCGCGTCCAGAGCTCGTTCCCGTCCAGAGTTCGTTCCCGTCCAGCCTGGCTCGCCAGCCCGTTGATCTTTCCGAATCGATTTCGATCCCGCTCCGCCCGGTGACCGATCCGCAACCCTGCTCCACTCTCAAACCCAATGGAGGGATTTGTCGTGGCTATTTCCAGAAGGTCGATGCTTCGCGGTGCCGCCGGTGCGGCGCTCGCGGTCGGTGCTGCCGGCGCGTTGCCCGCGGTCGCGTCCGCGGAGGGGGCCGGGCACGGCGGTGGGCACGGGTGCTTCCGGGTGCCTCGGGACAAGATCAGCATTCAGCTCTACAGCCTGCGGTCCATCCTCGAGACCGATCTGGAGGGCACGCTCGACGCGCTCGCCGACATCGGGTTCCGCAAGGTCGAGCTGGCCGGAACCTACGGCCGCACCGCCACGGAGTTCCGGAAGCTCCTCGACCGACGGCACCTGAAGGCGACCTCCACCCACGTCGGCATCGACGGGACCGATCTCAACCAGGCCATCGCCGACGCCAAGGTGCTCGGCAACCGGCGGAGCAACCATCCCTACGCCAACTTCGCGACGATCGCCGAGTGGGAGGCGTTCGCCGACCGGCTGGAGGCGGCCGGCAAGGTCTACCGGCAGGCCGGGATCAAGTTCGGCTACCACAACCACAACCAGGAGTTCCTGGCCATCGGCGGGGTGCGGCCCTACGACGTGCTCACGGGTCGGACCACCCGCCGCAACGTCGACTTCGAGATGGACCTGTTCTGGGTGGTCACGGGCGGTGCCGATCCGGTGACGGAGTTCCACCGGATCGCCGGCCGGGTCAAGCAGTACCACGTCAAGGACCGCAACCCGGACGGCGGCTTCGCCGACCCGGGTGAGGGAACCATCGACTTCCGGCGGATCTTCCGCGCCAACCACCAGCTCGAGGTCGAGGAGTACATCATCGAGAACGACGAGCCGGTGGACCCGCTGAAGTTCGCCGCGACCGGTTACAACTATCTCGCCAACCTGCGGTTCTAGCGGACCTGGGCGCGGTCGTACCGCCCCGGCCGCGCCCTACACTCGATCTCGGAGGTGTTGACCATGCCGCTGGTGGCCGGGGTCGACTCGTCGACCCAGTCCTGCAAGGTGGTTGTGCGTGACGCCGAGTCCGGCGCCCTCGTGCGCAGCGGATCCGCGCCACACCCGGACGGGACGGAGGTGGACCCGGTCGCCTGGTGGACCGCGCTGCGGTCGGCCGTCGACCAGGCCGGCGGCATCGACGACGTCGCGGCCGTGGCGGTCGCCGGGCAGCAGCACGGCATGGTGTGCCTCACCGAGGACGGCGAGGTCGTCCGGCCCGCGCTGCTGTGGAACGACACCCGTTCCGCACAGGCCGCCGCCGACCTCGTCGACGAGCTGGGCGGCGGCGCGGCCTGGGCCGACGCGGTCGGCGTGGTCCCGGTCGCGTCGATGACCGTCGCCAAGCTGCGCTGGCTGCGCGACCACGAGCCGGAGTCGGTCGCCCGCACGGCAGCCGTGTGCCTGCCCCACGACTACCTCACGTGGCGCCTGTCCGGCGGCTCCCTGGACCGCCTGACCACCGACCGCGGCGACGCCTCCGGCACGGCGTACTTCTCCGCCGCGACCAGCACCTACCGCATCGATCTTCTCGAGCTGGCGCTCGGCGCCACCCCGCGGCTGCCCAGGGTGCTCGGCCCGTCCGACGACTCCGGCCGAACCCCGGCAGGCGCCCTGCTCGGCGCCGGCACGGGCGACAACATGGCCGCCGCCCTGGGCGTCGGCGCCGAGCCGGGCGACGTCGTGGTGTCGATCGGCACGTCCGGCACCGCGTTCGCCGTCGCCGACAAGCCGAGCGCCGACGCCGGCGGCCTGGTCGCCGGCTTCGCCGACGCCACCGGCAGGTTCCTCCCGCTGGTGTGCACCCTGAACGCCGCCCGCGTGCTGGACGCGGTCGCACGCATGCTCGGGGTCGACCACGAGCAGTTCGCGGAGCTCGCGCTGTCCGCCCCACCCGGCGCCGACGGCCTGACGCTCGTCCCGTACCTGGAGGGCGAGCGCACCCCGAACCTCCCGGCCGCGACCGGTGCCCTGCACGGCCTCCGCCTCGCGAACGCGACCCCGGCCCACCAGGCCCGCGCCGCCGTCGAGGGCATGCTGTGCGGCCTGGCCGACGCCCTGGACGCCCTTGTGGCACAAGGAGTCCGCACCGACCGCGTGCTGCTCGTCGGTGGTGGCGCCCGGTCCGCCGCTGTCCGCCGCATCGCCCCGACCGTGCTCGGCCGCCCGGTCCTGGTGCCGGAGCCGGGCGAGTACGTCGCCGACGGCGCGGCCCGCCAGGCGGCATGGACCCTCGCGGGTGGCGACTCCCCACCGAACTGGCGCCTCGGCGCCATGCAGCGCGTGTCGGGCGACGCGACCCCGGGACTCCGTGGGCGCTACGCGGAGGCTCGGGACAAGATCCTCGACCGTCCGGCATGAGCTTGGGCATGCGACCGATCTGACCTCGGACTCCGTGAGCGCTACGCGGAGGCTCGGGACAAGATCCTCGACCGCCCGGCATGAGCTTGGGCATGCGACTTGCCGGACCGGTGTGAACGCGGTGATCCGGTCGAGGTCGGCGTGCAGCATCCCGTTCTAGGTCGGCCTGCGTGAGGGTGGCGCCGGGCAGCCAGCCGGGCAGCCGCAGCTCGACCTCGGACGGCCCGACCGTCCTGCGGGCGTCGACCGCCGCCGGAGCGGCCTTGCCCTGGCACCGGGTGCCGGTTGAGCACCGGGTGCCGGATGAGTTGGGGTGTCAGGCCCTGCTAGAACTGGTCGCACCAACGGGCTGATCCCGGCCTGCCCGACGCAAGGGAGTTCGTTCTCGTGGAGTTCGTTCGCCTCCTTCTGGTGTTCCTGCACCTGCTCGGCATGGCGCTGCTGGTGGGCATGTTCCTGGTCCAGCGCCGCGCGCCGGCCGACGCGCCGCTGAACCAGGGATGGCTGCACATCGCGGCCCTGCAGCTGATCACGGGTCTCGCGCTACAGCTGCTGGCCCCGGCCACGGACCAGCACTACAACGGTGCGAAGCTCGGCATCAAGACGTTGGTCCTGCTGGTGATCGGCGCGTTGGCCCTCGTGTACGTGATCCGCAAGGTGCCCGCGCCGAAGTGGTTGCCTCCTTCGTTGGTGGGGTTGGTCGTCGTGAACGTGGGCATCGCGGTCTTCTGGACCTAACGAGATGGACCGGCACTGACGGGACCGTGCGGCGCCGGGGTCGGTGAAGACCGTAGGTGCTGTTCGGGCCGTGCCCCGAAAGGCGGTTCGGGACGCGGATGTCGTGAACGTGCCCTCACGCCGCGAGCCCGCCGGAAGTGGCTCCGTCGGTCTCTGTCATGCGGGGCCGGCGACCTGGCCGGTGACGTGCTCACGACGGAGCTGGCGAACGTGGGCCGGCTATGTGGCTGGCGAACATGGCCGGCGACGTGGTTGGCCCCGCGTTCGGTGTTCGGGTTGTGGGCACAGGATTCCGGGCACGCCGGGCACGCCGGGCACGCCAGGCACCTGGTCGCCGAGGTGGTTGGGCGTCGTTTCGGTTGGGTCCGTTTGGGTGCCGAGGTCGTCGTCGGACCTGGCTTCGGGTGGGTTGAACTGTGTGGTGGCCCTGGTTTTGGGCGCGTTGAACTTCGAGTCCAATGTCTACCGGTCCTTCGAGTCGTGGTGGGTAGAGTGGTTACTGGCGAGTAGGCCCTGGTCGTGGGAAAGCCCTGGTCGTGAGAAAGGTGTTCGCGCATGTCAGTGGGGCGGGAGTTCGACGTCGTGCTCTTCGGGGCCACCGGCTTCACCGGGCAGCTCACAGCCGAGTACCTGGCCGAGCACGCGCCCAACGCCTGCCGGTGGGCGCTCGCCGGGCGGTCCCGGGAGAAGCTGCTGGCGGTGCGGGAGCGGCTTGCCGAGATCAACCCGTCGTGTGCTGATCTGGACCTCCTCATCGCGGACGTGACCGACCGCGACTCCCTGCGTGCCGTCGCTTCGCGGGCACGGGTGATCGCCACCACCGTCGGGCCCTATCTCCATCACGGCGAACCGCTGGTCGCCGTGTGTGCGGAGACGGGGACCGACTACCTCGACCTCAGCGGTGAGCCCGAGTTCGTCGATCGGATGTACCTCGCGTACCACGACGTCGCGGTGGCCAGCAGGGCGCGGATCGTGCATGCGGCCGGGTTCGACTCCGTTCCTCATGACCTTGGGGTCCTGTTCACGGTCCAGCAGTTGCCCGAGGACGTCCCGCTGGCCGTCGAGGGGTACCTGTCCCTCTCCGGGGCCTTCTCGGCCGGCACCTACCACTCCGCGATCAACGCCTTCTCCCGGTTGCGGGAGATGAGCGCGGTCGCCAAGCGGCGGCGGCGAGCCGAGCCACGGCCGGACGGACGCTCGGTGAAGGGCGTCAAGGGGCGGCCGCGGTTCGAGGAGGCCGTCGGCGCGTGGTTGTTGCCCGCGCCCACGATCGATCCGCAGGTGGTGTTGCGGTCGGCGCGCGCGCTCGACCGGTACGGGCCGGCCTTCACCTACGGGCACTACCTCGCGGTCAGGAAGCTGCCCGCGGCGGCCGGGATCGCCGGCGCCGTCGGGGCGGCCGTTGTGCTCGCGCAGGTGCCGTTCACGCGGAACTGGCTGCTCGGACGCATGGCGGCAGGGGATGGCCCCACCGCGGAGCGGCGCGACAAGGCCTGGTTCCGGGTGCGGTTCGTCGGTGAAGGGGGTGGCCGGCGGGTGGTCACGGAGGTGTCCGGGGGTGACCCCGGGTATGGCGAGACGGCCAAGATGCTCGGCGAGTCGGCGTTGTGCCTCGCCTTCGACGATCTGCCGAAGACGGCTGGGCAGGTGACGCCCGCCGTCGCCATGGGGAGTCGGCTGGTCGACCGGCTCGGGCGGGCCGGGCTGACGTTTCGGGTGGTGGAGTAGCGGCGTTGTGCATGGGTTGATCGTGCCTGGGATGGGCGCGGTGCGGCTGGCGGCGGCGGCGAAATGTGGACAACTGGTCGGGCTGTGGACAAGTGCCCCGGACGTGCCCGGACGAGTCCGCCGGTTGTCGGGGTGCCGTGGTAATGGGCCGGCTGAGCTGCGACGACGAGGCCGCCGCCGCCACCGGCGGACAGCGGAAGCGTCTACTCAGGAGGACCTCCGCTCGCCGCGCGAAGCAGGAAACAAGGCCGTCACAATTGACCACAACGCACGTGTTCGATCACGTTGAGTGCCAACACCGGTCCGCCCAAGGAACGATTGGGTCACGCGCCACTACGCGGCGGTAGCACTTCGCCGAGCGCAGAGTACGGTCTCGCCATTGGTTGGGCGTTCGGCGCGTGGCCGGGCGCCTGAGAATGAACGCGGAGGGAGAAAGCCTTGCGCTTCAAGCGGGGAGTCGCGGTCACCGCGATCGCGCTGACCAGCGTGCTGTCCGTGGTTGGTTGTGCGAAGGACTCGGGATCCTCGAACAACTCTTCGGGTGGCGACAGCGGTGCCGCGGGTTGCAAGACCGTGGACAAGCCGGCGGCGGCGTCCGGACAGACGTCGTCGTCCGCGAGCGGCACCAAGGTGGACGGTAGTGCCCTGAAGGTCGGGATGGCCTACGACATCGGCGGCCGTGGCGACGCGTCGTTCAACGACTCCGCCGCTGCCGGCCTGGACAAGGCCATCTCGGACATCGGCGTCAAGAAGGAGAACACCAAGGAGCTCGCCGCCACCGACCAGGAGAGCGAGGACTCGAAGCTCACCCGTCTGCGTCAGCTGGCGCAGGGCGGTGACGACCCGGTGGTCGCCATCGGCTTCGGGTACACCGACGCCACGGTCAAGGTCGCGGCCGAGTTCCCGAACATCCACTTCGCGGTGGTCGACGGCTTCGCCGAGAACGCGCCGAAGAACATCACCTGGCTGGGCTTCGCCGAGCAGGAGGGCTCCTTCCTCGTCGGCGTCATCGCCGCGCTGAAGAGCAAGTCCTGCACCATCGGCTTCGTCGGCGGCGTCAACGTGCCGCTGATCCAGAAGTTCCAGGCCGGCTTCGAGCAGGGTGTGAAGGCCGTCGCGCCGAAGGCCAAGATCGTCTCGAAGTACATCACCGAGGCGGGCGACCTGACCGGCTTCGCCGACCCGCCCAAGGGCCAGGTCGCCGCGAAGGGCCTGATCGACCAGGGCGCGGACGTCGTCTACCACGCCGCGGGCGCCTCCGGTAAGGGTGTGTTCGCCGCCGCCAAGGACGCCAACGTGCTGGCCATCGGCGTCGACTCCGACCAGTACAACCAGAAGACGGTCGCCGCGGACAAGGACATCATCCTGACGTCCATGCTCAAGCGGGTCGACGTCGCGGTGTTCGACTACATCTCCGCGGTCGCGTCGAAGGACCTCTCCACCCTGCCGCAGGTCTTCGACCTGAAGGTGGACGGCGTCGGCTACGCCACCTCCGGCGGCAAGATCGACGACGAGACCAAGGGCTGGGTCGAGGCGTACAAGCAGCAGATCATCGACGGCAAGATCAAGGTCGACACCACGCCGAGCAGCTGACACCAGGTGTGATGCCCGTGGGTGTGTGGCTCAGCCACGCACCCACGGGTCTTTCCTGTGAAGGAAGTCCCAAATGACCGACACCGAGGTCGATACCGAGGCCGCGGTGGTCCTGACCGGGATCACCAAGCGGTTCCCCGGCGTCGTCGCCAACAGCGACGTGCACCTGACGGTCCGCACCGGCGAGGTGCACGCCCTGTGCGGCGAGAACGGCGCGGGCAAGTCCACCCTGATGAAGATCCTCTACGGGATGCAGTCCCCGGACGAGGGCGACATCGAGGTGAACGGCGAGCGGGTCAGCTTCAGATCCCCGTCGGACGCGATCAAGGCCGGCATCGGCATGGTCCACCAGCACTTCATGCTCGCCGACAACCTGACCGTGCTCGAGAACGTGGTGCTCGGCGCCGAGGGTCTCCACGGCATCGGCAAGAAGGCCAGGAACCGGATCCGTGGCCTGACGGGGTCGGTCGGCCTCGACCTCGACCCCGACACGCTGGTCGAACGCCTCGGCGTCGCCGACCGGCAGCGGGTGGAGATCCTCAAGGTCCTCTACCGGGGCGCGAAGATCATCATCCTCGACGAGCCGACCGCCGTGCTCGTCCCGCAGGAGGTCGACGAGCTGTTCAACACGCTGCGCACCATGCGCGCGGACGGCTACACCTTCCTGTTCATCTCCCACAAGCTCGACGAGGTCCGCGCCATCGCGGACTCGATCACCGTGATCCGCCGCGGCACCACGGTCGGCACGGTCGACCCGAGGACGGTCACCACCCGGCAGCTCGCCGAGATGATGGTCGGCTCCGAGCTGCCGAGCCCCGAGACCCGCGAGTCGACGGTCACCGACAAGGTGGTCCTGCAGGTCGAGGGCCTAGTCCTGGAGACGCCCGACGGCCGGCGGCTGCTCGACGCGCTGGACCTGACCGTCCACTCCGGTGAGGTGCTCGGCATCGCGGGCGTCGAGGGCAACGGCCAGACCGAGCTGGTCGAGACGATCATGGGCATCCGCCGGGCGGCCGCCGGCAAGGTCACGCTCGACGGCCAGAACCTGACGAGGGCCGGCACGCTGGCCCGCCGCGAGGCCGGCATCGGCTACATCCCCGAGGACCGCACCCGCCACGGTCTGCTGCTCACCGAGCCGCTGTGGGCGAACCGGATCCTCGGCTACCAGACCAGGCGCCCGACCGCGCGTGGCGCGTTCATCGACATCGCGGGCGCACGCAGGGACACCCAGCGGATCGTCGAGCAGTTCGACGTCCGCACCCCCGGCATCGAGGTCGCGGCGGCCTCGCTGTCCGGCGGCAACCAGCAGAAGCTCGTGATCGGCCGGGAGCTGTCCGGCGAGCCGAAGCTGCTGATCGCCTCGCACCCGACCCGCGGCGTCGACGTCGGCGCGCAGGCCGCCATCTGGGACCACATCCGCGCCGCCCGGCACAACGGCCTCGCGGTGCTGCTGGTGTCCGCAGACCTCGACGAGCTGATCGGCCTCTCCGACTCGATCAAGGTCATGCTGCGTGGGAAGTTCGTCGCGGACGCCGATCCGGCGACGGTCACGCCGGAGGACCTCGGCAGCGCGATGACCGGCGCCGCGCAGGTGGACGAGTCGGGTCTTCTGGTCACTGGAGGTGAGCAATGACGTCGCGGCTGCGCTCGTCGCTGCTGGCGCCCGTCCTCGCGGTCGTCTTCGCGGCCGTGCTGTGCGCGATCGTGCTGATCCTGTCCGGGGCGAACCCGGGCGAGGCGCTCGGCGCGATGATCGGTCAGGTCGGCGAGGGCCAGATCGCGGTCGACATCGTCAACTCGACCGCGATCTACATGCTGGCCGCACTGGCCGCCGCCATCGGGTTCCACATGAACCTGCTGAACATCGGGATCGAGGGCCAGTACCGGGTGGGCGCCCTGGTCGCGGCCATCGTCGGCGGCGCGCTCGTGCTGCCGCCCGTGCTGCACTGGCTGGTGATCCTGCTGGTTGCGGCGGCCGCCGGCGCGGCGTGGGCCACGCTGCCGGCGATCCTGAAGGTCACGCGCGGGGTGCACGAGGTGCTCTCCACGATCATGATGAACGCGATCGCCTTCGGGCTCGCCGCGTTCCTGATCCGGCGCGACCAGTTCGGCATCCTGGTCGGCAACAACGTCACCACGAAGCCGATCCCGTCCTCCGGCCAGGTGCCCGGCATCGACCTCGGTGACCGCGGCACCGTCTTCGGCCTGGTGTTCCTGTCGGTCGTCGCGGCCGCGGTGTACGGGGTGGTGTTGAACCGGACCCGGTTCGGCTTCGAGCTGAAGGCGTCCGGGCTGTCGCCGACCGCGGCCGCGGCGGGCGGGGTCAACGCCAAGAAGATGATCGTGGTCTCGCTGCTGGTGTCCGGTGCGGTCGCCGGGCTGGTCGGCATGCCGGAGATCCTCGGCCGCGACCACGCGTACACGCTGAACTTCGCGTCCGGCTACGGGTTCGCGGGCATCGGCATCGCGCTGCTCGGGCGTAACCACCCGGTCGGCATCGCGTTCGGGTCGCTCCTGTGGGCGTTCCTGGAGAAGTCCAAGGGCGCGCTCGACAACGTGGGCGTGCCGAAGGAGATCGCGACGATCATGCAGGGCGCGATCGTGCTGTCCGTGGTTGTCGCGTACGAGATCGTCAAGCGGATGGAGCTGGCCGCCGAGCAGCGTCGCGTAGGCCAGGCCACGGGTACCGCAGTCGAACCGGAGGCGGCCAAGTGAGCGGGACTCGCGGCGCGAACCACGACCAGCAGCGGCCCGGGCGGACCCTGCGAGCAGAGGGCGAGGTGCGGTCGTGAGCATGGTGGACGTGCAGCCGGGAGCCTCCGGCGTGACGATGACGCCGCCGCCGCGCAGGCAGAAGCTGCCCGGCTCGCTGGTGTTCACGATCGGTGTGCTCGGCGTGGTCTTCGTGCTGGCGATGACGTCGTACCTGACCGGGGAACCGGCGCTGACGTCGTCGTCGACGATGAAGAACACCGTCTCGCTCGGCCTGCCGATCCTGCTCTGTGGCCTCGGCGGCATCTGGGCCGAGCGGTCCGGCATGATCAACATCGGCCTCGAGGGCATGATGATCCTCGGTACCTGGGGCGCGGCGTTCGGCGGCTACCACTGGGGTCCATGGATGGCCGTGGTGTCCGGGATGGTCTTCGGCGCGCTGGGCGGGGCCCTGCACGCGGTCGCGACGGTGACCTTCGGGGTCAACCACATCGTCTCCGGCGTGGCGATCAACCTGCTGGGCGCCGGCGTGACGAAGTACCTGACGACGCTGATCTTCCAGCCGCTGTCGGACAACCCGCGTGAGTCGCCGCCGATCCAGCAGTTCGACACGTTCTCCGTGTCCGGTCTCGGGGACTGGCTCGCCGGCCTGGAGAAGGACCAGCGGGTGATCATCTCCGACGTCGCCGGCCTGGTGCGCGGGCTGGTGACCGGGGTGTCGCCGCTGCTGATCATCGGGATCCTGTTGGTCGTCGCGACGTACGTGGTGCTGTGGCGCACCCGGTTCGGCCTGCGGCTGCGGTCGTGCGGGGAGAACCCGGTGGCCGCCGAGTCGTTGGGCGTCAACGTCTACCTGTACAAGTACCTGGCCGTCATCGCGTCCGGTGCCCTCGCGGGGATCGCGGGCGCGGCGCTGGTGCTCGGCTCCGGCGTGCCGATCTACCAGGAGGGGCAGACCGCGAACCGCGGCTTCATCGGCCTCGCCGCGATGATCTTCGGCAACTGGCGGCCGGGTGGCACGCTGGCCGGCTCGGCGCTGTTCGGCTACGCGGACGGGTTGCGGCTGTCCGCGACGCCCGAGGCCGTGCACGCGCTGCTGTACTCGGCGGTCATCGTGGTCGGGCTGCTGGTGATCTGGCAGCTGTACCGCAGGAAGTGGACGACGGCCATGCTCGCGGCGGTCGGCGCCGTGGCCGTGTACGCGCTGTACTACTTCACGGACGAGCTGCCACAGGAGTTCCTGCCGTACGCGCCGCACATCATCACGCTCGTGGTGCTGGCACTGGCCGCGCAACGACTACGTCCGCCCGCCGCGGACGGTGTGCCATACCGACGGGGTGAAGGTGACTGAGCGGAGCTTGCGGAGCGAACATCGTGTCTGAGCGGAGCTTGCGGAGCGAACGGTGTGATTGGCGGAGCCGGAGCTTGTGGAGCGAAGCGGCGTGACTGACTGGGACAAGCTGCGGGCCGCCGCTGTCGAGGCGGCTCAGCTGGCTTACTGCCCGTACTCGGGGCTGCAGGTCGGCGCGGCCGCGGTGGTGGACGACGGGCGGCTGGTCACCGGGTGCAACGTGGAGAACGCCGCGTACGGGGTGGCACTGTGCGCGGAGTGCACCATGGCCGGGCAGCTGCGGTTGACGGGTGGCGGCCGGTTGGTGGCGGTGGCGTGCCGGAGCGGGTCGGGCGACCTGCTGATGCCGTGCGGGAGATGCCGCCAGATCCTGTACGAGCTGGGCGGGCCGGAGTGTCTGGTGGACACGCCGGCCGGGCCGGCGCCGATGTCGGAGGTCCTGCCGTACGCGTTCGGGCCCGCCGATCTACCGTGAGCGTGTGAACCACACGGCTGTCGACGTCATCCGGACCAAGCGGGACGGCGGGGTACTCACCGACGACCAGATCGACTGGGTCATCTCCGCCTACACACGAGGCGACGTCGCCGACGAGCAGATGTCGGCGCTGGCGATGGCGGTGTTCCTGAACGGGATGACGTTCGCGGAGACGTCCCGCTGGACCCAGGCGATGATCGACTCGGGTGAGCGGCTGTCGTGGCCGGTGCCGACGGTCGACAACCACTCGACGGGCGGGGTCGGCGACAAGATCACGCTGCCGCTGGCGCCGCTGGTGGCGGCGTGCGGGGTCGCGGTGCCGCAGCTGTCCGGGCGTGGGCTCGGGCACACCGGCGGCACGCTCGACAAGCTGGAGTCGATCCCGGGCTGGCGGGCCTCGTTGACCTCGGCGGAGATCCGCGCGCAGCTCGAGTCGGTCGGTGCGGTGGTGTGCGCGCCGACCGACGGTCTGGCGCCCGCCGACCGGAAGCTGTACGCGCTGCGGGACGTGACGGCGACGGTCGAGTGCGTGCCGCTGATCGCGTCGTCGATCATGTCGAAGAAGATCGCGGAGGGCGCCGGCGCGCTGGTGCTGGACGTGAAGGTCGGCTCCGGGGCGTTCATGAAGTCCTTGTCCGACGCGCGTTCTCTCGCGTCGGCACTGGTGGCGATCGGGACCGCGCACGGGCAGAAGGTGACGGCCCTGCTCACGGACATGTCGGTGCCGCTGGGGCGCGCGGTGGGCAACGCCGTCGAGGTGGCCGAGGCGGTCGAGGTGCTGAAGGGTGGCGGGCCGGCGGACGTGATCGCGCTGACGGTCGCGCTGGCCACGGAGATGCTGTCGCTGGCGGGAATGCCGGCGGACCCGGCCGCGGTGCTCGCGTCGGGCGAGGCGTACGAGACGTGGGCGCGGATGATCGCGGCACAGGGTGGAGATCCGGCCGCGGAACTGCCCAGGCCCCGGCATGTCCACGTGGTCGAGGCGCCGCGGGACGGTTTCCTCTCCCGCCTGGACGCGCTGGGCGTCGGCGTGGCCGCGTGGCGGCTGGGTGCCGGCCGGGCTCGCAAGGAGGACCCCGTGCAGGCCGCCGCGGGCGTCGTGTGCCACGTGAAACCAGGAGAAGCCGTGGTCACCGGGGCCCCTTTGCTGGAGCTGCACACCGACACCCCGGACGCGGTGGCGGGCGCGCTGGCGGCACTGGCCGGCGCGTACGAGATCACGGACGAGCCGGCCGCGGGCAACCCGCTGATCATCGAGACGATTCGAGGCTAGATCCGCGAGTCCCGCGTTCGCACATGGCTGAACGCGGGACTCGCGGTTTCAGGCGAGGGCGGCCAATGCGGTGTGGGTCAGCACGCGGACGCCGGTCAGGAGGGCGCGCTCGTCGAGACGGAACGTCGGCTGGTGGATGTCGGGCTGGGCGCCCTCTCCGGACCAGACGCCGAGGCGGGCGAACGAGCCGGAGATGTGTTCCAGGTACCAGCCGAAGTCCTCGCCGCCGGACGACTGCTTGGTGCTGGTCACCGCGCGTTCGCCCAGTGCCGCCTCGACGCCGGCACGCAGCACGGCCTCGGACTCCACGTCGTTCACCACCGGGGGCACGCCGCGCCGGTGTTCCAGCTCGAAACCGACGCCGGTCGGCGCGAGCAGGGACTGCACCAGGCCCGCCACCAACGGCTCCAGGTCGGCCCACACCTCGTGGTCGCCCGTCCGCAGCGTGCCGCGCAGCACACCGTCCTGTGGCACGGCGTTCGGCGCCTCACCCGCGTGCACCGCGCCCCAGACCAGGACGGTCCCCGAGCGGGGGTCGACCCGGCGGGACAGCAGCGCGGGCAGGCCGGTGATGACCGTGCCGAGCGCGTGTACCAGGTCGGCCGTCAGGTGTGGCCGGGACGTGTGGCCGCCTGGCGAGGTCAACCGCAGCTCCAGCAGGTCCGTCGCCGACGTGATGGCGCCGACGCGCGTGCCCACGTTGCCGACCTCGAGTCGCGGGTCGCAGTGCAGGCCGAAGATCGAGTCGACCCCGTCGAGCCCGCCGGACGCGATGACGTCCAGCGCGCCGCCCGGCATGACCTCCTCGGCCGGCTGGAACACCAGCCGCACGCGACCGGGCAGCTCCGGCGCCGACGCGAGCGCGAGACCCGCGCCGAGCAGCATCGACGTGTGCGCGTCGTGCCCGCACGCGTGTGCGACACCCGGCACCGTCGACGCGTACGGCAGGCCGGTCAGCTCGGTGACCGGCAGCGCGTCCATGTCCCCGCGCAGGGCGACGCACTTGTCGCCGACCCCGATGTCGCAGATCAGACCGGTGCCGGCGTCGAACGCCTTCGGCCGCAGCCCCGCGGCCGAGAGGATGCCGGCGACCAGCTCTGTGGTGTTGTACTCACGCCTGGACAGCTCGGGATGCTGGTGGATGTGGCGGTACCACGCGACGACGTCGAGCGCGTTGCGTGTGAGCCAGTCGTCGAGCCATGCCGGCCCTCGGCCGGCTCCGATGTCATCCACACTGGGCATACTGACGCCCTCGTCGGTTATCAGCACCCCGGCCCTGTGTTCCTTGGGAGTGTCGGAGCGTGAGTCGAGCACGGTCACGCCATCCTCCCAGGAAGATCCCCTGTGTTCGCCATGATTTTGCCAATCCTGCACCATCGGGTCTGGAGGACCGGGCGAGATTCCCTGGTGAACCGGTTGCCGGTACGACCAGAGCGCCGAGCGGCTCGCGGTCCTTCAGCCTCGCTAAATGATCTCTGTCGGCCAGCGGTCAGCCGGCCTTGGCCTTCTTCCGCTTGATGCTGCGGCCCCAGATCACGATGCCTACCAGCACAATGGAGGTGATTCCCATGACGAGCTTCCGTCGCTGCTCCGCCTGCTTCTCCTCGGTCTCGGCGGGCGTGAGCTCGATGGACGGCGCGGTCGTCACGGTCGTCGGTCCGGTGGGCGGCGGCGTGGGCTGTTGCCCGGCGACGAGGCCGTACTCGCTGTTCGACGGGTGTGACTCCGCGAACGCGTGAACCGGAAGCAGCGCCACGATGAGGCCCGTGAGGGTCACGACGAGCAGTCGAGTGGCGCTACGCATGTGAACAAGCGTAGCGAAGGCACCCAACTAGTCACTATCCGTCGCCGCGAGTACTGCCATAACGTGACCACCCTGGCGGAGGCAGAGCACGCCCAGGTCCCACGCGACCCGGTGGAACCAGTCGTTGGCGGCGTCGAAGGTCCACCACGCGCAACCGACGTGCGAGCCGTCCGCGAGCGCGGTCAGTGACCGCCACGCCGCCGCTCGGCCATGGGCACCGCCGAGTCCGTGGTCGTACGCGCCGCCGTACGCCGCGGCGAAGAACAGGATGGCCACGACCTCGTCCAGGCTCGCGCGGCGCAGCGCGAGGCCGCCGCCCGCCAGGCAGTCCAGGCCGAGCGCCTCGACCGTCCGGACGCCGACGGTCTCGGCGTCCAGGGCCGCCGAGACCGTGTACACCGCCGCCTCCGCCCGGCCGTTCGACTGGGTCAGCCACGTGGTGACGGCCGCGGTCAGCTCGGCCGGCGCAGGCTCCCGCACGACCTCGGGGACCGTCCCCGCGACGGTGATCGGGTCCACCCTGCTCGGTCCGAACGGGAAGCCGGCCGACTCCGTGCCGTGGCCGAAACCAGCCAGTGGCATCCGGGTCTCGCCGGGCAGCGGGTGCAGTGGCAGCGCCCCGAGCGGATGTCCGGCCAGCCGCGGCGCCCACGCGTCCGCGACCCCCGCCACCGACTTCCGCCGCAGGATCATCTCGTGCAGCAGGCACGCACCCAGCTCGGTCGGCAGCTCGCCGGCCAGCAGCGACCGCAGCACGGGCGTCCGCTGGGAGGCCGCGAGCTGCGCCGCCACGTTCCGCATCGACGCCGCCGGCAGCAGGGCCGCGACCCGCACCGCCGCGGCCGCGTCACCGGCCGACCGCGTCAGGAGCCGCAGCACGTGACCGAGCACGCTGTCGTACGGCCAGCACTGGCCGAAGAAGGGTGCGAGTGCCTCCCCGAGCGCCGCCAGCCGGTCGGTGGGCCAGCCGTCCAGCTCCGCCCAGTACGGCCGGACGTCCGAGCTGTCGCGCAGCTCGGACAGCAGCTCCTCGATCCGGCTCAGTCCGTGAACTCCTTCAGGATGCGTTCCGCCGCGAGCGTCGGCGTCAGCTCGCCGTCGGCCACCTGCCGCTCCAGGTCGGCCGTCAGCGCGCGCACCCCGGGATGCTCGGACAGCCGCGTCAGCAACGTGTCCCGGACCATGGTCCACGTCCAGTCGACCTGCTGCCGCCGCCGCTTCGCCGCCAGCTCACCCGACGAGGACAGCGTGTCGTGGTGGCGCCGGACCTGCTCCCACACCGTGTCCAGCCCCGTGCCGGACAGCCCACTGCAGGTCAGCACGGGTGGCGTCCACCGGTCGCCGTGGCCCCGCAGCAGTCGCAGCGCGCCGGACAGCTCCCGCGCGGCCTTGCGGGCCAGGATCTCGTGGTCGCCGTCCGCCTTGTTGACGGCGATCACGTCGGCCAGCTCCAGCACGCCCTTCTTGATGCCCTGCAGCTGGTCGCCCGTCCGGGCCAGGGTCAGCAGCAGGAAGCAGTCGACCATGTTGGCGACCGCGACCTCCGACTGCCCGACGCCGACCGTCTCCACCAGCACCACGTCGTAGCCGGCGGCCTCCATCAGCACGATCGTCTCGCGGGTCGCGCGGGTCACCCCGCCCAGCGTCCCCGAGGTGGGGGACGGCCGGATGAACGCGGCCGGATCCGTGGCCAGCCGCGCCATCCGCGTCTTGTCGCCGAGGATCGAGCCGCCCGTGCGGGTGGACGACGGGTCGACGGCGAGTACCGCGACCCGGTGTCCCGACTCGGTCAGCATCGTGCCCAGCGCGTCGATGAACGTCGACTTGCCCGCGCCGGGCACGCCCGTGATGCCGACCCGGTGCGCGCCCCCCGCGTGGGGCAGGAGCTCGACCAACAGCTCCTGGGCGAGCGCACGGTGGTCGGGCCTGCGCGACTCGACCAGCGTGATGGCCTTGGACAGTGGCCCGCGCTCGCCGGCGAGCACACCCTTCGCGTACGCCTCCAGGTCGATTTTCCGTGCCATCAGTGCCCGTGCAGCTTCGACAGCTTGCCGAGCAGCTCCGTCGCGGCGTCGGCGATCACCGTGCCCGGGCCGAAGATCGCGGCCGCGCCCGCCCTGTGCAGCTCCTCGTAGTCCTGGGGTGGGATGACGCCACCGACGACGATCATGATGTCGTCGCGGTCCAGCGCGGCGAGCTCGTCACGCAGGTTGGGCACGAGCGTGAGGTGTCCGGCGGCCAGCGAGTTGACGCCCACGATGTGCACGTCCGCCTCGACCGCCTGCCGCGCGACCTCCGCCGGGGTCTGGAACAGCGGGCCCACGTCGACGTCGAAGCCGAGGTCGGCGAACGCGGTCGCGATCACCTTCTGCCCGCGGTCATGGCCGTCCTGTCCCATCTTGGCGACGAGGATACGGGGCCGCCGCCCCTCGGCCTCGGCGAACTCGTCGACGACCCGGCGTGCTTCCTCCACATTGGACACGCCGCCGACCTCCTCGGAGTAGACACCGGAGATCGTACGGATCTGCGCGGAGTGCCGCCCCCAGACCTTGCCGAGCGCGTCGGAGATCTCGCCGACCGTCGCCTTTACCCGTGCCGCGTCGATCGCGAGCGCGAGCAGGTTCCCGGTTCCGTCGGCGGCGGCGGACAACGCGTCCAGCGCACGGTCCACAGCGGACTGGTCCCGCTCGGCACGCAGCCGCCGCAGCTTCTCCAGCTGCTGCGTCCGCACCCCCGCGTTGTCGACCTTGAGCACGTCGATGGCCTCGTCCGCGTCCGCGAGCCGGTACTTGTTCACGCCGATCACGGGCTGGCGGCCGGAGTCGATGCGGGCCTGCGTGCGCGCGGCCGCCTCCTCGATGCGAAGCTTCGGGATGCCGGCGTCGATCGCGCGGGCCATGCCGCCCGCCGACTCGACCTCCTGGATGTGGCCCCACGCCTTGACGGCCAGCTCGTAGGTGAGCCGCTCGACGAAAGCACTGCCACCCCACGGATCGATGACCCGCGTGGTGCCGGACTCCTTCTGCAGCAACAACTGCGTGTTGCGCGCGATGCGAGCCGAGAAGTCGGTCGGCAGCGCGAGCGCCTCGTCCAACGCGTTGGTGTGCAGGGACTGCGTGTGTCCCTGCGTGGCCGCCATGGCCTCGACGCACGTGCGGATCACGTTGTTGTAGACGTCCTGCGCGGTCAGCGACCAGCCGGAGGTCTGGCAGTGCGTGCGCAACGACAGCGACTTGTCCGACGAGGGCTCGAACTGCTTCACGAGCTTGGCCCACAGCAGCCGCGCGGCCCGCAGCTTCGCGACCTCCATGAAGAAGTTCATGCCCACGGCCCAGAAGAACGACAGCCGCGGCGCGAACGAGTCGACGTTCAGCCCGGCGTCGACACCCGCCCTGATGTACTCCACCCCGTCGGCCAGGGTGTACGCCAGCTCGAGGTCGGCGGTGGCCCCGGCCTCCTGCATGTGGTAGCCGGAAATGGAGATCGAGTTGAACTTCGGCATGTGCCGGGAGGTGTGCGCGAAGATGTCGGAGATGATCCGCATCGACGGCTGGGGCGGGTAGATGTAGGTGTTGCGGACCATGAACTCCTTGAGGATGTCGTTCTGGATGGTCCCGGACAGCTTTTCCTGCGGCACGCCCTGCTCCTCGGCGGCCACAACGTACAGCGCGAGGATGGGCAGCACCGCGCCGTTCATGGTCATCGACACGGACATCGTGTCGAGCGGGATGCCGTCGAACAGATGCCGCATGTCGTAGATGGAGTCGATCGCGACGCCCGCCATGCCGACGTCACCGGCCACACGCGGGTGGTCGGAGTCGTAGCCGCGGTGTGTCGCGAGGTCGAAGGCGACCGACAGGCCCTTCTGCCCGGCCGCGATGTTGCGGCGGTAGAAGGCGTTCGACTCCTCGGCGGTCGAGAAACCCGCGTACTGGCGGATGGTCCACGGCTGGTTGACATACATCGTCGGGTACGGCCCGCGCAGGAACGGCACCATGCCCGGGTAGGTGTCCAGGAAGTCCAGTCCGGCCGTGTCCTCGGCCGTGTACAGGGGTTTCACGCCGATGCCCTCGGGTGTCTCCCACACCATCGCGTCCGGGCCCTTGCCCGTCGCCTCCTGCACGGCGGCCTGCCAGTCCGCGGCCGTGCCGGAACTCGGCTCCCCCAGGGGGATCTCGGAAAAATCGGGGATCGACATCGGTCACCCTTCCAGCGCGGCTTCGAACGGTTCGGCGTAACGCACCCTCGGCAGCCCACCCGAGGGCTGGGCCGGCTCCGGTGCGCGGGTCAGTGGTTTCTCGTCCTTGTTGGGGAACACGGTCACCCCGGTGATGGCCTCGTCGCCCGCGTCGAGCCGCGCGGTGCGGGCGTCGCGGACGGCCGCGACGCGCTCGGCGACCAGGCCGGAGTCGAGCGCGGCGGCGAGCCCGCCGGCCCGCTCGACCTCCTGGAACACCGCCCAGCCGGCCCTGGCCAGCCCGTCGGTGTGCCGCTCGACGTACCAGGAGCCGCCCGCCGGGTCGATCACCCCGGCGACCCGCGACTCCTCGATCAGGATCGTCTGCGTGTTGCGGGCGATGCGGCGCGCGAAGGCGTCCGGCAGGCCGATGGCCGCGTCGAACGGCTGCACGGTCACCGAGTCCGCCCCGCCCACCCCGGCGGAGAAGCAGGCGAGCGTGGTGCGCAGCATGTTGTTCCACGGGTCCCGGCGGGTCAGCATCGTCGAGGACGTGACGGCGTGCTGCGGCACGGGGGTGGCGGCACCGGAGACCTCCGCGACCCGCGCCCACAACCGGCGCGCCGCCCGGAGCTTCGCGATCGTGCCGAACTGGTCGGCCGTCGCGGCGAAGCGGAACTCCAGCTGCCGTGCGGCGTCCTCGACCGAGAACCCGGCGGCGGTCAACGCACGCAGGTACGCGACCGCGGTCGCCAGTGCGAAGCCGAGCTCCTGCCCGTCCGACGAGCCGGCCTCGTGGTAGGGCAGGGCGTCCACGACGACCGAGCGCAGCTTCTCGTACCGCTCGGCCATCCTGGCCGGCTCGACGACGCCGTCGACCTCGTGGGGCCTGCCGGTCCTGGCCCGCAGCCCGAGCGGGTCGGCGCCGAGGTTGCCGCGTACCGCGCTGGCCTGGATTCCCTTGTCCTCGTGGAGGTCCAGGAGCACGCGGGCCGCGGCGGCGGTGTCCGCGCCCGCGTCGAGCGTGACCGGGGCCAGGTCGAGGTACACCTCCGTCAGCACGTCCGGCAGGGCGTCGAGTGGCACACCGTGCTCACCGACCACGAGCCACAGCGACGTGACGCCGTGCTCCAGGTCGGTGAGCACGGCCTGCCGCGTGACGGCGGGGTCGGGATGGGCGTGCCGCTGCCGGATGTCCCAGCCGCCCGCGATGGCGCCGTCCGCCCGCGAGCCACGGATGAACGGCGACACCCCGGGGAAGCCGGCGTCGGTTACGGTGTCGTCGGCGGTGTAGAGCGGCTCTACCGAGAATCCGTCGTACGTCGGGCTCGCGAGCATCTCCTCGACCGGACCGTCGTGGCCGTCCACGTCGGCCCCTGACCGGCGCAGTACCTTCTCCACCAGCGTCTGCCAGCGGTTTCGGGTCGCCGGATCGAAATCCGATGCCAGCTTCAGCTGGTCCGCAGAAGTCATACCCATCGATGCTACGGCGGCCGCACCTGATCGCCAGGGCACGCGAGTGTGAGGCTGGTCGCCTGGACCGGCACAATGGCCGGGTGTCCAGTGGGGAGCGGGTAGTCGCCGGGCGCTACCGGTTGCGCCGGCGGCTCGGCCAGGGCGCCATGGGCACGGTCTGGGAGGCGTTCGACGAGTTCCTGCGCCGGCCGGTCGCGGTGAAGGAGGTCCTCCTCCCGCCCGGCATGCCCGACGACCAGGCGGCCGAGCTGCGGGAGCGGACCCTGCGCGAGGCCCGCGCCATCGCCGCCCTCTCGCACCCGAACGTGGTAACCCTGCACGACGTCGCCCGCATGGACGGCGAGCCGTTCGTCGTCATGGAGTACATGCTGGCGCACAGCCTGGCCGTGTACATCGACGTGCTCGGCCCGCTGCCCGAGGCCAAGGTCGCGGCCATCGCCGACGCGGTCGCCGCCGGGCTGGCGGCCGCGCACCACGTCGGCATCACGCACCGTGACGTCAAGCCCGGCAACGTGCTCATCGGCGCGGACGGGCGCGTCAAGCTCACCGACTTCGGCATCGCCAGGAACGTGGCCGAGCGGACGCTGACCAGCACCGGCATCATGCTCGGCTCACCCGCCTACATCGCACCGGAGGTCGCCGCGGGCCGCGAGGTCACCCCGGCCGCCGACCTGTGGGGCCTCGGCGCGACGCTGTTCGCGGCGATCGAGGGCCGGCCGCCGTACGACGTGAACGGGACCGTGCTCGCGACGGTCAACCAGGTCGTCAACGGCGAGGTACCGCGAACGTCGAGGGGCGGCTCGCTCGGCGAGGTCGTGGCCGCGCTGATGGTCAAGGAGCCGGCCGAGCGGGTCACGCTCCAGGAGGTGCGTGGCCGGGTGCACCACCTGCTGCCACCGCCGCACACGCCGCTCTTCTCCGAGGAGGAGCTGGCCAGGGTGGACGCCGCGGTCGGCGCCGCCGCGAACGCCCACGGCGCGGAGGTCACCGACGACGCCCCGGACCTGACCGAGGACGAGCGTGAACCGGCCCCGTTCTCGGCCGACCCGGGTTCGCTGCCGTCGGGGCCGGGCGCGCCACTCGCCGCCGGCCCGGGCTCCCTGCCGCCGGGACTGGCCGCGGCACTGGGCACGGCGCCGCCGTCCGGCACCGGGTCGTCCGGTCCGGCGCTCGCGCAGACGCCCGGCCCGCTGCCGTTCGACGCTCCCGTCCAGCCGAAGGTCAGGCGCGGGCGGGGTGCGGTGGTCACCGGGACCGTGGCGTTCCTGGCGGTGCTGTTCTTCTTCGCGGCCGCGGGTGGCGGGTTCGCGCTGGCCCGGTACGTCGGCGGGAAGCCGCTGCTGCCGCCGTCCACACGGCCGGTCAGCTCGCAGACCAACGAGACGACGGAGGAGACGAGCGAGGAGCTGATCCCCAGGACCGGCAGCGCGGAGACCGCCGAGGGCGACCAGTCCGGCGGCTTCACGATCCCAGTGCCGGAGAGCTGGCAGCACTTCGTCGAGCTGGTCCACGACACGGACTTCGCGAACAGCACGCGGGCCTACTACCTGTCGCAGAACGGCACCCAGGTGCTGACCGTGGAGCGGCTGGCCAACTACTACATGGGCCACGACATCCGGGAGTACGTCGCCCGGCTCAGGTCGTCGCGCGGGACCGAGGTCGTGTACGAGCGGCAGATCGCGGACCTCGCGAACGTCCCCGTCGCGCCGAAGGAGCCGGCGCTGGAGGTGAGCTACCGCACCACGGTCCCCGCGCACGACGTCGCGCCGGACGACCCGGCCGCCCACGACCTGAGCCGCGCGACGTTCGCGCACCTGATCCCGTACGCCAACGACCTGTGGGTGGTGTCGGTGACCGTGCCCATCGAACAGCAGGACTCCGGCGAGACCCTGTTCAACCGCATCGCCGGGGGCTTCCAGGTCACCGGCTGACCACGGGAGCGTCCGCTGTCGGGGGTGGGACGTAAGCTCGCGGCGTGACTCAGGATCAAGCCGTCGACGCGGCCGCGCTCATCGCGAAGCAGACCGGCGTCGACTCGCACGATGTCGCGGTCGTGCTCGGGTCGGGCTGGCGACCGGCCGCGGACGAGCTGGGCGCGGCGGAGTTCGAGCTGCCGGTGGCCGACCTGCCGGGGTTCACCACGCCGACCGTCGCCGGGCACGGCGGCACGGCCCGGTCGCTCCTGGTCGGCGACAAGCGCGCGCTGGTCCTGCTCGGCCGCACGCACCTGTACGAGGGCCGCGGCGTCGGCGCGGTCGTGCACGGCGTGCGGACGGCCGCCGCGGCCGGCTGCCGCACGGTCGTGCTCACCAACGCCGCCGGCTGCCTGCGTGACGGGGTGTCGGTCGGCCAGCCGGTCCTGATCAGCGACCACCTGAACCTCACCGCGACGTCACCGCTGGTCGGCGCGCAGTTCGTCGACCTGACCGACCTGTACTCGCCGCGCCTGCGCACGCTGGCGCGGGAGATCGACCCGACCCTGGTCGAGGGCGTGTACGCCGGGCTGCCCGGCCCGCACTTCGAGACCCCCGCCGAGATCCGCATGCTCCGGACCATGGGTGCCGACCTGGTCGGCATGTCGACGGTCCTGGAGGCGATCGCCGCCCGGGCGGCCGGGGTCGAGGTGTTCGGCCTGTCCCTGGTCACGAACCTGGCGGCCGGGGTCACGGGCGAGCCGCTGAACCACGAGGAGGTCCTCGAGGCAGGCCGCGCGTCCGCGTCCCGCATGGGCGTGCTCCTCCGGGCTCTGGTGGAGCGCCTGTGAGCCTGTCCTCCGAGCTGCGTGACCGCGCGTTCCGCTGGATCGCCGACGACCCGGACACGGCGACGCGGACCGAGTTACAGCAGATCACCGCCCGTGCCATGGGGGGTGACCCGGCCGCGGTCGACGAGCTGACCGACCGGATGAACGGCACGCTCACGTTCGGCACCGCCGGCCTGCGTGGCCCGGTCCGCGCGGGGTCCAACGGCATGAACCGCGCGGTGGTCGTCCGTGCCACGCACGGTGTCGCCGAGTGGCTGAGGTTCACCGGCCACGCGGGCGGCACGGTGATCGTGGGCCGCGACGCCCGGCACGGCTCGGCGGAGTTCGCGAAGGCCGCCGCCGAGGTGCTGACCGCCGCGGGGTTCGTCGTCCGCACGATGCCCGGCCCGCTGCCGACCCCCGTGACGGCGTTCCACGTCCGCGCGCTCGACGCGGTCGCGGGCATCCAGATCACGGCGTCGCACAACCCGCCGGCCGACAACGGCTACAAGGTCTACGCGGCGGACGGCGCCCAGATCGTGCCGCCGGACGACGGCCTGATCGAGACGGCGATCCGGGCGGCGCCACCGGCACTGTCGGTGCCGGTGGCGCCGGGCGCGCTGCCGCTGGACGTCGTGTCCGACTACGTGACGCGGATCGCGACCCTGCCCCGCGGGACCGCACGCGACCTCCGCGTCGTGCTGACCCCGATGCACGGCGTCGGCGGCGAGACGGCGCTGGAAGCGTTGCGGGCCGCGGGTTTCACCGATGTGCGGCTGGTCCCCGAACAGGCCGAGCCGGACCCCGGCTTCCCGACGGTCGCGTTCCCCAACCCGGAGGAGCCCGGCGCGGCGGACCTGCTGCTCGCGCTGGCGGCCGAGGTGGACGCCGACCTGGCCATCGCCCTGGACCCCGACGCGGACCGCTGCGCGGTGGGCGTGCGCGACTCCGGCGGCTGGCGCATGCTCCGCGGCGACGAGACCGGTGTGCTGCTCGGCAACCACATCCTGTCCACTGTGGACAAGGTGAACTCCTTGGTGGCGTCGACGGTCGTGTCGTCGTCGCTGCTGTCGCTCGTGGCGGCCGCGCACGGCGCTCGGCACGTGGAGACGCTGACGGGCTTCAAGTGGCTGATGCGGGCGGGCGAGGGGCTGGTGTTCGCGTACGAGGAGGCGCTGGGCCTGTCGGTGGATCCGGACTTCGTGCGGGACAAGGACGGCATCTCCGCGGCGGTACTGGCCTGCGACCTGGCGGCGACGCTGAAGGCGGCGGGCCGCACGCTGCTCGACGTGCTGGACGAGCTGTCGGTGGCACACGGCGTGCACCTGACCGACCAGGTGTCCCTGCGGTTCGACGACGCCTCGGCGGCGGCGCCGGTGGTGGCCAGGCTGCGTTCCGCGCCCCCGGCGACGCTGGCGGGCGTGGCGGTGACGCAGGACAACCCGGCCCCGGACATCGTCCGCCTGCGTGGCGAGGGGGTGCGGGTGGTGGTCCGCCCGTCGGGCACGGAACCGAAGGTGAAGGCGTACCTGGAGGTGGTCACCCCGGTGACGGGCGACCTGGCCCCGGCACGCGCGGAGGCGCAGACCCGGCTTTCCGCACTGCGCGACGAGGTGCTGGCCCTGTTGTAGGGCCCATTAGTGTCCCACCGTGCCCAGGTTGTTGATCGTGCATCACACCCCGTCCCCGTCCTGCCAGGCCATGTTCGAGGCGGTGCTGGCCGGCGCGACCGATCCCGAGATCCACGGCGTCGAGGTCGTGCGCCGCCCGGCGTTGGCCGCCACGGTGCCGGACGCCCTGGCGGCGGACGGCTACCTCCTCGGCACCCCGGCCAACCTGGGCATGATGTCCGGGGCGCTGAAGGTGTTCTTCGACCTCGCGTACTACCCGTGCCTGGACGCGACGCGCGGCCGCCCGTTCGGCCTGTACGTGCACGGCAACGACGACACGGCCGGCGCGGTCCGCGGCATCGAGTCGGTCACCACCGGGCTCGGCTGGGTGAAGGCGACCGGGGTGGTGTCGGTGACGGGCGAGCCGAGCAGGCCGGACCTCCAGGCCTGCTGGGAGCTCGGCGCCACGGTCGCCGCCGGCCTCATGGCCTAGGCCGTGGCCGCGGCTACCACGTGGTCCTCGGTGACGATGTTCCGCTCGCACTGCTCGTAGTTGGCGATCTTGTAGTTCAGCACCTCCAGGCAGGAGTTCAGCTCGGTGATCCGGCTGAGTACCTCCGTCCGCTGCTCCACCAGGATCTGCTTACGCCGCCCGGCGCTGGCCATGCCCTGGTGCCGCAGCTTCGCGTACTCCCGCATCATCCGGATGGGCATCCCGGTCATGCGCAGCTTGGTCAGGAACCCCAGCCAGGTCAGGTCGTCGTCGGAGTACGCGCGGCGGCCGCCGGAGTCGCGGGCCGGTGGGTCGATCAGTTGGATTCGCTCGTAGTAACGGAGTGTGTCGATCGACAACCCACTGCGATGGGCTGCCTCGGCGATCGCATAAGTCACCCCTCGACCGTAGAAGCTGGAGCGCACTCCAGGTCAAGCCGTGTCGACCGGTCGCTCACATGTCGCTCTCTTTGGGGTGAGCCCACTCCTCGAGATGCTGGGCCATCTCCGGCACGCCGACGTTGCCCCGTCCCACCTCGCGGACCAGCTCCAACGCCTCGTCCTCGTCGGCGTCGATCCACCAGCCGTTCATGTCGCAGATGGTGACGGCCGCCACCCAACCGAGTCGCCAGTTTCCCTCGACCAGGGGGCGGGTGCACACGATGGAGTCGAGCAGCGCGGCAGCCTTCAGCCACAGGGTCTCGTACGCCTGCACGCCGAGTACCGTCGCCCGCGGCCGGTGCGCCGCGGCGTCGAGCAGCCCGAGATCACGCACCACCAGATCACCACCGGTGACGGCAGCAGCGAGCACGAGCAGGTCGCTGGCGTCCAAGTACATGATCACCGCAGAATCATGCCAGACGGCAGCGACGGTTTTCGTCAAATTACAGATTGCAAGCCGAGAGAATTACGGACGACCAATTCAGGCGGTGCCGATCCGCTTCAGCAATCCTTGGTAGCGCGGCAGAACCCGGGACAGCACCTCACCCAGTTGCTGCTCCTTCTGCAGGCGCGACCACCGGTCGGCGAGTGCCAGTTTCATGATGTCCTGTTTTGATCGGCCCTCCGCCTCGGCGAGCGCGGAGAGATGATCGTTTTCCTCGTCGGTCAGCCGCAGAGTCATCGCCATGAATCGACGGTACCATTCTGATACCAAAGATCGGTAGCGTCGCACTCACACGGCGCCGTACTGCCGGTCACCGGCATCACCCAACCCGGGCACGATGTAGCCGGAGTCGTTCAGCCGTTCGTCCACGGCGGCCGTCACCAGCCGTACCGGCAGGCCGGACTCGGCAAGGTGCTTGATGCCCTCGGGCGCCGCAAGCGCGCACACCGCGGTCACGTCCGTCGCGCCCCGGCCGGTGAGCAGCCGGATCGTGTACTCCATGGACCCGCCGGTCGCGAGCATCGGGTCGAGCACGAACACCGGGCGCCCGGCGAGGTCGGCCGGCAGCGACTCCATGTACGGCGTCGGCTCCAGCGTCTCCTCGTTGCGGGCCAGGCCGACGAATCCCATCTGCGCCTCGGGGATCAGCTTGTGCGCCTGGTCGGCCATGCCCAGCCCGGCACGCAGCACCGGCACCAGCAGCGGCGGGTTCGCCAGCCAGTAGCCCTCGGTGCGCGCGACCGGCGTGTGGATGCGCTCCGTGCGCACCGGCGCGTTCCGCGTCGCCTCGTAGATCAGCATGACGGTCAGCTCGTGCAGCGCCGCGCGGAACACGGCGTTGTCGGTGCGGGCGTCCCGCATGACGGTCAACCGCGACTTGGCGAGCGGGTGATCGACGGTCAGCACATCCATGGGCCCGAACGGTATTACCTGTGGGCCAGTACCGCGAACATCGTCACCGACATGTGAAAGTCACCGCTCTCCGCGGCGGCCGCCAGGTCGGCGAGGAACTGCTCGCACCCCTCGGCGTCGACCACCCCGCGGTCCACGGCCATCCGGCCCAGCATCCGCACCAGCGGCCCGGTCGCCGCCGAGGGGGACTGGACCAGCGCCTGCGATCCGACGTCGTCGATGGTCAGCCCGGCCCGCTTGACGTGACCGGCCAGCCGCCGCGCGGCGAACGGGTTGGCGATGCCGCCCCGCATGGCCTCGGTGACGACGCGTGCGATGTCCGGATCGCCGGGATGGATGATCGCGGTGCCCCAGTCGGTGTCGGTGATCACTGTCCGTCCACCGGGGCGCAGCACCCGGCCAATCTCGCGGGCCGCCCGGTCGGGGTCGTGCAGGTGCTGGAACAGGCGCTCGCAGGTCACCGCGTCCAGTGAACCATCGGGAAACGGCAGTTCGTAGGCGTCGCCGGGGACGAACCGGGCACGGGGTGCACGCCGGGCCGCCTCCGCGCGCATGCCCTCGTTCGGGTCGACGCCGGTGGCCTCACCGGTCTCGCCGACCGCCTCGGCCAGTAACCGTGCGTGTTCACCGGTCCCTGAACCGATGTCGAGAACCCGTTCGCCGGGCTTCAATCCGAGCACCGCGAGCGACCACGCGCGCAACCGGGGAATTCCGGGCAACCGCGACTGGCGGTCCAGCGCGGCGATTTGGATTTCCACGTCGGCCTTGGCGAGGTCGCCGGTGGACAAATGGTCGTGCCGGGGACCGTCAGGCATGTGCGCACGATAACCTCACCCGCGTGAGTGAACCGCCAGCCGTGCCAGACCCGCGGGAGATGCGGGTGTCCAACGACGACCGCGAGCGTGTCGCGCAGGTGTTGAACACCGCCATGGCGGAGGGCCGGCTCACGGTCAACGAGCTGGAGGAACGGCTCGACAAGGTCTACGCCGCGAAGACGTTCGGCGACCTCGAGCCGCTGCTGCGGGACCTGCCGGTCGGCAACCAGATCATGCGGTTGCCACTCGCGCCGCCGCCGGCGGGCAGCGCACCGGCGCCCCTGCCCGCGCCGTCCAACCGGATCGGCGGCCGCGGCACGTCGACCGGCGCGGTCGCGATCATGGCGGGCACGGAGCGCAAGGGCATCTGGACGGTCCCGCCGACGTTCACGTCGTTCGCCCTGATGGGTGGCATCGAGATCGACCTCACGCAGGCCCGGTTCGAGGAGGCCGAGACGACCATCCAGGCGTTCGCCTTCATGGGTGGCATCGACATCTACGTGCCGGACGACATCACCGTCCAGGTCAACGGCGTCGGCTTCATGGGCGCCTTCGAGAACCACGCGCGCAACCAGGGCCAGCCGATCCCGGGCGCGCCACTCGTGCGGATCACCGGCCTCGCCGTGTGGGGCGGCGTCGACGTCAAGCACCGCAAGAGGAAAGCCAAGGAGCTGGAAGAGTAACGCCAGCGTCATCTGCCCACGTCAGAATGCGTGGGTGGCAGAGCTGCGGTACCGCGTCATCCACGGCTACCGCCGGGCGTACCGGATGCTCGGCAGCGGTCCAGCGTTGCTGCTCGTGCACGGGATCAGCGACCACTCCGGCACCTGGGCGCACCTGCTGCCGGAGCTGGCGAAGCGGTACACAGTCATCGCGCCGGACCTGCTCGGCCACGGCGGCTCGGACAAGCCCCGCGCCGACTACGCCGCGGCGGCGTACGCGTGCGGGATGCGTGACCTCCTCGGCGTCCTCGACATCGACCGGGTGACAGTCGTCGGTCACTCACTCGGCGGCGGCGTGGCCATGCAGTTCGCCTACCAGTTCCCCGAGCGCTGCGCGCGGCTGGTGCTGGTGGCGAGCGGCGGTATCGGCCGCGACGTGCACCCGTTGCTGCGGATGGCGTCCGTACCCGGCGCCGACCTCGCGCTGTCGCTGCTCACCCACCTGCCCGGCGTGCCGTCGCTGCTGCCGATGCTGGACTTCGGCCCGGACGCGAGGTACGCCCGGGAGCGGTACGCCGCCCTGCGGGACCCCGCGGCCCGGACGGCGTTCCTCCGGACGCTGCGGTCCGTCGTCGACGTCCGCGGCCAGGTGGTGACCATGCTCGACCGCTGCTACCTGACCCGCGCCATCCCGACACTGCTGGTCTGGGGCTCCGCCGACCGGATCGTCCCACCCGCCCACGCCCACAAGGCCCACGAAGCGATGCCCGGCAGCCGACTGGAGATCTTCGACGGCGCCGGCCACTTCCCCCACCAAACCGACCCACCCCGCTTCATCACCCTGCTGAACGACTTCATCACCACCACCCCACCCGCCGAACACGACCCAGACCACTGGCGCACCCTCCTCCGCACCGGCCCAACCGAGGTCCCCACCTCCTCAGGCTCCTAACCCACCCCCACCCGCACCCCCCGCGCGAGTCCCGCGTTCAACCACCGCGAGTCCCGCGTTCAACCACACCGAACCCCGCGCTCAAACAGTGCGAGTCCCGCGTTCAACCACACCGAACCGCACGTTCAAACACACCGAGTCGCGGTTCAACACACCGAACCCTGCGTTCAACACACCGAACCCTGCGTTCAACACACTGAGTCCTGCGTTCAAACACAGTGAGTTGCGGTTTCGTGCATGTCCCGTCTGCACGAAACCGCAACTCGGTATGTGCGAACGCGGGACTCGGTATGTGTGAACGCGCGACTCGCGATGGTTGAACGTGGGGCTTGTGAGGTCCCTAGACTCGGGCGCATGGCAGCACCCTCAACGACGAGCACCGGGTTACCGCCCGCGCTCGCCGACGCGACCAGGGACGAGTCCGCCCTGCGGCGGTTCCTCCACGGCCTGCCCGGTGTCGACCAGGTCGGCGTCGAGCAGCGGGCGGCCGGCCTGGCCACCCGGAGCATCAAGAAGGCCGCCAAGCTGTGGGCCATCGACACCGCGGTCAGCATGGTGGACCTCACCACGCTCGAAGGCGCGGACACCGCCGGCAAGGTCCGGTCCCTCTGTGCCAAGGCCCGCCGCCCCGACCCCGAGCGGCCCGAGGTACCCAGGGTCGCCGCCGTCTGTGTCTACCCGGACATGGTGGCGACGGCCGCCGAGGAACTGCGGGGGACGGGCGTCGGCATCGCCAGCGTGGCCACGGCGTTCCCCAGCGGGCGGTCCAGTATCAAGATCAAGATCGCCGACACCGAGCTGGCCGTCGAGAGCGGCGCCACCGAGGTCGACATGGTCATCGACCGCGGCGCGTTCCTCTCCGGGCAGTACGGCCGGGTGTTCGACGAGATCGTCACGATCAAGCAGGCCTGCGGCGACACCCACCTCAAGGTCATCCTGGAGACCGGCGAGCTGTCCACCTACGACAACGTCCGCCGCGCCTCCTGGCTCGCCCTGCTGGCCGGCGGCGACTTCATCAAGACCTCGACCGGCAAGGTCAGCCCCGCCGCCACGCTGCCCGTCACACACGTGATGCTCCAGGCGGTCCGCGACTGGCACACCCAGACCGGCGAGCACCGCGGCGTCAAACCGGCCGGCGGCATCCGCAACACCAAGGACGCCATCCGCTACCTGGTCGCCGTGCACGAGGTCGCCGGTGAGGACTGGCTCACCAACTCACTGTTCCGCTTCGGCGCGTCCAGCCTGCTCAACGACCTGCTCATGCAGCGCCGCGCCCAGCTCGACGGCCACTACAGCGGCCCTGACTATGTGACGGTGGACTGAATGTGGGAGTACGCCCCGGCGCCGGAGTCCCGGGACATCGCGAACCTCAAGCCCAGCTACCGGATGTTCGTCGACGGTGAGTTCGTCGAGGGCGCCGGTGAGCCGCTGAAGACCGTCAACCCGGCCACCGAGGAGGTGCTGGCCGAGGTCAGCACGGCCGGTAGGGAGGACGTCGACGCCGCCGTCAAGGCCGCCCGGCGCGCCTACGACCGCGTGTGGGGCAGGATGCCGGGCGCCGAGCGCGCCAAGTACATCTACCGGATCGCCCGCATGATCGCCGAGCGCGCGCGTGAGCTGGCCGTCCTGGAGAGCCTCGACAACGGCAAGCCGATCAAGGAGTCCCGCGACGTCGACGTGCCGACCGCCTCGGCGCACTTCTTCTACCACGCGGGTTGGGCCGACAAGCTCGCCTACGCCGGCCTCGGCCCGGACCCCAGGCCGCTGGGTGTGGCCGGCCAGGTCATCCCGTGGAACTTCCCGCTGCTCATGGCCGCCTGGAAGATCGCGCCGGCCCTGGCCTGCGGCAACACGGTCGTACTGAAGCCGGCGGAGACGACCCCGCTGACCGCGCTGGTGCTGGCCGAAATCATCCAGCAGGCCGAGCTGCCGCCCGGTGTGGTCAACATCCTGCCCGGCGCCGGCGATGTGGGCGCGGAGCTGGTGAGCCACAACGGCATCGACAAGGTCGCGTTCACCGGCTCGACCGAGGTCGGCAAGCTCATCCAGCGCTCACTCGCGGGGCGGGGCAGGAAGCTGACGCTGGAGCTGGGTGGCAAGGCCGCCAACGTGGTGTTCGACGACGCGCCGCTCGACCAGGCCGTCGAGGGCATCGTCAACGGCATCTTCTTCAACCAGGGCCACGTCTGCTGTGCCGGCTCGCGGCTGCTGGTCCAGGAGTCCGTTGCCGACGAGGTGGTCGAGAAGCTGCACGCGCGGATCTCGACCCTGCGCGTCGGCGACCCGCTCGACAAGAACACCGACGTCGGCGCCATCAACTCGGGTGAGCAGCTCGCCAGGATCACGTCGCTGGTCGAGGCGGGCGAGCAGGAGGGCGCCGAGAAGTGGGTGAGCCCGTGTCCGTTGCCGGAGAAGGGTTTCTACTTCGCGCCGACCGTCTTCTCCGGTGTCAGCCAGGCCATGCGGATCGCCCGCGAGGAGATCTTCGGGCCGGTGCTGTCCGTGCTCACGTTCCGCACGCCGGACGAGGCCGTCGCCAAGGCCAACAACACGCCCTACGGGCTGTCCGCGGGCATCTGGACCGACAAGGGCTCGCGGATTCTCTGGATGGCCGACAAGCTCCGCGCGGGCGTGGTGTGGGCCAACACTTTCAACCGGTTCGACCCGACCGCGCCGTTCGGCGGCTACCAGGAGTCCGGCTTCGGCCGCGAGGGTGGCCGCGCGGGACTGGAGGCATACCTCGATGTCTGACCGACTCTCCGTCGCCAAGACCTACAAGCTCTACATCGGCGGCGCGTTCCCGCGTTCGGAGTCCGGCCGCAGCTACCCGGTGAAGGACGCCAGGGGCACGTTCCTCGCCAACGCCGCGCAGGGCTCCCGCAAGGACGTCCGGGACGCGGTCGTGGCCGCACGCAAGGCTTTTCCCGGCTGGTCCGGCGCGACCGCCTACAACCGCGGCCAGGTGCTGTACCGGGTGGCGGAGCTGCTGGAGGGCCGGCGCGAGCAGTTCGTCGCCGAAACCGCGGCCAGTGAAGGGGTCGCGGCCAAGAAGGCACAGTCCACAGTGGACGCCGCGATCGACCGCTGGGTCTGGTACGCGGGCTGGCCGGACAAGGTCGCCTCGGTGCTGGGCGCCTCGAACCCCGTCGCGGGGCCGTACTTCTCGTTCTCCGTGCCGGAGCCGACGGGTGTGGTCGGTGTGCTCGCGCCGCAGGCCTCTTCCTTGCTGGGCCTGGTGAGCGTGCTGGCGCCGGTGATCGCGACCGGCAACACGGCGGTGGTCGTCACGAGCCAGGACCGGCCGCTGCCGGCGATCACGCTGTCCGAGGTGCTCGCGACCTCCGACGTGCCGGGCGGTGTCGTCAACATCGTCACCGGCCGCACCGCCGAGCTGGCTCCGTGGCTGGCCTCACACGCCGACGTCAACGCGCTGGACCTGGCCGGCGCGCCCGAGTCCATGCGTGCCGAGCTGGAGGGCGCCGCCGCGGACACGGTCAAGCGGGTCCTGCGGGCGAAGGGCGCCGAGCCGGACTGGACCGTTCAGCCGGACGTGTCCCGGCTGCGTGCCTTCCTGGAAACCAAGACGGTCTGGCATCCGATAGGGGTCTGATCTGCCGAATTCGCCCCAGGTCCGGTTTGCTTGACCTACCCTTTGCTCTAAGCAGGAGGGGATACGGATGACCAAGCACGACGAGCCATCGTTGCCGCCACCGCCACCTGGCTACGACGCGGACGAGACCTCGTTCGCGAGCTTCACCAGGGGACACCGGCCGCTCGCCGACGACCTGCACACCGTGACGCGCACGAACCTCGGCGGGCACACGACGCTGCACGACCACGCGTTCTCCCGCGTGGGCAACGACGTCGGGTTGTCCTCGGCCATCCGCAACGCGTCGCGGAGCCAGCTCGACCGGGTCCACGGCCTCGCCGGCAACACGGCCGACATGACCGACGCGGTCGCCAACACGTGGACGAACTACAAGAACCTCGAGGACGACCACGACCGCAACCTGCGCCGGGCGCTGGGTGAGATCACATGACCACGACCGCCTCGCTGGTCACGCCGCTCGTCCAGCCCGCCGCCGACGCGCAGTACCAGCTCGCGACCGACGACGGCGCGATCTACGACGTCGGCCAGGCGCACGGCAACGTCCAGAACGCGCTGTACACCTACCAGACCGACAGCGGCGCGCAGAACCGCAACCTGCAGGAGGGCTGGACCGGCGGCTCGGCCGACCGGCAGGCCGCCGACGCGCAGGCGATGACCAACTCCGCCAAGGACATCAGCGAGTACAGCGCCCAGGTGCAGTCCGCGGTGACCGAGGCCGCCGGCATCCTGAAGGTCGGCCAGAACAGCAACCAGCAGCTGATCGACAACTTCATGGACAAGGCGGCCGAGCTGCTGTCGGCCGCCTCGGCGCTGCGGGCGGCCGGTGACAACGCGGGCGCACAGGCCAAGATCTCCGAGCTGATCCGGCTGGGCGCACAGGTCAGCGGCGAGAGCAGCACCAACCTCGAGGCCGTGATGACCCAGCTGACCGGGGTCGTCGACAAGATCAACAGCAGTGGCGCGACCACGCCGGCCGGCGCCCAGCCCAGCCACGACGCCCCACCCGCCGCGTACAACTCCGGCGGCGGCGGTGGTGGCCACGGCGGTGGTGGCGGGGGCGGCGGCTACAGCGGGGGCGGCGGCGGTGGTGGTGCCGTCACGAAGA
>NZ_DASQCC010000193.1:0-31062 GCF_035634895.1 Actinophytocola sp. | reverse complement strand
TGTGGACACCACGTCGTGCACGAGGCCGATGTCCTTCGCCTGGGCCGGCTTGTACCGCTGGCCCTGCAGCAGCACGGAGAGCAGCGCGGTCTGGATGCCCAGCAGGCGGACGGTCCGCGTGACACCGCCGCCGCCCGGCAGCAGGCCCAGCGTCACCTCGGGCAGGCCGATCTGCGATCCCTTGACGTCCGCGGCGATCCGGTGGTGACAGGCGAGCGCGATCTCCAGGCCGCCGCCCAGCGCGGCGCCGTTGATGGCCGCGACCACCGGCTTGCCGAGGGTCTCCAGCCTGCGCAGCTGCGCCTTGATGCCCTGGATGAAGTCGAAGCCGTCCTTGGCCTGGTCCGGCTTCGCCTCGATCATGTCCTTGAGGTCACCGCCCGCGAAGAACGTCTTCTTCGCCGACGTGACCACCACGCCGGTGATCGAGTCCTTCTCGGACTCCAGCCGGTCGACGGCGGCGGCCATCGACTCCGCGTAGTCGCGGTTCATCGTGTTCGCCGACTGGTTGGGGTCGTCGAGGGTGAGGACGACGATCCCGTCGGCGTCGGCGTCCCAGCGGATGGTGTTCGTCATTGAGTGTGCTTCCTTACACGCGCTCGATGAGGGTCGCGACGCCCATGCCGCCGCCGATGCAGAGGGTGATCACGGCCCGGCGCGCCTGCCGGCGCTCCAGCTCGTCGACCATGGTGCCGAGGATCATCGCACCGGTCGCGCCGAGCGGGTGGCCCATGGCGATGGCACCGCCGTTGACGTTGAGCTTCTCGTCCGGGATGTGCAGCTTCTTCTGGTAGTTCAGCACGACGGAGGCGAACGCCTCGTTCAGCTCGAACAGGTCGATGTCCTCGACGGTGAGACCGGTGCGCGCGAGCAGCTTCTCGGTCGCCGGGATCGGACCGGTGAGCATGATCGTCGAGTCGGCGCCGGAGGTGGCGGTGGCGACGATGCGGGCGCGCGGCGTGAGGCCCATGTCCTTGCCGGCCTGCTCGGAGCCGACGAGCACCAGCGCGGCGCCGTCGACGATGCCGGAGGAGTTGCCCGCGTGGTGGACGTGGTCGATCTTCTCGACGTAGTGGTACTTCTGCAGCGCCACCGCGTCGAAGCCGCCCATGTCGCCGATCGCCGCGAACGACGGCGGCAGCTTGCCCAGCCCCTCGACGGTGGACTCGGGCCGCATGTGCTCGTCGTGGTCGAGGACCGGGATGCCGTTCTGGTCGACCACCGGGATGATCGAGTTCGCGAAGTAGCCGTTGCTCGTCGCCTTGGCCGCGAGCTGCTGGCTGCGCACCGCGTACGCGTCGACGTCCTCGCGCGAGAATCCCTCGATCGTGGCGATGAGGTCGGCGCCGATGCCCTGCGGCACGAAGTAGGTGTCGTAGGCGGTGGCCGGGTCCATGGCCCACGCGCCGCCGTCGGTGCCCATGCCGACCCGCGACATCGACTCGACGCCGCCGCCGATGACGACCTCGTCCCAGCCGGAGGCGACCTTCTGGGCGGCGATGTTGACGGCCTCGAGGCCCGACGCGCAGAAGCGGTTGAGCTGCACGCCCCCGACGGTGTCGGGCAGCCCGGCCGCGATGGCGGCGGTCTTCGCGATGTCGCTGCCCTGGTCGCCGATCGGGGTGACCACGCCGAGCAGCAGGTCGGAGACCCGGTCGACGTCCAGCGTGGGGTTGCGCTTGCGGAGCTCGTCGATCAGGCCGACGACGAGGGAGATCGGCTTGGTGCCGTGCAGCGACCCGGTCTTCTTACCCCGGCCGCGCGGGGTACGGATCGCGTCGTAGACGAATGCTTCGGTAGCCACGCTAGGGGTCCTCTCGAGTGCTAATGCTGATTAACATGTTGGCACCGATACCGGCGTTGTCAACGTCACGGACCCGATTAGGGGTGTGGCCCCTGCCTCAACTACAGCGATGCGCGAGCTGGCGGCGACCGTGCTAATCGGTGTTAACTTAGGATACGAGTTGGCGCGTTGCCAACAGGGCGGGCGGTCCACTAGTTTGCTCAGGAATGGCCCGTATGGAGGAACCGATCGTGGCGGACACTTCCCGATCGCCGGCGAGGCGGCCACGCAACCGCAAGGCACAGCTGGCCGAGGCGGCCGCGGAGCTGTTCCGCCAGAACGGGTACCACCAGGTCAGCGTCAACGACATCGCGCAGTCCGCCGGCGTCACCGGCCCGGCCGTCTACCGGCACTTCCGCGGCAAGCAGGACATCCTCGCGCACGTGCTGCTCTCGGGCATGGACACGTTCGGCCTGGTCACCGAGCAGGCGCTCGCGGCCGCTGGCACCCCGGCCGACCAGCTCGCCGCGCTGCTGCGGGCGGTCGCCGCGCTGGCCGTCGACCGACGAGAGATCACCGCCCTGTGGCGGTGGGAGGGCCGGCACCTCGCCGAGGCGGACCGCACCAAGATCCGCCACCGCAGCACCGAGCTGATCTCGCAGTGGACCATCGCACTGTGTGACGCACGCCCCACCCTCTCGGCCGCCGACGCCGAGCTGCTCGGCTGGGCGACGCTGTCGGTGTACGGGAGCGTGTCGGTACACCATGTGAACCCGTCCCGTCGCCGGTTCGAGGAGCTGCTCAGCCGGCTGGCGACCGCGGTCACCTCGTGGGAGTCGACGTCGCTGCCGGCCGTGCCCGACCCGGTGCCGGGTACGCTGCCGGGCAGGCAGCCGCAGCCGGGGGTCGCCGGCTCCCGGCGCGAGGAGCTGCTGACGGCCGCGCTCTCGCTGTTCCGGGAGCGCGGGTACGCGGCGGTGAGCATGGAGGACATCGGCGCGCGGGCGGGCATGGCCGGGCCGAGCATCTACCGGTACTTCCCCGGCAAGGCCGCGATCCTGGTGGCCGGCGGCTACCGGATGGCGAACCGGCTGACCGAGGACGCCGAGAAGGCGCTGGAACTGCCGCCCGGGGAGGCGCTGCGCTCGCTCGCCACCTCGTACGTGGACACGGTGCTCCGGTCGGACAACATCATGGCGAACTTCGTCAACGAGCTCGCGAACCTGCCGGACCGGGACCGCAGGGAGCTCGTCCGGCTGCAACGCGCCTACGTGGCCGAGTGGGTACGCCAACTGCGTGCGCAGTCCGAGCTCACCGAGCCGGAGGCGAAGGTCGTGGTGCACGCGGCGTTGACGATCGTCAACGACCTCGCCCGCACGCCCCGGCTGCTGACCAGGCCACAGATCGCGGCGGAGCTGGTCGAGCTGGCCGTGTCGGTGCTCAACGCTGGGAGGTAGGGGTCATGTCGACCGAGCTTCGGGCACCATTCGAGCTGGAGAAGAACGCGTTCGACCGGTGGCTGCTGGCCAGGGAGTGGCGGCGCAGGGACCTGAGCACGCCACCGCCCGGCCTGAAACCGGTGAGCGGCGACACGGGGTTCCCACTCGTGGGCCACGGCCTGGAGATGCTGCGGCTGGGCCTGAACTACGCGATGAAGCGGTACCACTCGCACGGGCCGGTCTCGTGGCTGAGCGCGTTCGGGGTCAAGATGGTGTCGGCGTCCGGGCCGGACGCGACGCAGGAGGTGCTCGCCAACCGGGACAAGGCGTTCTCGCAGCAGGGCTGGGAGTACTTCATCGGCCCGTTCTTCTACCGCGGGCTGATGCTGCTCGACTTCGAGGAGCACATGTACCACCGGCGGATCATGCAGCTGGCGTTCACCGCCGAGCGCCTGTCCGGGTACATGGCGCAGGTGGGTGACGTGGTCCGGGACAGCGTGACGTCGTGGTCGGCGCGGGACGGGTTCCCGATCTACCCCGCGCTGAAGCAGCTGACGCTGGACGTCGCGACCAAGATCTTCATGGCGTCCTCGCTCGGCGGCGAGTCGACCCGGCTGACCAGGGCGTTCGTGGACACGGTCCGCGCGGGGACGTCGCTGCTGCGTGTCCCGGTGCCGGGTGGCCGGTGGGCGGCCGGGCTGCACGGACGCAAGCTGCTGGAGGACTACTTCCGCGCCAGCCTGCCGGCGAAACGCGCGTCGGACTCCGACGACCTCTTCGCCGCGCTGTGCCACGCCCGCACCGACGACGGCGAGACGTTCTCCGACGACGACGTCGTGAACCACATGATCTTCCTGATGATGGCGGCACACGACACGTCGACCATCGCCACGTCCGCGCTCGTGTACTACCTGGGCAAGAACCCGGAGTGGCAGGACAGGGTGCGGGCGGAGTCACTGGCACTCGGCGACGAGCCGCTGTCGGTTCCCGCGCTGTCCGCGCTGCCCTCGCTGGACCTGGTGCTGAAGGAGTCCATGCGGCTCGTGGCGCCGGTCCCGTGGACGGTCCGCAAGACGGTCAAGGACACCGAGCTGCTCGGTCACCACCTGCCGAAGGGCGTGTACGTCACGACGCTGGCGTGGCTGAACCACATGCTGCCGGAGTACTGGACCGAGCCGCACCGGTTCGACCCGCTGCGTTTCTCCGAGGAACGCAGGGAGGACAAGTCGCACCGGTTCGCGTACATGCCGTTCGGCGGCGGGGTGCACAAGTGCATCGGCATGCACTTCGGCACCTACGAGGTGAAGACCATCGCCCACGAGCTGGTCCGCCGGTTCGAGTGGACGATCCCGCGGGACTACCACGTCCAGTGGGACCCGACGGCCCTGCCGATGCCGAAGGACGGCCTGCCGATCAGCATCAAGCGGCGATAATGCACCCCTTGGGAGCAAGCACCGATATTCCGCTTTTCGGACCCTAGGAGTGGGCGCTCCCTAGGCGAAAAGCGCCATGGCACCCCCGCGGAGCCGTACTTACGGTTGAGGACGGAATAGGCGGAAAACCGCCCAATTCATGCGAACGTTCCCAACGCGGCAGGAGCCGTGTCGATGATTCCTGCGCGAAAACCGTCGATCGGCGCCGGCTATGACCCGTTCGGCGCGCACCTGGACGACCCGTACTCCTTCCACGCGAGGGCTCGCCGCGAGGAGCCGGTCTTCTACTCGAACGTCTTCCAGGCCTGGGTGGTCACCAGGTACGACGACGTCCGCCACGTGCTCCTGCGTCCCGAGGTGTTCTCGTCGGCGAACGCGATCCGCTCGGTCAGCGCCACGTTCACCCCCGAATGCATGGCCGTGCTGGAGCGGGGCTACCCGAGCACACGCGGGCTGCTCAACACCGACGGCCCGGCACACGAGCGGCTGCGCACGCCGTTCCTCAAGGCACTCGGGAAAAAGCACGTGCGCCGCGTGGAACCATTCATCCGCGAACAGGTCGAGGCGCTCGTCGACGCGATACTGCCCGCCGGAAAAGCCGACATCGTGCACCAATATATCCATATCCTGCCTTTCCGGGTCCTCGCCCACGTGCTCGGGATCGACGAACCGGACTACGACCGCGTGAACAAGCTCAGCCGTGCCGCGTCGCGCATCTTCCGGGCGGGCAACCTGACACCGGACGAGCAGGTGACCACCGCGCGGCTGATGGTCGAACTGCACCGCACGGTGGTGGGCTACGCCAGGGCGCGGCGAACCGACCCGCGCGACGACCTCATCAGCGCGGTCACGGCGGAGCTGGCGCCGGGTGAGGCACCGCTCACCTTCGAGCAGGAGTCCGATCTGGCCTGGTGCCTGCCGGGGGTCATCAGCTCCGCGAACTCGGTGGAGGCGATCCTGGGCACGGGCATGTACTACCTCCTCGCCAACCACGACCAGTGGGACACGCTGGTGGCCCGCCCGGATTTGATCGACAACGCGATCGAGGAGATCGCCCGTTACGACCCGCCCGCCCAGACGTTCGCCCGCATCACCACCCGCCCGGTCACCCTCGCCGGCGTGGACCTGCCGGCGGGCGCGGAGGTCATGGTGGCCTTCGGGTCGGCGAACCACGACGAGGCGCTGGCCGACCGGCCCGAGGAGTTCGACATCACCCGGCCGCGCACACAGCACGTCACCTTCGGCATCGGCAGCCACCTCTGCCTCGGCGCGCCGGTGGTGCGCGCGGTGCTGCGCACCACGCTCGAGACCTTCACCCGCCGGATGCCCGGCCTGCGCCTCGCCGACGAGCAGCCGATCCCCTTCGTCCCGACCCTCAACCACCGGCAGCCGGTCCGGCTGCCGGTCACGTGGTGACCGGGCCGCCGCGTGCCCGAGAGGACTGACACCACCCAACACCGCGCGACACGACCGGAACCGGGCGCGGCTTCACTCGCCATCACCCGACGCGCGGAACCGCCGGCTCGTGCTCAGTGGGCGGCGGTGGCCAGCTGGGCGAGCAGGTCCACCTCCGTGTCCAGGTCGACGAACGCACCGTTGGCGAACAGCACCTGGTCGATGCCCTTGCCCTCCAGCGCGGCCAGGTCCTCGGCGATCTGCTCGGGCGAGCCGCCCAGGAACGGCCGTTCGTCGTCGATCGGTTTCGGCGTGACGGGCACGTTCGCGCGGGCGACCACGGTCAGGGTGTCGGGGTCACGGCCGGCCTCCCGTGCGCTGTCGCGGAACATGGCGACGGTGCCGAGCAGCTGCTCCTGGCCGAACACCATCGGGTTGAGCCCGTCGGCGACCCGTGCGGCACGCTCGATGCCCTTCGGCGTCGTCGCGCCGACCAGGACCGGCACGTGACGCTGAACGGGCTTCGGATTGATCTCCGACGGCGCGATTCGGTAGAAGCGGCCGTCGAAGGCCACCGGGTCCGGTCCCCACACCGCCCGCAGCGCGGCGATGACCTCCTCGAAGCCTGCGCCCTTGCGGCTGGCCGGCACGCCGACGGTCTCGAACTCCTGCCGCATCCAGCCCTGGCCGAGACCGGCGACCACCCGTCCGCCGCTGAGCTGGTCGAGCGTCGCGAACCGGCGCCCGAGGACGACCGGCGGGTGCAGCAGCGCGTCGATCACGCTGGTGCCCAGCTTGACCCGGCTGGTCAGGGCGGCCACGTGGCTGAGCGTCTCCAGCGGCTCGAAGACGTTCCGGTAGACCTCGGGGGTCTGCTGCGGTTCGGCGATGCCCGGCATGACGACCTTGTCGACCGGCCGCAGCAGCCGCTCGAAGGTCCAGACGGCGGCGTAGCCGAGGCGTTCCGCCTCCTGCGCGATGCGGACGATGGCGCCCGGCGACGCCTTCTCGCCGCTCGTCGGCAACGCGATCCCCAGTTCCACGGCTCCTCCTGGTTTGCTTGGATAGATCATTGAGAAAATCAATGACTTATTGGACGGTAGCATAGGGGACGTGGCAGAGACCGTCGACGAGGCGAACCAGATGATGCGGTTGCTGCGCCGGCTGACCACGCTCGCGGACGCGACGCTGGCCAGCGCCGGCGAGGTGCTCGCCGAGTTCGGCCTGACCGTGTCCGCCGCGTCCCTGCTGTGCGCTCTCGATCCCCGCGCCGAGACGCCGACGATGCGCGACCTGTCCCGGCAGATGCGTTGCGACCCGTCGACGATCAGCCTGATGGCCGACAAGCTGGACAGGTCCGGCCTGGTCGAGCGGCGCCCCCATCCCACCGACGGCCGCAAGCGCACGCTCGCACTGACCGACCGCGGCGTGGAGGTGTGGGCGGCGCTCAGCGCGCGGCTCGGCGAGACCTCCGCGCTGGCCGTGCTCAGCGTCGAGGAACGGCGGACCCTGGAGGAGCTGCTGGCGAAGGCACAGTCGGGCTGACGGCTCGCCGGCGCCGCTACGGGGTCGCTACGGGGTCACGTCGTCGAGCAGCAGCAGGCAGTCCGGCAGCGGCGCCGTGTGCACGACACCCAGCCGCTGCGTGGCGCGGGTCAGCGCCACGTACAGGTCCGCCGCGCCCGCCGGACCGGCCATGATCCGCGCCGGTTCCACGACGACCACGCCGTCGAACTCCAGGCCCTTGGTGGCGCGCGGGGGCAGGAGCAGCGCGTCCACGTTGAGGGTCGAGCCGTCCGGGGCGATCACGGCGACCGTGCCCTCACCGATCTCCTCCTCCATGCGTGCCACCATCTCCGTCACCACCCGTGCCAGGTCGCCCTCGGTGGTGTGCCGGGCCCACGGCCAGACTCCCGTCGACCGCACGGACTTCGGCGGCTGCACCGTGGAGTCCATCGTGGACAGCAGGGCGGCCGCCACGTCCATGATCTCCGCCGGCATGCGGTAGTTGATCGTGAGCTGGCGGTAGGTCCACCGCTTCGGCACGTACTCGTCCAGCATCGCCGCCCACGAGCGGGCGCCCGCCGGCGACTCACGCTGCGCCAGGTCGCCGACGATCGTCATGGAACGGCTGGGGCAGCGGCGCATCAGCGACCGCCAGTCCATCTCGGACAGTTCCTGCGCCTCGTCGACGACCACGTGGCCGTAGGTCCACTCCCGGTCCGCCGCGGCGCGCTCGGCCAGCGACCGGTGGTCGCGCTCCTCCTGGCGCTCGGCGAGCTGCGTCGGGTCGATGATGTCCACCGCGCGCAGCAGCTCCTCGTCCGGGTCCTCGTCGGTGTCGAGGATGTCGAGCACGCCGCGCGCGTACGCCTCCTGCTCGCGCCACGTCTGCTCCGCCTCCTCGTCCGACTCGTACGCGCCGAGCACCTCGGCCGCCTCGTCCAGCAGCGGCACGTCCGACACGGTCCACGCGTCGCCGCGCTCGCGGTAGAACGAGGCGGGCGCGCCGACCGCCGCCAGCCGTTCCCTCGACGTGTACAGCTCGGCGAGCAACCGACGCGGCGACAGCCGTGGCCACAGCAGCTCCACCGCCGCGCCGAGCGCCTCGCTGGAGATCAGCTCGCGCCGCACGTCGGCGGCCAGGTCGCCGGCCAGGTCCGGGGTGTCGCGTGCGTCCAGCCAGCCCTCCCCGATCCGGTCGACGGCCTGCTCGGCCAGTTCGAGGACCAACGCGTCGCGGAAGATCTCCCGCGCCCGGTTGTGCAGCCGGCCCGACGTCCGCGCCCGCTCCCGCGCCTTGCCCGCGGTGAACTCGTCGATCTCCACCGTGACGTCGTCCAGCTCGATCTCGAGCGGCACCGCCGGCAGCTCCTGGCGGTTCGCGACGGCGGCACGCACGAGGTCGACCATGGCGAGGCCGCCCTTGGCCGCGCGGTTCACGTCGGGAACCCGCGTCTTGACGTCCGGCAGCAGTTCCCCGGGCGTGGCGAACACCACGTCGGTCTCACCGAGGGAGGGCAGTACACCGCCGATGTAGCGGAGGAAGCCGGTGTTCGGCCCGATGATCAGCACACCGCGCCGGGACATGCGCTCGCGGTGGGTGTAGAGCAGGTAGGCGACCCGGTGCAGCGCGACGACGGTCTTGCCGGTGCCCGGCCCGCCGTCGATGACGACCACCCCCGTGCGTCCCAGGCGGATGATCTCGTCCTGCTCGGCCTGGATGGTGGCGACGATGTCACCCATGGTGTCCGACCGCGGGGCGTTGAGCGCGGCCAGCAGCACCTCGTCACCGTCCGCCATCCCTTGTTCGAGAACGTCGTCGTGAAATGAAAGAACGCGACGCCCCCGGGTACGGAAATGGCGACGAAGGGCGACCCCCTCCGGATTCGCGGCGGTGGCCACGTAAAATGGCCGGGCCACCGGGGCACGCCAGTCGACGAGCAGGGGCTCGTAGTCGTTTTCCTCGTCGAAGAGCCCGATACGGCCGATGTAGGTGGTCGTCCCGTCGGTGTGGTCGAGCCGGCCGAAGCAGAGCCCGTTGTCGGCGACCCGCAGCAGACCGATCCGTCGGGACAGCGTGGTCGCGGCCACGTCACGCTCCCACAGGGCCTCGGTGGTCTCCGCCGTGTTGTCCAGGAGGACGCCGTCCAGCTTGCCCGTCGCGGTGGACCGCTCCGCGTCGAGGTGGGCGTAGAGAAACGCAATGCGCTCCCGCTCCGCCCGCAACACCGCGTCGTAATCACCCTTTGACAATTCCACCCCTACCCTGCTACAATAAACGCACTTTCCCGCCTTTACCCTTGCGATCAAACGCAATGTCGAAATTGGCGGCCATCAATTATTACCTGAGTCTCAGGTATTTGCCAAATGCGGGTGGGCGGCAGGTTCGTGCCCCGGGTCGGTCACGGGGTGTGGTTGCTCAGGGACTGGTCGATCGGCCTCGGACGTCGCCATCTCAGCTGGCCCCGCTGAGCGCGCTGCCCTACTCGTCTTCGCCGGTGAGCAGGGTGGCCGACAGCATGGTTGCCCACTGGTCCAGCACGCGGCGCCGGCGGCGGGTGTCGTCGGTCAGCAGGTGAGCCAATCCCAGGCCCCGGCCCAGGTCGAGGGTGGCCTGGACCGCCTCGCGGACGCCCGGTCTCGACTCGTCCACCCCCAACAGTTCCAGGACCGTTTGGTGGGACTCGCGCCCCACCTGGGCTTCCAGGACCATCACGCGGTCCCGGAGGCGGCCGTCCGCACAGGCGGCCACCCAGACGTGGATCGCGGCTCGGAAGAGTGGGCTGGTGTACATGCGCTCGACCAGGGCCAGGACCGCTCGGACGCGCTCCGGGCCCGGGGGGAGGTCCACCGCCTGGGCGCGGAGGTAGGCCAGGCGTTGGGCGGAGACGTACTCGACCGCCGACGTGACCAGGTCCTCCCTCGTCGGGAAGTGGTGTTGGGCGGCGCCCCTCGACACCCCCGCGCGTTCCGCCACGCCCGCCACCGTGCTGCCCGACCACCCCAGGTCGGCGATGCACTCGATCGCCGCCTCCAGGAGACGCTGCCTCGTCGCGCGGCTGCGGTCCTGTTGCGGCTCCCGGACCACCTCAGTCATTAGTAGGACTTCGGCAGACCGAGCGTGTTCTGTGCCACATAGTTCAAGATCATCTCACGGCTGACCGGGGCGATCCGGTTCACCCGGGCCGCCGACACCAGCGCACCGAGGCCGTACTCCGCCGTCAGGCCGTTTCCGCCGTGCACCTGCACGGCCGTGTCCACCGCCTTCACCGACGCCTCGGCCGCCGCGTACTTCGCCATGTTGGCGGCCTCGCCCGCGCCAACGTCGTCGCCCGCGTCGTACAGCGCCGCCGCCTTCTGGGTCATCACCTTCGCCAGCTCCAGCTGGATCTTCGCCTCGGCCAAGGGATGCGCCACGCCCTGGTGCGCGCCGATGGGGGCGTTCCACACCGTGCGGGTCTTCGCGTACTCGACGCCCTTCGCCAGCGCGTACCGGCCCATGCCGATCGCGAACGACGCCGCCATGATGCGTTCCGGGTTCAGGCCCGCGAACAGCTGGAGCAGCCCCGCGTCCTGCGACCCCACCAGCGCGTCGGCCGGCAGCCGCACGTCGTCCAGGAACAGCATGAACTGCTTGTCCGGCGACACGATGTCCATCTCGATCGGCTGGTACTCGAAACCCGGCGCGTCCGTCGGGACGATGAACAGCGCCGGCCGCAGCTTGCCCGTCCTCGCGTCCTCGGTGCGGCCCACCACCATCACCGCCGCCGCCTCGTCGACGCCGGAGATGAACACCTTGCGGCCGTTCAGGACCCACTCGTCGCCGTCGCGGCGGGCCGTCGTCGTGATCTCGTGCGAGTTCGAGCCCGCGTCCGGCTCCGTGATCGCGAACGCCATGCGCAGGGCGCCGTCAGCGAACTTCGGCAGCCACGTCCGCTTCTGGTCGTCCGTGCCGAAACGGCTGATGATCGTGGCACAGATCGCCGGGGACACCACCATCAGCAGCAGACCGCAGCCGGCCGCCGCCAGCTCCTCGGCCACCGCGGCCAGGTCACCGATGTTGCCGCCACCGCCGCCGTACTCCTCGGGCACGTTCACGCCCAGGTAACCGAGCTTGCCGGCCTCGTCCCACAGCTCCGCGGTCTTCTCGCCGCCGCGGGCCTTGCGGAGGAACCACTCGCCGCCGTACCGCTTGCCGAGGTCGGCCACGGCCGACCGCAACTGCTGGCGCTCCACGGACTCGCTGAAACCACCGGTCATGACAGTTCCGCCTCCCCGAAATCGACTGTGCTGGTCTGGTCCGCGTCACTCATCCCTGAGGCGCGGTCGCGAGGGCCGCCGGTCGGCATGCGGTGTGTCATGACTCGTCCGCCCGCACGACAGCAAGTACACGCCCCACCTCGACCTGATCGCCAGTGCCCACACCCAGTTCGGCGACCACACCGCCCGTCGGGGCGTTGATCTGGTGCTGCATCTTCATGGCTTCCAGCCACAGCAGCGGTTGTCCCTCGGCGACCCGGTCGCCGAGCGCCACCGCGACCCGCACCACGGTGCCCGGCATGGGTGCGAGCAGTGAGCCCGCCGCCACCTGGGTCTCCGGGTCGGCGAACCTCGGCAGTCCGGCCAGGGTCACCGCGCCGGCCGGCGAGTCCACGAACCAGTCCTCGCCGTGACCGTCCACCTCGAACGTGCGGGCCACGCCGCCGCTCTCGAGGACCACCGCGGACGAGGTGGCGTCGATCAGCCGGAGATCGGGCAGGTCGTCCACCACCAGGCCGCCTCTGCCGAACCGGTAGCGCACCTCGTGTTCGGTCTCGCCCGTGCGGAACCTCTTGACCTGCGGCGCCGCGGCCATGTTCCGCCAGCCACTCGGCAGGCGGCCCAGAACCCGTGCCGCGGCACGGTTCCGCGCCGCGGACGCCAGCGCCGCCGCCAGTGCGGCGAGACGCACGGTGTCCGCCGTCGCCAGTGGGGTCGCGAGCTCGGCGAGGCCGTGACGTTCGAAGAACGCCGTGTCCGTGTCGCCGGCCAGGAATGCCGGGTGGGTCAGGATGTTGACCAGCAGGTCGCGGTTCGTCGTGACGCCGTGGATCTTGGTGCGGCGCAGCGTGGTCGCCAGTGCCCGTGCGGCGACGTCCCGGGTCGGCGCGAGGGAGATCACCTTGGCCAGCATGGGGTCGTAGTGCGGGCTCACGACCGAGCCACTGTCCACACCGGAGTCGAGCCGGATGCCGGCACCCAGTGGCACGGCGAACGTCGCGGCCACGTTCGGCACCTCGAACCGGTGCAGCGTGCCGCTGTGCGGGCGCCAGTCGAGCGCGGGATCCTCGGCGTAGAGGCGGACCTCGATCGCATGGCCCTGTGAAGGCGGCGGGCCCGCGGGCAGCGGGCGACCCTCCGCGATGCCCAGCTGCAGGCCGACCAGGTCGAGACCGGTCACGCACTCGGTGACCGGGTGCTCCACCTGGAGCCGCGTGTTCATCTCCAGGAAGTAGAACCGGCCCTTGTCGTCCGCCAGGAACTCGACCGTGCCAGCGCCGACGTAGCCGATGGCCCTGGCCGCGCCGCGGGCCGCCTCGAACAGTTCCTCGCGCATCCCCGGCACCCGCTCGACGAGTGGGGACGGCGACTCCTCCACGATCTTCTGGTGCCTGCGCTGGATCGAGCACTCCCGCTCGCCCACCGCCCAGACCGTGCCGTGCTGGTCGGCCATGACCTGGACCTCGATGTGCCGGCCGGTCGCGAGGTACGGCTCGACGAACACGGTGTCGTCGCCGAACGCCGACGCGGCCTCGGACCGGGCGCCTTCGAGCTGGCTGGCGAGCTCGTCGAGGGAGGTCACCACCCGCATGCCGCGCCCGCCACCGCCGGCGGAGGCCTTGACCAGCACCGGAAGGTCGTTCTCCGTGAGGAAGTCGGGGTCCAGTGCCGTCAGCACCGGCACCCCGGCCTCGGCCATCAACCGCTTGGACTCGATCTTGGAGCCCATCTGCCCGATGGCCGGCGGCGGCGGGCCCACCCACGTCAGGCCCGCCGCCGCGACCGCTCCCGCGAAGGAGGCGTTCTCGGACAGGAAACCGTAGCCGGGGTGTACCGCGTCGGCGCCGGACAGTCGGGCGGCCTCGACGATCAGGTCCGCTCGCAGGTAGGTCTCGGCCGGGGTGGCGCCCGGCAACCGCACCGCGGCGTCGGCCTCCCCGACGAAGGGCGCGTTCGCGTCGGCGTCCGAGTACACGGCGACCGTGGCGATGCCGAGCGTGCGGCACGTCCGGAACACGCGCCGGGCGATCTCGCCCCGGTTCGCGACGAGCAGAGTAGTGATCATCGGCGGTTCACATCCGGAAGACGCCGAAGCCGTCGGCGCCCCTGATAGGTCCATTGTGGATGGTCGACAGGCACAGGCCGAGCACCGTGCGTGTGTCGCGCGGGTCGATGATGCCGTCGTCGTACATCATCCCGGACAGGAACATCGGCAGCGACTCGGCCTCGATCTGGTTCTCCACCATGGCTCGCATCGCGGCGTCGTGTTCCTCGCTGTACTCCTGCCCCCGGCCGGCCGCGGCCTGCCTGGCGACGATGGACAGCACGCCGGCGAGCTGCTGCGGGCCCGTGACCGCGGACTTCGCGCTCGGCCAGGCGAACAGGAAGCGGGGATCGTAGGCGCGGCCGCACATCCCGTAGTGCCCGGCGCCGTAGGAGGCGCCCATCAGGATGGAGATGTGCGGCACCGTCGAGTTCGACACCGCGTTGATCATCATGGCGCCGTGCTTGATGATGCCGCCCTGCTCGTACTCCCGCCCGACCATGTAGCCGGTCGTGTTGTGCAGGAACAGCAGCGGCGTGTCGATCTGGTTGGCCAGCTGGATGAACTGGGCGGCCTTCTGCGACTCCTCGCTGAACAGCACGCCACGCGCGTTGGCGAGGATGCCGACCGGGTAGCCGTGCACCCGCGCCCAGCCGGTCACCAGACTGCCGCCGTACAAGGGTTTGAACTCGTCGAACGCCGAGCCGTCGACCACCCGGGCGATCACGTCCCTCGGGTCGAACGGCATCTTGAGGTCGGCCGGCACGATGCCGAGCAGGTCCTCCGGGTCGTACACCGGCTCGCGGTAGTCGTCCGCGGGGGCCTGGCCCTGCTTGCGCCAGTTCAGCCGCCCGATGATCCGCCGGCCGATGCGGATGGCGTCCTGTTCGTCGGCGGCGAGGTAGTCCGCGAGACCCGAGGTGCGGGCGTGCATCTCCGCGCCGCCGAGGGACTCGTCGTCGGACTCCTCACCCGTCGCCATCTTCACCAGCGGCGGGCCACCGAGGAACACCTTCGCGCGTTCCTTCACCATCACCACGTAGTCCGACATGCCTGGCAGGTAGGCGCCGCCCGCGGTGGAGTTGCCGAACACCAGCGCGACGGTCGGGCAGCCGGCCGCCGACGCCCGGGTGAGGTCACGGAAGATCCGGCCGCCCGGGATGAAGATCTCCTTCTGTGTCGGGAGGTCCGCGCCGCCGGACTCGACGAGGTTGACCGTCGGCAGCCGGTTCTCCCTGGCGATGTCCGCGGCCCGGAAGCTCTTCTTGGTGCTCCACGGGTTGCTGGAGCCGCCCTTTATCGTTGGGTCGTTGCCGCAGATCAGGCACTCGACACCCTCGACGACCCCGATCCCGGTGACCACGCTGGCGCCGACCGCGTAGTCGCTGCCCCATGCGGCCAGCGGCGACAGCTCCAGGAACGGCGAGTCGGGGTCGAGCAGCAGCTCGATCCGTTCACGCACCAGGAGCTTGCCGCGCCCGCGGTGCCGCTCGACGTACTTGTCCCCACCGCCCGCGAGGGCCTTGGCCTGCTCCGCCTCGATCTCGGCGAGCTTGGCCAGCATCGCGTCCCGGTTGGCCGCGAAGTCGGCCGCCGTGGGATCAACCGTGGACCTGATCGTCGTCATCCGTGATATCCCAGCACTTTCGCCGCCAGTCCGGTGAGGATCTCGTTGGTGCCGCCGCCGATGCCGAGGATGCGGACATCGCGGTAGTGACGTTCCACTTCGGACTCGCGCATGTACCCGAGGCCGCCGTGCAACTGTACCGCCTCGCTCACCACCCACTCGGCGGTCTCCACGGCCGTGTTCTTCGCGAAGCACGCCTCGGCGACCACCGGCTCGCCGGCCAGGAACCGGACCGCGACGCTGCGCGCGTAGGTGCGGGCGACGTCGACGCGACGGGCCATCTCGGTGAGCTTGTGCTGCACGACCTGCCGGGAGATCAGTGGGCGGCCGAACGTGTTCCGCAGCCGGCACCACCCGACCGTGAGGTCGAGCGCACGCTGCGCGGTGGCGTAGCCCTGGACGGCGAGCGCGAGCCGTTCGGTCACGAAGTGCGTCGCCACCTGCGCGAAACCCGTACCCTCCGCGCCGACCAGGTTGACAGCCGGCACTCGTACGTCCACATAGGACAGCTCAGCGGTGTCCGAGCAGTGCCAACCCATCTTGTCGAGCTTGCGGGTGACGGTGAAGCCGGGCGTGCCCTTCTCCACGACGAGCAGTGACAGGCCGCGCGCGCCCGCGTCGCCGGTCCGCACGACCGTCGTGACGAAGTCGGCGCGGCAGCCGGAGGTGATGAACGTCTTGGCGCCGTTGACGAGGTAGTGGTCGCCGTCGCGCTTCGCCGTCGTCCGGATGTTCGCGACGTCCGAGCCGCCGTCGGGTTCGGTGACCGCGAGCGAGCCGATCAGCTTACCGTCGAGCGTCGGCCTGACCCAGCGTTCGATCTGGGCCGGGTCACCCGCGGTCACGATGTGCGGCAACGCGATGCCGGACGTGAACAGCGACGCGACCAGGCCGCCGGAGCCGCCGGCGTAGTGGATCTCCTCGGTGACCGTGACGGAGTCGATGACGTCGCCACCGCCACCGCCGGCGCTCTCTGGAAAGGACACCCCGAGCAGTCCCAGCCCGCCCGCCTTGCGGTGCAGCGCACGCGGCAGCTCACCCGCGCGCTCCCACTCGTCGAGATGTGGGCTTACCTCTTTCTCGACAAACCGCCGTGCCGTCTCCCGAAGCGCCAGACGCTCGGGTGTCCCGAAATGCTCGCTCACGCCGCTCATGGCGCCCCCTCACAGGCTCGGTCACGCCATTCGACGGCGTGGCGCCCATGGCTCGCTCCGCAAGCTCCGCTCACAGCAACGTCTCCGGAATGTCGACGACCCTCGACCGCAGCCACTCGCCCAGCGACTTGGCCTGCGGGTCGAACCGGGTGGACGCGGCGACGCCCTGGCCGAGGAGTCCGTGGAGGACGAAGTTGAGCGCGTGGAGGTTGGGCAGCGGGTGCCGCTCGATGTCGAGGTCCTTGGCCTCCGGCAACAGCTCGCGGAGGCGGTCCACCGACAGCTCGGCCGAGAGCCACGGGTACGCGGCCGGGTCGCGGACCCACACGCCGAGGTTGGCGTCGCCGCCCTTGTCCCCGGAGCGGGCGCCGACGATGGTGCCGAGCGGCACGCGTCGGGTCCACGAGGTCGTGGGCTCCGGATGCCCTTCCTCGACAGGCGGCAGCACGGGCGGGCTGTCGGTCACCGCGGGTGGGTCGACGGTCTTCCTGGTGCCGTCCGGCAGGACGGCCTCGTGGTGGACCGCCTCCCGCGGCACGTACCTGGGCTGGTAGACGCCGACCGGGGTGCCGTCGCCCGGTGGTGACGTGAGCGTGAAACCCGGGTAGGAGGCGAGGGCCAGCTCGACGGCCGCACGCGAGAACGCCTTGGCCCGCTTGGGATCCGGCGTGCGGATGGTCGCGTGCAGGAGCGCGCTGGCGGTCTCCTCGGTGTCGGCGTCGGGGCGGTCGGTGCGCGCGAGTGTCCACTCCAGACCGTCGGTGCCGACGGCGTCCGCCAGCTGCCGCTTCGCCAGCGCCGCCTTGTCGTCGATGTCGAGTCCACAGAGGACGAACGTCATGCTGTTGCGGAACCCGTCGAGGGTGTTGACGCAGACCTTGAGGGTGTCCGGCGGCGCCTCGCCCCGGACGCCGGTGATGGCGACGCGGTCGGTGTCCCGCTGGGTGAGCGTGATGGTGTCGAACCGGCTGGTGACGTCCGGGCCGAGGTAGCGCGGGCCGCCGATCTCGTAGAGGAGCTGGGCCTTGACGGTGTCGACGGTGACCGCGCCGCCGGTGCCGTCGTGCTTGGTGATCACCGACTCGCCCCGCTCGCCGATCTCCGCGATGGGGAAGCCGGGGTGCGCGAGGTCGGCGATCTCGGTGAAGAAGGCGAAGTTGCCGCCGGTGGCCTGGGTGCCGCACTCGATGACGTGCCCCGCGACGGTCGCGCCGGCGAGCGCGTCGAAGTCGGTGGGTGCCCAGCCGAAATGCGCCGCCGCAGGCCCGACGACCAGGGAGGCGTCGGTGACCCGCCCGGTCACCACGACGTCGGCGCCGGCGTTGAGGCACTCGACGATGCCCCAGCAGCCGAGGTAGGCGTTGGCGGTGAGCGCGCCGTCGAAGCCCTGCTGGCGCAGGTCGTCGCCCTCGACGTGCGCGACCTTGACGTGCGGGTTCAGCTCGCGGATGGCGGCGGCGAGACCGGCGGGGTTGAGCCCGCCCGCGTTGGTGACGATCTTGACGTCGTTCTCCAGCGCCAGGTCGAGGGTGTCCTCGAGCTGGCGGAGAAACGTCCTGGCGTACCCGCGGTTCGGGTCCTTCATCCGGTCGCGGCCGAGGATGAGCATGGTGAGCTCGGCGAGGTAGTCGCCGGTGAGGTAGTCGAGCGGGCCGCCGGTGAGCATCTCCCGCATGGCGGACAGCCGGTCCCCGTAGAACCCGGAGGCGTTCCCGATGCGCACGCTCATCCTCTGCCGCCAATCTCCCGGCCGGTGCCGGGCGGGCCGGCGAATGCCTGCGCGATCGTCAGCCACTCGTTCGCGTCGTCGCCGACCGCCACCAGCGCGGTGTCCGCGCGGTGCACCCGCTGGGTGACGAGCAGGCAGAACTCGAGCGCCGGTCCCGTCACCCGCTGGGCGGCGTCTTCGGGGCCCCACGTCCACAGCTCGCCGTCCGGCGCGAGCAGTTCGACCCGGAACTCCTCGTCCGGAGTGGACAGACCGTGGGTCAGGTAGGCGAAGTTCCTGGTCCGCACGCCGAGGTGGGCGACGTGCCGGAGGCGGGCCGTCGGGATGCGGCGGACGCCGAGGGCATCCGCCACGTCCTGACCGTGGGCCCAGGTCTCCATCAGCCGTGCGGTGGCCATCGACGCGGCGGACATGGGTGGGCCGTACCAGGGGAGCTTGGTGCCCGGCGGCAGGTCGAGCAGGACGGCGGCGAGCTTGTCGCGGCCGGCCCGCCACCAGTCCAGGAGGTCGGGCCGCGCCGCCTCGCGGGTCGCCTCCTGGTCGACGATTCTGTCGAGGCCGGCGCGGCCGGCGAAGCTCGCGAACTCGGCGTTGAAGTCGTCGGGGGCGGCCGCGGCGAGCAGGGCACGCTCGTCGGTCCACCCGAGATGCGCGATCTGATGCGCCACGGTCCAGCCCGCCGCGGGCGTCGGGCGCGACCAGCCTTCCGGGGCGAGGTCGCGGACCAGCGCGTCGATCTCGTCGCCCTCCGCCCGCAGGTCGGCCACGAGAGCGTTCAGCTCCACCACGCGCCAACCATGGCACGACAGACGCAATCAAGCAAGCATGCTTGTTTTTGGCGTGGGCCGTCCTACTGCCGCAGACCACCCCTGCGGCGCTGCCAGTCGGTGACCGAGTCGAGGCCGGCGGCCATCTCCTCGTCGAGGTGGGCCAGCTGGGCTTCGACGACCTCCTCGCCCAGTAGCTCCCTGGCCAGCTCCGACTCGGCCAGGGCCTGTCGTGCCTGCCACGGCGTCGTGGGTAGTTCCGCGGGCTCCGGCGCGGTGAGCTCCGCCGCGATGCCCCACAGCCCGGCCGCCAGGATCGCGGCCACGACCAGGTGCGGCTGCGCGTCGGCGCCGGCGAACCGGACCTCGGCGCGGGTGGACTCCCCCGTGCCGGCCACGCGGACCGCCGCCGTCCGGTCGTCCACGCCCCAGCGGAGCACCCTGGGCGAGAACGGCGCGGTGCGCAGCCGGACGTAGGAGTTCCACGTCGGCGCCCAGAACGGCGTCAACTCCGGCGCCGCCCGCAGGACGCCTGCCACGAAGTGCTCCAGCAACGCGGGGAAACGCGGACCGTCCGCGCTGGACAGCGAGACGTGCACGTGGCACGAGCTGCCCTCACCCGGCCGCTCCGCCGCGAGGTAGCTCGCCCGCATGCCGTGCGCGGCGGACGCGCGCCGCACGAACAGCTGCTGCAGCATCGCGTCGTCGCAGGCCGCCAGCGCGTCCCGGTGGCCGAGCACCAGCTCGGCCTGCCCGGGGTGGCATTCGCCCCGCACCGACTCGATGCCGAGGCCGTCCGCGGCGAACCGGATCGAGTCGAGCAGCGGGCGGAGCTGGTCCAGGCCGCCGGTCGCGTAGTCGAGCCCGTCCTGGGTCGGCGACGTGCCGTCCTGCCAGGTGAAGGTCACCTCGTGTTCCAGGCCCACCGACGGCACCAGGCCATGCTCCTCGGCCGCCTCCAGCTGCCGGCGCAGGACGGTGCGCGGTGCGATGCCGACCGGGCGGCCGTCGGGCCATTCGGCGTCGCACACCACGAACCACGTGCCGTCGGCGTCGGGTGCCAACGTCGCGAGGTCCGGCCGCAACCGCAGGTCACCGTAGGTCCCGGTGTACGGCTCGAACACCGGCGCCGCGACCGCCTCACGAGCGGGGTTCCACGCGAACGCGTACGTGCACAGGCCGTAGCCGTCGGCCAGGACCGTGTCCGCGAAGAACCGCGCGCCCAGCGAGACCGACGCGAACCGGGCGTGCGGGTCGGGCACCAGCAGTGTCACGCCGCGGACCTCGCCGCCGTCGATCCGTGCCCGCAGCGCCGCACCCAGCTGGTCGGCGGCTGCCGCACGGGCCGCGAGCGTGCGTGGTCCGCGCGGTCTGCCGTAAACGATCACCAGCAGCCAGCCGGATCCGGTGCGGCGAGCGGGTTCTTGGCGCGACCGAAACGGACGTCGAACTCGTCGTCGCGCTCCACCTTGTCGAAACCCTTGCCCGCCAGGTGTTCCCGGTTGAGCGTCACGCGTTCCACGTCCGGGGCGAACAGCTGGCACGCGTCGAACCGCCGCGCGCTCTCGGGATGCTCGTCGCGGTAGCGGCGGACGATCTCCCGCACCTGCGCCCACAGCGCCGCGCGCGGGTGATCGAGGTCGTCGAGCAGGATCTCCGCCAGGAACCGGAGCTGGCCGGCGAACACCGAGCTGAACAGCGACTGCGCCAGCAGGTGCGGCGCCCACCGCAGCATGTCCGCGTCCGCCTCCGGGGCGAGGGTCGCGTACTCCGGGAAGTCCTCGTCCATCAGGTCGACGCCCTGGGCGAAGTCCTTGATCGCGACCCGCAGCGGCAGGCCGTGCTCGTCGGTGACCAGGATCATGTTCTGGCCGTGCGGGCAGAACCCGACGCCGTAGCGCAACAGCCAGTGCAGCAACGGGGTCAGGAACAGGTCGAGCCACGTCGCCAGCCAGGCCTCGGTGTCCAACCCGGAATCGCGGATCAGCCTGGTGATCACGGCCTCGCCGTCCGGACCGCGGTAGGGCAGCGCGGCGAACGACAACGCCCGCTCCCCCGGCCCGATCCGTGCACGCAACGGCTCGCGCCACAGTGCGCCGAGTGTCTCGTGGAACCGGTACGGCAGCTCGTCGATCCGGCCGAACAACGGGTGCTGGACCGAGACGCTCGCCACCTCGCCGAGCAGCTCGAACCGGTACTCCTTGTCCAGCAACGGATCGGCGGCGCTGACCGTCCGCAGCCAGGTGGTGACCGCCGGCGCCGCGAGCGTCGCCGCCTGCGCGAGACCCCGGTACACGAGCGTGTTGCGGACCGACACCGCGGTCTTCACGTCACGGCGGGTCGGATGGCTCGCGTTGGCGAGCGTCCGCACCGTCTGGTGCGGGACGTACTCGTCGGCGCTCTCGCCGAGCGGCACCACGGTGCCCTCGGCGATCTCCGCGGCGTAGAGCGTGCCGAGGATCTCGTCCGCCTGCCAGGGATGCACCGGCACCAGCGCGTAGTCGTCCGGAGTGGACAGTCGCGCCCGGAACGCGGCGAGCCGGTCGCCGAGCTCCTCCGCCAGCAGCAGCTCCTCCGACAGCTCGGCCACACAACGGAACGACGCGAAGTCGCGGTGCACCGCGAACCAGCGCACCGGGAACGTCCTGCCGGCCTCGGGCGCGTACCGCTCGCGGTCGTTCGCCGAGAAGCCGACGCGGCCCTTGTTCAGCACCAGCCGCGGATGCCCGGTCAGGTGACCGTCCGCGTGGTCGTAGTCCATCGCGATCAGCTCGGCCGCGGTCGGCGCGTGCGCCAGGCGCGCGGCCTCGTTCGCGACCGTCGCCGTCAGCTCGCTCAGCACGTCCGCGAGCCGCAACCCGGTCAGGCCGAGGCCCTCCCGCGCGTCGACCACGAGAGTCCGGGGATCCCAGGCCGGCGCGCCGTCGCGCGTCGCGCTGCCCGGCTCGACGTGCCATGACTCGAACGCGCCCCGCCGCGCCCGGAACCGGTAGGTCACCCCGCCCGGCAACGACAACAGGTAGTCGTCACCGGCCACGGTGGGCCGCAGGAGACCCTCGTAGCTCAGCTCCCCCAGCATCTTGTGCGTGATGAGGGCACCGGCCTGCCGCCACGCCGTTGTCATGGACGTCCCCTCTACAGTCCGAAGGTGGTGAACGCGGTCCGCTCGGGCAGCGGATAGACCTTCTTGCCGCACACCGAGTTCAGGATCGTGGCGGCACGCCAGGCGATCAGCCCGAGGTCCGGCGCGCCGACGCCGTGCGTGTGCCGTTCGGCGTTCTGCACGTACAGCGAGCCACGCGTGGCGGTGGTGACCCGGTAGTCGGCGTCGACCACGAGCCGGCCGGCCGCGTCCCGGTCCAGATCGGTCTCGAGCGGACCGAGCAGGTCACCGAGATCCCTTTCCTGGTAACCGGTCGCGCAGACGACGGAGTCGGTCGTGATGGTCGCGTGACCACCCTGTTGCACGTGCCGCAGCGACAGCTCGAGCCGGCCGTCCACCTCGGCGGCGCCGACGACCTCGACGGCCGGCGCGAGCACGACGTCCGGCCAGCCGCCGCCGACCGTGCGGCGGTACAGCTCGTCGAAGATCTCACCGATCGTCTCCGCGCTGATCGCCTTGTACAGCTGCCACTGCGCGGGCACGAGCCGGTCCCGGACCGGCTCGTCGAGGCCGTGGAAGAACCGGGTGTAGTCGGGAGTGAACTGCTCGAGGCCCAGCTTCGAGTACTCCATCGGCGCGAACGCGGCCGTGCGGGTGAGCCAGCGCAGCGTGCCCTGCCCGGAAGCCCTGGCACGCAACAGGTCCAGGAACACCTCGGCGCCGGACTGCCCGGAGCCCACCACCGTGACGTCGCGGGTGGCGAGCAGCCGGTCCCGCTCGGGCAGGAAGTCCGCGGAGTGCACCGCGAAACCCTGCAGCGGCGCGGGCGTCTTCGGCTCGGTGCCGACGCCGAGCACGACGTTGCGGGCCAGCACCGTGCCCGTCGGCGCGATCTCCAGCTCGAACAGCTCGTCCACGGCGGACCAGCGGATCGACCGGACCCGCTGGTCGAACCGCAGGCTGGGCAGCCGGCGGCTCACCCACGCGCAGTAGTCGGCGTACTCCGCGCGCGGGATGTGGAACCGCTCCGCGAAGTAGAAGGGGTAGAGCCGCTCACGTGCGCGCAGGTAGGCGAGGAACGACAGCTGGCTCGTCGGGTCCACGAGGGACACGAGGTCGGCCAGGAACGGCACCTGCAGGAACGCGCCGTCGATCATGAGGCCGGGATGCCAGCGGAAGGCGCTCTCCCGCTCGAAGAACGCGGTGTGCAGGCCGTCGATCGGGTCGGCCAGCGCGGCGAGGGACAGGTTGGCCGGGCCGATGCCCACGCCGACGAGGTCGTACGGAGCGTCGTTGATCACTGGGCCACCAGGTCGAGCAGGCCGGCGTACTCCGCGGCGGTGGCGCCCGGCCGCAACAGCGTCACCTTCAACCACACCTGCCCGTCGATCGTGGCGCGGCCGAGCACGGCGGTGCCGTCGTCGAGCAGCCGACGGCGAATGCCGGCCACGTCGGCGTTTCCCACCGGCCGGAAGACCACGGTGGACAGTTCGGGACGCGCCCACAGCTCCAGCCCCGGATGCGCGTCGACCATCTCGGCGACCTCGCCCGCCACGTCACAGCAGCGCTCGACGAGCGCGCCGACGCCGCGGCGCCCCAGGGCACGCAGCGTCACGGCGATCTTGAACGCGTCCGGGCGGCGAGAGGTGTGGAGCGACCGGCCGAGGAGGTCCGGCAGCCCGGCCTCGGTGTCGTCGGCGGCGTTGAGATAGTCGGCACGGACGTCCAGCGCGGAGAGCGGGCGGCGAGCGGCGAAAACGCCGGCCGCGATGGGCTGCCAGCCGAACTTGTGCAGGTCCAGGGCGACGGAGTCGGCGTCGGCGACCCCGTCGAGCAGCGGCGCGAGCCGGTCGCTGAACAGGGTCGCGCCGCCGTACGCGGCGTCGACGTGCAGCCACGCGTCCGGCGCGGCCGCACGGATCTCGGCGATCGGGTCGATCGTGCCGGCGTCGGTGCTACCGGCCGTGGCGACCACGAAGGCCGGCCGGTCCAGCCCGGCGAGCACCCGGCGCAACTCGTCCACCTGCAACCGGCCGCGGTCGCACTCGACGAGCAGCGGCGCGGGCAGCCCGAGCAGCCATGCCGCACGGGCGATGCTGTGGTGGGCGTTGCGGCCGCACACCGCCTGGACCGTGCCGTGCAGCTCGCGCGCCAGCAGCAGCCCGAGCAGGTTGGACTCGGTGCCACCGCTCGTGATCAGCGCGTCGGTGTGCCCGACGAGCCGCGCGAGGGCGGCGGTGAGCGCACGTTCCAGCTCGCTGGCGGCCGGCGCCTGGTCCCAGGAGTCCATGGAGGGGTTGAGAACGCTCACCACGAGGTCGGCGGCAGCCGCCACGGCCAGCGGCGGTCCGTGCAGGTGCGCGACGCACCACGGGTGGGTCGGGTCGACCGACCCCGCGACGAGCAGGCGGCTCAGCTCGTCGAGCGCGGGAGCCTCGCCGATCCCGTGGTCAGGGAGCAGGCCGGCGCCGATGACCGAGTGGAGGGCGGCCGCGACCGCGCCGGGGCCGCCCCGAGGGACCGGCCCGGCCGGTGCGGCGGCCAGCATGGCGTCGAGCGCCACGGCGACCAGCTCACGCACCGGCTTGGCGCCGGCGACCCCACCGGCGAGCATCGAGACCTGCATCGGACTCCTCAACTTAGGTGCACCTAACTCCCCAGCACTGTACTTGTGCCGCCGAGAGTTCAACGTGCGAACCCGCCCTAGGCCGGAGCGAGCCTGCGCACCATGTCGAGCGGGTCGTCACCGGTCGGGAGCAGCGCGATCACCGGCGTGTCCAGTCCCTGGGCGGTGTACTCGGCGATCCGCTCGCGGCACTTCTCGACCGGGCCGTGGACCACCAGGTCGTCCACCACCTCGTCGGGGATCGCCGCGTTCGCGCCGGCACGGTCGCCTGCCGCCCACGCCTCGTGCATGCCACGCAGCGCCTCGCCCCGGCCCAGCCACTCGTGGAACGCCGCGTAAACCGGCACGGTCAGGTAGCTCGAGATCAGCAGGCGGCCGAGGTTCCGCGCCGCGTCCGCGTCCTCGGTCGGGCAGACGAAGATCCGCGCGATGAGCTCCGACTCCGAACCCAGTTCCGAACGGACCTTCGGGACGTCGGCGGGCGCCAGCCAGTTGGTGATCGCGCCGTCCGCCTCCCGTTTGGCGAGCCGCAGCATGCCCGGCCGCAGGGCCGCCAGCACGATGGGTGGCGGCGGGGTCGGCGGGCGCTCCAGCCGGAACTTGGACACGGCGAACGTCTCGTAGGTCTCGGTCACCTTGTCGCCACGCAGCGCCGCCCGCAGGAACCGGATGGTGTCCCGCGACCGCGCGTACGGCTCCTCGAACGGCACCGAGTTCCAGCTCGTGACGATGGTCGGCGTGGACGTGCCGATGCCCAGCACGAACCGGCCCGGCGCCAGCTCCGCGATGGTCGCGGCACTCATGGCCAGCAGGCCGGGGCCTCGCGTGTACATTGGCACGATCGCGGTGCCCAGCCGCAGGCCGGGAGCCCACTCGGCGGCGAGGGCGAGCGGCGTGAACGCGTCGGCGCCGGCCGTCTCGGCCGACCAGGCGTCGGTGTAGCCGAGGTCGGGCAGCTCGCGGACGAGGTCGCGGTGCGCGGTCAGTGGCACACCGGTCAGCGGCAGCGTGATTCCCCAGCGCTTCATGACGTCCCCTCCTTCGCCCTGCCCGACATTATCCCCTTGGCAACGAGCGGACCGTCCTTTTTGCTCCCCGGGACCGCACGAAAGTCCCATTCGTGCGCACAGCTCGAAGCCCCGCTCATGCGCTCACCCCCAGTGCGTTCCTCAGCCAACGGACCTGCATCAGCATGAAGTTCTCCGCCACCTCGTCGTCCTGCGGCGTCATGTGGGTGACGCCCGGCAGCGGCAGCAGCGCGTGCGGCCGGCCCGCCGCGACGAGCGCGGAGGACAGTCGGACGGAGTGGGCCACCACGACATTGTCGTCGGCCAGGCCGTGGATGACCAGGAGCGGCCGGTCGAGCTTCGGCGCGTCGCCGATCAGTGAGTTCCGGTCGTAGACCTGCGGGTTCTCGTCCGGATGGCCGAGATATCGCTCCGTGTAGTGGGTGTCGTAGAGCCGCCACTCGGTGACAGGCGCGCCGGCGATCGCCGCGTGGAACACGTCCGGCCTGCGCAGCACCGCCAGCGCCGACAGGTACCCGCCGTAGGACCAGCCGCGAATGGCCACGGTGGACAGATCGAGGTCGGGATGTGCCTCCGCCACCGCGAACAACGCGTCGACCTGGTCCTGCAGCGTGACGCCCGCGAAGTCGAACGCGATCTCCCGCTCCCACTCCGACCCGCGCCCCGGCGTGCCGCGGCCGTCCGCGACCAGCACCGCGAAACCCTGGTCCGCCAGCCACTGCGGGCCGACGAACGCGTTGCGGCTGGCCATCACCCGCTGCGCGTGCGGGCCGCCGTACGGGTCGAGCAGCACCGGCAGCTTCGTGCCGGGCTCGTGGCCGGTCGGGTACAGCAGCGCGACCCGCAGACCCCGGTCACCGACGGTCATGAGGTGCAGGTTCGGCACGATCGGCGGCTCCACCGCGTACGAGCCGATGGTCGCGACCTGCTCCGCGCCACGCAGCACGGAGACCCGCGGACCGGCATGGTCGAGCGACCACGACGCGAGCACGGTGACGTCGCCGCCGCGTGCCGCGCCGTGCACACCGTCCACACTGGACAGTCGGGTGATGTCGCCGTCCGTCCAGCGGTAGACGTGGACCTGCGTCGGGTCGTCCGCCGACGCGGTGAACAGCACGTCCGCGGAGACGTCCAGCACGGCCCGCACCTGTAGCGACGGCGGCGTGACCTCCTTGCCGTCCACCACGAGCCGGTTCGCGCCGTCCGCGACCGCGACCCGCACCAGCCGGCCGTCCGAGGTCCATGCCGGCACGCCGGGGATGATCTCCACCCACCGGTCGTCGGCGTCCTCGGCCACGACCTCGGTCGCGCCGGTCTCGGCGTCGACCGCCAGCACCCGCATGCGCCGCTGGTCGCGCGGCGCCGTTGCGATGAGCAGGCGGCCGTGCGCGCTCCAGTGCGCGGTCACGAAGTACTCGTCGTCGCCGCGGTCGACCTCCGCGCGCGACCCGTCGAGCCCGAGGATCGCCAGCCGCACGGTGGCGTTGTCGGTGCCGGCCGCCGGGTAGGACACGACGTTGGGCACGACCTCCGGGTTGGCCGGGTCGGCGATGTGCCAGCGGCGGACCGCGCTCTTGTCCACGAAGGACACCAGCAGCCGGGTGCCGTCCGGCGACCACCAGTACCCGCGGGCGCGGCCCATCTCCTCGGCCGCGATGAACTCGGCGACGCCGACGGCCTGGTCCGGCCCCGCCGGCTCGGCGAGCGCGCGGTCGCCCGTGCCGTCCACGCCGACGACCCGCAGCGCGTTGTTCGCCACGTACGCCACGTGCGTGCCGGTCGGGTCCGGCCGCGGGTCGATCACCGAGGGCCCGGTCGGCAGCTCGCGGGTCTCGCCCGTCTCCGCGTCGGCGACGAACACCTTGCCGGACAAGGCGAAGGCGGCGATCCGCACGTCCGCGTCGACCGCGTTGCCGACCACGCCGCCGCCCTGCTCACGACTGCGTTCCCGGCGAGCCCGTTCCTCCGGCGACAGCTCCTCGTCCCCGCCGAGCAGGACCGCCGGGTCGGCGAGCCTGGTCTCCTCGCCGGTCTCGACATCGAGCCGCCACAGGATGTGCTGGCGGTCCTCGCCGGAGGCCGACCGCAGGAACAGCACGCGCCGGCCGTCCGGGGAGACCTGGAAGCCGCGCGGGGTACCGAGAGTGAACCGTTGGGTCCTTGCCTGCAACCGCAGGAACGAGCTGTCGTCGTTGGTCACCCTCGGCACCTTACGGGAGCGAGGCGACGGAGCCAGGCGTCGACCGAGCGAGCGTCAGCCGACGGCCTTCGCGTAGTCGGCGAGGATGCCGGACCACCCGCCGGGCGAGTCGACGCCGGAGGCGACCTCCTCCGAGGAGGTGTGGCGCTCGATGTGCCGGTGGGTCAGCTCAACCCTCGTGCGGTCGTCGGTCTCCCGGATGAACCGCACCTCGACCTCGCTGGCCCTGGCCGGGTCCGGGTCGTAGCCCCAGTCGCCCTGCAGGTGCCAGGACAGCACGACGCGTGCCGGCGGGTCGTAGGCGAGGACCACGCCCCAGTCGCACTCGACGCCGTCGGTGCCGACCTCGTACCAGCGGCCGCCCACCTTCGGCTCGATGACCGCGTCGGCCAGCTCCGCCTTGCCGATGTGGTGGCCCTTGGGCCACCAGGTGGAGAACTTCTCGGTGAACACCGCGAACGCCCGCTCGCGCCCGGCGCCGACGGTGATCGACTTGGTGACGGCAACCGCTTCCGTGCCAGTGGTCATTTCTCGTCCTTCTGCTCGACGGCCGCCGCGAACGCGGTCAGCGCGCTGTCCCAGAGCTGGTCCAGGTAGTCACGCAGGGCGTGTACCCCGCGCGGGTCGACTCGGTAGAGCCGGCGTGTGCCCTCGGCGCTGTCCGTGACGAGCGCCACCTCCTTGAGCACCTTGAGGTGCTGGGACACCGCCGGCCGGCTCACCGGGAGCTCCTTCGCCAGCTCGCCGACCGCACGCGGGCGCGCGGCGAGCAGCTCGAAGATGGCGCGCCGGGTCGGGTCACCCAGGGCGCCGAGCGCGTCCAGTTGGTAAGTCGGCACAAACGGTAAGCTACGACTTACCATAACTCTCAGTCAAGTCCCGCGGAACTCTTTGCCTGTCCTGTGCGGGCTCACAGGGTTCTCTCATGGCGCGGGCGCACGTTGGAGTCATGACTCAGAACGTGCAAGCGCCACCATGGACCTACCCGGGCAACTCGTACCCGCCGCCGCCCCTGCCACCCGGACCGCCGATGGCCTCCCCCGGGCAGCGGCCGCCGGGCCGCATCCGCCGGGGCACGGTCGTCGCCGTCGCGGCCGCCGCGCTCGTCGCGGGCGGGGTCGGGGGCACCCTCGGTGCCTTCATCGGCAGTGACGGCGCCAGCCAGCCGACCTCGACCGCGACCACTGCCAGCACGACGTCGTCCTCGTCGACCGGCACCGAGGGCACGGACGTGTCCGCGGTCGCCGCGAAGGTGCTGGCGAGCGTCGTGCAGGTGAACGTCCAGCTCGCGAACGGCGAGGGCATCGGCTCCGGCGTGATCATCGACTCGAACGGCAAGATCCTCACCAACAACCATGTCGTCTCCGGTGCCGAGAAGGTCACCGTGACGCTCTCGGACGGGCGCGAGGTCGCCGCGAAGGTCCTCGGCACCGACCCGTCCAGTGACCTCGCGGTGATCCAGGCGCAGGGCGTGAGCGGCCTGACCGCGGCGACGTTCGGCGACTCCGCCGACGTGAAGGTCGGCGACGAGGTCATCGCCATCGGCTCGCCGGGCGGCCTGCAGGGCACCGTGACGACCGGCATCGTGAGCGCGCTGGACCGCAAGGTGACCGTGTCGGAGGAGGAGCAGCAACAGCAGGGCTCTCCGTTCAGCCAGCGGGACAACAGCACCGGCGGCACCACGACCTACGCGGCCATCCAGACCGACGCCGCCATCAACCAGGGCAACTCGGGTGGACCGCTGTTCAACAGCGCGGGTCAGGTCATCGGCATCAACTCGGCGATGTACTCCCCCGTGACCGGCCCGGACGGGTCAGCCGGCAGCGTCGGTATCGGGTTCGCCATTCCGAGCGACCAGGCCCAGCAGGTGATCGACAAGCTGTGAGCCGCCGACCGTGACGCTCGCCCGCCGCGCCTCGTCCATGGCCATGGACGCGCGGGTGAGCAGCCATCGAGCGCGACGCACCGTCCTACGAGTCTCGATGATCTCCCAGAGGAACGCGGCGGCCGCCAGCAACAGGACGGCCGCCGCGACGACGACCACCTCAGCCACGATGTCCACCCCGTTCAGGAAGCACGGTGCAGCCGCACGTCGGCGACGACACCGGACGCGGTCAGCGACTCCCGCACCCTGCCGACGAGCCTGCGGTGCACGACGTCGCGCAGAAGCCGCGGCGTCAGCGCCGTGAAGGGCCGGGCCAGCACGGTCTCCTTGTGCGCCAGCTCGAACAGGTTGAGCAGCTCGACCGTGATGACGTGCCGCGCACCCGTGCCGAGCCCGTTCGCGAGCTCTGGCGGCAGTGCCTTCATCCGCCTGGCGAGCTCCGCGGCCTGCGCCTCGGTGACGGCCAGCTCTCGCCGCAGCCGGCGCAGCGCCACGACCCCCGCGGCGAGCACGGCCAGACCGGCGATCACCAACACGAGCCCGATGGTCTCCATGACATGCCTTTCGCCGGTGGTGGAATCGGCCGCCGTTCGAGAGGTCAGCTTCTAGCGTGTGCGCCATGACGATAACCGGGGTCGCCGCCGGAGTTCCCTACACCGCCCTGCCTCCCGAGCACGGCGGTCCGGCGCCACTCGTGCTGACCTGGCACATGCTCGACGCGCCACGAACGAACGCGGCCTTCGCCGCCGCACTGCCCATGACCGGCGTGCCGGCGTGGCGCGTGCACCTGGGCCTGCCGATGTGCGGCGAACGGATGGTGGACGGGTCGATGGACGCGCTCATCGCACTGGCCCGGCGGGATCCCCTCCGTGAGTTCGCCGACGGGCTGACCCGCCAGGCCGTCGAGGAGCTCCCCTCCGCGCTGGCGGCTTTGCGTGCGGAGCTGCCGGTCGGGGACGGTCCGCTCGGGATCGTCGGCGGGTCGCTCGGCGGGCTCGTCGCGTTGCGGGCGCTGACGAGCGGGCTGCCGGTGGCCGCCGGCGCACTGGTCAACGCGTGCATCCGGCCACGGCCACTGGTCGACAT
>NZ_DASQCC010000192.1:0-70968 GCF_035634895.1 Actinophytocola sp. | reverse complement strand
TCATCGAACCACCGCCGGCCAGGTGCGGGCCGCGCTCTCGGCGTCCGTGGCCCGCAGGACCCGCATCCCGGACGGGCGAACCCCCGTGCCGAAGTCGACGCACACGACGTCACGGAACCGCCGGACGGCCGCGGCATCGGCGTCGGTGAGGCCGCCGGTGACCACGACCAGCCGGCCCCCGCCGTGTACCAGTCCCGGCTCCCGGTCGGTCTGGGTCACGTCGGCCAGCAGGTCCAGCAGCATGTCCGGCGCGCGGGTCGCGCTGAGCCCGTCCGTGGTGCGCAGGGTGGCCGGGCCGGGGTGTGCGGCCAGCAGCGACGCGGCGAGGTCCACCGCCTCCTCGAACGCCGACGCGGCCAGGCGGCTCGGCCGGGTGTCGAGCAGCACGGTGAACGACAGCTCCCGCGGGTCGACGAGCTCACGCACCAGCAGGCGACCGGTCCGCGCGGTGGCCCGCCAGTGCACCTGCCGCCACGGATCACCCGGCGCGTACTCGCGGATCCCCACCGGCTCGACCGAACCGCGCCGCACGGTCGGGACGACGGCCCCGTCGGGGGCGTGCCGCCCACCGGCGCCGGTCACGCCGGCCGGCCAGACCCGTGGACGCACCAGAACGTCCGGCGTGTGTTCGACGGGCGTGACGCGCCGCGCCAGCCCGCACAGCCCGAGGCGCTCGACGGCCACCGGTCCGACCCGCAGCCGCCCACGTCGCCCGGCCACCACGGCGAGGTCGAGCCCGACCGTCCCGCCAGCGGCGATCTCGGGCAGTGGCAACGGCTTCGTGTCCTGACCCGGCGGGAACACCGTGACACCGCCCGCGAACGACCGCTCGGCGTGGACGGTCACGTACAGCCGCACGGTGTCGCCGCGCCGGGGGCGTTCCGGCCGGGCCGAACACGTCACCGCCACCGCGTCCCGACGGGCCACCGAGGCGACGGCGGCCAGCACCACGAACGCCAACGCGCCGCCCAGCACCCGGAACACCGCGTATCCGGCGAGCTCGCCGGCCAGGAACAGCACGACGGCGCCGGCCGACAACGCCACTCCACGTCCCGTCAGCGCCACGACCGGTTCCTAGGCGCGGACGGCGGTGTTCGGGAAACTCGACGCCAGCAGCTCGGCGACGATGTCGTTGGGCCGCCGCCCTTCGAGCTCCGCGTTCGGGTTCAGCACGAGCCGGTGGGCGAGGACCGGTTGCGCCAGGTCCTTGAGGTCGTCGAGCGTCACGTACGGCCGGTTCGCGGTGAACGCCCAGGCACGGGCCGCGCGAACGAGGGCGATGCTGCCGCGTGGGCTCGCACCGTACCTCACCCACCGGTGCGTGCGGGTCGCGGCGGCGAGGCCGATCGCGTAGTCCAGCAGCTCCGGTTTCACCGTCACCGTGCGGACCTCGGCGATCAGCCGTTCGAGGCCGCGGAGGTCGACCGCCCGCTCGACCGCGTCGGCCAGGCTGCCGGTGGGGCGCGCGGCGTCGGCGAGCACGATGCGCCGCTCGTCCGCCAGGCTCGGCGCGGCCATCTCGATCCGCATGAGGAACCGGTCGAGCTGTGCCTCGGGCAGCCGGTAGGTGCCCTCCATCTCGATGGGGTTCTGCGTGCCCACGACGAAGAACGGCGTCGGCAGCGGACGGCTCCGCGACTCGACCGTCACCTGGCGCTCGGCCATGGCCTCCAGCAGGGCGGACTGGGTCTTGGGGGTGCCGCGGTTGATCTCGTCGGCGAGCACGACGTTGGCGAACACGCCGCCGGGCCGGAACGTCCACTCACCTTCGTGGTGGACCGTCGATCCTGTGATGTCGCTGGGCAACAGGTCCGGCGTGAACTGGATGCGGCTGGCCGTGCCGCCGACGCCGCGCGCGATGGCGAGCGCCAGCGTGGTCTTGCCGAGGCCGGGCAGGTCCTCGATGAGCAGGTGCCCTTCGGCCAACAGGGTCGTGAGGGCGAGCCGGATCACGGTGTCCTTGCCCAGCACGGCTTTCCGGATGCTGTCGACGATCGCCGTGTACGTGTCATGGCCCGATCGGCTCGCGGCCGCAGCGGTCATTCCGGGCTCCGTTCTCGGAAGGGTCAGTGTGTGTATCACCGCCGGGATCGGTGCGTTACGAACCGTGGCTCAGGTGATATCGAACCGGTGACGTTCTCCGCGAAACTGACACGTCCGGCCGTGAGCGCTCGAATCCCCTGTCGGCAGAAGGAGACTCGAACATGCGTTACGTCCCCGCCGTGCTCGGGTGGATCATGGTGGCAGCGATCGTCGTCGTGGCCGTCACCTCCGCGCCCCGCCGGACGAACGCCATCGACGTCGTGCTCGCCGAGCCGCCGCCGCGCCCGCCGAGCCGCCCATTCGCGACGGTCACCACCACCACACCGCCGGCCGCCACCGTCCCCCGGACGACCACTGCCCCCACGACGACATCCACCAGCACGACGACCACCAGCACGACGACCACCAGCACGACGACCGACACGGTCGGTCCCACGACGACGACGTCGACCACCACGAGCCTGACGACCACCACGAAGACGGGAACACCGTGCTCGTCGCCCGACCTCAGCGGCCCGGTCACGGCGACGTTCCTTGATCCGTGCACGGGCGAACAGATCCCGAAGTGGCCCCGCACAAGGGTCGACGTGCCCCGGATGCCGGCCGCCGGCGGGGTGGGGATCGTCGTGCACACGCTGACCGACGAATTCGGCAACGAGTCGGACGACCACTACTTCGCCGCCGGCATCGTCACCGGACCCGGGACGTGGGACGGCAACACGCAGGTGGGCCTGCGCTGCCGGGGAGACCGGACGCGGGCGGAGCTCAAGGTCTACGAGTTCACCGCGACAGGCTGGGCCTACTTCACCGCGGAACGCCCGTCCGAGCAGGAGATCACGATCCCCGCGGACAGCAAGCTGCTCGACACCGTCACCATCACCCGAACCGACGAGCCCGCGGGCTCGACCTGTGAGGACCCATGACAAAGCCCGGACCCCTGAAGTTCCTCAAGAAGCCGACGTCCCGCGTCGGCAAGCTCTTCGCCGTCAACGGGCCGATCGTCGTGCTGCTGGGCCTGGCCGTCACGATAGCCGCCTGGCTCTTCCCCGTGGGTGAGTCCTCGTCGTCCGGCGAGAAACCCGGCGGAACAACGACATCCGAGCAGACAACCACGCGGTCGACGGCACAGTCGACCACGACCACGACAGCGGCGCCGCCGCCGTGTGGCAGTCCCGTCGTGGCCGAGGGTGTGTCCGCCGCGTTCCTCGAACCGTGTCAGGAAACCCGGATCGACGGCCCGTACCCCACCGTCAGGGTGGCGATCCCGCGCTATCCCGACGACGGCAGGCTCGTGATCGTCACGCGCATGCTCACCACCGAGAACGGCATGCCCCACAACGAACCACCGACCTACGGACAGACGACGGTCGACGCACGGACCGCCGACCCGGCCAGGAGCGGGCCGGGGGTGTGGGGTCAGACGCTGTTCGTCGGCCAGGACGGGGTGTGCACGAAGGCCGGCCGCGCCGAGGTGGACCTCTACCTGCTCACCCCGGCCGGGGCGCAGGAAGCCAGGGGCTGGCAGCCGGGCGTGGCGCTGACGATCCCCACCGGCTCGGTCAAGCTGGACTCCGTCGTCATCACCCGCGTGGACAGCAACTGTTAGTCATGCCCGCGGAACCGCCGGCGGACACGACCGGCTCGCCGGAAGCGGGTGTCATGGTCCCGTCCTGAACGGGTCATGACGAACTCGGGATCCTCTTTGCCAGGGTGGGTGTTTCTCGTCCACACAGGGAGGAACCGTGACCAATCTTCGAAAACGTCTGCTTGGGGCCCTGGTCGCCACCGCGGCCGTCGTGGTGAGCCTCGACGTGACGGCCGCGTCGGCGGCGCCGACGGGCCTGACCGCGGCGAACTTCAGGCTGCAGCAAGGCGCGTACAACCCGGCGATCGCCGGGCTTGACGGTGTGCTGCCCAAGGCGGAGCTGTCCGATGTCGTCGAAAGCGCCAACCGGACCGGTAAGACGTGCGGCGCGCATGCCCCGTCGGTGGTTGCCTCCTTCTGTTGGCAGTCCATCTCGGGCGCCGACGACGCGAACACCACCGACTGGTACCCGCAGGGCATCACCACCAGCGCCGACGCCGATCCACTGGGGAAATACCAGGGCAAGACGGTCATCGCGACCACGTGGTACTGGCACGCCGGCGGTACCGACCGGGGTGACCGGGTCGCGTTCGTGGACTACTCCAACCCGGACAAGCCGGTGTACCGGTTCGTGCTGCTCGTGGCGCCCACGACCACCGGCGGCAAGCCGGACTTCAAGCAGATGACCAACAGCAGCGGGGAGTCCGTACACGCCGGCGGCGTCTTCTGGTACGGCCATTACCTGTACGTGGTGGACACCTCCCTGGGGCTGCGGGTGTTCGACCTCGACCACATCTGGCAGGTCGACTCCACCCAGGACACCATCGGCCTGCAGTCGAACGGCAAGTACGAGGCGTTCGGCTACAAGTACGTCCTGCCGCAGGCGTTCACGTACACGTCGTCCATGGCGGGTGGCTATCCCGCGTTCCGGTTCTCGTCGACCGCGCTGGACCGGACCACCACACCGGTGAGCATGGTGGTGTCGGAGTACAACACCGAGACCACCGACACCCACCGGGCGGTCCGGTTCTCCTTGAACGAGAACGACTTCACCCTCGCGACCGCACAGGACGGCCTGGCGCACGGCACGGAGGCCTACGAGACCGGCATCCTCAGGGCACAGGGCACGGCGTCGGTGCGCGGCCGGTTCTACGCGTCCACGAGCTACTCCACGAGCAGTGTCCACTATGGCTCGTTGAGCAGCTTCACCGGCAGCCAGAACGTCGTACGGTACGAGAACGTCCTGCAACCGTACCCGGAGGACCTGTCGTACTGGCGGGACAGGGACCAGTTGTGGTCGCTGTCCGAGGACCCCGGCACCCGGGTCGTGTACGCGATGCAGGAGTCGCTGCTCGCGTGGCCGACCGTGCAGAACGGCGGCAGCGGCACCGATGTGAAGGCGTTGCAGTACCTGCTCAACGGTCAGGGCGATGCCGGTCTGGACGTGGACGGTGCGTTCGGGTCGGCGACGCTGGCCGCCGTGAAGCGCTTCCAGACCGCGCATGGTCTCGACGCCGACGGCGTCGTCGGTCCGCGAACGTGGAAGGCCCTGGTGCCCTCGCTCACGCAGGGCGCCACGGGTGACTCGGTGCGAGGACTGCAGGCCGAGCTCACCGCACACGGCAGGTCCACACCGGTCACCGGGACGTTCGACGCCACGACGACCACGAACCTGCGTGCGTTCCAGACCGCCAGCGGTCACCAGGCCGACGGCGTGACGGACATGGACACGTGGCGTGATTTGATCAACTGAGGACGAGCCGGACCGGCCGCGTCCGAGGCAGGAGCGGGCGCGGCCGGTCGAGCCGGCGTGGACAGTTCGGCGGCGAAGCAGCGAGCCAGCACACCGACCTCGCCGTTCTCGTCGACCAGTCCGACGTCGGCCAGTTCCAGCAGTTCCAGACCCGACGGCCCCGAGTTCGTCGCAAGCTCGTGGAAGGCGGCGCGGGCCCGCTCCCCCAGCAGGTCGTGGCGGCGGCGCAGGCGGCGGCGAACCTTTTCGTCCACAAGGGACAGTGCCGACAGCCACCTGTCCTCGGGCAGCGAGGCCACCCCGGGAAACCTGTCCAGCAACACCCGTGCGGCACGCAGTGCGCCGGGGTTGCCCGCGCACAGGCGTGCCATCCGCCGGGCTTCGCGGCCACCGGAACCGAGCAACGTCAACGCCTCGGCCGCACCCAGCCCGGAAAGCCGCACCACTTCGGCACCTTCGACGGCCAGCAGGGCACGTGCGCTGGTGACGAGCACCGCGCTGTCCCCCGCGCCGGGCAGGAGCGGGCGCACCTGGTCGGTGTCCACGACATCCTCGATCAGGACCAGCGTCGGCCGGTCCGCGAGGACCGCGCGGTACTGGCCGGCGCGGGCCGCCACACCGGCCGGTCGCACCCCCAACGCCGTCAACGCGTCACGCAGCAACTCCTCCGGCGCCGTCGGCGCTCCCGCGGAAAGGTACAGCTGCCCGCCGGGGAACCGGTCCGCCAGGGCCCATGCGACCCGCGCGGCCAACGCGGACTTCCCGATCCCTGGCCCACCCGTGATCACGGCCGTCCGCCGCTCGGTCACGATCCTCGCCAGCCGCGCCTGTTCGCCGGCCCGGCCGACGAAGTCGGGTGCCGGCGGCGGCAGCTGTCGCGGCGGCGCGACGTCGACGGCGGGCCGGGAGACGCCGAGTTCAATGCTGTCGACCAGGATCGCCTGCCGCAGGGCCAGCACGTCGGGCACGGGTTCCAGCCCGAACTGGTCGGCAAGCAGCCGCCGGTTGTCGTCACACGCGGCCAGCGCGTCGGCCTTGCGGCCCGCCCGGTACAGCGCGGTCATCAGGTGCCGGACCAGGCGTTCCCGCACCGGATGTGCGCGGGTCAGGGCGGTCAGCTCGCTGATCACGTCGTCGTGACGGCCGAGGGCGAGTTCCGCCTCCAGCCGCAGTGTCTCGACGTCCAGCCGCAGTTCGGTCAACCGGGCGGCCTCGTCGGTCAGCCCCGGGCCGCTGATCCCGGCCAGCGCGGGACCGCGCCACAACGCCAGCGCGGTCCGCGCGCACGACGCGGCCTCACGTGCGCGGCCGCGTGTCAACAGCCCGCGTGCGTCGGGTGCCGCGCGTTCGAAGACCGACGCATCCAGGTCGTCGGGTTCGAGCAGCAGGCGGTACCCGTTCGGGAAGGTCTCGATCCGCGCGCCGGTGAGGGCGAACCGGAGCGCGGACACATGGTTCTGCACCTGCCGCCGCCCGGTGCGGGGCGGGCGTTCGCCCCACACCAGATCGACGACCGTGTCCACGGACGTGACCGAGTTCGCCGACAGCAGCAGCGCCGCGAGCACCGCCTGCGCGCGCGGCCCACCCAGCGGCACCGGCCCGGCGTCCGCGTGAGCCTCGACCGGCCCCAGGATGGCGTACCGCATCAGCCGGCGCGGGACACTAGTTCACCAGGGCCTTCCACGTGTCCGCGTCCGTGCTGCCGTTGGCGGTCAGCCCGCTCGCCGTCTGGAACGTGCGCAGGTTGGCCGTGGTGGTGGCGTCGAAGGTCCCGGTCACCGGGGTCGGCACGTCGTGCGCGGTGAGCTCGTTCTGCACCGCGCGCACGGCATCACCCGTGGCGCCCTCCGCGAGCACCGGCACGAGCCTGCCCCAGGTGTCCGGCCCGACGATGCCGTCCGCCTCCAGCGCCTGGGCGCGCTGGAAGTCCTTGACCGCGGCCAGGGTGGCCGGGCCGAAGTCGCCGTCCACGGCCAACCCCGCCGACTGCCGGCTGTTCAGCAGGTACTGCACGGTCCTGACGACGTCTCCCGTGTCGCCCTGGCGAACATAGGGCCACGCCGGCGCCGGCGTGCCCGCGCCGGTCCACTGGTAGGTGACCTCCACCCAGCCGTTGTCCTTCAGGCCCAGGCCGTCCCAGAACGTCCCGTCGGCCAGGTCGATGCCCGCCGGGTTGCCGACGGTGCGGTTGTACTGGTCCTTGCCGCCGTTGTAGTGGTCCTGGTAGGCGGCCTGCGCCTCGGGCTTGCCCTGCGGGAGGTCCTTCCACGACTGCCGGACCGACGAGGGGTTCCAGTAGTCGTCCTTGGTGTTCCACGGGCCGACGTCCCACACCGGGGCGACCTCGCATTTGTTGTTGGCGGGGTTGCACAATTTCACTGAGTAGGTCGTGGTTCCCTTGGGCGACAACGCCCTGCCCGACGGCAGTGCCACGAAGTGGTCGCGCGAGGTGATGGTGTGCCCGTTGGCGGTCGTCGCGCCGACCAGCCCCTCGCGGGTCGCGAACACCCGGTAGGTCGACGGCGTGCCCGCTACCGCGGTCCTCGCGGCGGTCGCCCGGTTGGCCGTGAGCCGCAGCGACGACACGGTCGGGCGCGCCGAACCGTTGCCCTGCAACGTGATACGCGTCTGCACGGCCGAGGCGGGCGTGGGCAGCGGCGTGCCGGCCGGGACCCACCCGGTCCAGCCGTGGTCGGCCAGGCGGCCGCGGACGTCCACGTCGACGGACGTCCCCGCGGGAGTTCGCGCCGACACCTCGGCGTCGATCCGGTCGGTCACGTGGTCCAGGGTGTGCACGGCCAACAGGTCGGTCGCATAGCCCTGTCGCCACACCGGGTCGTCGACCGTGACGGCACCCGACTGACGCGCCAGGTTGGTCGGCACCGCGTCGGTGACCAGGTCTGCCTTCCAGGCGGAACCGGCCGGTTCGGCGTTCGCCACCGGGGTGAGCTGGGCGGCCACGCCGATGGCGAGCGTGACCAGTGGGAGGAGTCGTCGCACGGGAAGTCCTTTCCAGGTAGGGGAACGGCCGCGCCCGGGGTCGGACGCGGCCGTCGCGGAGGGGTTACCGGGGCAGGGGCGAGGCGTACCCGCCGATGCTGCTGCCGCTGCGGGCGATGGTCTTCTGCAGCAGGCCGTCGTCATTGCCCGTGGCCGGGTTGTACGTGTTGCCCGAGATGTAGGTCACCGTGGTGCTCGTCGACGTCACGACGATGCCGGCGTGGCCGTAGGTGAAGTAGATCCCGTCACCGGGCTTCGGGTTGCTGGTGTGCCAGGTGCCGTGCTTCGTGCCGTAGTCCATGACACTGTCGGCCCGGCCGTTGAGGTAGGTGACGTTCGCCCCGGCGTTCTTCCACACCCACTTCACGAAGTCCGCGCACCAGGCCTCGGTGCGCCATCCGTTGCTGCAACCGCTGCCCCCGACACCGAGCTGGGTGCTGTAGTAGTTGCAGTTGTAGCCGCCGATCTCGCGGTTGTGCGCGGTGTTCGCGGCCTCCGCTCTGGCGATGGACAGGATCTGCGCGACCACCTCGTCGGGTGACGGCCGTGAGCAGGGGGTCTTGACCCGGTCCACGCCCATCGCGGTCATGGTGGCGGCGTCCGCCTGCCCGCTCTGGGTCAGGCCGTGCGCGGCCTGCCACGTCCGGACCGCGGCCTGGGTGTTGGGCCCGTACATGCCGTCCGCGTCGGCGCCGACCAAGGTCTGGATCCTGGTGACCTGAGCGCCCAGCTCGCCGTTGGTCTCCGGACCGGCGTCACCGTCGATCGAGGAGAGGCAGCGGTCGGTCTGGAACGCCGAGACCGCGGCCTGGGTCTTCGGGCCGTCGACGCCGTCGATGTCCGACACCGACAGGTAGGCCATCCCGGCGAGGTCCCACTGCGTCTGCCGCAGGTCCGTGGCGGTGGCGGCCAGCGCCGGGTCCGCGGACGCCACCGGGGCGACGAGGGCCAGAGCGGCGGTCAGCACGGTGGTCACCGCCATGCCGAACCCGAGCCGGCCGGCCCATGATCTCCTGCGTTGGGTTTTCACGGTTGTTTCCTTTCGTTGAAGGGTGATCACGACACGAGCGCTTGCCACGTGTCGGCCCCCACGACCCCGTCTGGGTCGAGCCTGCTGGTGTTCTGGAACGCGACGACCGCCGCGCGGGTGGCGTCGGTGAAGGTGCCGTCGACGGCCACGGTCGCCCCGTGCGCGACGAGCTCGGCCTGCACGGCGCTGACCGCGGGCCCGGTGTCCCCCGCCCGGACCGTGGCGACCAGCGCCTGCCAGGTGTTCGGGCCGACGACCCCGTCCGGCTCGAGACCGTGGGCGGACTGGAACGACACCACGGCCGCGCGGGTGGCCGGGCCGAAGTCGCCGTCGACGTCCACCGAGGCACCGTGTGCCTCGAGCAGGTACTGCACGGTGGTCACCTGACGACCCGTCTGTCCCTGCCGCAGGAGCGGCCATGCGCGTACCGGCGGCGGCGTGTAGTCGCCGAGAGCGAACGTGCGCAGGTCGCCGATGGTGCCGTTGAAGGTGTTCTGGTCACCGGGGAAGGTGCCGGCATCGTCGTACTGCCAGATCGTGTGGCTGGCCCAGCCGTGCGGCAGCGGCAGCGGGGTGCCCGAGTAGTTGGCGATCCACAACGGGTTGGTCACGCCGAACCCGGCGTAGTTGCCGGTGCACTGCGTCCACCAGTCCGTGGTGGAGTAGATGATCGGCGCCCTACCGGCCCGGGCGCGGTAGCGGTCGCTGAACGCGGTGATCCAGTCGATCATCGCGCTGTGGCTCATGCCGTAGCAGGTGGCGCCCTTCGGGTTGTACTCGATGTCCAGCGCCCCCGGCAGGGTCCTGCCGTCCGCACGCCAGGTTCCGCCGTGGTCGACGAAGTAGTCCGCCTGCGCCGCGGCGCCTGAGGTGTCCGGCCGCGCGAAGTGGTACGCGCCGCGGATCAGGCCCGCACTCGCCGACCCGTTGTACTGCTGGCCGAAGTAGCTGCTGGCGTACGTGACGCCCTCGGTCGCCTTGACATAGGCGAAGGACGCGCCCGCGGCCGCCACCGCCGACCAGTTCACGTTGCCCTGGTAGCCACTGACGTCGAGCCCACGCACCGCGGCCGGGGCGAGCGCCACCTCCACACGGTCGCCCGTGCGGGCCGCGAGACCCGACCCCGCGTGGTCCTGTTCGTCCGAGCCGGCCGCGGCCGCGCCCCCCGCCGACAACGACATCGCCGACACGAACATCGCCACGGCGGCCAGCACGGCGCCCAGCACCACCGGTCTGTCCCCAGTTCTGGCCATCGACACGCCTTCCTTCCACCGTTCGGGTACGTCGAGGCCCTGTCTACGGAAAACCGCGTTGTCCGGCTTCGTCGACTGGACGCCGGACAACAGAGCCCGGACAATTGCCGCCGGTCAGGTGGGACTACATGGGGGTAGGGATAGCTGTGCCGAGAGCTGAGCGGCCGCTTGTCGAGGACGACGTGCTCACCCGGTTCGCCGCGGATCTGCGGCGGCTGCGGGACAAGGCGGGGAGGCCGCCGTACCGGGAGCTGGCGAGACAGGCGCATTACTCGTCCACGACGCTCGCGGACGCCGCGGGCGGACAGCGGCTGCCGACCCTCGCGGTGACGCTGGCGTTCGTGCGGGCGTGCGGCGGTGATCCGGACGAGTGGGAGCAACGCTGGCGCGAGGTCGCCGCGGCGCGGAACGTCGGCGAGGCCGACGCCGGCATCGCCCCGGGCCAACCCTGTCCCTACCCCGGCCTGGCCGCGTTCCAACCCGGTGACGCGGCACGGTTCCACGGACGCGAGGCGCTCACCGAGGACCTGGTGTCGTTGGTGCGCGAACGGCGGTTCGCCGCCGTGTTCGGTGCTTCGGGCTCCGGCAAGTCCTCGCTGATCCGCGCCGGCCTGATCGCCCGCCTGCGCGCGGAGCGGCGGGTCGTCCTGCTCACCCCCGGCGCACACCCGCTCGACGAGTGCGCCGCCCGGATCGCGACGCTCGCGGGCGGCTCCGCGGCCACCCTGCGCCGCGAGCTCGACGAGAACCCGCGTGCGTTGCACATGACGGTGTTGCAGGCGCTGACCGGCGACGCCGAGCTGCTGCTCGTGGTCGACCAGTTCGAGGAGGTCTTCACCCTCTGCGCGGACGCGGACGAACGGGCCGGGTTCATCCGGGCGTTGCTGACCGCCGTCCAGGCCGAGAACAGCCGCACCCGGGTCGTGATCGGGGTGCGGGCCGACTTCTACGCGCACTGCGCCGACCATCCCGAGCTCGTCACGGCCCTGCGCGACGCCCAGTTGCTCGTCGGCCAGATGAGCACCGACGAGCTGCGGCGCGCGGTGAGCCAGCCCGCGATCGACACCGAGGGCACCCTGGAGACGGCCCTGCTGGCGCGGGTGATCGCGGACGCCGCCGGCCGGCCGAACGTGTTGCCGCTGGTGTCCCACGCCCTGCGGGAGACCTGGCACCGGCGGCGCGGCAACACGCTCACCCTGACCGGATACGAGGCGTCCGGCGGGATCCACCACGCCCTGGCCCAAACCGCCGAGAACGTCTACACGTCACTGACCGAGCACCAGCAGCGGCAGGCCCGCGACATCGTCCTGCGGCTGATCGCCCTCGGCGACGGCACCGAAGACACCAAACGCCGGGTCCGGCGCGACGAGCTGCCCGCGGGCGCCGAGGAGGTCCTGGACTCGTTGGTGGCCGCCCGGCTCGTGACCGTCGACGCCGATACCGTCGAGCTGACGCACGAGGCGTTGCTGGACGCCTGGCCACGGCTACGGCTTTGGATCACCGAGGACCGGGCGGCGCTGCTCGTCCACCAGCAACTCACCGACGCGGCCATGACCTGGGAACGCGAGAACCGCGACGCCGGTGTGCTGTACCGGGGCAGCAGGCTCGCCACCGCCCGGGAGTGGGCGGACCGGCACCACGACGACGTCCGGCGCGACCCGCGGGTCGCGCAGTTCCTCACCGCGTCGGCACGGCGGCAGAACCGGACGCGGCTGCTGGGCCGCGCCACGGTAGCGCTGCTCGCCGTGCTCACCCTGGTCGCCTCGGTCGCCGCCGTCTACGCGACGCGCCAGCGCGACGCCGCCCAGGCCGAACGCGACCGGGCCGTCGCGATCCACACCGCGACGGAGGCCGAGCAGGTCCGCGACACGGACGTCTCCCTCGCGGCCCAGCTGACCCTGGCGGCACACCGCGTCCAGCAGACACCGGAGACCCGGACTGACCTGCTCGACACCGAGAACAGGCCGTTGTCATCCGTCCTGGACGGCGGGACCAGGACGGTCTTCGGCGTCGCGTTCAGCCCGGACCGGCGGACCATGGCCACCGCGGGCGACGACGGCCTCATCCGGCTGTGGAACGTCACCGACCCCGCCCGTCCCGTCCGGTGGGGCCGGCCGTTGACCGGGCACACCGGGCGGGTGTACTGGCTGGCCTACAGCCCGGACGGCCGCACGCTCGCCAGCGCGGGCCGGGACCGGACCGTGCGCCTGTGGCACGTCGCCGACCCGGCACACGCCGCGCCGGCCGGCCCGCCGCTGAAGGGTCACACCAGCTTCGTCTTCTCCGTCTCGTTCAGCCCGGACGGGCGCACGCTGGTCAGCGCGAGCAACGACCGGACGCTGCGGCTGTGGAACGTCACCGACCCGGCGAAGGCAACGCCGCTCGGTGGGCCGCTGGTCGGGCACACCGACGCGGTGGCCTCCGCGACCTTCAGCCCCGACGGGCGCACGGTCGCCAGCGCCGGGCACGACCGGACCGTGCGGCTGTGGAACGTCACCGATCTCGCCCACCCCGTGCCGTGGAGACCGCCGCTGGCCGGACACACCGACACCGTGTACGCGACGGCGTTCAGTCCGGACGGCCGAACCCTGGCCTCGGTCGGCAACGACCGGATGGTCCGGCTCTGGAACGTCACCGACCCGGCCGCCGCCACTCCCCTGGGCCAACCGCTGCCGGGGCACACCGACACCGTGTACGCCGTCGCGTTCAGCCATGACGGCAGGATCCTCGCCACCGCGGGCGCGGATCACGCCATCCGGCTGTGGAACCTGTCCAGTCCCGCCGGTGCGGTCCCGCTCGGCCGCCCGCTCACCGGGCACACGGGATACGTGTACTGGCTGGCGTTCAGCCCGGACGGGCACACGCTCGCCAGCGTGGGCGCCGATCGCATGGTACGGCTGTGGAACCTGCCCAGGACCGTCCTCATCGGACAGTCGAGCTACGTCAACGGGGTCGCGTTCAGCCCGGACGGCCACACCCTCGCCAGCGCCAGCACCGACCACACGGTGTGGCTGTGGAACGTCACCGACCCGGCCGACCCGGCGGCTCTCGGCAGACCGCTCACCGGGAACACCAACGCGGTCAACCAGGTGGCGTTCAGCCCCGACGGTCACGCACTGGCCAGCGCGGGCCGTGACACGACGATCCATGTCTGGGACGTGCGCGATCCGGGTCATCCCGTGCCGTGGAGCCGGCCGCTCACCGGCCACACCGGTCCCGTCACCGACGTGGTGTTCAGCCCGGACAGCCGGCTCCTCGCCTCCGCCGGCTCGGACGGCACCGTCAGGCTGTGGAACGTCACCGATCCGGCGAACGTGACCCCGCTCGACCCGCCGCTGACGGGCCATACCGGGGATGTCACCTGGCTGGCCTTCAGTCCCGACGGCCACACCCTCGCCAGCGCGAGCTCCGACGACACGGTCCGGCTGTGGAACGTGCGGGATCCCGCTCATCTGACGTCCCGCCGGATCAGCGTCGACACCGGCGGCGTGCTCGGTGTGGCGTTCAGCCCCGACGGGCGCACCCTGGCGACGGCGGACAATGACCACACGGTCCGGCTGTGGAACATCACCGGGGATCCCGTGCGGATCGGGCAGTCCCTGGCCGGGCACACCAGCTTCGTCTTCCGGGTCGTGTTCAGCGGCGACGGCTCGACCCTGGCCAGCACCAGCGACGACGGCACGATCCGGCTGTGGAACGTCCGGGACGTCACTCATCCCACCCCCGCCGGGCGCCCGCTGACCAATCACATCGCGCCCATCGACGGTCTCGCCATCAGCCCGAACGGCCGCGTCCTCGCGACCGCCAGCGACGACCACACGGTCGAGTTGACGGTCATGGACACCGGTTCGGCCGCCCGCCGGATCTGCGCCACGACGGGCACCGTCCTCACCGAGGCGGCGTGGACCGAGCACATTCCCGAGGCGCCCTTCCACCCGGCCTGCGGCTGACTCGTCACAGGACCCGTTCGACGACTGCGCTACCGGTGGAGTCGAATCCTCCTCGCGAGTGCGCCTCGCGGGGCACGTGCCGAACTCGGGGCGGACCGGCGGTCGTTCACCCTCGTGCCGCCGCGCGTCCGCCGGTCAGCAGGCGGACCAGGTTCGGCGTGACGTGGCGGTAGTCGGCGGGGTTCACCGGCGCGAACCAGTGCGTGGCGCGAACGCGTGCCGGGATGTTCAGCCTGATCTCGTTGAGCAGCTCGTCCACGTTGTGCAGGGAGAACGGGATGATCTTGGTGCCCTGGCGGTGCTCGTCGCCGAGCGTCTCGTCCAAGAAGGACAGTTGGTCGGCGACGGCGCGACGCATGGCGGCCGGTTCGGGGAGGGGGACAGCGCCGGCGAGGTCGGCGGCGATCCACACGGCGGCCATCTCGGAGTTGAGGGTGCAGAAGAAGGACGAGTTGTAGCCGTTGAAGTACAGTCCCGGGACGTCGACGGGGCGGATGTGCCGGTACAGCAGGAAGTTCCCGCGCGCGTCGAGCAGGCGCTCCCGGACGGCGTCGGTCAGGAAGGGCACGCTCCGCCTGAACCCGGTCGCGCACACGATGAGCTCCGCGGGGAGGATGGTGCCGTCGCTGAGCTGTGCGGCCGGTCCGTTGCCGTCGGCCAGCAGGCGGGTGATCGTGCGCTCGCGGCGCACGACGATGCTGCCGTCGGCGACACCCTCGAAGAACCCCTCGGACGCCAGGCCGGTGGCGCCGCGGATGATGTCCTCCATGCGTCCGGGCGGCACGAGCCCGAGCTCGTCGAGCCTGAACTGCCGCACGGAGACGTCACCGATGTTGTTGAGCATCCGGCGCCGCTGGCGGTTCGCGGGCCCGTGGAGGAACCTCTCGACGAGCCAGGGCCGCGGGTAGCGGAAGAGGGCCTCGCCCATGCGGGTGAGCATCAGCTTCTTGAAGTTGACCCGCCCACCGACCCAGCGAGGCATCTTCCAGACCAGGTGCCGGGCGATCACGGTGGTGCTGGCGGCGACCTCGCTGATCGGCACCGTGACGTCACAGGCCGTCTTGCCGTACCCGACGACGAGGACATGCCTGCCACGCGCGCGGTCGACGTCGTGGAACTCCGTGCCCGCACACAGTTCACCGCCGGCGGCGGTGAACTCGTCCAGCCCGGGATACGCCGGCACGGTGGGCTCGGACAACACCCCGTTGCACACGACGACCTGGTCGAACCGCTCGACGCCGCCGGCCTCGACCACCCAGCCGTCCCCGCTCGGGTAAACGGCCGTGACCTCGGTGTTCAACCGCACAGGGAGCGAGAACGCCTCCGCATAGGCGGCCAGATACGACTGGACCTGCTCCCCCGACGGCCATTCGGGAAACTCGGCCGGCATGGGGAAATCCGTGAAGGCATACTGCTCCTTGGGATTCTGGGTGATCAGCCCCGGATACCGTCGAGTCCGACTCCACACGCCGCCGACATCGGGTGACTTGTCGAAGACAACGACGTCGAACCCGACCTGCCCGAGCACCTTGGCGGTGGCCAACCCCGCGACCCCGGCCCCGATGACGCCAACCCGGCCGCGTCTCGTCGCTACTCCAACATTCACAAGCCAACATTGTGGTGTGTCGCCGGGGCGGCGTCATCATCCTTCCCGAGACAAAAGGGAGTTGAGGAAAGGGCGCCGCCAACGTCCGGGAGGTTGACCTCTCCCTCTCGCAAAGCGATCCGTATTCCAACGTCCTCCATCGAACATCGGATCTTTTCGCGGCACGCGGCAAGCGTGGTGTGCTGGCCGGGGTTTGGCCGGCGGGACAGTGGGCATGTCTGGGTGGTCCGCGCCGTCGACCGAAAGGGCTGGTCCATGCCGGTCGCAGGGTGGTACGCCACGCACGAGCAGATCCCGTCGAGCCGGTCGCGCACCGAGCTCGCGCACACGCGGGCGGTGAGGTTCCCGGCAGCGTGGTCGTCCGACCATTCGATGGGTGCGCTGCCGGCCGGCGGCGGCAGGGCGCGACCGTGGGCCCCGGCGTCATGACCGGCAAGCGCACCGCGACCAGCGACCTGTGGTGGAAGAACGCGGTCATCTACTGCCTGGACGTGCAGACCTTCGTCGACTCGAACGGTGACGGCTGCGGCGACCTCGTCGGGCTCACCGACCGCATCGACTACCTCGCCGGCCTCGGCGTCACCTGCCTGTGGCTCATGCCCTGCTACCCGTCGCCGGAACGCGACGACGGGTACGACATCAGCGACTTCTACGCGGTGGACGAGAAGCTGGGGAACCTCGGCGACTTCGCCGAGCTGCTGCGCACCGCCCACGACCGCGGCATCCGGGTGATCATCGACCTGGTCGTCAACCACACCTCGCACCAGCACAGGTGGTTCCAGTCGGCACGCAAGGGCCGCGACGCGCCCTACCACGACTACTACGTCTGGCAGGACGAGCGGCCGGAGGGCGAACAGGAGATCGTCTTCCCCGGTGAGGAGACGTCGAACTGGGCCTGGGACGAACAGGCGCAGCGCTGGTACTTCCACCGGTTCTACGCCGAGCAGCCGGACCTCAACACCGCCAACCCGGCCGTACGGGACGAGATCGCGAAGATCGGGGCGTTCTGGCTGGCGCTCGGCGTGACCGGCTACCGCGTCGACGCGGTCCCGTTCCTGCTGGAGGAGGTGAGCGGGGCGGCGGCAGGGGGCAAGGACCCGCATGCGCTGCTGCGTGAGCTCAGCGCGTTCCTCACCCGCCGCCATGGCGAAGCGGTGCTGCTGGGCGAGGTCAACCTCCCGTACGACAAGGGTGTCGAGTTCTTCGGCGACCACGGCGACGAGCTCAACATGATGTTCAACTTCCGGCTCAACCAGGCCATGTACCTGGCACTCGCGCGCCGCAAGGTCGCGTCGCTGGCCAAGGTTCTGAAGGAGCTGCCGGACATCTCGTCCGAGTGCCAGTGGGCCAACTTCGTGCGCAACCACGACGAGCTGAGCCTCGACCAGCTCAGCGACGCCGAACGCGCGGAGGTCTTCGCGGCGTTCGGTCCGGACGAAGGGATGCAGCTCTACGGCCGCGGTCTGCGGCGCAGGCTCCCGTCCATGGTGGACCTCGACGAGGATCGCGTCCGTCTCGTGTACTCCCTGATGTTCTCGCTGCCCGGCACCCCCGCGCTGTTCTACGGCGAGGAGATCGGCATGGTCGAGAACCTGGACATCGAGGGCCGGCTCAGCTCACGCACGCCCATGCAGTGGTCGGGCGGTACCCACGCGGGATTCTCGACCGCACCCGAGGGCGCCCGCCTGTGCCGCCCACTACCGGAGAACCACACGGCGAACGTCGCCGACCAGCGGCGCGACCCGCACTCGATGCTGAACTGGATGGAACGGCTGATCCGCCAACGCAAGGAATGCCCGGAGTTCGGCTGGGGCCGGCTGGAACTCCTGCACACCAAGGGATCGGTCCTCGTCCACCGTTGCGTGTGGGACGGCACGGCCGTCGTCGCCGTACACAACCTCGGCGACGAACCGGCGACCGCGCCCCTGCCGAAGAACTGCACCGGGCTGGCGGACCTCTTCGGCGATCGCGACGCCGAACCAGGAGAGAAGATCACCGTCGAGCCGTACGGCTTCCGCTGGTTCCGCGCCCACGGACACCACTGAGCGGTGCCTGGCGGCGAGCGGCTCCGGCCGAATGCGGGATCATCACCTTCATGGCGTTCCTGCGACTGACGGCGATCATCGTCGAGGACTACGACGAAGCGATCGCCTTCTTCACCCACGCACTGGGGTTCGAGCTGGCCGAGGACACCCCGGCCCACACCAACGACGGTCGTGCCAAGCGCTGGGTGGTCGTCCGCCCGCCGGGCGCGGAGACCGGGATCCTCCTCGCCCGCGCCGACGGCGAACACCAGACGGCGGCGATCGGCGACCAACACGCCGGCCGGGTCGGCTTCTTCCTCCAGGTCGACGACTTCGACACCACCTACCGGCACATGCGTGCCGCCGGGGTCGAGTTCCTCACCGAACCCCGAACCGAGCCCTACGGCCAGGTCGCCGTCTTCCGCGACATCGCCGGCAACCGCTGGGACCTCCTCGGCCCCGCCACCTCGACCTGATCCTGCCGCGCGCCGGCCAGGTCAGACATCTGATGACCTGCTGGCGTCAGCAAGCCAACTGGGGAGACTCGTTCCGTTCTAGCAAGTCCCTTGCAGCGGTTCCATACCCGGCGGGCAAAGATCCGATGTTTGATGCTGGCTTGTCGACTGTCGCGGTATCCCGGGAACTTTGACGCGTCCCGTTACGACTCCTTGTGCCAAGAACGGCATCCGGCCGTCCACCGAGGACTTCTGGAGTTGTCTCATGTCAACGACCGCGCAGTCCCCGCCCGCCGAGCAGCCGACGGACTCCGTCGCCGACCCGGCGGCCACCCGGCGCGACCGCTCAGCGCCGTCGCTGGAACCTCTGTTACGCCGCCTGCACTTCTACGTCGGCGTGTTCGTGGCGCCGTTCCTGGTGGTCGCGGCGTTGACCGGGCTGGCCTACACGGTCACCCCGCAGCTCGACGAGATCGCCTACGGCGACCACCTGCACGTCGCCGCGGTGGGTACGTCCACGGTCTCGCTGGCCGAACAGGTCGACGCCGCGCGGGCCGTCGTGCCGGACGGCACCGTCGTCACCGTGAGCCCACCGGCCGCGGCCGACGCCACGACCAAGGTCGTGTTCTCGGTGCCCGACCTCGGCGAGAACAACCGCACGGTCTACGTCGACCCCTACACCGGCCAGATCCGCGGCACGCTCACCACGTGGTTCGGGTCGACGCCGCTCACCACCTGGCTGGACGAACTGCACCGCACCCTCCTGCTCGGCGAGTTCGGCAGCATCTACACCGAGATCGCCGCGAGCTGGCTGTGGGTCCTGGTGCTCGGCGGCCTCGCACTGTGGTGGCGGCGCCAACGCGGGCACCGCCGGGTACGCCGCATGATCCGCCCCGACCTCCGCGCCAACGCCGGCGTGCGCCGCACCCGCGGCTGGCACGCCAGCACCGGCGTCTGGATCGCGATCGTCCTGCTCGTCCTGTCCGCGACCGGGCTGACCTGGTCGACCTATGCCGGCGCCCGGTTCGACCTCGTACAGGAGGCGTTCGACTCCACCAAGAAGGCACCGGACACCACCCTCACCACGAGCGCCCACGAAGGGCACACCGGCGGCGGCGACAGCGAACCCGCCGCGGCCGACCTGTCCAATGTGGACAGCGTGTTGGCGGTGGCACGCAAGCAGGGGCTGAGCGGTCCCGTGGACATCACGCCCGCCGCGGAGGGCGAGGCGTGGACCGTCACGCAGACCGACAACGTCTGGCCGGTCCACTACGACGCCGTCGCGGTCGACCCCGGCACCTTCGCGGTCACCGACCACGTCCGCTGGGCGGACCAACCGCTGCTTGCCCAGCTCTCCACGCTCGGCGTCCAGGCCCATATGGGCCTCCTCTTCGGACTCGCCAACCAGCTCGTACTGGCCGTGACCGCGATCGGCCTGCTGGCCATGATCTTCTGGGGCTACCGCATGTGGTGGCAACGCCGGCCCACCAGGGCGGACCGCCGCCGGCCCCTCGGCACACCACCGCTCCGCAGCACCTGGCGGAACCTGCCGTCCGTCCCCCTCGCCATCGGCGCCGTGGCGGTGGTCGCGCTCGGCTGGGCCCTCCCCCTGCTCGGCCTCAGCCTGGCCGCCTTCCTGGTCGTCGACCTCCTCGCCGGACTGGTCATCCGCCGGCGAACGCGTCAGGCCGCCGTGGGCAGTGTCGAGGAGGTGGCCCGGTGATCGCCGAACTGATGCTGCGCTGGATCGTGACCATCGCGTTCGCCGCCGTCGGGGTCTTCTGCGACTTCCGTGCCGTCACCCGGGGTCCCGCACGGAGTCGCGTCAGCGACGTGCTGCACGGTCTGATGTGCGCGGGCATGATCGCGATGGCGTGGCCGGCCGGGATGGACTTCGCGCGGGTTCCGCAGCTGTTCCTGTTCACCGCCGCGACCGTGTGGTTCGCCGGGATGCTCGTGATCGGGGCAGGTGGGCACGGCCGGTGGTCCCTGGCCCACCACGCGCTGATGATGGGCGGGATGGCGTGGATGGTGCTCGTCATGCCGACGGTGATGGCCGGAATGACCATGGAGGGCACGGCATCCGGCGGCGGGCACGCCGGACACGACATGGGCGGCGCGACGATGACCATGAACACGCCCGCGCACGTCGTGTTCGTCGCCGTCGTGCTCGCCGTGGTGTTCCTGGTGGCCGGTATCGCCTGGCTGGCCCGCGCGTTCGACGCCGGCCGCCACGAGGAGACGCTGCGGATGCCCACCGCGGGTCTCGCGGCGGAAGGGATCATGAGCCTCGGCATGGCGCTCATGGCGGCGGTGCTCGTGTGAGTTGTGGCGCATGCCGGGCGTGCGGGTGGCCTTACGCCGTCCGGGCGCCGGCCTGGGTGGTGAACCGGAACTCGAGGGTCACCGGCAACGAGGTGAGGTCGAGTGCGTTGCGGAGCCGGGGAAGGCCGTGGGTGGTGAGACGGTGGCGGATGTCGGTGAGATCGGCGTCCTGTTCGGTGGTGACGACCACGACGAGTGTGGGGGCGTGCCGGGCGCCGGTGAGGTCCGCGTACGCGGCGTGGATGCCGGGGTACTCGGCGATCTCGGCGGTGAACGGTGTGGTGGCGATCCGGGCGGCGAGCTCGGTGTGGCCGTCCTCGGCGTCGTCCGCGATCCGCCACGTCCGGGACTTGGGTTTCGTCGCGAGCTGCGCGGCCAGCCAGCGCAGGCACAGCAGGGCCAGGACGACGGCACCCGCGGCGATGGCGTACAGCACCCAGGTGGGCGGGAGGTCGGTGCCGGACACGAGTGCGGCGGCCGGGTCGACCGACAGCCTGCCCAGGCTGGCGGCCAGGGCGAGCCCGCCGCCGATCACCAGCGCGACACCGATGACCGCGAGCAGGAAGCGGTTGAGCCGGGCCGGCCGGTTCACGCCGGTCATGAGCCGCTCCTGGTCGCGATGACCCGCACCCGCACCGCCGGGCGGCTGTCCAGGGAGATCTGGTCGAGGCGGTGGCCGATGGCGGCCCGGACGGCCTCGCCCAACCCCGCGGGGGTGGTGCGATGGGTGCGCACCGCGGCGGTGACCGTCTTCCGGCGCAGCATCAGCGTGGTCGCGGTGACGCCGTCGACGGCGTTCGCCGCCGCGCGCAGCGTGGCGCGCAGACTCCGCCGCGACGCACCGGTGTTCAGGACGGTGTCCGTGCCGGTGCCGTTCTCCTTGTCCTGCAAGGGAATGACCGTGGGCCGGCCGGGCAGCGTCGCGGCGACCAGCAGGATGAGCCCGATGAGCACGACGAGGCAGGCGCCGACGGCGACGACGAGACTGTCCCAGTGTGTGGCGTGTGCCCGCTCGGCGATCGCGGCGTAGCTGATCACCGGTCGACGGCCGGCGATCAGCTGGATCGCGCTGATCGCGGTCAGTACGGCCGCACCGAGCAGAACCAGCGCGGTGACCGTGGCGGGGATGGCGCGGCGGGGCAGGCGCCTCATCGGACTCGCCGCCGCTCCGGCGCGGTGGTGTAGAAGGCGGTGACGGTGATGTCCACTCGCGTCACCACCAGGCCGGTGAGCTCGCGCAGCCGCCGGATCAGATGGGCGCGAACCTCGTGGGTGGTGCGCGCCACCGAGGCGGGGTAGGCGATCGAGAGCCGGACGTGCAGTGCCGTGGTCGTGTCGTCGCTGGTGACGCTGACCTGCGCCGCGCGGGACTCCGCCGGCGCGCCGAAGAGCCGCTGTGCCGAGCCACCGACGTTGTCGAGCTCGGTGATCGCCTGGACGGCGGTGCGTTCGACCGCCCGGTCGGCCACGGTGGTCCGACCGGGAAGGTCGGGACCGGTGTCCGGCGCGGTGTGTTGGCTGCCGGTCTGGTCGGCATCGGGTCGCCGCGGGAGGGCGGACGGGATGGTCGCGGTGGTCATGGCTAGCCTCGGTCTTGGCGGACGCCGGTCAGCTGGGACACGTCGAGCTTGCCGTCGAGGACGCGCCCGACGACCAGGCCCAGCGCACCGAGGACGAGCACGATGAGGAACGCGCCGAAGCCGCCGAAGGCGCCGGCGAAGCCCAGCGCCAGACCGGTCGACAGGCCCAGGGTCGTGGAGTTCATCTGATCTGGTTCTCCTTGCTGCGGCGGCGGACCGGTGGCGGTTTCGCCGTACCTGCCGCCGCCCAGGCCCGCGATGTGGCGGACGGCCTGGACAGCGGTCGGGACGCGGTGGGCGTCGGTGTCGACGCCGGCGGTCACTGCACGCGGGCCGGTTCGGGTTCGGAGTCCTCGGCGCCGGGAATGTGCACGTCGTTGACGTGGAGGTTGACCTCGACGACCTCCAGGCTGGTCATCCGCTCGATCGCGTTGATCACGTTGCGACGTACCGCCTTCGCCAGCTCGGCGATGGAGACGCCGTACTCGACCAAAAGCTCGAGGTCCACGGCGGCCTGGGTCTCGCCGACCTCGACGGCCACACCCTGCGAGGCGCTGGCCGTGGCACCGGGAATCCGCTCACGGAGAGCGCCGAACGCGCGGGACGCGCTGCCGCCGAGCTCGTACACACCGCTGATCTCCCGGGCCGCCCGGCCGGCGATCTTCTGCACGACCGTGTCAGCCACTGTCGTGGTGCCCTGTGGGGTGACCAGGGTGGCGGTGCGCGACGAAGCGGAGGAGCTCTTGGCGGTACTGGTGTCGGATGCCGACTTCGAGTTGGCCGGCGGGCTGTGGGTGGCGGTCATGATGCGGCTCCTGGATGTTCGCGTGGCTGTTCTCGCGAAGCCGGCGGTGGTTCCGTTGGCTTCGCACAATGGAAGGACCCCCGCGCGCCGAGAACGTCACGGCACGACCGCGGATATTCCGGGAGATTTCCCCGGGGAGATTTCTCGAAGGAGTCAGGCGAATGCCGCGCCGTCGATGTCGGTGATCTCCAGCCGCAGCCGGGAGATGGGCACGGCGTGGGCGGCGAGCACGGCCAGCAGTGCCTTTTCCGCCTGTCTCACGACCGGTGCCAGCGGTAGCCGGGTCGCCACCACGCGAACCACCACCGTCCCGTCGTCACCGGTGAGGTCGACGGCCGTCGCGTCCCGGTTGCGTTCCCACGGCATCCGCGGCCCCGCCGCCAAGGTGGCGGCACGCAGGCCGGGGACACCGTCCAGCGCTGTCAACAGCTCGGGCACCAGCTCGCCGGACGTGGTCATCGGGTTTCCCGGTCCCACACGATGTCGAGGATGGACACCCCCACCTCGGCGACGCGGAGACCCGTGGCCTCGGTGATCGCGCCGGCCACGACACGCTGCAGCGCATGCCCCACCGCGGTGGCCTGATCCTGTCCGGAGATCACCACGTCCACCTCCACCCGTACGGTGTCCGCCCGTTCGAACTCCACCCGTGCCCCTTCGGTGGGAGCCGGCACCAGCCCCTTGATCCGCTGGCGCGTGGCACGGACCGCCGAGCTCATCAACCCGACCAGACCCGGTTCGACCCGCACCACACCGGGCACCGCGGCCGCGGCACTGACCGCGACGGCGGCGACGACGGACCCGCCGACCGCGCACTCGAACAACGGCGGGGGACGTGTGCCGGCAGTCTGGGTGCCGCCGGTGCCCCTTTCGGTCGTGTTCTTCACCCGGTCACTCTCCGTAGACATCCTCGACGATCAGGTCCAGCCGGCGCAGCCGCGGCCCGATCCTGGTCGCGGCCGCCGCGGTGACGCGCTCCCGTACGAGATCGAGGGCCCGCCAGGCGAAACTCTGGTAGCTCACCGCGACGGTCAGCTCGACCACGAGCATCGGTGCGCCGTTCTCGCTGGCGCCGTTCTCGCTGGCGCCGTGCCCGCTGGCGTCCGCGGCCCCCACCCGGTCGTCCTGTACCCGGCAGCGGTGGGCCCGAACCCCCGCGACGCTGTCGGCGGCGAACCGCAGCACCGCCGCGACCGCGTGCTCACTGATCCGCACCAGGCCGGGTTCGGCGGTCGGCAGCGGGACCATGTCGTGCCGGCGACGGACCTCGGCGCGGACCGCCGACATGATGCGACCGGTCAGGTGCGGCGTCGGCTCGACGGTGTCGGCGCGAAGCTCCGCGGTCATGTCCTTCAGCGCGATCAGGCTCGCCCGTGCGTCGCGGCAGTCCGGGCAGGTCAGGTCGTGCTCGTCGGCCCTGCCGGCGGTCAAGTCCGCCAACCGTTCCCACACCGTCTCCACGTCTCGCCCGCAGGGGAGCAGGTAACCCTGGGTCTCGGGGTTCACCGCCATGGCACCATCATCTCCGTCAGCTGTGCCCGTGCCCGCGCGATCCGTCCGCGGACCGCCGTCGTCGTGACTCCCACGGTCTGCGAGATCTCCTCGTACGAGCGGCCGTGGACCTCCCGCAGCAACCAGCACGCGCGCTGTTCACCGGTCAGCCGCTGTAGCGCGGCCGTCACCGCGGTGAGCTGTTCGTTCACCTCGACCGCGCGTTCCGGGTGCGAACCCGCGTCGTGCGACTCACGCTCCGTGAGGTCCACGTCCACCGTCGTGTGGCGGCCGCGGATCACGTTGAGGCACCGGTTGGTGATCATCCGGTACAGCCAGCCGACGAACGCGGCTTCCTCACGGAGGGTCACCAGGCTGCGCCACGCCGCCAGGAACACCTCCTGGACCACGTCCTCGGCGTCGCCCCGGCTGGCCAGCATGCGCACCGCGAGCCGGAACATCGGCCCCTGATACCGCCGCACCAACTGCTCGTACGCCCGCACGTCTCCGTCGCGGGCGCGGACGACCAGCGTGACATCGTCCAGCGTGACATCGTCCAGCAACACCTCGTCCGGCGCCACGTCGTCCGCCTTTCCCAGCCCGCGACGCATGTCCGCGCGATACTTCGTCACCTGCTCAGCTGTTGACGTGGCGCTGTTCGACGATGCGTTTGATGGTGGCCACGGTTTCCTCGAGCCCCTTCTGGACCTCGCTGTCGCCGTCGGCCACGCGGGTGGTGTGCACACTCACCCGCACGTCGGCGTTGCCGCCGGTCTCGTGGACCTCGAGCGAGCCGTGGTAGTCGTTGGCGCCCTCCGACCCCCATTCGATCCGGCGCACGCCGGTGTCGACCCGGAACCAGGCGCTGCCTTCGACCTGCTTCCCGTCGGGCATCCGTGCGGTCGTGTGCACCTCCTCGCCCTCACCCGGTGTCGCGGAGGTCAACCGCGCGAAGTAGTGGGGCAGGTTGCTCACCTCGGAGAGGTAGTCGAACAGCGCGTCTTCGGAGGCGTCCACGGTCGCGTTTGCCTGGAAATCACCCATGTCGTCGTGTCTCCCATCCGTCGGATCATGGCGATGTCGTTCCTCGTGCGTGCCGTCCCTGCGGCCGATGGGGCGCCGGGCTCGCCGTGCGTTCGGGCGGTCGCCGCGCCGTAGGGCTCCTGTGCGGCCGGCGCATGACGAAGGCACGTCTCAGTAACCGGGCGGCCGTGGCGGATCGCCGTGGTCCGGTTGTCGCACGTCTTTTTGGACTTCGCCGCTTTGTGGACTTCGCCGCGTTCGTTGGCACTGTGGCTGTTGGTACGAGTGCCGCCAAGGACTGGGGCGGTGGCGCGGGGTTGAGACCTTGCGCGCTTCAAGATCGAGGCGCGGTCGCCGTGTACTGCGCCGACACCTCTGTTCGGATCGTTCCACAAGTGATGCGAGCCGGCAAGCTGTCGGCGTTCGTTGAGCAGTGTGCCCGCGTGACGGGGACACTGCGGAGGTGACGCAGAAACGACGGTACGTCCGCGGCTGGGTGGCGCCGTGACGGGTTTCGCGACCGGCGCGTTCGTCGACAGTCTCGTGTGGACAGCCGCCGTCACGGTCGCGCTGATGGCCGTCACCTTCGCGTTCGGCATCGTCGCCGGCCGGCACAACGTGGTCGACACGGTGTGGGGGCTGCTTTTCGCCGGGATCGGGTGCACGGCGCTGGTCGCCTCGCGGGACCACGGCGACCCGGGACGTCGCTGGGTACTGGCGGTGTTGGCGGGCGTGTGGGGAGTTCGTCTCGCCGTCCACATAGGACGCCGGTCGGTCGGCAGGGGCGAGGATCCACGCTACGAGAAGCTGCTGCGCACCGGCCACGCCGATCCGCTCGTGAACGCCCTCGTGAAGGTCTACGCGGCGCAGGCGGCACTGGCGTTCGTGATCGCCGCACCACTACAGGTGGGCGCCTTCGTGACCGGCGACCTCGGCTATGTCGCGTACGTCGGAGTGGCGCTCTGGTGCGTCGGGATGGTGTTCGAGACCGTTGGTGACGCACAGCTGGAGCGGTACCGGAGACGGAAGAAGGCCCAACCACCCGACACCGTCACCGCGAGTGTGATGGACACGGGCCTGTGGCGTTTCACCCGCCATCCCAACTACTTCGGCGACGCGTGCGTCTGGTGGGGACTCTTCCTGGTCGCCGCGGAACACTGGCCCGGGATCCTCACGGTGCCGGCACCGATCCTGATGACGTACCTGCTCACGATGGGCTCGGGGAAGAGGACGCTCGAACGCAGCATGGTCACCCGCCCTGGATATCCCGCCTACATGCGACGGACCAGCGGTTTCCTGCCACTGCCGCCCAGGAAGGAGTCGGCGGGTGCCGACGCCACGCGGCGCTAGTGTCCACGAAGTACTGAGAGGAGGGCCTGCCGTGGTTCAGGTGCGGCGCACGATGGTCGTCCGGAAGCCGGTCGACGTCGTCGCGAACTACTTGAAGGACTTCGCGCGGACCGAGGAGTGGGACCCGGGCACCGTGTCGTGCATCCGTCTCGGCGAGGGACCGATCCGGGTCGGGACCCGCTGGCACAACGTCTCCCGGTTCAGGGGCAGGGAGACCGAACTGACCTACGAGCTCACCCGCCTGGAACCGGAGCACCTGGTCTTCGTCGGGAGGAACAGGACGGCGACCTCCACCGACGACCTCACGCTGGTGTCGGCCCCGAACGGCACCGTGATCACCTACCAGGCGACCATCGTGTTCAACGGCCTCGCCAAGCTGGCCGACCCGTTCCTGAAACGGGAGTTCGAGCGACTGGGTGACGCCGTCGTCGACGCCATGACCGCGAAGGTCAACGCCATCACGGTCTGACGGGGGTCACGCGGGACCGGGCTCGGCGCGGCCGTCAACCCCGCCCGCGGCGGCCTCGCGCCCCCATGACGATCATCAGCGCGCCGGCGACCACCACCACGACGCCGATGACCAACCATGTCGGCGAGTTCGACATGCCGCTGCCACCGAGCACACCACTTCCCTGCAACGCCCAGACACCGCCGACCAGCACGGCCACCAGACCGACGATCATCAACGCACGACTGTTCACCCGAACAGTGTCACCGGTTCCGGTACCAAAGGCCAGCGCGCCACGCGCAACGGGCGGGACAGTGGTCGAGACCAATCATCGGACATGACCGGCCTGATCCCTTGACATGCCGGTGCATGACCACTTGGCTGGATTCCAGACGCTCGACAACGTTGTCACGGGGTGTCGCGCGTCCTGTCCGCAGGCTCGGATGATTGGACGCGCCATGACGCATCCCCGGCTCCGCATGCTCGTCGGGTCGTTGGTACTCCTCCTGGCGTTGGCCAGCCCGGTGCCCGCCGCCGCGGCCACCACGGCCGTGACCGTCAACGGCGCGCTCGCCGGCCGCGCGTTCGACGGGGTGGGCGCGATCAGTGGCGGTGGCGGCAATTCGCGGTTGCTGATCGACTACCCGCCCACGCAGCGCGCGCAGATCCTGGACTATCTCTTCAAACCCGGCTACGGCGCGGCCGTGCAGCTGCTGAAGCTGGAGATCGGCGGCGACGCCAACTCCACCGACGGCGCGGAACCCAGCCACCAGCACGTCCGGGGTGAGATCAACTGCAACGCGGGCTACGAGTTCTGGCTGGGTGAGCAGGCCGTCGCCCGCAACCCCGCGATCCGGCTCGTCGCGTTGCCCTGGGCGGCACCCGGCTGGATCGGCGGCGGGAACTTCTGGTCGCAGGACATGATCGACTACGACATCTCCTGGCTGAACTGCGCACGCCAGCACGGCCTGACCGTCGGCTACCTCGGCGGCTGGAACGAACGCGGCCACGACCGGACCTGGTACAAGAACCTGCGATCGGCGTTGAACGCCAACGGGTTCGGCTCGGTGCAGATCGTCGGCGACGACACCGGCTGGAACACCGCCGACGACATGCTCGCCGACAGCGCCTTCAACGCCGCCGTCGGGGTGGTCGGCTCGCACTACCCGTGCGGATACCTGTCGGACGCCACCTCGTGCGGCTCGTCGGCGAACGCGGTGGCGACCGGAAAACCGTTGTGGGCCGCGGAGTTCGGCTCACAGGACACCAACTCCGGAGCCGCGCCGTACATCCGCTCGATCCTCCGCGGCTACCTCGACGGGCAGATGACCGGGTTCATGAACTGGCCGCTGGTCGCCGCGCTCTACTCGACGCTGCCGTTCGGCACCGACGGCCTGGCCGTGGCGAACCAGCCGTGGTCCGGGTCCTACCGGCTCGGCCGCAACCTGTGGGCCAACGCGCACGTCGCCCAGTTCGCACAGCCCGGCTGGCGCTTCCTCACCGGCTCCGCCAGCGGCTACCTCGGCGGGAACCGGGCCGACGGCAGCTACGTCTCGCTGAGGTCGCCGAACAACGCCGACTACTCGACCATCTACGAGACCACGACCGCGACGGCCGCGCAGACCGTGAACGTCACGGTGTCCGGCGGCCTGAGTGCCGGCGCCGTGCACGTCTGGTCGACCGACCTGGGGTCGGGTAGCACGAGCGACCACTTCGTCCGGCAGGCCGACGTGACCCCGTCCGGTGGCACGTACACCCTGACCCTGCAACCGAACCGGATCTACTCGGTCACCACGACCACCGGCCAGGGCAAGGGCACCGCAACGAGCCCGGCGCCGGCCGCGCTGCCGCTCCCCTACGCCGACGACTTCGAGAGCTACACCCCGCGAAGCGAGGCGAGGTACTTCGCCGACATGCAGGGCGCCTTCGAGGTCCGCCCCTGCACGGCCGGGCACACCGGGCAGTGCCTGCAGCAGGTGGCGCCGGTGAAGCCCATCGAGTGGCAGGGCGACAGCGACGCGTACAGCCTCGCCGGCGACCCGGGGTGGAGCAACTACGCCGTCAGCACCGACGTCGCGATGCGGCAGGCCGGCACGGTCACGCTGCTGGGCCGGGCGAACACGCAGAACCGGCCCCAGAACCAGCAGGCCGCCTACCAGCTGCGGATCGGTGACACGGGCGCGTGGTCCATCGCCCGCAACAGCAGCGGCGGCGTGCTGACCACGCTCACCTCGGGCACCCGCCCGGCACTCGGCCTGAACACCTGGCACACGCTGAAGCTGGCCTTCTCGGGCAACCAGATCACCGCGTCGCTCGACGGCGCCACGCTCGGCACCGTCACGGACAACGCGTTCACCACCGGTCTCGCCGGGGTGGGCGTCGTGGGGTACCAGACCGACCTGTTCGACAACTTCAGCGTCACACCCACCGCGCCGGGCAACCTCTCCGGTGTCCTCAAAGGACTGGAGGCCGGGTTGTGCGTGGACGTGCCCGGCGGTGGCCAGGCGAACGGCACCGCGGTGGCGCTCTGGGACTGCACCGGCGGCGCCAACCAGCAGTGGGCGGCCACTCCCGCGGGGCAGCTCACGGTGTACGGCACCAAGTGCCTCGAGGCGGCCGGCACCACCGACGGCTCGGTGGCCCGGATCAACGACTGCACCGGGGCCACGACCCAGAAGTGGACGGTCAACGCCGACGGCACGGTCTCCGGTTCCGGCAGGTGCCTCGACGCCACCGGCCACGGCACCACCAACGGCACCGCCGTCGTGCTGTGGACGTGCAACGGCGGCGCCAACCAGAACTGGTCGCGCACGGACGTCACCGGCGTGCTGCGTGGCCAGGAGTCCGGGCGGTGCGTCGACGTGCCGGCCTTCAACCAGGACAACGGCACCCGGCCCGCCTTGTGGGACTGCAACGGCGGCACGAACCAGGCGTGGACGTCCACCGCCGGCAACCAGCTGAAGGTGTTCGACACCAAGTGCCTCGACACGACGGGCGGCGGCACCGCCGACGGGACAGCCGTGCAGATCTACGACTGCACCGGCGCCGCCACCCAGCGGTGGCAGGTCCGCGCGGACGGGGCGGTCATCAACACCGGCTCCGGCAAGTGCCTCGACGCGACCGGCCACGGCACCGCCAACGGCACCCTGCTGGTCCTGTGGACATGCGGCGGCACCCCCAACCAGAACTGGTCGCGCGGCTGAGCGCCCGTCACCCACGACGCGGCGGCGGCCGGACCACCGGCCGCCGTCGTTGACGGTTAGGATCCGAACAGTTAGGATCCTTACTATGGACACGCCGGAGAGCACGCGCAGCCCCAGCTTCGAGCTGATGCGCTGGGTCGTGTGGGCCCAGCGGAAGGTCGGCGAGGACTGGATCCGGGCCCGCGACCTCAGCTTCGAGCAGGCCTTCGTGCTCGGCTGCCTGATCCGCAGCCCCGGCGCGATCCAACGCGACATCGCGCAGCTGACCCACACGACCGCGGCGAGCGTCTCGGGCCTGCTGCAGGGGCTCGAACGCCGCGGCCTCGTCGAGCGCCGCACGGAGCGCGGCAACGAGCGCAGCAAACGCGTGTACGCGACACCGGCGGCCACCGAGCTCATCGCCGGGCTCGACACCGCGATGGCCGCCGCCGACGAGACGATCCTGGCCCCACTGGACCAGGCCGAGCGGGCCACGCTGCACGCCCTGCTCACGAAGATCACCGCGGAGCTGCCGCAGCCGACCCGCTCGTAGCCGGGCTCCGGAAGATCCACGCCACCGCGCCGGCGTCCGCCGGCGCGCGTTCGAACCTGCCCGAAAACAGGAGCCACCCATGCGCACTCCCGTCACGATCATCGGCGCCGGACTCGGCGGCCTCACCCTCGCCCGTGTCCTGCACGTCCACGGCATCCCGGCCACCGTCCACGAGGCGGAGACCTCCCCGACGGCGCGGGCACAGGGCGGGATGCTCGACATCCACGACTACAACGGCCAGCCGGCCGTGCGGGCGGCGGGGCTGATGGACGAGTTCCGCGGCCTCATCCTGGCGGGCCGACAGTCGATGCGGCTCCTCGACCGGCACGGGACCGTCCTGTTCGACAAGGCCGACGACGGCACGGGTGGACGGCCCGAGGTGCAGCGCGGCGAGCTGCGGCAGATGCTGCTCGACTCGCTCCCGGCAGGCACCGTCCAATGGGGACACAGGGTCAGCGGCGTCCGTGTGCTCGGCGGGGGCCGCCACGAGGTGACCTTCGCCGACGGCGCCACCGTCGTCACGAGCCTGCTGGTCGGCGCGGACGGCGCGTGGTCACAGGTCCGGCCGCTGCTCACCGGCGCCACCCCCGCCTACACCGGCATCTCGTTCGTCGAGACCTACCTCTTCGACGCCGACATCCGCCACCCCGCCGCCGCGAAGGCGGTCGGCGGCGGGTCGATGGGCGCGGACGGCCCCACGCCGGGCAAGGGGATCCAGGCCCACCGCGAGAAGGGCGACACCCTGCACACCTACGTGACGCTCACCGAGCCGCTGGAGTGGTTCGCCGCCATCGACTTCACCGACCCCGCCGCGGCCACCGCGCGGATCGCGCGGGAGTTCGACGGCTGGGCACCGGAGCTCACCGCGCTGATCACCGACGCGGACACCCCGCCGGTCCACCGCCCGCACTACGCCCTGCCCGTCGGGCACCGGTGGGACCGGGTGCCGGGCGTGACCCTGATCGGCGACGCCGCGCACCTCTCGGCCCCCAACGGCGAAGGCGCGAACCTGGCCATGTACGACGGCGCCGAGCTCGGCGCCGCGCTCGCCGCGCATCCCGTCGACCACGAGGCCGCCCTCACCGAGTACGAGCAGGCCATGTTCGCCCGCAGCACCAAGGTCGCCACCGAGGCCGCCGAACTGTACGAGAGCCTCACCGGCGACAACGCGGTCGGGAGCCTGATCAACATGCTCACCGCACACAAGCCGGCCCCATGAGTCGCGCGGCACCAGCCGGCCCGGTCAGGTTCTGGTGGCCAGCAGTTGGGTGGCCACGACCGGGTGGCCGTTCATCGTGTCGACGCGGACCTCACGGGTGGCCGTGGTGTCGAAGCCGGTGAGCAGGGTGTGCAGCCACTCCTTGGTGTGGTGCCGGCATACCGCGCCGTCGCCGGTCTCGAAGATCCCGTAGGTGCCGTACTTCGCGGCGAAGTCCTGGTACCTGTCCCGGTTGCGTTGGTCGTCCTGCAGACACAGGTCACTGAGGTAGAGGAGCCCGCGGGGCCGCAGCACCCGACGCAGCTCCGCGACGAGGTCGCGTTGCCCGTCGTCGGTCGGCACGCACGTCAGGACCGCGAACAGGAACACGGCGTCGATGCTCTGGTCGTCGTGACGCAGCCGTGGCGGGCTGTCGAGAACCTCGAAACGCGTGCTCGGCCGCATCTCCCGAGCGTGGGAGATGAGGTTGGGAGCGACGTCCACACCTTCGACGTCCACGAATCCCCGTCCGGTGAGCAGGCCCGCCAACCGCCCGTAGCCGCATCCGTAGTCGAGGATCCGCGCCCGGCGGCCAATCCTGTCAAGCCACGTTGGTTCGAGCGGGTGACCGAAGGTCTTCACGGCACCCGGGCCGTTCCAGTACCCCAGCTGGTTGTCAAGCGCACTCACGACCCGAACACCACCCAGGATCACTGCCACGGTTCCCGCCGACGACCGTACCGAGCCCGGAGGAAGGTGAGCCTGGTACCCGGCTTTGTTGACCCCGGCAGACCCGGCTGTGCATGCTCGTGGAGTCGGCCGCGCGGGGCGACCGGTCTCGACGCGGTGTCGGCCAGGAGGCAGGACATGGCCCGCATCAGCTATGACGACCAGACCGCGGCGGCGTTCAAGGCGGTCCGCGAGATTCCGCGGGACGGCCTCGAACACTGGCGCGACGCGATCCGACGTCACCTGGACCCGTCACCCGGGATGACCGTGGCCGACATCGGCGCGGGGACCGGTGCGTTCGCCGGCGCCTTCAGCGACTGGTTCGGCCTGCGCGTCCTCGCGGTCGAACCGTCGGCGGCGATGCGGGCCCAGATTCCGCGCCGCGCGGGCATCGAGGCACTGGCGGGCGATGCCGGCGCGCTCCCGCTGCCGGACGGCTCGGTGGACGGCGCCTGGCTGTCCCTCGTGATCCACCACGTCCCCGACCTGGCGGCCGCCGCGCGAGAGATTCGGCGCGTGCTCCGGCCGGGCGCCCCCGTGCTGCTCCGTCAGGGGTTCGCGGGCAGGGTCGACACGACGCACACCTTTCCCTGGGAGTTCTATCCCGAGATCGCCCAGATGGTGACCGACACCTATCCGTCCGTCGAGCAGGTGTGCGAGGCGTTCGCCACCGCGGGACTCCGCCGCGACGCACTCGAACGGGTCCCCGAGACACTCACCAGCCTTGCCGGGTTCCTCGACCGGATCGACACCTTCCGCCACGCCGACACCAACATGCGCGGCCTCACCGAGGAGGAGTTCCTGCGGGGCAAGGAACTGCTCCGCCGCGCCGTGGCGGAGCACGGCGCGGAGACCAGAACCAACTGGCTCGATCTCCTGGTTCTCCGCTGAGGTTCCCGCGCGGTCAACCGCTCTCGCTGCCCGCGCGACCGCATGGGCCGGCGGTGACGCGTGAAATTCCACCGCCGGCCCACGTCGGCCACTCTTGACACCCCGCGGCCTCATTCATACATTCGATGAAAATCTGTATGAATGACGAGGGAGTTGGTCGGCGATGAAGCTGGGCAGGACCGCCGTCGTCCTCGGTGGCAGTGCCGCCGGTCTCTGCACGGCGGGTGCGCTCGCCCCGTACTTCGGCCAGGTGCTGGTGCTGGAACGGGACGAACTGCCGGCGGAGGCCGAGCACCGGCGTGGCGTGCCGCAGAGCAAGCACCCCCACTTCCTGCTGAACTCGGGCCGGCGCGCGATCGGCGAGCTGTTCCCCGGCTTCGAGGACGACCTCGTCGCCGCCGGCGGGCTGCACCTGATGCCGTCGATGGACGCCGCCTACCTCGACGGGGCGGGCTGGTCGGCACGCAAGAGCAGCGCGATGACGATGATCTACGGCTCACGCGTCCTCATCGAGCGGGTGCTCCGCGACAAGGTTCGCGGGCTGGCCAACGTGACCATCCGCGAGCAGGTCCAGGTGACCGGCCTGAGCACCGACGCCGGCGCGGTCACCGGGGTCGACCTCGCCGGCGGGGAGCACCTCGACGCCGACCTCGTGGTGGACGCGATGGGGCGCGGCTCCTCGGTCGGGACATGGCTCGTCGCGGCAGGCTGGCCCGAGGTCGAGACGAGGACCCTCGACGCCAAGGTCACCTACACCTCACGCTGGTACGACCTGCCCGCCCGGCGGCCGCCGTCCTGGTGGTGGCGCCACCTCGCGATCATGCCGACCCGGGACAGGGGCGACCACCCCGCCGAGCACGAGTTCCTGGTGAACTTCTTCCCGATCGAAGGCAACCGGGTCATCGCCTGCATGGGCTCGTGGGGCCTTGACATGCCACGCACCGACGACGCGTTCGTCGAGTCGGCCCGCCGGGTGCGGACGCCGCTGTTCGCGGCCGCCATGGACGAGTGCACCCCCACCTCGGAGGTCCACCTGACGCGGTCGACCGGCAACACGTGGCGCCGCTACGACCGGTGGACGACACCGCCACGAGGCCTGGCCTTCGTCGGCGACTCGATCTGCGCGTTCAACCCGTTCTACGCCCAGGGCATCAGCTCCGCGGCGAGCTCCGCGCTGCTGCTGCGCGAGCACCTCTCCCGCGCCGACCACCTCGACGCGGCGTTCTTCGCGCAGTTCCTCGTGGCACAGCGGAAACTGCTCGGCGTGCCCTGGCGCCTGGCGATGGCACGGGACCAGGGCTACGCGTGCGCGGTGGGCACCGAGAAGCCGCCGGAGTGGCGCCGCCGGCTCCTCGCGGCCGTCGGAGACCCCGCGTTCAGCTTCATCGTCGGCGCCGCCCGCGAGGACCCGGTGATCGACGAGCACTTCGCCAAGGTGTTCAACCTCGACGAGTCGCTGGGCGACATGCTGGGCAACCCGTGGGTGCTCGCGCGACTGGCGCGCCACGGCATCCGTGCCGCGCTGGGGCGACGCCGGGTGCCCTTCGGGTTCGACCCCCGCGCCGAGCCGCCCGCCACGGACTACTCGGCGGCCACCGCCGCGCCGGCGGCGCGGTGAGCCCGGTGTGCGGCCCCGGCGCGGCGGCCGCCACCCGCGAGCTCGGCTTCGACTGCCACGACGTCTCCCCCGTGGTCTCGGTCCGCGTCCCGTGGGAGCTCGCCAACTGGACCATGCCGCTGCTCGAGGTGATCATCATCGGCGGCGCGGTCTTCGCGCTGGCGCACGCCGTCCGCCGCTACCGCGCGGGCGATCCGGTCAACCTGTCGCTGTGGTGCGCCTCGCTGGTCTACCTCCTCGTGACCGAGCCCCCGCTGTACTTCCCGGAATGGTTCGGTCTCGACGAGCTGTACGGGTTCATCTTCGCCCACAACCGGTTCACCGTGCAGTTCATGTGGGACCGGTTGCCGCTCTACATCGTGGCGTTCTACCCCGCGTTCAGCCAGCTCGCCTACGAGGTCGTGCGGTCGCTCGGGATCTTCCGCCGCCGCGGCGCGCTGACCGGGGCGGTGGCCGTCGCCTTCACCTGCCAGGTGTTCTACGAGGTGTTCGACCACCTCGGTCCCCAGCTGAGGTGGTGGACCTGGAACATGGACAACGACATCGTCAACCACCCCGCGCTGGCGTCGGTGCCGATGAACAGCATGCTGTTGTTCGCCTCGGTCTCGATGGGCGCCATGACCTACCTGGCCGTGCGCCTGACCGGCGGCTCGCGGCGCGGGTGGTCGCTGGTGCCACGCATCCTGGTCGCTGGGGTGCTGACACCACCCGCCATGGCGATCGCCGGCATCCCGTCGAGCCTCTTCAGGGGGAACCCCACGGCACAGGCCTGGGTCCTCGGCGTCGAGCTGGCCCTGCTCTGGCTGGCGGGCTCCTGGCTCCTCGTGTCGCACCTCCGGTCCGCCCGACCCGAGCCCCTGTCGGCCTTCGCCCGCTTCTACCCCGCCGTCTACCTCGGCGGGATGGCGGTGTTCTGGGCCGGCGCCCTCCCGGCGTACCTCGCCGCGGACGACGGCGTCACGAGCGAGGGCACCCCGGTCGGCAGCGGGCTCTACGCGCTCGCCTGCTTCGCCGGTGCCGGGCTGTTGCTTGCCGCGCTCTACCGCCGCCCGACCCCTGCCACCGTCTGACCTGCCACGTAAGGGCAAAATGGCGGACCAGCCACAAGCACGGGGAGGCGAACCGCCATGGGCTACCACGGGTGGCAGGGCAACCCACCCGGCACCGAGAACGAGGCGCGCCGCCGGATCGTGCGGGCGGCGACGGCGTGCATCGACCGGCTCGGGCTCGCCAGGACCAGCCTCTCCGACATCGCCACCGAGGCCGGGGTGACCCGCCAGACCGTCTACCGCTACTTCCCGAGCCTGGCGGACATCCTCACCGCCGTCGCCGTGGCCGGGGCCGAGGAGTTCGCCGAGCGGATGGAACGGCACCTGTCCACGTTCGGCAGTGCGGCGGAAGCCGCCGTGGAGTCCGTCGTGTTCGCCGTCCGCACCCTCCCCGACGAGCCCTACCTGGGCCTGCTCCTGCAGGCCGGCGAGACCGACTCGTTCACGGCAGGGGTCACCTCACCTGTCGCCTTCTCCCTCGGCGCCCGGATCCTGCGCAACCTGCCCGTCGACTGGTCCGCCGCCGGCGTCACCACCGATGCCGACCTGCGCGGGCTCGCCGAGATCCTCATGCGGCTGTTCATCTCGTTCCTGCGGTACCCCTCGACGCCGCCACTCACCGACGACCAGCTCCGCGCCCTCGTCCGGCGCTGGATCGGACCGGCCCTCCACGGGTGAGGTTCACAGCGACGAACAGCGCACGCCGGTGAGCTGTTCGCATGTCTCCCACAGCGTCGCGCTCGCCGCCGTGTCCTCCGCCACCGCCGCCGGCCGGACCTTGTGCGGTGCCCCCTTGATGCCGTGGAACCCGTCCGGGCCGTAGAACTCGCCGCCGCGAACGTCGGGGTCGACGGCGGCACGCAGGACGGGAAGCGCGCCTGCCGCGGCCGTGGCGACCAGCGGGGCCGCCAGCCAGCGCAGTGGTGGCGCGGACGCTATGCGCGTGAAGCCACCGCTGTTGCGGCCGAAGTCGGTGGCCGCGGCGCCCGGGTGTGCCGCCACCGCGATCGCCCGTTCTCCGGCCGCCGCCAACCGCCGCTGGAGCTCGAAGGCGAACAGCAGGTTGGCGAGCTTGGACCGCGCGTAGGCACGCCAACGGCCGTAGCGACCGCGTGTGTAGGCCAGGTCGTCGAGATCGAGCCGGCCCGCCTCGTGACTGCCACTGCTGACCGTGACCACCCGCCCGGCGGACGCGGCCAGCACGCGCGGCAACAGCAACCCGGTGAAGGCGAAGGGCCCCAACACGTTCGTGACGAAGGTCCGGTCGATCCCGTCGATCAGGGTGAGCCTGCCGAACGCCGCGCCGGCATTGTTGATCAGCAGGTCGATCCGGTCGAGCTCGGCGCCGACCGTCGCCGCCGCCTCGCGCACCGACTCCGCCGACGCCAGGTCCAGCCGCACCAGCGACAGCTCGGCCTCCGGCGCGGTCGCGCGGATCGCGTCTCGTGCCACCGCCGCCTTCTCGAGGCTGCGGCACGCCAGCACCACTCGCGCGCCGTGCTCGGCGAGCATTCTCGCGGTCTCGAACCCGATGCCGGAGTTCGCGCCGGTCACCACCGCGGTGCGGCCTCGCTGGTCGGGGATGTCGGCAGACGACCATCCCGAACTCGCCCCAGTCACGGATTTCCTCTCCCGGTACGGAAACACGCATGATCCACACGCCGCGGGAAAGCATATCCACACCTGCCTCCTTGCCGGCTTACCCCGGCAAGGAGGCGGACCCCGGTGGGTGGCGGCTACTTTCCGAGCGGGTCGTGTTCGTTGAGGAACGCCACGACCTGGGCGTACTCGCCGCGGGCCGTGCTGTGGCGGAAGAACTTGACGCGCTCGACCAGGATCTCGTCGGCGTCGGGTTGTGCTTCGAGCAGTTTCACGACCTCGCCGACGTACTCGTCCAGTGGTACGGCGAACTCACTGGTCTCCTGGCCGGGCACCAGCGCCGTCCGCACCGCGGGCGGCACCAGCTCCACGACCTTCACCGTGGTGTCGGCGAGCTGCAGGCGGAGCGACTCGGTGAGCATGTGGATCGCGGCCTTCGAGGCGTTGTAGCTGGGGGTGACCTTCAGCGGCACGAAGGCGAGGCCCGACGTGACGGTCATGATCGTCGCGTCGGGGCGGGTCCGCAGGTGCTCGACGAACGCGGCGACGAGGCGCACGGTGCCGAGCAGGTTCGTCGTGATCACCGCCTCCGCCGTGCTGAGAAACGACTCGGGCTGGTGCCAGTCCTCGAATCGCATGATGCCGGCCATCGTGATCAGGACGTTGAGATCCGGGTGCGTGGTCAGCACCTGCTCGGCGGCGGCGGCGATGCTGGCGGGGTCGGCGGTGTCGATCCGCACGGTGTCGATGCCGGGGTGCTCCTCGGCGATCCGCTCGAGCAACTCGACACGGCGCCCACCGACGATCACGGTGTTCCCCCGCGCCCGCAACGCAAGAGCCAGAGCCAAGCCGATCCCGCTCGTCGCACCAGGAATGAAGACAGTGTTCCCAGAGATGATCATCGCTAAAGGGTGCCGCATCAGCCGGAAAGGTTTACAGGGCATTAATCCTCTTGTTCAACTCAGCGAACCGAGGAACTCCAGCATGATCCGGTTCACTTCGTCGGCCGCCTCCAGCTGGACGAAGTGACCGGCCCCGGGAATGACGTGGACACCGGCCAGCCCGGGCACCGAGGCAAGCATCTCGGCGGTCGACGCGTCACCCACGATCCGGCGAACCGGGTCCCGCTCGCCGGTGAGGAAGACCGTGGGCACCGTGACCGGCTCGTCGGGCCGAACCTGCTTCTCGCGCCAGACGTGGTCGGCGGCGCGGTACCAGTTCAGGCCCCCGGTGAAGCCCGTCCGGGTGAACGCGTCGACGTACACGGCGAAGTCGTCCTCCGACAGCCACGGCCACGGCAGGGCGGGCGCCTCGGGGAGGACGTCGAGATAGCCGTTTCCCTCGCTCGGGTGCCGGAAGACGTCGAGATACCGGCCATCGCCACTGAGCGCCCAGAACACCCTCGACAGGAAACCTGCGGGATCTCCCGCCAACTCGGTGTCGGCCGCCGACGGGTCCTGGAAGTATTGCAGGTGGAAGAAGTGCCGACGGGCGACCCGGGCGTAGGCGGTGCTCGGCAGGACCGGTGAGGTGTCGCCGCGAGGCACACTGAGCTGGACCAACGCCCGGACCCGGCCGGGAGCCCACTGCGGAAGGTCCCACACGAGGTCGGCGCCGAAGTCGTGCCCGACGAAGACCGCCGTCTCGATGTCGAGCGCGTCCAGCAGCCCGACCATGTCCGCGACGGTGCCGCGCCGGTCGTAGGCCGCCGGGTCCGCGGGCCGGCCGCTGCCGCCGTAGCCACGCATGTCCGGTGCGACCGCACGGAAGCCGCTGGCGGCGAGCACCGGCAGCTGACGGTGCCAACTGTGGGCGAGACCGGGAAAGCCGTGACACAGCACCACCGCAGGCCCGAAACCCTGTTCCACCACACGGAGTTCGAGGTCGCCGACGTCCACCCGCCGCTCGACGGCGGGTGGCGACGCGGGTGGATGGCTCGTCACTGGTAGCTGATCATCACCGGCGCGGGTTGGCGGGACATGGTCTGCTCCGGGGTGAGCATGGGGTGGTCCTCGTCGTAGAAGTTCTTCCAGCCCAGGGGGATGTCGCTCGGGCGCGCGGTCACCACCGCGCGCCAGGTCGAGTCCTTCTGGGCGGTCGAGCCCTGGCCGTCCATGTGGATCAACACGGACACCTCGTCCTGGGTGGTGTTCAGCGCGGGCTCGTCGCGGATCATCGACAGGCGGAACTGGTGGATGACGAACAACTTCTGCGGCAACGCGTGTTGGGCCGTCAGCCCGGCCAGCCAGGCCGAGGTCCGGTTGAGCTCGGCGGCGTCGATCCCGCCGATCTGTCTGAGGGGCAGCTGGTCGGGGCCGAGCTTCCACTCCGGGTCGACCGCGAGGCCCACGTACGGCAGGCTGAGCAGCGGCTCGTACCGCTGTGCCTGCCCCGTGAGGTCCGCGCGCCCCGGCTGGAGGTCCAGCAGGACATAGAGACCCGCGTTGCCGGCTGCCTCGACCCACGGCCGCAGCGCCTCGACACTCGACTCCCGCGAGAAGTCGCCGTCGGCGCCCGGACCGCCCTCGGCGATGGTGGTGATGATCTCGAACGCCGGCACCACCGGCACGTCGCTGTACGGCTCGTACGCCCTGGCGGTCTGTTTCGCGCGTTCGACGCTGCCGCCGACGTCCTGCTCGCCGAGCACGCCGAGCGACCTCGCCCCGGGGTGACCGTAGAGGCAGACAAGCCGCCGGCCCGGCATCATGACCTGCCCGCCACCCGGCAGCTGGACGCCGGTCGCCGCCGCGGCCAGCCGTGCACGCAGGCGTTCGACGGGCCCGAAGCCACCGCCCACCGCGACGACCGACTTCGGTGGTGCCGCGTGCAGTGCCTCGATCGCCGCGGGGTCGGCGCGCGGGTCGGCGCCGTGGACGGGCACGACCCGCGCGCCCGCCGCACGCGCGGTCGCCGCGGCGGCCGCGTCGTCGCGGGTGACGTCGACGAGCACCGTGACGGCCAAGGGCCTCGGCGCCACGACGGGAGGCAGGCCCGCGGGCAGCGCGCCGGTCCCCGTGCCGAGCAGGAAGGCCGGCACCGCGCTCCCCCGCACAGCCTGCCGCGCCGCGGCACCCGCGGCGAGGATCGCCGACGGTGACAGCCGGGCGATCTGCCGCGTCACCGCCTCCCGTCCAGTGTGGGGCAGCACCAGCACGGGCGCACCCACCCGAGGCGCGACCGCCGCCGCGGTGGCCACGCCCGCCGGATCCCCCTCGGCGACCACGACCACCACCGGCGCGTGCCGGAACAGCAACGAGCTGACCGCGATCGCGGACCCTGCTCCCGGCGTCGTGTCGAGCACCGTCATGTCCGCGGTGGGCGACACCAGCTCCGCTGCCTGTGCGACGGGTCCGGAGGTGGTGGACGATCGGGTGGACGCCGCCGGGACGGACGCCGTACAGGCGGCGACCGTGACGCCGACCGCCACCGCGGCAAGCGACGAACGGATCGATGCCCGCGCGGTGATCATGGCGCTCCCAGGGGATGCTCAACTGGAGAAATCGGTGTGACGGGTTCCCGGAACGATCATCACACACTTGCGGGGCCGCCTCATCTCGTGACGTCGGCACCTCGGGACGAGCCGGCACACCACCGGACACGAAGGGCAAGGTCGTGGCGAAAGTGACCTCGGTTCGGGCCACGCCCGGCGAGCGCGCCGAGCCTCGTCCCGGCGACGACATCGTCTCGCCGGCCGACGTGGTGATGGACCGCGGCTTCACCGTCGACGCGGCACCGGAGGCCGTGTGGCCCTGGCTGGTCCAGCTCGGGAAACGACGTGCCGGCTGGTACCTCCCCCGGCGCGTCGAACGACTCCTGCCGGCGAACCGCCGCGCGGCACGGCGGCTGGACCCGCGCTGGTCCGAACTGCACGTCGGCGACGTGGTCCCGGACTACGGCGGCCGCGACGAGACCTTCACGGTCGCCGCGGTCGAACCGCCCCGGCTCCTGGTCTACACCTCACGCCGCGGCCACACCCTCGTCAGCTGGTCGATCACGCTGCGCCCACTCGGCACGGCGCGAACCAGGGTGCTGCTCCGGCTGCGGATGGCCCCGGTCCGGCATCGCCGCCTCGCCGTTACGGCCGGCGGGCTCGTCGACCTCGCCACCGTCGCCGGGCTGGCCGCCGGCCTACGCGAACGCCTCTCCTCCCGAGCCGGTCCGATCCATTAGTCCTGCTTCAGGCGGTTGAGGAAGAACTCCCGGACGTCCTCGGCGAGCAGGTCCGGCACCTCCATCGCGGCGAAGTGGCCGCCGCGGTCGAACTCCGACCAGTGCGCGATGTCGTACAGCCGCTCGGCCAGCGGTCGCACCGGCTGCGTGATGTCGTGCGCGAACACCGCCACGCCCACCGGTACCGGGCACGGCTCCGTCCGGCGGGGCGTGTCGTGGTGCAGGCGCGCCGAGGAGGCCGCGGTGGCGGTCAGCCAGTACAGCGAGATGTTGGTGAGCATCCGCTCGTCACTGATCGGCGAGCGAGGGTCCGTCCACTGCGCGAAGCGCTCGGCGATCCAGACCAGCTGGCCGACCGGCGAGTCGGTCAGGGCGTAGCCGATGGTCTGCGGGGTGAGGGCCTGCAGGGCCTGGTAGGGCGGACGGTTCGCCATCAGCTGCCGGACCTTGGCCAGCCGAGCCTCGTCCGGCTCGGACAGTTCGACGCCGGGGACCGGCCGGGTCGGGAGGAAGTTGACGTGCACCGCGACGACCCGATCGGGGGCCACCGCGCCGAGCGCCAGCGAGATGCCCGAGCCGAAGTCGCCGCCCTGAGCGCCGTAGCGCTCGTACCCGAGACGGGACATCAGCTCGGCCCAGGCCCGCGCGACCCGGACGACATCCCACCCGCGCTCGTGGGTCGGCCCGGAGAAGCCGTAGCCCGGGATGGACGGAACCACCAGGTGGAAGTCGCGCGACAGCGGCTCGATCACGTCGAGGAACTCCAGGAACGAGCCGGGCCAGCCGTGGGTGAGGACCAGCGCGAGCGCGTCCGGCTTCGCGGACCGGACGTGGACGAAGTGAATGTTCTGGCCGTCGATCTCGGTGGTGAAGTGCGGCAGCTCGTTGAGCGCTGCCTCATGCTCGCGCCAGTCGTAGCCGGTGCGCCAGTACTGGGCCAGTTCCCTGAGCCGCGCCATCGGGAAGCCGTAGTCCCACCCGGCGCCGGCGACCTCGTTGGGCCAACGAGTACGGGCGAGCCGGTCGGCCAGGTCGTCGAGGGCGGGCTGGGGGATGTCGATACGGAACGGGTCGATCTCTGTCTCTGACGCCACGGGCCGACCGTAGGACCTCCAGTATGGTGGAGATCAAGCGTCCGGTCTCACGCCAGGCGGTAGGTCATCGCCACGGTGGTGCCGTGCCGGCCGGGGCGGATCTCGGTGTGCTGGGCCAGGCCGCGGATGAGCGCGAGCCCGCGACCGCGGAGGGTGGGGCCCTGAGTGGGTGGCCGCCAGCGGCCGTAGTCGGTGACGGTGACCGTGACGGTGCGGCGGGTTCGGTCGGCGCGTGCCTGGAGGTCGAGCAGGCCGTTCGAGCGGCCGCGGTAGGCGTGGTCGACCACGTTGGCCATGGCTTCGTACGTGGCGAGCACGAGATCACTGGCGGCCTCGGCCGCGAGGCCCACGCGGCGAGCCCACGCGATCAGCGCCTGCCGGAGCTGGTGGAGTCGCTCACTGGCGGCCGGCACGCAGAACCCCAGGTCTGCCGCGCCGTCTTCCGTGTCGTCCGAAACCACGTCCATGGCTGTCGCACCCCGCCTCTCGGTGTCGATGCGAGAGCTGAATACCCGGCCGGCCCGGACGCAAACTCGCCGGCGGACCTGGCTGGACGGTCCATCGGCGACGGCCGGGAGCCGGGTGAGTTTGCGGCGGCCGGTCGGCTGGGTTCTCAACCGACCGGACACCTGCACCGGAGGTTCCCGTGGGCGGGCGTTTGTATCCGCGATCCGGCGACTGAGTTCGTCCCGGTACGCCGAGAGTCCAGTGGGGTGCTGAGTGCGTCGCGGCGACCTGCGCGACACACGCATGAACGGCGTCCCAGTGGGTAACCCGCGGGCACGACGACCTGGTTGACAGGTGGTCAGAACCCGAGCGAGGAACGTTGGCGGACCGTCCAGGCCATCTGATGACGTCCTCGACGATGGACCTGCGTGACTCCCGGCCGGACATGGTGACCGACGTACGACACTGGGTGGCGGCGGAGTTGGCGGGTCACGCCGGTGAGACCCGCGGCGACATCCTGCTCGTGGTCACCGAGCTGGTCAGCAACGCCTACGACCACGGTGGCGGACCGTGCGAGGTACGGCTTCTCCGCTCCGACTCCCCGTGGCAGGTCGTGATCGAGGTCGACGACACCAACGCGCGGTTGCCCACCATGGGCAGCTCCCGGTTCGCCGCCGGAACCCATCGGGGCAACGGCCTGGTCCTCGTGGACGGCCTCGCCACGGAGTGGGGAGTGACCCTTCACCCCGACGACGGCGGAAAGACCGTGTGGGCGCGGTTCGCCCGGCACAGTGACCCATCCAGCACCGGAGGCAGCAATGGCCGACCTTTCCATCCAGCGTGAAGGCGGTCCGTCTGTCGCCCCGCTGTTACGAGTAGAACGGTTCGTCGAGGGCGGTGTCGTGATCCTCCGGGCCACCGGTGAGATCGACCTGAGCACCACCCCGCTGCTCGCCGAACGGTTCGACCAGGAACCGGTCCAGGTGGACGTCCCGCTGGTGGTCGACCTCACGGGCGTCGACTTCCTCGCGTCGTCCGGGCTGGGCCTGCTCGCCGAGCGTTCCCAGCGCTACGCCGACCTGGGTGCCCGGCTGACCGTCGTCGCTCCCCACCGCGCGGTGCTCCGGTCCATCGAGCTCACCGGGCTGACCGAGATCATCACCGTGGTCCCGTCGGTCGAGGAGGCCGTGGCCCGCTGACGGCCGGGACCACCACGTCCTGGCGGTGTCAGCTGAAGGCGGGTGGGCGCTTCTCCACGAACGCCCGCACCGCCTCCCGGTGGTTCTCGGTCAGCCCGCACGCGAGGTGGCGCGGCACCTCGCGGTCCATGGCGTCCGGTAGGTCGAACCGGTCCGCGTCAAGAAGGTTCTTCTTCATCGCGGCGAGGGACTCCGGCGACCCGGCCGCCAGCTCCCCCGCCGTGTCCAGCGCGAAGCCGGCCAGCTCCTCGGCGTCGACCACCCAGTCCAGCAGGCCCCAGCGCTGCGCGGTCGCCGCGTCGATCCGCTCGCCGAGGAACATCGCGCGCCGCGCCCGTGCCGGGCCGGCGAGCCGGGACAGCAGCCAGGTCGCGCCGTAGTCGCCGGACAGCCCGACCTTGCCGAACGCCGTCGCGAACACGGTCTTCGCGTGCCCGATCCGCAGGTCGCAGGCCAGTGCCAACCCCAGTCCGGCGCCCGCGGCCGCACCAGGCAGCGCGGCGACGGTCGGCTTGGCGAACCCGTACAGCCGCCCGGTCGTCGCGCGTTGCAGGACCTGCTGGCGCCTGATCCGCTCCTCGTGCGGCACCGTCGTGCCCCCGCCTTCCCCGCCCCGGGCCGCGAACTCCTTGACGTCCCCGCCGGCACAGAACGCCGCGCCGGCACCCGTCAGCAGCAGCGCGCGCACGTCCGCCGCGGCTTCCAGCTCCGGCAGCACCGCGGCGAGCGCGCTCAGCATCTCCGGCGACAGCGCGTTGCGCCGGTCGGGCCGGTTGAGCGTGACCACCCCGACGCCGCGTTCGACGTGGGCGAGCAGGTCGGTGGTGCCGGTGTCGATCTCACGCATGTGTCCGAGCCTTTCGGTCCACCCGCGGCGTGCCCTCCCTGGCGAGCCGTCGCGAGTCGTCCTCCAGCATCAACCCTCGGTCCCAACAGGCCACCGGCGGCTCCCCCGAGGATCATGGGTCGGGCACGAACCGTCCCCAACGAGGAGCACCATGGTCACCGTCAACGAGAACACCGCCAAGCTCGCGGTGCTCATCGACGCGGACAACGCCCGGCCGTCCATCACCGACGGGTTGCTGGCCGAGGTCGCCAAGTACGGCACCGCGCACGTCAAGCGCGCCTACGGCGACTGGACCGGCACGAACCTGAAGGGCTGGAAGGACCAGCTGCTCGCCCAGTCGATCCAGCCCATCCAGCAGTTCGCCTACACCACCGGCAAGAACGCCACCGACGCCGCGATGGTCATCGACGCGATGGACCTGCTGTACTCCGGCCGCTTCGACGGCTTCTGCCTCGTCTCCAGCGACAGCGACTTCACCCGGCTCGCCTCGCGGCTGCGCGAGTCCGGCCTGACCGTGTACGGGTTCGGTGAACGCAAGACCCCGAAACCCTTCGTGGCGGCCTGCGACAAGTTCATCTACATCGAGAACCTCAACCACCCGCAGAGCCCGGTCACGGCCGACGACGCGGTGAGCAAGCCACGATCGTCCACGGCCGCCGCCCAGCTCAAGCGGGACGCCGCGCTGATCAACCAGCTCCGCAACGCCGTGGAGGCGGCCTCCGACGACGACGGCTGGGCCCCGCTGGCCTCGGTCGGCCACATCCTCACCAACCAGAGCCCCGACTTCGACTCCCGCACCTACGGCTACGCCAAGCTCAGCGACCTCGTCACCGAGACCACCCTGTTCGAGATGGACCGCCGCAGCCCCGGCGACGGCAAACAGAGCATCATCTACGCGCGCGACAAACGCCGCCGACCAGGCAAGTAGCCGGCTCGCGGCGTGCCGTCCACGGCAGTGACCCGCGGGCGGCGGCACGGGGTCACGGGCCGAACGACACCAGTGCCTCGACCGGGAAGTGGTCGGAGGGCGACTCGCCGCCGCGGGTGAACGTGTCGATGCCGGCGGCGGGCACGGACACCGCGCCGCGGGTGAGGATCCAGTCGATCCGGTCACCGGGCCGTGGCGGGCGGAAACCGTGGAACGTGGCGTAGCGCGGGCTCAGGTGGGTGGCCGCGGCGGTCCAGGAGTCGGCGAGGCCGGCGGTCAGGGTCCGGTACACCGCGGATCGCCCGGCCGGGGCGTTGAAGTCACCGGTGAGGATGACGGGCAGCCCGGGGTCGAACGCCCCGATCATGTCGCGCAGGAGCTCCGCGCCGCGGACCCGGGCCGTCTCGGACACGTTGTCGAGGTGGGTGTTGACGACGACGAGCGCCCTGCCTGTGCGGCGGTCGCGGAAGCGGACCCACGTGGCCATGCGGGAAGTCGTGTTGCCCCAGGACGCCGAACCCGGCACGGCCGGTGTGTCCGAGAGCCAGAAGTCGCCGTGCGCCATGGGGACGAGGCGTCTGGTGTCGAAGTAGACGGCCACGAACTCGTCGCGGTCGCCGCCCCCGCGACCCTGCCCGACGCGGTCGTAGTGGTCCGGCAGGTCGGCGTCGAGGTCGCGGAGCTGGCCGGCCAGGCCCTCCTGGGTGCCCAGCACGGTCGGTCGTTCGCGGCGGATGAGCTCGGCCATGACCGGACGCCGCCGGGCCCACTGGTGCGGTGACCGCGCCGACGCGTACCGCAGGTTGAACGTCATCACCCGCAGTTCGGGCCCGTCGGTGGGCCCCAGCAACGGCGGGCCGTCGGGCCGCTCGGCCGACGCGGGTGAGATCGTCAGGCACACCAGCACGACCGCGGCGGCGACCAGTCCGAGGACCTGACGACGGCCGGGTGGCCGGCCGCGGCCGGTCACGGGATCACCGCCTCGGCGACCGCGGCGGTGGTCGGTCGCGGGGAGCCGCCGTCCGGTTCGACGGTGACGGCGACGCGGTCCGCCGCGGCGACGCCGGTCAGCTCGCTGGTGGCGCGGCCGGCGGCGAGCGTGCCGGCCGGGTGGTACCGGGAGTCGATGGTCCAGACCTGGTAGGCGTGCCCGTCCGGCGCGGGCGGGAGGTCGGCGAGCAGGACGCCCCGGTCCTGTGCCCGCGAGACGACGACGGTGATTCCCCCGGCGTGGACCGCTCGCACGTCCCGGGCCAGCAGGACCGAGGTGAGCACATCGGCCTGCCGGTGCTCGTCGCCACGCTGTGCGACGAGCACGCCGAGGGACACGGTGACGGCGACCAGCACCGCCGCGGCGCCGGCGAGCAGCCGGGTCGCGAGCGCTGGACCGCGACGCCGGCGTGGTCGGATCTGGTGCTCGGTGTGGATGCGGGCGAGGACCACGTGCCGGAGGTGCGGTGGCGGCTCGGCCGCGGTCGCGCTGCCCAGCCGGGCCGCGGTCGCGAGCAGCTCCCGAACCTCCTGCGCGCAGGAGGCGCACTCGGTGAGGTGACGTTCGAACGTCACCCGTTCGGTGTCGGCGACGGCGTGGAGGGCGTAGGCGCCGGTGAGGGTGTGCAGGTCGGCGCTCATGTCGGCCTGGACATGGCGAACTGCCAGACGTCGAGGTAGCGGGCACGGAACCCCGCCTCGCAGTAGGCGAGGTAGAACTCCCACATGCGGCGGAAGGTCGGGTCGAAGCCGGCCGCCGCGACGCGGGGCCAGCCGGCGAGGAAACGGTCGCGCCAGTGGCCGAGGGTGCGGGCGTAGTGCGGGCCGAGGCTGTGACGTTCGGTGACGTCGAGGCCCGCCAGGGCGGCGTTGTCGAGCACCGCGGGCACGGACAGGATCTGGCCGCCGGGGAAGACGTACTTGTGGATCCAGGTGTGCGACCGCCGGGTGGCGAGCATCCGGTCGTGCGGCATGGTGATGGCCTGCAGCCCGACCCGGCCGCCGGGCCGCAGCAGGCCGGCGATCGCGCCGAAGTAGGCCGGCCAGTACTCGTCGCCGACGGCCTCGATCATCTCGACGGACACGACCGCGTCGTACTCACCGCGGGCCTCGCGGTAGTCGCGCAGCAGGACCTGGACCCGGTCGGCGACCCCGGCCTCCGCGACGCGCCTCTCGGCAAGGGTCTTCTGCTCGGCGGAGATGGTCAGGGTGGTGACGCGTGCGCCCCGTCGCGCGGCGCGGACGGCGAGCGCGCCCCAGCCGGTGCCGATCTCCAGCACGTGCGTGCCGGCCCGGACGCCCGCGAGGTCGAGAACGCCGTCGATCTTGCGGAGCTGCGCGGCATGCAGGTCGTCGGAGCCGGTGGGAAACCACGCCGACGAGTAGGTCATCGACTCGTCCAGGAAGGACTCGAACATCTCGTTGGACAGGTCGTAGTGGCGGTGGATGTTCGTCCGCGCCCCGGCGACGGTGTTGCGCTCGTCGGTCGGCCGGACGGCGTCGACCCAGCGGCGCAACGGTTGCAGCGCCGGGGACACGAGCGTGGTGATGCGCTCGGCGAAGGGGGTGAGCAGCGCGGCCAGGTCGCGGCTGACCCAGTCGCCGGCCATGTACGCCTCGCCGAACCCGATCTTCGCGTCGATGCCGAGGCGGTGGAAGAACGTGACCGGCCGCACGATCCGCATCACCGGCGAGCCGGGACCGCCGGCGCCGAGCACCTCGCCGCCGGGGAACACCACCCGCACCGGCAGCGGTCGCACGGTCCGCCGGAACAGCTTCGCGGCCAGCCATGCCTTCGTGGGCGCCTGGTGCGGGATGGCGAGACCGGGCCACCGCAGCAGCCGCTCCGTGTCCGGGAGCAGAGTCGTGTCGCGTGTGGACGATATGGTCATCGCGCGCCTCCTCAGGTGGTATGACCTGACATGATGTGTTCGATGTGGACGGTCGGACGGATTGGCCTCCGGTCAGAGCCATTTCGCGAGGCCGTCGAGAATGGCCTTCTTGGACCTGGCGCCGCTGATGGTGGTGGCCGGCCGGCCGTCGACGAACAGGGTCATGGTCGGGATCGACATGATGCGCAGGCTGCCCGCGGTGGCCGGGTTGTCGTCGATGTCCAGCTTCACGACGGTGAGCTTGTCCGCGTGTTGCTCGGCGATCTCGGCGAGCACCGGCGCGAGCGCCTTGCAGGGGCCGCACCAGGGCGCCCAGAAGTCGACGAGCACGGGCCTGCCGGCCTCGAGCACCTCGGCGGTGAACGTGTCGTCGGTGACGTGCTTGAGCTCCATGGGTTTCTGCCTCTCAGCCGAAGGTGAACGAGTAAGCCTGGACACCCCTGCTCACCGTGACGATGACGGTGCCCGCCTCGATGTCCTTTGTGGACACGAGCTGGTAGGAGTCAGGGGTGCCGGTGACGTGGATGGTCCTGGTCCGGTCACCGATCCGGTAGGTGACGGTGCCGTTGCCGGAGAGGACCATGCGGACCTCCTTCGCCCGGTAGTTCAGGCGGAGGAGACCCTGGTCGGCGGTGGGGGTGATGCTCTGGGACGTGAGCGTCCACGCGCCGTCGAGAGCGAAGGTGTCCCTGGCCTGCTTGTCCGGGAACGTGAAGGACCGGTCTCCCGCCGAGTAGGTGCCCTTCCCCGCGTAGTTCACGCGTTTGGTGGAGCCGAGGAAGGTCTCGCGGGTGATGTCGGTGGTGTTCGGGGTGTCGTCGGCGGTGTCGGTGGCCCTGGGCAGCTTCACGTTCGGGTCCGTGTCGCGGAGGAGCTCACGGACGAGCTTCTCGGTGCCGTCGTAGTCGCCCTCGCCGAACTTGATGTGCCGCACGGTGCCGTTGGCGTCGATGAGGTAGTGCGCCGGCCAGTACCGGTTGCGGTAGTTCGTCCAGGTGCCCAGGTTGTTGTCGAGCGCGACCGGGTAGGTCATGCCGAACTTGGCGGCGGCCGACGCCACGTTGCCGGGTTCCTTCTCGAACGCGTACTCCGGCGAGTGGATGCCGATGACCTCCAGACCGGCGTCGCGGTAGGCCTTGTCCCAGGCGACGACGTGCGGGATGGAGCGCTGGCAGTTGATGCAGGAGTACGCCCAGAAGTCGAGCAGCACGACCTTGCCCCGCAGGGCCCGAAGGTCGACCGGGGCGCCGTTCGGGGTGTTGAGCCAGCCCTGGATGCCCCGGAGGTCGGGCGCGGTGCCGCAGGCCTCGAGCGTGTCGGCGCCATTGGTGCACTTGTCGAGGTTCTTGTTCTGGTCGTTCTCGATGCCGCCGAGGTTGAGCGCCTCCTGCACCTGCTTCGAGTTGTTGACCTGGTCCTGCAGGCCGCCGGTGTAGTCGGGGATGGCGCGCTGGAGCAGTTGCGGGAGGTTGAACACGAGGCCGACGGCGAGCGCGATCATCACGACGCCCGCGGTGAGGCGGATGCCGCGCTGCCGCTTGCGAAACGCCCTGACCCGCTCGGCGACCCGGCGGCCGGCGAGGGCGAAGACCAGCAACGGAATGGCGGCGCCGACCGCGAAGCTCAGCGTGAGCACGACGGTGTCGAGGCCGATCTGCCCGGTCGACCCCGCGACGGTGATCGCCGCGAGAACCGGTCCCGCACAAGGAACATAGACCGCGCCGAGCGCGAGACCGAGCGGGAAGCCGCCCTTGGCGGCGTCCGGACTGCGTTGCGGCAGCCAGGAGAACGGCTTCTCCAGCAGGTGCTCGAACCGCGGCACGATCAGGCCGACGCCGATCAGCACCAGCACGACCAGGCCCGCCCAACGCAGAACGTCCTGCGGCAGACCGAGAACGGACAGGAGCAGCGAGCCGAACAGGGTCACCAGCGTGAAGCTCACGACCAGACCGGCGATCACCAGGTACGGACGCGAACGCGACGCCTTCGGCGCGGCCGGGGCACGTTCGGCGACCGTCACGCCACCCGACCCCGCGACGGCCGGCGCCGCGGTCGTTCCAGCCTGTCCGGTGTCGGCCGCCTGCGCGCCGGAGAAGAAGATGACGGGCAGCACCGGCAGGATGCAGGGCGATATCCCCGTCACCAACCCGCCGATGAGCCCGATCAACGCGAGTGTCAGCACGGTGTCCTCACAGGGTTTCTCGACGATCCACTTCGGTTCGTGAGGTGGTTCGCCGCCACGGCCGTGCGCGGATTGGTTTCCGTACACGGAAAACCCCGCGAGATAACGGACAGGTAACGACCGGAGACGGCACCCATCCGGCCGCCGCGGCTCCTCCGAACACGGGGTGATTGCGGCCCCCGACGCTGGGCCATCCGTAGATCGAACGAGGAGAAATACCTGTCATGAAGCGGAACATCCGTCGCGGCACGCTTGCCATCGGTGTCGCGTTCATCGCGTTCTTCGGCGCCGCGTGCAGCGGCTCCGAACAAGGAGCCTCCAACGACACGGGCTCCGCGACCACCAAGCAGATGACCACCGAGTCCTCTTCGGACAGCGGGGCCATGGCCGACCCCGCCGCCGACCTGGTCGGCCCCGGCTGCGCCGGCTACGCGCAGCAGGTGCCGAGCGGCGCCGGTTCGGTCGCGGGCATGGCAGCCGACCCGGTCGCGGTCGCCGCCAGCAACAACCCGCTGCTCAAGACCCTCGTGCAGGCCGTGTCCGGCCAGCTCAACCCGCAGGTCAACCTCGTCGACACCCTCAACGGCAGCGAGTTCACCGTCTTCGCGCCGGTCGACGACGCCTTCGCCAAGATCGACGCGGCGACCATCGACAAGCTGAAGACCGACAGCGCGCTGCTCACCAAGATCCTGACCTACCACGTGGTCCCCGGCCAGCTGGCCCCGGACGCGATCGGTGGCGAGCACGCGACCGTCGAGAAGGGCATGGTCAACGTCACCGGCTCGGGTGACAACCTGAAGGTCAACGACGCCAACGTCATCTGCGGCGGCGTGCACACCGCGAACGCCACCGTCTACCTGATCGACTCGGTCCTCATGCCGACGAGCTGACGCGAACCCTCGGTGTGGCGCCCATCAGCCTGGTGGGCGCCACATCGAACACTGTCCGGTCCCACCCGGACACCGTCCACAACCGACCCACGAGGGTCGAGTAACGCTCGCCGCGGTTTCGCGATACCCCTAGGTGCAGGGGCGTGGTGCCCATCCCGCCGGGCGACCCCCAGGCCTGGCAGGTGAACAAGGCCCACGCTCCTGCATCTCTTCTGCCCGCGATGGCTGTGCCCTGCCGCCTCACGCCGAGTTGACTCTCGACATCTTCCGACGGTTCTGTGAAAACTTTCTTCCGGCCCGGCTGGTGGGCCGACCCTCGCCGGGCAACCGGCCGTCACCCACCCGATCCCGGCTGTCGCGGGCAGGAGCCCGTGGCCAGTCGTTACGCTGTGTCGAGACGGTGATGGCGGAAGGGCGGACATGGCGTTCGAGCGGAAGTACAGCGACGAGGTGCGCAACGCCGCTGTCCGCCGGGTCGTCGAGCGCCGCCAGGCCGAGCCGGGCAACCGGTCGATCCTGCGTGAGGTGGCCGAGGAGTTCGACGTCGGTGAGCAGTCGCTGCGGATCTGGGTGAAGCGGCTGGACGACGGCATGTTCAGCGCCGACGACGCCGCCCGGTTGCGGCAGGCGCCCCGGGAACGGCTGCTCGCCCGCATCGCCGAACTGGAGGCGGAGCTGGCGACCGCGAACGAGCGCATCGACGGGATGCGCGAGGAGATCGAGGTGCTGAAGAAGGCGTCCGCGATCTTCGCCGCGGAGCTGGCAAAGCGGTGAGCTCGTCCACAGTGTCCAGATGGCGGTACGGCACTCCCACCGGTCGGTGTGTGGCGCACACTTGACGTGCCGAACTCATGCCTGTTGGAGACCACATGACCGGATACGACTACATCAGCGCGCTCACCGGCTGCACCACCGATGTCCACGGCCGGTTCGCCGTGCGGGGCCCGGCGTTCGAGCTGCTCGCGGACGGGTCGGTGGCGTCCGGCGGGCCGGGTAGGGCACCCGGTCCGCTGGACCTGCTGGTCTCCGCGCTGGTCGTGAACCTCCTCAACGTGGTGAGCTCCGGCGGTGACCCCGACGTGGACAACCCGGACACCCGTGCCGTGCATGTCCGGGCCCGTACGTCGCGCTACCCCCGCAACCGGCTCAAGGCGGGCCGGGTGCTGGTCGAGGTCATGGTCGACGGGCTGGCCGAGCCGGACGTGGACCTCCTGCTCGAGCAGTACCGGGCGGGCTGCCGCGTGCTGCCGGCGGTGTCGACCGTGCTGGACGTCGACATCCGCGCAGTCGTCCCGGCGGCGGTCAGCGCCTGATCTCAGACGGCCAGCAGCGCCCGCGTGTAGTCGTCACGCGGGGTCAGCACCACGTCGGCCGCCGGGCCGTGCTCGACGATGCGACCGGCCCGCATGACCGCCACGTGCTGGGCGACGTCGGCCACCACCGCGAGGTCGTGGGTCACCAGGAAGTAGGTCAGGCCGAGCTCGCGCTGGAGGTCGGCGAGCAGCGCCAGGATCCTGGCCTGGACCGTGGCGTCCAGGGCGGACACCGGTTCGTCGAGGACCAGGAGCTTCGGGTGCAGTGCCAGCGCCCTGGCGATGGCCACCCGCTGCCGCTGGCCGCCGGACAGCTCCCGCGGCCGGCGGTCCACATAGGTCCGCGGCAGGCGCACCAGGTCGAGCAGCTCGCGGACCCGTTCGTGCCGCTGTGCGCGGGTGCCGATCCGGTAGGCGTCCAGTGGCTCGCCGATGATGCCCCCCAACGACAGCCAGGGGTTCAGCGACTCGAACGGGCTCTGGTACACCACCTGCATGTCGCGGCGCAGCTGCCGCGTCCCGGTCCGGCGCAGCGCGCCCACGTCCTGGCCGAGCACCCGCACGGTGCCGCGGTCGGGGCGTTCGAGGCCCAGGATCAGCCTGCTGGTGGTGGTCTTGCCCGAGCCGGACTCCCCCACCAGTGCGAACGTCGTGCCGCGCCGCACGGTGAGGGACACGTCGTCGACGGCCTGCGTGCCGCGCCTGGCCGTGCCGAACCGCTTCGCGACCGACACCAGCTCGACCACCGGCGGCGCGTCCGGGTCGGCGGCCGGGGGCGGGGCCTTGCGTACGTGGGTCTCGGCGATGCTGAGCACCCGGCCGCCCGCCAGCCGCGCCGAGCTGGCGAGCAGCGCACGGGTGTAGGCGTGCCGCGGTTCGGTGAACACCTCGTCGATCGGGCCGGTCTCCACCACGTGCCCGCGTTCCAGTACCACGACGTGCCGGGCGTTGCGGCTGGCCAGTGCCAGGTCGTGGGTGATGAGCACGACCGTGGTGTCGTGCCGGGCACGGGCGCCGTGGATCGCGCGCATGACCTCCTGGCCGACCAGCACGTCCAGGGCGCTGGTCGGCTCGTCGGCGATGACCAGGGCGGGCCGCTGCGAGAACGCGATGGTCACGAGCACGCGCTGCCGCATGCCGCCGGACAGCTCGTGCGGGTACCGTGCCAGCAGCACATCCGGCTCGGCGAACCCGACGTCACGCAGGTCCTGGCGGATCCGTTCGTCGACCGCCGCGGGCGAGAGCGGTGAGTGGGCGAGCCTGAACGCCTCGCGCAGCTGCGCGCCGACGGTCCTGGTCGGGTTGAGCGCGCCGAGCGGGTCCTGTGGGACGAACCCGATCCGCCGGCCACGCAACGGGCGGAACTCCTTGTCCTTGCGCAGCAGCACGTCCTCGCCGGCGAGCTCGATCGCGCCCGAGGCGATGTTCCCGTTGCGTGGCAACAGGCGCACGATGGCGTGGGCAAGGGTGCTCTTGCCGGAGCCGGACTCGCCGATCACCGCGGTCACCTCGCCCCGGGGAATCTCGAGGCTCGCGGACGCCAGCGCGGTGCCGGCCCCGTCGCGGCGCTGGTAGGTGACGGTCAGGTCGCTGACCCGCAGCAGCGGTGTCATGCCCGGTCCTCCTGGAGCAGGTAGGCGATACGGCTGAGCAGGATCACGACGGCGGTCAGGGCCAGGCCCGGGATGATGGCGACCCACCAGGCGTGGGACAGGTACTTCTGCCCGCTGGCGATCAGCACACCCCACTCCGCGGACGGCGGCGCCTCGCCGAAGCCGAGGTAGGACAGCGAGCCGATGGCGAGCATCGCCAGTCCGAAGTGGAGCGCGGTGTAGGACAGCACCGGGTGGTAGATGCTCGGGATGACGTGCCGGGTGATCACGCGCAGCGGGCCCGCGCCGCAGGTGCGGGCCGCCTCGACGTAGGTCAGCGTGCCGGCCTGGATCACGCAGCCACGGATGAGCCGGGCGAACCCGGTGGCCTCGCCGATGCCGATGGCGACGGCCGCGACGAACGCGCCGCGCCCGTAGGTGGTGATCACCGCGAGGGCGAGCAGGACGGCCGGGATGGCCATGACCGCCTCGGAGAGCACCCCCAGCACGCGGTCGAGCAGGCCGCCGGGCCGCAGCCCGGACAGCACGCCGATCACCAGCCCGCCCGCCAGCGCGACGCCGATGGCGAGCAGCGACGAGAACAGCGAGATCTGCAGTCCGTGCACCACCCGGGAGAACAGGTCACGGCCGATCTCGTCGGTGCCGAACCAGAAGTCGCCGCCCGGCGGGCTGAACGGCAGCCCGTCCAGCTCGTACGGGTCGTGCCAGGTGACCAGACCGGGGAAGACCGCGACGAGCACCAGGAGGGCCAGCAGCGCCAGCTGGACGTGCAGCTCACGGATCCGCCGCCCGCGCCGGGGCGCGGCCGGGCGCTCGGTCACGACGACGGGGTCGACCGTCGCGAGGGTGCCGGTCATGCCCCGGGCTCCTGGGCGACGGCGGCCGGCCGGCGGCGCAGGCGCGGGTCGAGCAGCACGTAGCCGAGGTCGACCACGATGTTGATCACGACGTACACCGCGGCCAGCACCACGACGATGCCGAGCACGACGGTCAGGTCGACGGCCTTCACCGAGTCGACCATCAGCCGGCCGAGTCCGACACGGGAGAACACCATCTCGACGACCACCGTGCCGCCGAGCAGCTGCCCGATCCGCAGCCCGAACACCGCCAGGAACGGGAACGACGCGTTGCGCAGGCAGTGCCGCAGCAGGGTGTGGAAGCGGCCAGCGCCCTTCGCCGGCGCGGTGACCGCCGCGTACGTGGCGCCCAGCTCGGTGCGCAGGCTGCTGATCAGCACCTGGGCGAACTGCGCCGCCCCGAGCAACGCCAGCACCGTGGCGGGCAGCACCAGCGACGCGGCGCCCTGGCTGCCGCTGGACGGGAACCAGCCCAGCGTGATGGCGAAGAAGTAGACGAACAGGATGCCGACCCAGAACACCGGCAGGCTCACGTAGGCGGACGGCAACAGCGACGCCAGCGACCGGATCCACCGGGTACGCGGGAGGACCGCGAGCACCGCGACCAGGAAGCCGAGCGGCACCGAGACGGCCAGTGACACGGCCGCCAGCGTGACGGTGTTCGGCAGCACCTCGCCCAGCATCGTGGTGACCGGCTGCTCGGTGATCAGCGAGTGGCCGAGGTCGCCGCGCACCAGGCCGGACAGCCCGTCGAGGTACTGCGTCCACAGGCTGCCGGACAGGCCGACCTGGTCGCGGAGCAGGTCCAGGTTCAGGTCGGAGACGTCGGCCGAGCCGATGGTGTCGGTGGTGCCGATGCGGGCCAGCACGGCGTCGCCCGGCAGCACGAACAGCAGGAAGAACGACGCGGAGTACGCGGCGAGGATCACGACGACGGCACGTGCGAGCTTGCCCGCGGCGAGCCTGGCGAGGCCACGCGCACCGCTCTCCGCGGCTCGCGCCCGTGCGTCCTGGCGGGTCTCCGCGCGGGTCATGGTGTGGGTCACGGTGTGGGTCACTTCGCGACTCACTTCTTGTCGACCCAGGCGTCGCCGAGCCACGGGATGTGGGTGGCCTCGAACAGCGGCAGGTGGGTGCTGTCGCGGTACGCGAGCGGCTGGATGAAGTCGTAGAGCGGGATGTAGTACGCCTTGTCCAGCACGATCCCCGATGCCTTGGCGGCCAGCACCTTGCGTTTGGCGATGTCCGGCTCGGCGAGGATCGCCGCGAACACCGCGTCCAGCTCCGGGTCGAGCCCGCCGTAGGTGGAGCGCAGCACGTCGGCGTCGGGCCGGGTGCCGGAGCCCCAGGAGAACGAGTAGTCACCGGACTGGAGGCGCTGGTTCAGCTCGGCCTGGGTGAGGCTGCCGAAGTTCAGCTCGATGCCGATCTTCTTCCACTGCGCCTGCACCACCGCGATGTTCGGCTCGTGCGAGATGGTCGACGGGCTGTAGACGAGGGTGAAGGACAGCCGATTGCCGTTCTTGGTGCGAACGCCGTCCGGGCCAGGTCGCCAGCCCGCCTGGTCCAGCAGTCTGGTCGCCTGCCGCACGTCCGTCCTGATCTTGCCGGACTGGTCGGTGAAGTACGGGTTGCTCGCGGTGTAGGCGCTCCTGGGCAGGATGTCGATGGCCGAGGCCCGCCTGAGCACCGCGTCGCGGTCGATCGCCAGGGCGAGCGCGCGGCGCACGTTCACGTCGTCGAGGCCGGGTTGTTCGATGTTGGCGGCGAACCCGAGTGCCGAGCCGGGCAGAGGTTCGCGCCGGATGGTGATCTCGGTGCTGCTGGCGAACTCGGTCTTGTCCGCGGGTTCGGTGTTGTGCAGCAGGTCCAGGCCGCCGGAGCGCAGCTCGGCCGCGGCGATGCTGTTGTCCTGGATGTTGTGGACCTCGATCTTGTCCAGGTACGCGGGGCCCTGGTTCTTCGCGGGGGCCGGCGCCCAGGCGTAGTCCTTGCGGCGGACGAGCGTGTAGCCCTCCTCGCCCCTGCTCTCGGCCGCGACGAACGGACCGGAGCCGATGATCCCCATGCCTTCCTGGCGCTTCTCGAACGGCAGCTTGGCCGTGGCGGGCGCCACGATGCCGAGCACCGTGCTGGACGCCGACTGCAGGAACGAGGAGTTCGGCTTGGCGAAGTCGAACACCACGGTGTGCTCGTCGGGTGTGTTGATCGACCTGAGCGCGCCGATCCACTGGTTGGCGACGGCGTACTTGGCGCCACCGTCGCGTAGAGCCTGGTAGCTGGCCGCGACCGCGGTGGCGTCGAGCTTCTCGCCGTCGCTGAACGTCACACCGTCCCGCAGCGTGAAGTCGAACCGGGTGGCGTTGTCGTTGACCGTCCACCTGGTGGCGAGCCACGGCGCGAACGTCCCGTCCAGGTTGTTGAACACGAGCGAGTCGACCAGGCCGCGCACGGGCACCGCGAGGCCGTAGCCGGTCGTCGTGGCGGGGTCGAACGACTTGCCGCCGCCCGCCGCGCGGTACTTCAGAACACCGCCCCTGACCGGAGTGCTGCCGCTCGACCCCTCGGTGCCACCGGCGGCGGCGCAGCCCGACAGCGCGAGGCCGGCCACGGCGAGGAGTGCCGCGACGCGTCTGGACAGCCGGGTCCGACCGGTCGCGTGGTGGGAATGGCGCTTCATCGTTGGTGACTCACTCTCGTCCGAAGACCGACGTGCGTTTGGAACGTAAGCCCGTAGAGAGCGTTATGGGACCCCTTCCCACTATGTGAAAGTTATACGAGAGCCTGTTAGAACTTGCTTAGAATCCAAGGTGATCGTCGTATAACTTCTAATGTGCCACGAGGTCACTCATGTCCAAGATCAAGATCGAGGCGACCAGCGCCGTCTTCTACCTGCCCTACTACGTGGCCGAGGAAGAGGGCTACTTCTCCGCGGAGGGGCTCGACGTCGAGCTCATCCGCCGCAGGCCCGCCGAGGAGACGGAGCTCCGGTTCATCGAGGACCCACGCAACGTCTCGTCGTTCTCCAGCTTCAAGCTGTTCGAGGCCGGCGCGTCACAGCTCTACAACGCGTGCGAGTGGGGTCAGCTGCGCCGCTCGCAGGACAGCCAGGTGAACGGCAAGGTGGTGGCCCGCCGCGCCGCGGTGGCCAGCCAGGCGATCATCGTCCGGCCCGACTCGCCGTACAACATCCCCGGCGACCTCGCCGGCGTGCGGGTGGGCGTCAACTTCCACCACGGCTCGCACTACCTGGTCCTCCAGACGCTGGAGGGCTTCCTGCCGCGGGCGGACATCAACCTCGTCGGCATCAAGGGCAAGGAGCGGTTCGAGGCCCTGCGCGACGGGGACATCGACGCCGTCGCGGTGATGGAGCCGTGGATCACCGTGGCCGAGAAGCAGGGCTACAAGGTCCTCGCCGAGGCGCACTACTACGGCGCGGAGGTCGCGAACGACAGCCTCGACGCCGAGACGTTCACGAAGATCAACCGGGCGGTCACGCGGGGCGTCGACAGGATCCACGAGGACATCCGGCCGTACCTGAAGTACTTCATCACCCAGGCGGCGCCGGTCGCCGAATTGGTGCCGGAGGACTTCAAGCTCGGCAGGCTGCGCTACATCCACCCCGGGCCGTACCCGGAGGACCACTTCAACCGCACGCTCGACTGGGTGGCCAGCTGGGGCCTGATCGACTCGGACAACGAGTTCGGCCGGCTCGTCGACGCCACGAAGATCCTCCAGGAGGCCTGACGACCACGTGGCGGTGAACCGACGCGCGGTGCTGCTGCTGTGTGGCAGCACCGCGGGCTTCCTCCTGCTGGACCTCCACAAGGTGTCCATCGCCGTCCCGTCGATCGAGCGCGCGCTGCACCCCGGTCCGGCCGGCATCCAGCTGATCCAGGCCGCCTACGTCGTCTGCTTCGCCGTCACCCTGGTCCCGGCCGGCCGCGTCGGCGACGCGGGACGACGGCTCACGCTCACCTACGCGGGGCTCTACCTCTACCTGGCGGCCAGCGCGCTGTGCGCCGTCGCCCCCACCGCGGGCCCGGTCATCGCCGGCCGCGCCCTGCTCGGGGTCGCGGCCGGCCTGCTCATGCCGCAGATGATGGGCATCGTCCAGCAGCTCTTTTCCAAGGCGGAGCGCGGTAGGGCGTTCGGCGTCTACGGCATGTGCGTCAGCCTGGCCACCGCGCTCGGTCCCAGTCTCGGCGGGTTGCTCGTCACCGCGCCCCTGTTCGGCTGGCGGGGCGTGTTCGTGCTGAACGTGCCCGTCGGCGTCGTGCTGGTCGTCGCGGCGCACACGCTGCTGCCGGCCGTCGGCCGGGACCAGGGCGAGCGCCGCCGGCCCGACATCGACGTGCTCGGGCTGGCCTTCGGCAGCCTGGCACTGGTTGCGCTGCTGACCCCGTTCATCTTCACCACCGGGCGTCCCGGCGACGTCGCGGTCCGCTGGCTTTCGCTGGTCCCGGCGGCCGGGTTCGCGGTGCTGTTCGCGACCCGCGGCCGCAGGCGTGTCACGGCCGGTCGCGCCGGCGTCATCGATCCCGGCCTGCTGCGCATCCCGTCGTTCCGCAACGGCGTGCTCGTCTCCCTGACCTGGTTCGCCGCCGGCCCGGGCGTCGCACTCGCGCTGACCGTGTACCTCCAGGAAGCCCTGGGGGTAAGCCCGTTCCTGGCCGGCCTGGTCATGCTGCCGTCGTCGGCCACCGCCGTCCTGGGCGCCTGGCTCGGCGGCCGCCACGTGGTGCGTCTCGGCCGCCTGCTCACCGGGACTGGCATGCTGCTGGTACTGGTCAGCACGGTGGGGACGGTGGCGATGCTGCACACCGGCCTCCCGACACCGGTTCTGTTGGCGTGCATCCCGATGTTGCAGCTTGTAGGGGGCCTCGGCGGCGGCCTCGTGGTCTCCCCCAACCATTCGATGACGCTCATGGACGTCCCCGCCACCCAGGGCAGCGCCGCGAGCGCCATCGGCCAGCTCGGCCAACGCATCAGCAACAGCATGGGCGTCGCGACCGCCTCGATGGCCTACTACTCCCCCATCTACGGCGCCGGGTACACGCTGACCAACGCCCCCGCCCTCCTGCACCGCCACGCACTCGACCTCGCCACCACGACCAGCTGCCTGTTCCTGTCCGCGGCGATCACCGTCGTGGTCGTCGACCTGCACCGCCAGACCCGGTTGCGGCGGCAGCCGCCGGTCCCGCAGCCCGAGACCGTCCGAGCCGGCCCCCGGTGAGGCCCCGTCGAACTAAGCGGTCTTCAGTGGACCGGCCACCCGGTAGGTGTTGAGGAGCACGCCGGACGGGGTCGCGGCCGTGCCGGTGAGCTCGAACGACTGTGCCGGGGTTCCCTGCGCGAACAGGCGTTTGCCCGTGCCCAACAGGATCGGCGAGACGATCAGCACGACCTCGTCCGCGAGCCCGTGTTCGAGCACCGCCGAGGTCAGGGTGGAGCTACCTGTGAGGACGAGGCCCGGGCCGTCGTGGGACTTGACGCGGCGTACGCCCTCGACGACGTCCGGTCCAAGTCCCTCGGACGGGCCCCAGCCCAGGCTTTCCTGACGGTGGGTGACGACGTACTTCCTCGCCGCGTTGATGCGGTCCGCGAGCGGGTTGGCCGTCGCCGTCGGCCAGAAGCCCGACCAGATGTCGTAGGTGCGACGGCCGAGCAGCAGGTCGAAGCTCTCGCCGTGCGCGGCCATGACGGCGTCCCGGCCGGCGGGGGTCCGGTAGGGCGCACTCCAGTCGCTGTAGGGGAAGTCGTCCTCATCGGCGGAGTGCTGGATCACACCGTCGAGTGAGACGTGCTCGATTATCTTGAGGTTTCTCATCGTGCCTCAGTCCTGTGTGTCCGCCGCGGCCGTGCCTGGCTCTGCCAGCAGCGCGTCGAGCTGGGGCAGCCCGGCGCGGAGCCCTTCTTCCATGCCCGGGACCGTCTGCTCCATGGCTTCGACGCTCGCGAACCGGGTCACACTGGTCATGCGCGAGCCCGTCGGCGTGTCGTCGAAGGCGAACGTCATCGACACCGGCCCGTTCTCGTCGTCGGCGTTGTCCTCGCCGTCGTAGGCCTCGAACGAGTCGATGGGGTTCACCGCGGTGAACTTCCAGGAGCCGGCCCACTTCTCGCCGTTCGGTCCGGTCAGGAAGTACTCGGCACGGCCCCCGACCCTGAAGTCGTGATGCGTGAAGGTGGCGGGCGCGAAGGGCGGCCCCCAGAAGCGCTCGAGCTGCCGCGGGTCGGCCCAGGCCTCCCACAGGCGTTGCCGCGGAACGGGAAAGTCGGCCACGAGGGTGAGCGTGAGCGTCTCGGGGTCCTTGGTGACAGAGGTAACCGGCATCGTCATTTTTCTTTCGGTAGAAGAACGTCGTCGAGCTGTGCCACCCGCTGGCGCCAGATGGACTCGTAGTGGTCGAGGAGCTCACCGGCGCGCTGGAGCCGCACGCGGTCGGTCGAGACCAGTTGCTCGCGGCCGTTGGCACGCTTGCGCACGAGGCCCGCCCGCTCGAGCACGGCCACGTGCTTCTGCACTGCGGCGAAGCTCATGTCGTAGCACGCGGCGAGCTCGGACACCGACGGCGTCCCAGTGAGCGACCGTTCGAGGATGTCGCGGCGCGTGCCGTCGGCCAGGGCACGGAAGAGCTGGTTGAGCGACTCCTCACTCTCATCTCGAAGTACAACCATGTGGTTGTACGTTAGTCTCGGCCCGATCACCTTGGCAAGTCCGCCGCGTACCTCGCGGTCAGAGTTCGGCGAAGAAGGCGGCCACGTCCGCACCGAGCAGCTCGGGCGCCTCCAGCGCGGCGAAGTGCCCGCCACGCGGCATGTCGGTCCAGCGCACGAGGTTCGCGACGCGCTCGATGCGTTCCCGGGGCTGGATCGGCAGCTCGTGCGGGAAGGCGGCCACCCCCGTCGGCACCTGGATCCGCCTGCGCTCGGACAGCACCAGCGGATCGGCCGAGCTTTCCTTGTACATCCGCATGGACGAGGTGATGGTCCCGGTGAACCAGTAGATCGACAGGTTCATCAGCAGCTCGTCCAGTGCCACGGGCGGGACGTCGCCACTCGTCCCGCGGTCGGTCCAGGCGTGGAACTTCTCGACGATCCAGGCGGCCAGTCCCACGGGCGAGTCGGTCAGTGCGTAACCCAGGGTCTGCGGACGCGTGGCATGGACGTGGGCGTAGGCGCCTTCCTCCTTCGCCCACTGCTCCCGCCTGCGGTCGTAGGCGGCCCCGGGACCGTCGTCCGGTTCCGGCCAGGACCTCTCCACCCCGAACGACGCGTAGTTGACGTGGACGCCAATCACCGATTCGGGCTCCCGCAACGCCATCCGGACGGCGATGCCGGCGCCGATGTCGCCGCCCTGGACGCCGTACCGCTCGTAGCCGAGCCCGGTCATCAGGCGGTGGAACAGCCCGGCCGCCACCTCCGGCGACGTGCCGGGCGCACCGGGCCGGGACGAGAACCCGAAGCCGGGCAGCGAGGGGATCACGAGGTCGACGGCGAGACCACGCGCCCGCGCGGCGTCCCGCAGGTGCGGCGCCAGCGAGAGCATCTCCACGAAGGACCCGGGCCAGCCGTGCAACAGCAGCAGCGGCACCCTGGCCGCGCCCGCCTCCTGCGCCGACAGATGGATGAAGTGCACCTGGTGCCCGTCGATGTCGGCGAGGTAGTGCGCCACGCCGTTCAGCTCACGCACCCGGCCGTGCCAGTCGAACGCGACCCACGCGGTCACCAGCTCACGCAGGTAGCCGGCGGCCACGCCCCAACCCCACGAGCCGTCGTTGATCTCATCGGGCCACCGGGTGTGCCGGAGCCGCGCACGAAGGTCGTCCACCGCCGCGTCGTCCACCGGGACCGTCCACCGTCTCGCCTCGACCATGTCGCCAACACTCCCACAGCCGACGGCCGGCCGCGGTGCGGCGACGTCCGGTCACGGCTGTTCGGTCGTGCGGCGCAGGAGCCAGTCGGGGCCGGTGTGGATGAGCGCGTACCGCACCGATCCCTGCCTGCCGTGCAGCGTGAGGAGGATCCGGCGGTCCGTGCGGTCGTGTTCCTCCCACCAGCCGATGTCGGCGATCTCCTTGTGCTCGTCGGTGTAGGTCAGGTGGTCCAGGTCGTGGTCGGGCACCGCGATCGCGAGGCGGTTCTCGCCCGCGCCGGCCGGCAGGCCGCGTGGGACCGCCCAGGAGCGCAGCACCCCGTTCTCCTCGAGACGGAGATCGAAGTGGTGCCGCGGCCGGTGGTGCTCGTGCAGCACGAACGCCGGCCGTGCACCCACCGCCATCGCCGCCCTCCGTCGTCCGACACGAGCTTATCGCCGCGGCGGGCGCTGCGCCGCCACGAGCCACGCCGCGGTGCGGTGCGGTGCGGTGCGGTAAGCGTCCTCAGTGGACGGTGAGGCTAGGGCGTGACCCGCTTCTCGGGGTGGCCGGGCGGTGGTCCGTCCGCCTGGTCCGGCACCTGCGGCTTCTCGGGCAGGTGCCACAGCAGTGGCACGGCGGGAAACTGGCCCTGCGGATCCGGTACGGCGGCCAGTGCCGCGCCGAACCCGGCCAGCCTCCGGCCGAGCCAGGCGAACACGCGAGCACGTCGCGTGCTCATGGCAGCCGCCAGTTGCGTGCGGCCGCGGAGCCCATCGCGCCCCCACCGACCACCACCACGTCGACACCACGGCCTGCCATGCGGGACAGTTCAGCGGTGTTCCCCCGGCAAGTCCACGCGACGAAGCCGTTTCCCACATGACGGAACCATCACCAGGGCCATCACGTACGGCGAGCGGCCGTTCCACGTCCTGAGATCGCGCTTCCGGCGCTTGACCGGGGGATCCGGTGGTGTGACGCTGCCGCCCGTGGCTCGGGTAGAAAATCGCGCACCGCGTACACGTCGGCCGCCGGCGGGCGCGAGCGTCCCTGCCCGGACCCGACTCCCTTGTCTCGCCTCGATACCAGGTCCACACCGTGGGCTGGGTCACTGATCTGATGGTGGTGTAAGGCTGAACGAGCTGAACAGTCCAACCGTCACGCGGTCGTTGCCGGTGGCGGTGTGGCGCGCGGTGCGCGCCGACCGGTGGGCGTTCGCCGGGGCCGTCACGATCGCCGTGCTGGTGCTCGTCGCGGTCGCGGCGCCGGTGCTCACCGCCATCGAGGGGCAGGACCCGTACACCTATCACAACGACGCCCTGGCCGACACCGGTCTGCCGGCCGGTCCGCTGGGCGGCGTCGGCGGCGACCACTGGTTCGGGGTCGAACCGCTCACCGGGCGGGACCTGTTCGCGATCGTCGTGTACGGCGCTCGGACCTCGTTCCTGATCGGCCTCGCCGCGACCGCGCTGGCGATGCTGATCGGTGTGCTCCTGGGCGCCAGCGCGGGTTATCTCGGTGGCTGGTGGGACCGGACGGTGCGCTGGACGAGCGATGTCATCTTCGGGTTCCCCTACCTGGTGTTCATGATCGCGCTCGGCGCGGTCGCGCCGGCGAGCATCCCACGGCCGCTGCTGCTGATCGTGGTGCTCGGTTTCTTCGGCTGGCCGAAGGTCGCCCGCATCGTGCGCGCGCAGACCCTCACACTGCGCAAGCGGAACTTCGTCGCCGCCGCCCGCGTGATGGGCGCCGGACCGTGGCACGTCTTCACCACCGAGCTGCTGCCCAACCTGTGGGCGCCGATCATCGTCGTGGCCACACTGTCCATTCCGGAGCGAATCGGCATCGAGGCCGCGCTGTCGTTCCTCGGGGTCGGTATCCCGCCACCGACGGCGAGCTGGGGGCGGTCGATCAGCGACGCGGTCGGCTGGATCCAGACCGACCCGATGTTCCTGATCTTCCCCGGCCTGTTCCTGTTCCTCTCCACCTGCGCGTTCAACCTGCTCGGCGACGGTCTCGCCGACGCGCTGGACCCGAAGGCGAACCCGAGAGGAAAGGCGAAGGCGTAGTGGGAATCGCCCGGTTCGTCCTCGGCCGGCTGGCCGGCATGGTGGTGGTGCTGCTGATCATCGCGCTGGTCACGTTCGTGGTGTTCTACCTGCTGCCGTCCGATCCCGCCAGGATGTCGTGCGGACGCCCGTGCAGCCCCGAGTCGCTGGCCACGGCGAAGAGCTTCATGCAGCTCGACCAGCCGTGGTACCAGCAGTTCCTGAGCTTCCTGAGCGGCATCTTCGCCGGCCGGACGTTCGGCAGCGGAGTGACCGCGATCCACTGCCCCGCACCGTGTTTCGGCTACTCGTTCCAGCAGAACGAGGAGACCCTCCACCTGATCCTGAGCCGGCTGCCGGTGACCGCGTCGATCGCCGCCGGGGCGGCGATCATCTGGCTGCTGACCGGCGTCGGCGTCGGCGTGCTGTCCGCGCTGCGGCCGGGACGGCCGGTCGACCGGATCGCCATGGCCGGCGCGGTGGCCGGGGTGTCGACGCCGGTGTTCCTGACCGGTCTCATCGGCATCCTCGTCCTCGGCTTCACCCTCGACATGGTGCCGACCCACGGCTACGTCCAGCTCGCGGACAGCCCGGTGGACTGGGCCTGGCACCTGGTCCTGCCGTGGCTGGTGCTGGCCTTCCTGCACGGCGCGCTCTACGCCCGGCTCACCAGGAACCAGATGCTCGAGGTGCTCGGTGAGGACTACATCCGCACCGCACGGGCGAAAGGGCTCACCGAGGCGCGGGTGGTCAGGCGGCACGCGCTGCGCAACGTGCTGCTGCCGGTGGTCACCGTGTTCGGGATCGACCTCGGCGGGCTGCTCGGCGGCGCCGTGATCACCGAGCGGGTGTTCGCCATGCCCGGCGTGGGCTCACTGATGGTCGACGCGGTGCACGCGGTCGACCTGCCACTGCTGCTGGGCTGCACGCTGTTCGGCGCGGCCCTGATCGTCGTCGCGAACTTCGTCGTCGACGTGCTCTACGGCGTACTCGATCCGCGGGTACGCCTGAACTAAGGGGAGACACGATGCATCTCGGAAAGGCGGTCGCGGCGATCGGCGTGGGACTGCTGCTGGCCGCGTGCGGCGCCAACGACGAGCCGTCGTCCACACCGGCGGGGCAGGACCTCAAGCCAGGCGGCACGCTGACGATCCTGACCGACAACACCACGTTCCCGTTCGACCCCGCCAAGAGCCAGGGGCTCGCGATCACCTCGAACAGCCTGGTGCACCGCAGGCTCACCACGTGGAAGGTCGAGAAGGGACAGCCGACCACCGTGGTGCCGGACCTCGCCACGGACACCGGGAAGGCGAGCGACGACGGCCGGACCTGGACGTTCAAGCTCAAGGACGGCCTGAAGTTCAGCGACGGCGCCCCGATCACCTCCGCCGACGTCAAGTGGGGTGTCGAGCGGTCGTTCGCCCCGGCGTTCAGCGGCGGGCTCGGCTACCACAAGACCCTGCTCGACGGCGGCCCCGAGTACCAGGGACCGTTCGAGGGCAAGGAACTGCAGTCCATCGAGACCCCGGACGACCAGACCGTCGTCTTCCACCTGAGCCGGCCCTACGGCGACTGGCCGTGGGTGGTCAGCACGCCCGCGTTCGCCCCGGTGCCGAAGGGGAAGGGCGCCGAGGCCGACTACGGCGAGCACCCGGTCACCTCGGGGCCCTACCAGGTGGCCGCCTACGAGAAGGGCGTCCAGGTCAAGCTCACCCGCAACCCCAACTGGGACAAGAAGACCGACGACGTGCGGCTCGGGCTGCCCGACGAGATCGTGTTCTCGCTCGGCCAGGACGCCACGGTCGTCTCCCAGCGGCTCGTCGAGGACTCCGGCGACGACCGGTCGGCGTTCAGCGCGTCGTTCGTCTCCCCCTCCCAGCTCGCACAGCTGCAGGGTGACCCGAAGGCCGCGCTGCGGCTCGTCACGTCGGAGTCCGGTGCCCTGGCGTTCCTCGCGCTGAACACCCAGCGCGGCCCGCTCACCGATCCCAAGGTGCGCAAGGCGTTCCAGTACGCGGTGGACAAGAGCGCCTACCAGGTCGCCTCGGCCGGCAACGCGAAGCTCGCCGGCGACATCGCCACCACGCTGATCACCCCGGGCATCAGCGGCCGCGAGGAGTTCGACCTGTACAGGACGAAGCCGACCGGCGATCCCGACAAGGCCAAGAAGCTGCTCGCCGACGCCGGGCACCCGAACGGTCTCGAGGGCCTGCAGCTCGTGGTCGGCACCGAGAACAACTACCCGGAGAAGGCGCAGGCCATCCAGGCCGCGCTGGCCAAGGCGAACATCAAGGTCGACATCCGCTCGCTGGACAGCGACGCCTACGACGCGGAGGTCACCACCAACCCCAACCCGACCTACGACCTGACGCTCACCTCGTGGCAGCCGGACTTCCCGAGCCCGAACGCCAACCTGCAGCCGCTGTTCGCCTCCTCCGAGATCGGCGGCGGCGGCTTCAACACCGCACGCTACGACAACCCGGAGGTCGACCAGCTCATCGAGGAGGCACAGAGCACGGTCGACGCGGACGACGCCGGGAGGAAGTGGGCCGCGATCGACAGGAAGATCCTCGAGGACTCCCCTGTCGTGCCGCTGATCTACACCCGCAACTCGTTCCTGCGCGGGTCCAGGGTGGTCAACTTCGTGATCGGCGAGTTCCCCGCCTACCAGGACTACCGGCTGGTCGGGTTGTCCCGGTGAGCGGAGCGAACCATGGCCACCAGGACCGGACGAACACCGCCCTTCGCCCATGCGGAGCGGTTGTGAGCCGGTCGTGAGCGAGACACTGCTGTCGGTGGAGAACGTCACGATCACGTTCTCCACCGGCGGTGTGCCCGCCGCACAGGACGTCAGCTACGCGGTGGCCGCCGGCGAGGTGCTGGCCGTGGTCGGCGAGTCCGGCGCCGGCAAGACGGTCACCGCGATGTCGCTGCTCGGCCTGCTGCCGAGCAGCGCGACCGTCACCGGCCGCGCCGGCCTGCACGGGCGGGACCTGTACACGCTGAGCCGGGCGGAGCTGCGGGCCGTGCGGGGCAACGACATCGGCATGATCTTCCAGGAGCCGATGAGCGCGCTGAACCCGGTGCTGACCATCGGCGCACAGCTTGTCGAGGCCGTCCGCACGCACCAGGACGTCACCGCCGCCGCGGCACGGCGGAAGGCGGTCGAGCTGCTCGACCTGGTGCGGCTTCCGGAGCCCACGCGGCGGCTGCGGTCCTACCCGCACGAGCTGTCCGGCGGACAGCTGCAACGGGTGGTCATCGCGATGGCCATCGCCAACGACCCGGTCCTGCTGGTCGCCGACGAGCCGACCACCGCGCTCGACGTGACCGTGCAGGCCGAGATCCTGGAGCTGCTCCGCGACCTGCGCAGGCAGCTCGGCACCGCCATCCTGCTGATCACCCACGACATGGGTGTCGTCGCCGACATCGCCGACCGGGTCGTGGTGATGCGCGACGGGCAGGTGGTCGAGCAGGGCGACGTCACGACCATCTTCACCGCGCCCCGCGAGGACTACACGAAGCAGCTGCTCGGCGCGGTCGTCTCCCTCGGTGACGCCGCGGCACACGGGGTGGCGCAGGCACTGCGGGGCGAGCTCCGGCAGGACTCCGACAACCACCTCGCGGCGGCGGGCCATCCCGCGGACGGTTCCGTGCCGGACACGGCCGCCGTGGACCCCGTGCTGCACGTGGAGAACCTGTCGGTGACCTATCGCGGCCGGTTCCGGCGCATCACCATCCGCGCCGCCGACGGCGTCGGCCTGCACGTCGAACCCGGCGAGATCCTCGGGCTCGTCGGCGAGTCCGGTTCCGGCAAGAGCACCGTCGCTGGCGCCGTCACCGGCCTGATCACCCCGGAACACGGCGTGGTCCGGGTGGGCGGCACCGACATCCATCGTGCCGGGCGACGCGCCGGCCGGCTGGTGCGTCGCCGGATCGGCATGGTGTTCCAGGATCCGCTGTCCTCGCTCAACCCGCGCGCCACCGTGGCCGCCAGCATCGCGGAGCCCATCCGTCTACATCGGACACTGAGCGGCGCCGGCGTGACCGAACGGGTCGACCAGCTGCTCGAGATGGTCACCCTGCCGGCGAACCTGCG
>NZ_DASQCC010000191.1:0-11242 GCF_035634895.1 Actinophytocola sp. | reverse complement strand
GCCAGCGGGTGTGCAACGCCCGCGCGCTGGCACTCGAACCGGACCTGCTCGTCGCGGACGAGCCCACCAGCGCCCTGGACGTGTCCGTGCAGGCCCGCATCCTCGACCTGCTCCGCGCACTCCAGCGGCAGCACCGGTTCGCGTGCCTGTTCATCAGCCACGACCTCGCGGTCATCGAACAGCTCGCCGACCGGGTCGCGGTCATGCACCGCGGACACGTCGTCGAGCAGGGACCCACCTCGGCCGTGCTCAGCCGGCCGCTGCACCCCTACACCCAGCGCCTGCTCGCCGCCGCTCCCGTCGCCGCACCCGCCGAACAACGCCGACGGCGCGAGGCCTGGCGCGAGCTCAACCGGCGGTCCCCGGCCGCGACGTGATCCGGAAGCCCGGCGTCATGTCCTGATCAGCACTCGCACCCGGATCCACCGGACGGGCCGACGGCCGAACGTGGTGAAGCCGTTGTGTGGTGGGCCCGACCAGGGCGGCGCCGACCGCGGTCGTGGGCACGGTGAGACGGTTGCGCCGCGCCGCCTCGGCGAGCTGGCCCGAATCCGGCGGAGCGTAACGACGCGAATACCGGTATTGTCTGAACTGTCTGTTTTGTCGATCGAGGGAGCTGTGCGCCATGGGCCTGTTCGACGCCATCCGCGAGAAGGCCGGCGAGTTGCTGTCCGGCGCGACCGAGAAGGTCGGCGACCTCGCGGGCGACCTGCCAGGCGCGCAGGAGGTACAGGATCTGTCCCAGTCGGCGACCGACGCCACCGGCCAGGTGACCGAACAGGCCACGGGAACCGTCGACGAACTGGGCGCGACCGCGACCGACCTGACAGGCTCGGCGACGGACGCCGCGGACACGATCACGAGTTCCCTCCCCGACGGCCCACCAGAACCGTACCGACCGTAACCAGCACCGCAGATCACCATCAGGCGCGTCCGGACCAGCCGAGTCCCACCTCCGCACACCGCGAGTCCCGCGTTCAAACACCGCGAGTCCCGCGTTCACACACATCGAGTCCCGCGTTCACGCACCCCGAGTCCCGCGTTCGTGCACCGCGAGTCCCGACGTCAGCGCCTCTTGGTGACACGGCCGAGGCGCAGCGCCGAGACGAGGAAGAACAGGCCGCCGAGCGTGGCGTAGCCGGCGAGGTTGGCCAGCGACGCGCCTTCCTGGGCCGCCATCAGGATGAACGCCGTCCCGGCGACCGCCGAGATGGCGCCGCTGATGATCATCGGCCAGTGACCGTCCAGGTTGCGGCGGAGCACACCGACGGCGAGCTGACTCAGACCGGACACGATGGCCCACGCACCCCACACCCGCAGCACCGCCGGGATGCCGGACGACGCGGCGAAGGCGAGGCCGACGGTGGCGACCCCGCTGGTCACGATGTTGACGTACAGGGTCGTCGCTTTCGACGAACGCGTGTCGACGACGGCGGCGACCAGGTCGAACAGCGGGTAGAGCACCAGCAGGCTGACGCCGAGCGGCCCGAGGTGCGACGCGGTCGTGACCAGCAGACCGGCCCAGACGAGCGCGAAGCCGAACCGGACGAGGTACAGGCGCCGCAGGGAGGGGGCAATGGCGGCGGGGGCCGCGGTAACGGTGGTCATGAAGCTCCTTCGGTACGGGCGAGCGCCATAGAGATAGAACGTTCGGTCTTGTCGTAACAGTGACAGTACGTCGGCCGTCATGTCAAGACCGAACGTTCTATCTGCTACGCTCGGCACAATGGAGCGGAACACACGAGGTCAGGTGTCCGAGGCGCGGTCACGGCTGCTCGGCACCGCCACCCGGCTCTTCTACCTGGAAGGGCTCCACTCCGTGGGGATCGACCGGATCGTCGCGGAGGCGAAGGTGACCCGCGCGACGTTGTACCGGCACTTCCCCAGCAAGGACGAGCTCGTCGTCGCGTATCTGCGGGGCGCCGACCAGGCCATCCGCGATCGGGCCGAGAAGGCCGTCGGCAGCGGCCGGCCGCCGGCGGACGCCCTGCGAGCCATCGCCAGGTCGATCGCCGAGGACATCGAGTCGCCCGGGTTTCGCGGCTGCGCCTTCCTCAACGCCGCGGCGGAGTATCCGGATCCCGAGCATCCCGTGCACAAAGCCGTCCTCGCGCACCGCGAGTGGTTCCTTCGCACGGTCACCGACCTGCTCGCGCGGACCGGCCGGTCGCCGGCCGAGCCCGCGGGCCGGCATTTCGTCATGCTGCGCGACGGCGCGATGGCCGCGGGCTGCCTGTCCGACCCGGCCGCGGTCTGCGAGACGTTCCTCCGGGGAATCGAAGGAATCCTGCGGCACTCCCCCGCTGCCACCGGCTGAGCCCTTCGACTTTGGTCGAGGTCGATCTAGACATTGGGCCGTCGCGGCCACGGCCACTCCTCGGGTGGACTTCGGTCGACTCGAAGGGGGTTGTGATGCGACGACGATGGTTGACGGCGCTGGTCGTGGCCGGTGTGGTGGCGGCACAGACACCGGTTGGTCCGGCGTCCGCGGCGGGTGACCCGGTCGTGCGGACCGGGGACGGCGCGGTGCGTGGGCGGGTGTTCGAGGACACCCGGGTGTTCCAGGGCATCCCGTACGCGGCGGCGCCGGTGGGAGAGCTGCGGTGGCGTGACCCGCGACCACCCGAGCGGTGGTCCGGCGTGCGGGACGGGACCCGGCCGGGGCCGGCGTGCGCGCAGCTGCCGGGGGAACTGCCCGACGGCAGCACGAGTGAGGACTGCCTGTACCTGAACGTCACCGCACCGGCGGCGGCCCGGCACCGGCCCGTGGTGGTGTGGGTCCACGGCGGCGGGTTCTTCATGGGCGCGGGCTCGAACTACGACGCGCCTCGGCTCGTCGAGCGCGGGAACGTGGTCGTGGTGACGATCAACTACCGGCTCGGCGTGTTCGGGTTCCTCGGGCTGCCGGGGCTCGCGGGTTCCGGCACGTTCGGGCTGGCCGACCAGCAGGCCGCGCTGCGATGGGTACGGGCGAACATCGGCGCGTTCGGCGGTGACCCGCACGACGTGACCATCGCCGGGCAGTCCGCGGGTGCGATGAGCGTGTGCGCGCAGCTCACCTCGCCCACGGCGGCCGGGCTGTTCGACAAGGCCGTGCTGCAGAGCGGTTCCTGCGCGACCGAGTACCTGGACAACTTCGAGTACCGGGGCGAGCAGGCGGCGACGATCTTCCAGCCGCTGTCCTCGGTCACCGAGCAGGGCAGGGAGATCGCCGCGGACCTCGGGTGCGCGGACGTGGCATGCCTGCGGAAGCTGCCGGTTGCCGACCTGATGGCCGTGCACCAGGCGTTCGTCCAACCCGCGTACGGCACACCGGTACTGCCGAGATATCCGGGCGACGCGGTGCGCGAGGGGCGGTTCCACCGGGTCCCGGTCCTGTCCGGCACCACCCACGACGAGGCGAGACCGTGGATCGCCGCGTACGACCAGGGCACCCCGATGAGCGACCAGACCTTCGACACGGTGCTCGACGAGACCTACGGCGCACGGGCCGCCGCGGTGCGGTCGGAGTACCCGACCGGCCGGTACGGCTCGGCGGCGCTGACCTGGGCCGCGATCGTGACCGACCGGATGTGGGCCTGCCCCCAGTACGAGACCTCCCGTGGCCTCGCCGCGCGGACCCGGGTGCATCAGTACGAGTTCGCCGACCCGACCCCGCCGCCGCTCTCCCCCGCACCACCCACGATGCCGCTGGGCGCACAACACGCATCGGACCTGTGGTCGTTCTTCGACCTCGGCGGCTACCAACCTCCGTTCACCCCGGCACAACAGCGACTGTCCGACCAGATGATCGACTACTGGACCGCGTTCGCCACAACCGGCGACCCGAACCGCACCGGCGACCCGAACCGCACCGGCGTTCCCAACTGGCCACGCTTCTCCCCACACCGCCCGTACGTCCAGTCACTGGCCCCCGACAACATCACCGGCGTCGCCCTGGCCACCGAACATCACTGCACCTTCTGGGAGACCCGTATGTGACCCGCAACCCGCTGGTGACACCTGGCAGGGGCTGAGCTGAGGGAGGGGTCGTCCGGCGTCCGGACGAGAAGCACCACCAACTCGTTCGCCGAACAGGAAGACCCGTCCAGTGCTCCACCGCAACGCCCCCGTTGTCCGTCGAAGCCGTCGCCGACGCCGCTGCCATGATGGCCCCATGGTTGATCGGGGGAAGGGCGACGGACCACCGCCGAACGGGATGTTCGACTACGACGCCGAGCTGCGTCGTTACCAGCGGCGGCTACGCGAGGCCGTCGATGTGCGCGCCGACGACCTCGTCCTCGACATCGGTTGCGGCACGGGCCAAGCCACCCGTGAGGCCGCCGGCTTGGCGACTCGAGGCAGCGCACTCGGCGTTGACACGTCCCCGGTGATGGTGGCGCGTGCCCGCACCCTCGCCGCGGCCGAGGACCTGCGCAACGTGCGCTTCGAGCAGGCGGACGCGCAGGTTCACCCGTTCCCGCCGGAACACTTCACCCTCGGGATCAGCAGGTTCGGCACGATGTTCTTCACCGATCCGGTCGAGGCGTTCACCAACATCGGACGCACGTTGCGGCCGGGCGCACGGCTGGTGCAGCTGGTCTGGCAGGACCGGAACCACCAGGAGTGGGCGACCGCCATCCAGCGGGCACTCGGCCCGGCGCCGGCCACCGCCGTCGATCCGTTCTCACTGGCCGATCCGGCCGCGGTGGACAGGGTGCTGACCGCGGCGGGATTCACCGACGTGCACATCACCGACGTACGCGAACCCGTCTACTACGGCCCCGATCCCGACACGGCCGTCGACGCCGTCCGCACGTTGCGCATGGCCGGCGACCCACTCACCCGGCTCGACGCCGACGAGGCCGCACAGGCACTCGACCGCCTGCGCACGGTCATGGCCGAGCACACCACCACCGACGGCGTCTGGTTCGACTCACGCACCTGGCTCATCGCGGCTCGCCGCCAGGGATCAGCCGCACCGGAGGCCGGCCGCTTCCGCCGGTGACGCCGGCGCTGCCGACGATGCCGTGATGCCGTGATGCCGTGATGCCGTGATGCCGGCACTGTCGCATGTGTATGGTCTCGGCGTGCTCAGGACGCGCCTTGATCTCGACCGGATCCACGCGGCGCGCCACGTGATCGATCCCCTGTTCCTGAACACGCCGGCATACCCGTGCGACGCACTGGGCCGCCGCCTCGGCTGCACGGTCAGCGTCAAGCTGGAGACGGCGAACCCGGTCCGCAGCTTCAAGGCGAGGGGTACGGAGCTCGTCACGAGCCTGCTGGCCGAGCAGGGCCGGACCGAGGTGGTGTGCGCCAGCGCCGGCAACCTCGGCCAGGCGCTGGCCTGGTCGGCCCGCCGCCGCGGCCTGGAGGTGACGGTCGTGGCGTCGCGGCTGGCACCTGCCGCCAAGCTCGGCCGGATCCGCGCGCTGGGTGCGGAGCTGGTTCTGGTGGACGGCGACTTCGAGCTGGCCCGCGAGCGGGCGGTGAGCATCGCGCGACGGCGCGGCATCCGGCTGCTCGAGGACAGCCTGGACATCGAGACCTGCGAGGGCGCCGCGACGATCGGCCTCGAGCTGGCGGACCAGTCGTTCGACGCCGTCCTGGTCGCCCTGGGCGGCGGCGCGATGGCCACCGGCGTCGGCTACGTCCTGAACACCCTGGTACCCGGCGTCGAGGTGATCTGCGTGCAGCCCGCGGGCGCACCGGCGATGACCCGCTCCTGGCACGAGCGCCGCGTCGTCACCACCGAGTCGGCCGACACCATCGCCGACGGCGTCGCCGGCCGGTACCCCATCCCCGCGGTCCTGGCGGACCTCCTCGTCGTGGCTGACGACGCCGTCCTCGTCCGGGAGTCGTCGATCATCGCGGGCATGCGGATGCTCCTGGAGCACACCGGCCTGGTCGTCGAGCCATCGGCCGCGCTGGGCGTCGCCGCCGTCCTGGAGGACCGGGACCGTTTCGCGGGCCGTCACGTCGTCACCGTCATCTGCGGCGGCAACGTCGACCTCGACGCCTACCACCGCTGGGTGCACCAGTAGCTACTTCCAGCGGAAGTGCACGAAGACCCGGCCGAAGTTGTCCGAGTCCTTCTCCACCCGGTGGTAGAGCGCCTTGATCTCCTTGCGGTCGAGGAAACGCAGCACGTGCTTCTTCAACGCCCCGGAGCCCTTGCCCGGGATGATCTCCACCAGCGGCGCCTTCTTGGCCACCGCCTCGTCGATGATCGCCCGCAGGGCCCGGTCGATCTCCGCGCCGCGGTTGTAGAACTCATGGAGGTCGAGCTTGAGCTTCACACCGACATGGTCCTCCCCCACGCCGCGATCGGCACCGTACGACCGCGCCTGGCCTCTGCCCCACCCGCGGCAGAAGGCCTTTCACGTGTCGCTGGTTCCTTTTCCCAACGTCGTCAAGCGTTCGCGGACTTTGTCGCCGATGGTGGTGAGGGTCCTCAGCTCCGTTTCGGTGAGGTGGTCGATGAGCGCGTCGCGGACGTCGGCCACGTGCTGTGGCGCCGCGGCCCTTATCAGCTCGCCGCCCCGGGGAGTGATGGTGACGACCGCGCCCCGCTGGTCGGTCTCGCACCGTTCGCGGGTCACCAGGCCGCGGGTCTGCATTCGGCCCAGGTGCTGGGACAGGCGGCTCTTCTCCCAGCGCAGCAGCTGGCCCAGCTCGAAGGACCTCAACCGGCCTTCCGGCGCCTCCGACAGGTGTGCCAGGACCTGGTAGTCGGCGCCGGACAGCCCGCACCGGGTGCGGAGCTGGCGCTCGATGTACTCCGACAGGCCGTCCTGCATCGTCATCAGGCTGCGCCAGGCCCGCTGTTCCTGTTCGGTCAGCCATCGCGCCCGTGTCATGACCGCCACCCTACCTTTGGTTGACATGTTAACCAAGCATGCCTACGTTGAGGTTCACACGTTAACCAAATCGGAGGCAGTCATGACCACGCGGCATGCGATCGTCGGGAGCGGGAACATCGGGTCGGCCCTGGCCCGCCTGTTCGCCCGAGCGGGCATCGAGGTCAGCATCGCCAACACCCGTGGGCCGGCGTCCCTCGGTCCGCTCGCCGCGTCGCTGGGTTCCGGCGTCCGGCCCGTTCCGCTGGCGGAGGCGCTGGAAAGCGACGCCATCTTCATGGCGGTCCCGTTCGCCGCGGTCGAACAGTTCGGCAGGTCACTGCCGGACTGGACGGGCAAGACCGTCGTCGACACCACCAACGCGCACTACTCGCCCAACTCGGCGGAAGTCCTGCGGGGCAGGCTGTCCACGCACTACGCCGCCGAGAACCTGCCCGGCGCCACGGTCGTCAAGGCCTTCAACCAGCTGCCGGCCAACACCCTGGCCGCCGAGCTCGACCCGGAGGTGGGCCGGCGCGTGATCTTCATCGCGACCGACTCGCCGGACGCCGGGGACCGGGTCGCGGACCTCGTCGGCGACCTGGGCCTGGCCGCCGTCCAGCTGGGCCGGATCGACGAAGGCGGCCGGCTGATCCAGGCGCCCAACGCCCTCGTGCTGCGCAACCTCATCGAGCGGCCGCTCTGAGCGGGCCATGTCAGCAACGCGATGAGACATGACGCGGTTGGTGCCCGTCGGTCCGGGTGCGCCAGGGCACCGACGTCGAACCGCTCGACCTGGCCCACGCCGGTAGGTTTGACGACCTGCCGGCAGGAGGATCCGTGGACCCGACGACGTGGGACGGTGACGAGGTCCGCCGTTACCTGAGCCTCGGCATCGACAGGCCGGACTCCGACGGGGCCTCGGGCACGGGAACCACGGCGATGGTCGTCGGCTCGACCGGTCCGTTCGCCCAACTCGCCGGGCGCAAGGTCCTCGAGGCGGGCGGGAGTGCCACTGACGCGGTGATCGCGACCTCGCTGACGCAGATCGCGCTGGCGGCCGGTTCGTGGGTCAGCTACGCGGGCGTGTTCGCCATGGTGCATACCGGCGGCGGCCGGACCGACTCGCTGAGCGCGGGCTACGCCACGTTCGCCGAGGAGGACGATCCGGCCAGCATCCCGAGGGCGCCGGAGCCGAGCGGGCGTACGGCGCTGGTGCCCGGATTCATGGCCGGTGTCGCCGCCGCGCACGACCGGTTCGGCGTGCTGCCCTGGGCCGACCTGTTCGGGCCGGCGATCCATGTCGCCGAGCGGGGATTTCCGGTCGGCGCCATTCGTGCGGCTCAGTTCGACCTGCGCAGGGATGTCCTGCCCGAGTCGTTCCGCGCGAGCAGGGGTGACACCTTCCGGCAGCCCGAGCTTGCCAGGACCATGCGTGGGATCGCCGCCGACGGCGCCGACTGGATGTACCGAGGTCCGTGGGCGCGTGAGTTCGTCGAGGTCGTGCGCGCCGCCGGAGGCAGGGCCGGCCTGGACGACCTGGCCGGGTACGCACCGCTCTGGGCCGACCCGGTCACCGTCGACTTCCACGGCACCGAGGTGCACACGATCGGCAGGCCAGACACCGGTGGCGCCGGCCTGGCCGAGGCGTTGCGGCTGGCCGGGGACGTCGGTGATCCGCTGACCGACCCGCAGGCACTGCACGAGCTGATCAGGATCAGCCGGCACGCGATGCGGCCCGGCAGCCACTCGGACTTCGTGCTCGCCGCCGACGCGCGGGGCAACGTCGCCGCCGCCTGTCACTCGATCAACACCAGCCTGTGGGGCAGCACCGGGCTGTTCGCCGGCGGTGTGTCCATTCCGGACTCGGCCTCCTTCCAGCAGCACCTGCTGGCCCGGCTCACGCCGGGAGCGCACCTGCCGTTCCCGGTGAACCCGGCGATCGCACTCCGCGCCGGGCGGCCGGTGTTGGCGTCCAGCGCCATCGGCGCCGGGCTGCACTGCGCCACGCTCCAGTGCCTGCACGGGGTGCTCGCGCTGGGCATCCCGGTGACCGAGGTCGTGCGGCGCCCGATGTTCCACGGACCCGACTACCTGGCCGGCGACAGCGTGACCACCACGGTGGCGGAACGGATGAAGGGCAAGCAGGTCGGCTCGGTCTGGCAGGACGCGATCTCGCGGGCACGGGAGGCCGGCGTACCCCGGGAACGCGTGTGGGAGACGGCGATGGCGGCCGTGCCGCAGGTCATCGAGGACGGCTTCGACCCGGAGGTGCTGCGCCGGACCGAGGAGCTGGGACAGTCACTCGCCGTCCGGCCGGCCGCGGACCGAACCATCCCCCGCGGCTTCTGGGGCGGCATCGACCTCGGCGTCAACACCGCGGACGGCGTGCTCGTCGGCGCACGCACCCCGGTGTCCGGCGGCACGGTCGAGGGGATCTGACCGCGCGGCCGGCTCCGCGGGCAGCGAGGTCCACGCCCGTGCTCAGTGCGACGGTCCCACCGGCCGGTCACCCCGGATGGTGATGCGGTGCATGACCCGGCGCTGGTCGCCGTAGTCGTCGACGGCGTAGTGGGCGGTGCTGCGGTTGTCCCAGACCACGACGTCGCCGGGGCTCCAGCGGTGGCGGACGCTGTGCTCCGGGCGGCCGACGACGGCGAAGAAGATGTCGAGCAGCGCTCGGCTCTCGGTCTCGGTCACGTCCTTGATGTGGGTGGTGAAGCCGGGGTTGACGAACAGGGCGCGCCGGCCCGTCTCGGGGTGTACCCGCACGACCGGGTGGGTCACGGGGTCGAGTGACCGGACTCGCTCGCCCTCCCACAGGTTTCCCTCGCCGGACAGCCGGACGTTCAGGTATTCCTCGAAGTCCTTGCGCCCGTCGTGGACCGCCTCCAGCTCGTCGGCCAGGCGGCGCAGTTGCGGGGACAGCGCCAGGTAGGCGGCCTCCAGGTCGGTCCAGCAGGTGTCGCCGCCGGCCGGTGGGAGGTCCACCGCGCGCAGCACGGAGCCGAGCGGGGGCGTGCGGGTGAAGGTGACGTCCGTGTGCCAGACGGGTGCCTTGCCGCCGTCGCCGCTGTCGAGGACGTAGATCTCGGGGTGCTCGTCGTCGAGGCCGGGCACGATCGGGTGCGCCGGGGTCAGCTCGCCCAGTGCCGCGGCGAAGGCCCGGTGCGAGTCGGGGGTCAGCCGCTGCCGGGGGAACACCAGGACCTTGCGGTCCAGCAGGGTCGCGCGGATCCCCGCCACCACCTCCGGTGTCAGGTCGGAAGCCAGGTCGACGGCCGGCACCGTGGCGCCGATCGTGATCGTCAGCGGTTCGGCCGTGAGTGCTGTCGTGGTCACCGGAACCTCCTTCAGGAGACTGTAGCTCGGACGGCGGACGCCACCTCGCCGCGCAGCGCCGCGTACCGCGGTGAGCCACGCAGCTCGTCGGCGGGCACACCATGGCGCGGCAGGTCGATGGGCAGGTCGAGCGCGATGCGGCCCGGCCGGTCGGTGAGCACGATGATGCGAGTGCCGAGGAAGACCGCCTCGTCGACGCTGTGGGTCACGAACACGACCGCCTTGCCGGCCTCGTCCGCGAGCAGGCGCACGTCCTCCTGGAGTCGTTCCCTGGTAAGGGCGTCCAGCGCGGCGAACGGCTCGTCCATGAGCAGCAGCCTCGGTCTCGCGGCGAGGGCGCGGGCGATGGCGACCCGCTGCTGCTGGCCACCGGAGACCTCCCAGACCCGGCGGGCGCCGAGGTCGCCGAGCCCGACGGAGGACAGCAGCTCCGCCGTCCGCGCCGGCCGGTCCGGCTTCGGCACCCTCGCCCACCGCAGGGCGGCGGTGATGTTGCCGGCGACCGTGCGCCACGGGAACAGGCGGGGCTGCTGGAACACCACGCCGACATCGCGCCCCGGGACAGGTGGATGGCCCAGCAGCGTGATGTCCCCGATGGACGGATGCTCGAACCCCGCAAGGAGGCGCAGCAACGTGCTCTTGCCCGAACCGGATGGCCCGACCACGACCAGGAACTCCCCCGGCGCGACCCGCAGGTCGAGCGGCCCGAGGGCGGGCACCGGTCCGGCCTTGGTGCGGTAGGTGTGCTCGACCGCACGCAGTTCGGCGACGTCAGGCACCGCCGGCTCCCGGCACCCGCAGGGCGGCGCGGAACGTCGCCAGGTCCGGCACGGAGTCGACCTTCTTCTGCTCGTACAGGAACTCGGCCGCGGACCGCAGCTGGTCCGCCAGCCTGCCGGGCTTGCCGGTCGTGCCGAAGTAGTCGGGGCCGCGCTGTTCGGCGTGGTCGAGGTAGATGTTCTGCTTCAGCTGGGACAGCGCGTCATCGGTGCTGATGCCGATCTGACGGCCGACCGCGGCGGCGACCGTGTCCGGGTCGGTCTTGATCAGCTTGAGCGCGTCGTCGGTGGCGGCGAGCC
>NZ_DASQCC010000190.1:0-108674 GCF_035634895.1 Actinophytocola sp. | reverse complement strand
GCCGATGCCGACCACCAGCAGGGTCACCTGAATCCAGCGCGGCGACTCGACGGCGACGCTGTAGGCCACGATCAGCCCGCCGTACCAGATCGGCTGCGCCGGCACCGGGTCGGCGAGGTCGTACAGCGCGGTCGCGACCAGGCTCGTCACCAGCGCGACGACCGGCGCCTGCCGGCGCCACAGCACCGGGATGGCGGACCCCGCCACGCACACGTAACCCCATGGCTCCCAGGGCAGGCCGACATCGCTCGTGCGGGTGAGGAACGGCCACAGCTGCACCGCCACCACCAGCACGACCAGACCCGCGTCGACCAGCACCTGCCTTCGAGACCGCACGGCCCCATCCTCGCTCAGACGCGTGCCGGCACGGGGTCCGCGGGGATCCGCTTGCCGATGGACACGAACGAGACCAGCAGGGCGGCGGCGCCGATCGGGATGAGGTCCTTGTCGACGAGCGGCATGAGGAGGTCGATGAGGACCAGGACCGGGGTCCAGCCGGCGATCCGCCGCGTGACGGCCAGCTGCAGGACGAGCACGAACTGGCCCGCGTAGAAGAGGTAGGGGCCGACGTCGTAGATGGCGAGTGACACGAGGTGGTTCCTGTGCACGCTCCTGCTGATCTCGGCCATGCGTGCGTGGTCGTCGGCCAGGAGCCCGGTCACGATGTCCACCCCGAACTGCCCGATCAGGGCGAGTGCGCCGAGCGTCGCGACCACTCGGGTCACCGTGGCGAGCGTGTCCCGCCCGGCCAGTCGATGCAGGTGCCGGAAGACCAGCAGGAACATCACCATGGCGAGGATGAAGGCGAGGTGCCCGACGGTCCACGCCAGGCCGGGCCCGCGCTCGCCGTCGAACCCGTCGACGATCCGGATCAGCCCGTAGGCGAACACGAGGACGGGCGCGGCGATGAAGGGAAGTCGTACGTTCATGACCAGCAATCGTGGTTTTCCGCGCCACGAATGAGATCGCCGGCGAGAGCGATTTCCGGCCTCCGCCGCTCGGGGGAGCGACCCTAATGGGCCGGCGGGATGCGGGCGGCGATCTCCGCGCGGGCGTCCGGGCACTCGTCGACCGGCAGCGGGCACGCGATGGCGTGCTCGATCAGCTCCTTCGCCGCCTGGGCCTCCCTGATCCGCTGCTCCAGGTCGGCCAGGTGGCGGTGCAGCAACGCCTTGTCACCGCCGCTGACCAGGAACTTACGCACGTCCCGCAGGCTGACCCCGGCCTCCTTGCCCATCAGGATCAGGGCGATGCGGTACAGGTCCTCCTCGCCGTACCGGCGCTGGCCGCCGGCCGCCCTGGCGGGGGCGAGGAGGCCCATGCTCTCCCAGTGCCGCAACACATGCGTGGCCAGCCCGAACCGCCGGGCCAGGTCACCGATGGTCAGCTCGCTTGACTTCATGTGCACATTAACTGTCAGTCTGCCCGCCATGAGCAAACTCTTCCTGTCCGGCACGGTCGAGGCGGTCGAGGACGTCACCGCCCGGATGCGCCGGATCCGGCTCGCCGGCGTGCCCGACCTGCGCTGGACGCCGGGCCAGCACGTCCGCGTGCGGGTCGGCACCCTCACGCTGCGGACGTACTCGATCTGGGACTACGACGGCCACCTGGACCTGTGCGTGCTCGACCACGACACGGGCGGGCCCGGCGCGCGGTGGGCGCGGGAGGCCATGCCCGGGCAGCGGGTGTCGTTCACCAGGCCGGAAGGCCGGCTCGTGCCGCGGGAGGACGCGCCGTACCACGTGTTCGTCGGCGACGCGACCGCTTCGGTGCCGTTCGGCGCCATGCTGCGAGCCCTGCCCGAGAGCGTGCCGGTCCACTGCGTCATCGAGGCCGAGGACCGCCTGCCAATGCCCCGCGAGGTCATTTGGACGGACAACCTCCTCGACACCCTCCGCGCGCTCGACCTGCCGAGCGAGCCAGGCATCGCGTACGTCGCCGGTGAGGCCCGCGCCTGCCAGTCCGCCCGCGCCCACCTCGTCCGCGACCGCGGCTGGCCCCGCCGGTCGGTCGCCATCAAGCCCTTCTGGACACCGGGAAAACGCGGCATGGACTAGTTCGGCACCCGCCGCAGGCCGGCCAGGAAGTCGTCGAGCAGCGCGAGCTGGCGCGCGGCCGGCAGCCGGTCCGGGTCGAACAGGGCCTGGACCACCAGCCCGTGCGCGAAGGCCGCCGCCGCCACCGCGACGTCCTCCGGCTCGCCGGACAGCTCCCCGCGCTCCCGAGCCTCCGCGACGCAAGCCTGCAGCCGCCCCCGCCACCACTCGTACCGGGCCCGCTGCGCCTCCCGCAGCACGTCGTCGTCCAGTGCCGCGTCCCAGAAGCTCACCCACACCCGGCTCATCGCGACGTTCTCCGGCGTCACCGGCAGCACGTTCACCAGCGCGACCCGCAACGCCGCCAGCCCGGGCTCGTCCGCCCGCAGCCGGGGGCGGCCGGCCGACCGCTCCGCCGCGATCTCGTGCGCGTACCGGACCAGCTCGCGCTTGTTCCTGAAGTAGTGCGTGAGCAGGCCGGTCGACGCGCCCAGCTCGGTCGCCACCGCACGCATGGTCAGGCCGCCGAACCCGTGCGCGGCCAGCACGCGCCACACGGCCGCGGCGACGTCCGTGCGTCGTGCGTCGTGGTCACCCTTCGCCGGCATGCTGATAGGGTACATAACAAACGTTTGGCACGGAGGTCGACCATGCTGTCACTGCGGCTCACCGACGACGCGGAGCTTCGCGCCCTCGAACCGTGGCGGGCCGACGAGCTGTCCCAGCACCTCGCGGCCGCCCAGGAGTACCTGACGCCGTGGCTGCCGTGGGTCGAGGCCGCGGCCAGCCTCGACGGCGCCGCGAAGTTCCTCCAGCGCTACGCCGACGCGCAGGCCCGCGGCGAGGGCCGCGTCCTCGGCATCTGGGTCGACGGCAAGCTGTCCGGCGGCGTGCTGTTCCGCGTGTGGGAGAACGCGAGCGGCATGTGCGAGGTCGGCGTCTGGCTCGCGCCGGAGATGACCGGCCGGGGCCTGGTCACCAGGGCCGCCACCGCGATGATCGACTGGGCGGTGCGGGTCCGCGGCATGCACCGCGTCGAGTGGCGGTGCGTGGCGGCCAACGAGCCGAGCCGGCGGGTCGCGCAACGCCTCGGCATGAGGCTCGACGGCACGCTGCGCGAGTCGTTCCCGCTCCACGGCACCCGCCACGACGTCGAGGTGTGGTCGGTGCTCGCGTCCGAGTGGCCCGCGACGCGCTGACTCGCGGCCCTCGTGGTCGCCGCCGTGCCGGCTCAGGGGTTGACCAGAAGTGTGGACGCCCAGCAAGCTGTCTCGCGCTCCACCCCTACTTCCCGGCAAAAGGACAGGCGATGCCACTCCCCAAGTTTCCCGACGGGTTCCTCTGGGGTGTGTCCAGCTCCTCCTACCAGGTCGAGGGCGCGGTGGATGAGGACGGCCGCGGACCGTCCACATGGGACACCTTCAGCGCGCTGCCCGGCAAGGTCCTCGGTGGCGACACGGGCCGGACGGCGACCGACCACTACCACCGGTACCGCGAGGACGTCGCGCTCATGCGGGACCTCGGGGTCGACGTGTACCGGTTCTCCGTCGCCTGGCCGCGGGTGCTGCCCGACGGCGCCGGCGCCGTCAACAAGGCCGGCCTCGACTTCTACGACCGGCTCGTGGACGAGCTGTGCGCGGCCGGCATCGCGCCCGCGGTCACGCTCTTCCACTGGGACACCCCGCAGAAGATCGAGGACGACGGCGGCTGGCTGAACCGGGACACCGCCCACCGGTTCGCCGACTACGCGGCCATCGTCGGTGCGAAGCTGCACGACCGGGTCCGGATGTGGATGCCGCTCAACGAGCCCATGGTGCTCACCCTCTTCGGGTACGGCATCGGCGCGCACGCGCCGGGTAGGGAGCTCCTGTTCGAGGCGCTTCCCGTGGCGCACCATCAACTTCTCGGGCACGGCCTCGCGGTGCGGGCACTTCGTGCGGCGGGCGCGACCAACATCGGCATCGCCAACAACCACGTTCCTGTCTGGCCCGCGTCCGAGAGCCCCGCCGACCGCAGCGCCGCCACCCTCTACGACCGGATCGTGAACGACCTGTTCGCGGCGCCCATCCTCACCGGGCGCTACCCCACCGAGGAGCTCGCCTTCGCGATGCCGGGGCCCGTGGCCGAGGACCTCGAGACGATCTCCACCCCGCTCGACTGGTATGGCGTCAACTACTACGCGCCCAGCAAGGTCGCCGCGCCCGACGCGAACGGCACGCCCGCGCGGATCGACGGCGCCTCGCTGCCGGAGGGGCTGCCCTTCGACTTTCCCCTCATCGAGGGGTACCCCGTCACCGACTACGGCTGGCCCGTCGTGCCCGACGGCCTGTACGAGACGCTCACGACGCTCGCCGAGCGGTACGGGGACCGGCTGCCGCCGGTCTACATCACCGAGGGCGGCTGTTCCTACCACGACAAGGAGCACGACACCCGCCGCGTCGAGTTCCTCGACGGGCACCTGCGGGCACTGCACAGGGCCGTCACGGACGGCATCGACGTTCGCGGCTACTTCGTGTGGTCCATTGTGGACAACTTCGAGTGGGCGGTCGGCTACTCACAACGGTTCGGACTGGTGCACGTGGACTTCGATACGCTCGAACGCACGCCGAAGGACTCGTACCACTGGTACCGCGACATGATCAGGGCACAGCGGTGAGCGGAGCCCACGGAGCGAACCATCAGGAGACGTGCGACCGACGGCCGCTGTCTCGGAGCCCGCGAAGAGAGAGCGAGGTGTGGTCGTGACCGCGGAGACGATCGCCGAGCCGACCGTCCCGGTGCCGGCCCGCTGGACCGCCTTCATCTCACTGGCGAGCCTCGGACTGTTCACCGCGTTCTACGGCCCCATCCAGGTCCTGCTCGCCGTGCAGGCGAAGGCCCTCGCGCCGGACAGCAAGGAGATCGTGCTCGCCGTGGTCTCCGGCCTCGGCGCGGCGTTCTCGGCGGTCGCCAACCCGCTGTTCGGCGCGATCTCCGACCGGACGACGTGGCGGGCCGGCCGCCGGCGGCCGTGGATGGTCATCGGCGGGCTCGGCGGCGTGGCCAGCCTGGCCGTGCTGGCCGGCGCGCCGAACATCGCCGTGATGATCATCGGCTGGTGCGCGGCGCAGTTCACGCTGAACGCCATGCAGGCCGCGATGTTCGCGGCGGTGCCGGACCAGGTGCCGCACCGGCAGCGCGGCATGGTCGGCGGCTGGCTCGGCGTCGGCCAGACGCTCGGCATCGTGGTCGGCTCGCTGCTCGCGGCCGAGGCCGGCGGGATAGCCGCCGGGTACCTGGTGTGCGCGGGGTTCCTGGTCATCACGTCGATTCCGTTCCTGCTGACGCGCCGGGACACGGTGCTCGAGCCCACGGAACGCCCCCGGCTGTCGATCAGGGACTTCTGGATCAGCCCGCGCCGCTACCCCGACTTCGGCTGGGCCTGGCTGACCCGCTTCCTGCTGAACCTGAGCAACTCGATCGCGATCGTGTACCTGTTGTACTTCCTGCAGGACGTGGTCGGCTACGACGACCCGGAAGGCGGCGTTTTCATCCTGACCGCGGTCTACGCGGTGACCCTGCTGTCCACTGTGGTCACGACCGGCGTCTGGTCGGACCGCGCGTCGCGGCGGAAGGTCTTCGTGTGCTGGTCGGGCATCGTGATGTCCGCGGCCGCCCTGCTGCTGGGCTTCTGGCCGACGTGGACGGGCGCGCTCGTGTCGGCGGCCGTGCTGGGCCTGGGCTTCGGCGTGTACCTGTCGGTCGACTTCGCGCTGATGACCGAGGTCCTGCCCGCGGCCGGCGACCGCGGCAAGGACCTCGGCGTGATCAACATCGCGAACTCGCTTCCCCAGGTGATCGCCCCGGTGATCGCGGCCCCGATCGTCACCTACCTGGGCGGCTACCCGGTCCTGTACACGGTGTCCGCCATAGTGGGCGTGGCCGGCTCGGTCCTGGTCTTCCGAATCCGCTCCGTCGACTAAACCGCGAGTCCCGCGTTCAAACACCGCGAGTCCCGCGTTCAAACACCGCGAGTCCCGCGTTCACGCACACCGAGTCCCGCGTTCACGCACACCGAGTCGCGGATTCGTGCACCCCGGGGTCAGGCCACCTCGGTGAGCCTGCCCGTGGCCACGTCGAAGACGAAGCCACGGACCGAGTCCTTGCGCGGGATGAACGGGCTCGCCTGGACGCGGGCGATCGACTGGCGCACGTCCGCGTCGAGGTCACCGAAGGCCTCGGCCGCCCAGGACGGTTTGATGCCCGTCTCGTCCTGAATGGACTTCCTGAACTCGTCGTCGGTGAAGGTCAGCATGCCGCAGTCGGTGTGGTGGATGAGGATGATCTCCTCGGTGCCGAGCAGGCGCTGGCTGATGGCCAGCGACCGGATCTCGTCCTCGGTGACCACGCCGCCGGCGTTGCGGATCACGTGGGCCTCGCCCTCGTGCAGCCCCAGCGCGCCGTAGACGTTCAGCCGCGCGTCCATGCAGGCCACGACGGCGACGTGCTTGGCGGGCGGCAGGGGCAGCGGGCCGGAGAAGCTCGCCGCGTACTCGGCGTTGTTGGCGATCAGTTCGTCGGTGACGCTCATGTGGTTTCCCTTTCCGGCGGGAGCGGCCGTCCTCCATTCAGCCCCACGCCCCCGTGTCACGCAACGACGCCCACACCCTGAGACGCGTCTCAGGGTCGAACCAGGGTGATCTCCTGATCCCACCGGGGCCCGCGCGCACCAGACTTCTTCCCACGGGGAGAAAGGAAGCGGGTCATGGAGATCACCGGGCTCATCACGGCCATCGTGTTCGGCGCGATCATCGGCGGGTTGGGGCGAGCGATCGTGCCCGGCCGGCACCAGATGTCACTTCTGGTGACCATTCTGGTCGGCATCATCGCCGCCGTCGCTGGAACGGGGGTCGCCGAACTGATCGGTGTCGGGGACACCGACGGCATCGACTGGACCGAGTTGGCTCTACAGGTGATCTTCGCGGGGGGAGGGGTCTCCTTGCTGAGCGGGCTACGGCAGCGCAGCGACGCGAAGTAGGCACGCAACTTGGGAGATTTCGCCCGTGAGTGCCTCCCCTGCCTGGGTATAGTCCCGCCATCGGGGACGATCCAGGTGGGGGAGGCACATGCACGACTTCATCGACGCCGCGCTTTCCTTTTCCCGCCGCGGTTTTCAGCGTTCTGCTCGTGGTGGTCGTCAGCTACTGGCTGCTCGTCCTGATCGGCACCCTCGACGTCGAGCTGGGTGACCTCGACCTGGCCGACGGGCATCGGCCTTGGCGGCGTGCCCGCCACCATCTCCTTCTCGGTACTGACGGTCGTCGGCTGGTTCGTCAGCCTTGTGGGCACCCTCCTGCTCGACACCACCACTGTCCACAAGGGACCGCGCGGACCTGGCGCTGTTGATCCGTCTGGCCCGTGGCGAGGAGGTCCGGTCGGACCAGCTGTCGCACCCCTACGCGGCGGTGGAGCTGGACCAGATCACGTCGGTACTGCGCAAGCTGTTGCGGGTGCGGGAGGTCGTGTTGGCCAACAACCAGGCCTACATCGCCTCGGCGGCGCAGGCCGACTCGTCGCGCACCGAGCCGCCGTTCCTGTTGCAGGGCTCGTACCGCAACATGAACAAGCTGGCCGAACGCGTCGTCCCGGCGATGAACGAGCAGGAGCTGGAAGCCGCGATCGACGACCACTACCTCGGTGAGGCGCAGGCACTGACGACCGGCGTGGAGGCGAACCTGCTGAAGCCGGCCGAGCTTCGCGGCCGGCTCACGCCCGAGCAGGAGGAACGCTGGACGGTCGTCAAGGCCGCCTACCTCCGGGACGAGGCACTGGGCGATAGCGAGGAAGATCCGATGGTCCGTGCGGTGGGCGCGGTCGGCCTTCTGGCGGACCGTGTGGCGGCGGTGGAAGCCGCGATTACCCGGGCGAGCCGGCGGTAAGTGGTTCAGACCCCTTCGCCGGTTGTCAGAACAACTAGGATGACGGCGGATAAGGTAGGGGGCCAGTCGGTATCCGAGGTGAGTAATGCTGGGGGCGGGATTCGCCGACATCGGTCGGCCGGTCGTCGCGGTGCTCGTCATCGTGGTGGTGCTTGTGCTCGTCATCGCCGCGGTGGTGTTTCCCGCGCGGCTGGAGCGGGTTCTCACCCGTCTGACGTGGTGGCGCACGGAAACCGAACCCGCCGCCACGGCGGCGGGCCCGGGGGTGCTGTGGGTCGACGACCGGCCGGAGCACAATGCCCGGCTGCTCAACGGGTTGCGGGAGCAGGGCGTGCCCGTCGATGTGGCGCGCAGCACATCCGAGGCGGTCGAACGGCTCGGCGAACGGGTGTACACGATCATCGTCGCCGACATGAGCCGCGCGGACCACCCCGTCGACGAGCTGCGGCCGCTGGAACAGGCCAGCGGCACGATCCCGGTCGTGGTATTCAGCCGGTACGCCTCGACCTCCGACGCCTACCGCGAACGCGACGTGGCCGTGGTCTCGTCCGAGGCCGAGATCAGGGAGTGGCTGCGCTCGGTCGACCTGCTGCCGTAGGCGCGGCTCACGCCGTCACCGCGGCCACCGCGCTCACTTCCAGCAGCGCGCCTTGCACACCCAGCCCGGCCACGCGCGCGGCGACGACCGGCGGTGTCGCACCCGCCAGCTCGGCGGCCGCGACCGGGTAAGCCGCGTTGAGGTCGACCCCGTCGACGAGCAGGATCGTCACCATCACGAGGTCATGGACGGTCGCGCCCGCCGCGGCCAGCGCGATCTTCAGGTTCGTCATGACCTGCTTGGTCTGCGCGGCGGGGTCGTCGCCGCCGACCAGCGCACCGGTGCCGTCGACGGCGTTCTGGCCGCCGACGTAGATGGTCGTGGCCCCCGGCGGCACGACCGCGACGTGGGTGAAGGCAGGGGACTGGACGAGCCCGTCCGGGCGGAGCAGCTGAGTCATGCGGTACAGCATGCCGGCAATTGCGGACCATTTCTGTCCGTTGTCCCGGGTTGACAGGCAAGTGGATACTTGCATAACGTTCCGTGTGTGGGAGACGTCTTCAAGGCCTTGGCCGATCCCACGCGCCGCGTGATCCTCGACGAGTTGACCGACCGGGACGGCCAGACGCTGTTCGAGATCTGCGCGCGCCTGGCGACCAAGCACGGCCTTGGCTCGTCGCGGCAGGCGATCTCGCAGCACCTCGACGTGCTGGAGGACGCCGGTCTGGTCGAGATCCGCCGCGAGGGCCGGTACAAGTTCCACCACATCAACACGGCGCCGCTCGAACCGATCGTCGAGCGGTGGCTCAGGAAAGGTTCGGTATGAGGGTCAACCTGGCCAGCGTGATGGTCGACGACGAGGTGAAGGCGCTGCGGTTCTACACCGAGGTGCTGGGGTTCAAGGAGAAGACCAACGTCCCGCTGGGCGAGCACCGGTGGATCACCGTCGTGTCGCCGGAGAGCCCGGACGGCACCGAGCTGCTCCTCGAGCCCGACGAGCACCCGGCGGCCAAGCCGTTCAAGAAGGCACTGGTCGACGACGGCATCCCGGTCACGTCCTTCGCGGTCGACGACGTGCGGGCGGAGCACGAGCGGCTGCGTGGGCTCGGGGTGCGGTTCACCCAGGAGCCGACGGACATGGGCCCGGTGACCACGGCCGTGTTCGACGACACCTGCGGCAACCTCATCCAGATCGCCCAGCATTCCTAGTGTCCTGAGTTGGGAGTTGGTGTGCTTGTCGGCGGATCCAGGTTCCGCTGGCAAGGCGCCGGAAGGCCCTCGTACCGGGTCGTACTCGGGCCTTCCGGCAACGCCGCCAGCGGGAAGCCGGGCCGCCGAGAAGCGCGCCGAACTTCCGACTCAGGACACCAGTCGCACGCACGAGGACGACCCGTCCGGGCGTGGCCTCAGACCTTGTCGAGCGCCTGCGCGAAGTCGGCCAGCAGGTCCCCCGCGTCCTCGATGCCCACCGACAGGCGGATCAGGTCGTCCGTGATGCCGACCGCGGCCCGGTCCTCGGCGGACATCCCCGCGTGTGACGTCACGGCGGGGCGGGTGATCAGCGTCTCCACACCGCCGAGGCTCGGTGCCACGGCCGGCAGCGTCAGGGCCGCCAGCAGCGTCTCCGCCGCCTCGACGCCGCCGGTCAGCCGGAAGCTCAGCATCCCGCCGTACCCCGCCAGCAGGTCACGCGCGTGCCCGTGATCCGGATGATCCGGCAGCCCCGCGTAGTTGACCGCCGCGATCTTCGGGGAGCTCGCCAGGAACGCCGCCACGGCCAGTGCGTTCGAGTTCTGCTGCCGCACCCGCACACCCAGTGTCTTCAGGCTCCGCGCCAGCAGGAACCCGGCATGCGGGTCCAGGCTTCCGCCGTACAGGTTCAGCGTGTGGCGGACCTGCTCGACCAACGCGGACGACCCCGCCACCGAACCCGCGACCAGGTCCGAGTGCCCGTTCAGGTACTTCGTCGCGCTGTTGAACACGAGGTCGAAACCGGCCACCGCCGGCCGGAAGTTGACCGGCGACGCGAACGTGTTGTCCACGACGCTGACGATCCCGTTCGACCTGGCGAACTCCACGACCTCCCGCAGCCGCGCCACCCGCATCAGCGGGTTCGTGATCGTCTCCACCAACACCGCGCGGGTGTTGTCCCGCACGGCCCACGACGACGGGTCCTGCGGGTCGATCGTCGAGTACTCCCAGCCCAGCCGCTCGGCGTGGGCGGTGACGAAGTCGTGCGTGCCGCCGTACAGCACGTCGCTCACCAGCAGGTGGTCGCCCTTGCCGAGCAGCGTGTGCAGGATCGTGGTCACCGCGGCCATGCCGGACGACGTGGCGACCGCCGCCTCCGCGCCCTCCAGCGCCGCCAGCTTGTCGTGCAGGTACGTCTGCGTCGGCGTCGAGTTCAGCCGGTGGTACTTGATGTCGTGGTAGGACTCACCCGGCTCGCTGGTGAACACCGTCCCCTGGAAGATCGGGAAGACGACCGAGCCAGAAGGGCCGGGCACCCGCTCGCCGCCGTGCACCGCAAGAGTGTCGAAACGCATGCCTCGAGCTTACGTGCCGAACCGGTCGAGACGGGCTCGACGTTTCCCGGCCGGCGCCGGTGGTGGCCGGGCACCGCCACGCGGGCCAGGCGGCGACCGGTCCCGAAATGCCAAATCCGGCACACACGGGAACGGTGTCGTTTCCGTGTGTGCGAAATCCCGGACAGGAACGGGAATTCGCGGTATTCGAAGCCGCCTCCGGACCGGATGCGACAGGAGCCGAATTCCGGCGCGGTCCTAGCGGTGCAGCGTCTCCCGCAGTGCCGCCAACTGCCCGATGTCGTGGCTGCACGGTGAAAGCACGAGTTCGTCGCAACCGGCCGCGGCGAAACGCTCGATCGTCTCCCGTACCGCGGCGGCCCCGGCCGGCGTCGTGTCCCGCACCATCCGCGCGTACGGCGGTGCGAACGCGTAGTACTTCAGCAGGTACTCGTCCGCCAGGTCCCCGGCCGTGGCGCCCAGCGAGAAGTACGACAGCGCAACCACCCGCGGCTCGCCCGGGCGCCCGTGGTCCCGCCACGCCGAACGGAACTTCTCCGCGCGGGCACGGAACATGTCGACCCCGCCACCACCGGCGATCCACCCGTCGCCGATCCGGGCCGCGCGGTCGACGGCCGCCGCCGAGTGCCCGCCGAGCAGCACCTGGGGGCCACCAGCCGGTCCGATCGCACCGGCGAACCCGCGACGGGCGCCGCCCCAGATCTCCCTGGCCTCCTCGACCTGCCGGGTCAGCCGGCCACCGCGACCGGCCATCGCCACGCCGCTCGCGTTGAAGTCGTCCGGCCGCGAGCCGGCCGCGACGCCCACGGTCAGGCGTCCGCCGGACAGCTTCGAGATGGTCGAGACCTGCTTGGCGAACAACGCGACGTTCTTGTGCAGCGGGCCCAGCAACACGGAGGACAGCAGTTTCGCGCGGGTGGTCACCGCGGCGGCCGCGGCCAGAGTGGTCAGACTGTCATAACTGTCGTACACCAAACGTTCCAGTGTGGCCACACCAGAGAATCCGGATTGATCTACTTCCCGTGCCCAGTCGAGTACCGAGGATTGCGGCGTGTCCGGCACGGTGCTCGGTAATCCGATGCTGATCAGCATGTCTGTCCTCTTCAGGCCGGTGTGGCTTCGATGATGGCGAACGCTGTTCCCGTCGGGACGATGCGCTGGAGTTCGTACCCGGCCTGTGTGAACACGTCGGCGTACTCGTCCCCGGTGCGCAGGAAACCGGCCATCGTCGCATACATCATTATGTCGAAATGCCGGCGGAATTACGATGCCTCACGGCTTGCGAGCCCGCTCGGCCGGCTTCAGGAAAGCGTGCCGTTCTCCCAGGCCCAGGCGGCGATCTCGACCCGGTTGCGCAGGCCGAGCTTGGACTGGACGGCGGCCACGTGCGTCTTGACCGTGCTCACCGAGATGAACAGCTCGGCCGCGACCTCCCGGTTGGTCCGGCCCCGGGCGATGGCGCGGACGACCTCGCTCTCCCGCTCCGACAGGGGCCGCCCGCCACGCGCCTTCCGCACCGGCGCCAACCGCCGCAGCAACCGCACGGTGACCGACGGTGAGACCAGCGAGTCGCCGACGCTCGCCGCCCGTACGGCCTCGGCGAGCAGCGCGGGACCGGAGTCCTTCAACAGGAACCCCACTGCCCCGCAACGCAACGCCCCGTACACGTACTCGTCGAGGTCGAACGTCGTGACCACGACCACCCGCAGCGGGTCGGCGACCTCCGGACCGGCCAGCGCACGGGTGACCTCGATCCCGTCGAGGCCGGGCATCCGGATGTCCACAAGGCACACATCGGGCCGCAGCCGCCGCGCCAGTTCGACCGCCGACACCCCGTCCGCCGCCTCCGCGACCACCTCGATGTCCGGCTCGTCGGACAGCAGCAGCCGCAGCCCGCCACGCACCATGGCCTGGTCGTCGGCCACCAACACCCGGATCGTCATCGCAGCGGCAGCCTCGCTCGCACGGCCCAGCCGGCGCCGGTACACGGCCCCGCGGACAGCGTCCCGCCGAGCGCCTCCACCCGTTCCCGCATGCCCAACAGCCCATACCCGCCCCGGTGCGCCCGCACCGCGGGCCCGTCGTCGACCACCTCCACGGTGACCGACGACCCGTCCTGACCGACGTTGACCTCGACCGACCGCGCCCGCGGCGCGTGCCGGGCGACGTTGGTCAGCGACTCCTGGACGACCCGGTACACGGTGCTGGTCACCTCCGGCGCCCACACGGGCGATCCCTCGGGCAGCCGCAGCCGCACCGCCGGCCCGTCGAAACGGGAGACCAGCTCACCGAGCCGCTCCGGCGCGAGCGAAACCGTGTCGTCGGCGTCCCGCAGCAGCCCGACGACCCGGCGCATGGCCGTCAGCGCCGCCGACCCCGCGCCCTCGATCCCGGCGAGATGCTCGTCCAGCCGGGCGGGGTCCCCGCGGCGGACGACCCGAGCGGCCTGTGTCTGCAGCACGATGCCGGTCACGTGGTGGGCGACGACGTCGTGCAGCTCCCGCGCCAACTCGAGGCGTTCGTCCCGGCGGGCCTCCTCGGCGGCCACCCGGTTCCGCTCGTCGAGCAGCCGCAGTCCCAGCCCGGTGATGACGGCGCCGCACCAGGCCAGCGCGTTCAGCGTCGCGCCCCCCGGCGTCACGAACCAGCTCCCGGCGACCACCGCCAGCCCACCGCCCGCGACCCGGACCGCGGGCCCGGCGCGGATCGCGGAGCCGACGAGCACCGCGAGTCCCAGAGCCATCGCCGGACCGGGCTCGCCGGGCAGGTGCGCGACCCCGGCCACCACCACCGCGACGGCCGCGGCCACCAGCCCGACCCACACGCGTCGCAGCAGGGCCAGCACGCAGACCACCAGCCCCGCGCCGCACCCGAACACCCAGTACGTGCCGCCCCAGCTGGACTCGATCGCGTACGCCTGGACCGCCAGCGCAGCGGCGAACCCGGCAGCGGCCAGCCGATCCCCCACGTCCACGCCGGCCAGACTACGAACCCGTACCCCGTCCCGGGGATCGGCCAAAAGTACGGTCGCGACCGTACTTCGTGCCGATGCGGCCCCCGGACGGCAGCCAACACGATGACCGGCATGAAACTCCTGCTGGTCGCGGCACTGCTCGCCATGGCGACCCCCGCGGCCGCCGACCCCGGGCCGTACCTGCCGACGCCGACCGGTCGACATCCGGTCGGCACCACGTCCCTCCACCTCACCGACGAGTCACGCCAGGACCCCTGGGTCCCCTCGGGCCCGCGCGAACTCATGGTCTCCCTGTGGTTCCCGGCGAAGCCGCGGGGCACGCACCGGGCGCCGTACATGACTCCGAGGGAGTCGGCGCTGGTGCTGGCCGGCACCGGCACGACCGGCGTGCCACCGGAGGTCCTGAGCACGACCCGGACCAACGCGTACACGGACGCGAAACCGTTGCCCGGCAAGCACCCTCTCGTCGTGCTGTCACCCGGCTTCACCTGGCCCCGCACCTCACTCACCGCGTTGTCCGAGGACCTGGCGAGCCACGGTTACGTGGTGGCCGCCATCGACCACACCTACGAGTCCTTCGCCACGACCTTCCCCGACGGCCGGGTCACCACCTGCGACGCGTGCACGCTGGACGTCGACGACTTCCCCACGCTCGACATCGAGAGCCGCGCCCACGACGTCTCCTTCGTGCTGGACGAGCTGACCCGGATGCCGCTGGTCGACCCGTCCCGCATCGGCATGGCGGGCATGTCCCTCGGCGGCGCCAGCGTCGGCGAGACCATGCTGACGGACGCCCGGGTCCATGCCGGTGTCGACCTCGACGGCACGATGTTCAAGCCACTGCCCGAAACCGGCTTCTCCCGGCCGTTCATGTTCCTGACCGAGAACGCCACCGATCCCTCGCTGGACCGCGACTGGCAGCGCCTGACCGGCTGGCGGCGCTGGCTCAAGGTCGACGGCTCGGTCCACCAGTCCTTCGCCGACTACGACATGCTGGCCCAGCAGATCGGCGTCGACCTGGGCAGCCACCTGGCCGGTACCCGTTCGGTGGAGATCATCCGCCGGTACGTCCGCGCCTTCTTCGACCTACACCTGAACGGCGAGCCGCAACCGTTGTTGGACTCGCCGTCCAGGTGCTACCCGGAGGTCGGTGTCTACTCGTAGGCGATCGCCGACAGCACGTTCACCCTCGCCGCCCTGGTCGACGGGGCCAGGGCGGCGAGCAGCCCCGCCACCACCGCGAGCCCGAGGAACACCGCGAGCGACCCCCACGGGATCTCCAGTGCGGACAGGCCGAGCACCTTCGACACCGCGACCCCGGCGGCGACGCCCGTGACCAGCCCGAGCACCGCGCCGAACAGCGACATCAGCACCGACTCGGTGACCACCATCTGCACCATGTGCGACCGCCGCATCCCAATGGCCCGCAACAGGCCCAGCTCCCGCGTCCGCTCCAGCACAGACAGTGCCATCGTGTTGACGATCCCCAGGAGCCCGATCACGACCGACAGCCCGAGCAGGACGTACAGCATGGTCTCCGCGATGCTGACCTGGTCCGCCGCCTCCGTCGCGAGCTGGGTCTGGTCCTGGACCGTCACCTCGGGGTTGTCCGCCACCAGCCCGGACACCGCCCGCGTCACCGCCGCGGCGTCGGCGCCGGCCGAGAGCTGGACGTAGCCGATGGCCGGGGCGTTCGACACGAACAGGCCGGGCACCTCTGACGGGTTGAACACCGGCCCCCGCAACAGGTAGGTGGCCTCGTACGAACCCGCGATCCGGAAGTCCCGCCACCCCGCGCGCGGCGTCGCCAGGTGGATCGTGCCGCCGACGTGCAGCCCCAGCTTCGACAGCGTGGTCGTGTCCACCACCACCGAACCCGGCGCCGGCGTCTTCGGCGAGCCCTTCAGCTTCAACACGGGCGACAGCCGCGACAGGTCGGCCGCGGCCGCGGGCGACGACCCCGTCCCCAGCCGCACCGTGTCGACGTACTGCGCCACCGCCAGTGAAACCCCCGGCACGGCACGGGCCTTGTCGATGACCGAGGCCGAGAACGTCGGCATGACCCGGCCGTCCGCCGCCGACGGAGGACCGCCGATGCCGCCGCCACCGGCACGCGCGGTCACGCCGTCGCCGCTGATCACCAGGTCCGCGCCCAGGTCACGGGTGGCGTTGCCGCTCAGGTCGGCCCTCATCGACTGCGCCGTCACGCTCACGCCGCCGACCAGGCCGAGGGTGATCACGAGCGTGGACACCGTGATCGCCGTGCGCCGCGGGTTGCGTGCCGCGTTCCGGTTGCCCAGCCTGCTCGGCATCGACCAGCCCACCAGCCGGCCGAGCGCCGGCAGCAGCGAGCGGCTCAGCACCGGCGTCAGCAACGCCATCCCGAACAGCCCCAGCACGACCCCGCCGGCCAGCGCGACCCACCGGAACGACCCGATGTCCGCCAGCGACGCCACCACGCCCGCGATCCCGGCCACCATCGGCACCGCGCCCAGCAGCGTGATCCGGGTCAGCGACCGCTGCTCGGCCGCCGACGCCCGCATGGCCGCCACCGGCGGCACCCGCGACGCCTTCACGGCCGGCAGCAGCGCGGCCACCAGCGTCACCCCGACGCCGAGCACGAACGCCAGCGCCAGCTGCGGCACCGGCACGATCAACCCGACCGGCAGCGCCGTGCCGCTGTTGGCCTCCATCACCATCTTCAGCAGCACCGACACGCCGATGCCGAGCCCGATGCCCACGACGGACGCCGCCGCGCCGACCAGCGAGGCCTCGACGAGCACCGAGCCGATGATCTGCCGCCGCCGCGCGCCGAGTGCCGACATCAGCGCCAGCTCGCCGGTCCGCTGCGCGACCAGGATGTTGAACGTGTTGAGGATCAGGAAGATCCCGACCAGCAGCGACAGCCCGGAGAACCCGAGCAGCACCATCCGCACGATCTCCAGGAACGCCTTGCCGTCCGCGGCCGTCGCCGAGGCCACCTCGTCGCCGGTGCGCACGGTGTACGTGCCGCCGAGCGCCCGCACGACCCGCTTCTTCAGCTCCGCCCTGGACACCCCCGGGTCGGCGGTGACGGTGACGGAGCTGTACACATCGGACGCGCCGAGCATCAGCTTCTGCGCCACCGGTTCGGTGAACGCGACCTGGGTGTCCCCACCCATGGACCCGCGCCCGTTGCTGTACCCGTAGATCCCGACGATCCGGAAGCTCCGCCGTGGCGCCAGCGTCAGCACGTCGATGGTCTCGCCGACCCTGAACCCGCCCCGGTCCGCGAGGCCGCCGTTGATCGCCACCTCGTCGGCCGCCGCCGGCCCGCGTCCCTCCCGGAGCCGCACCGGCCCGGTCTCGCCGTGCCAGGCGACCCCGCTGCGCGGCGGCCCCTGCACGCTGATCACCTTGCCGTCGTGCCCGACCGGCCGGGCACCGTCCACCGAGACCTGGCCCCGCGCGGACCGCACCCCCGCGACCTTCTCGATCTCGCCGACCGCCGACGCCGGCACCGGCGGGGTGAAGCCCTTGCCGCCGATCCCGGAGTCCACATCGGACCGCATGCTCACCGAGACGTCGATGTCCGCGTTGGTGCTCGCGAAGATCGAGTCGAACCCGCTGCCGATGGTGGTCGTCGTGACCATGGCGGCCGACACCGCCATCACGCCGAGCACGACCGCGAAACCGGCGAGCGTCAGGCGCATCTTGCGCGCCAGCAACCCCTTCAGCGCCGCCTTCAGCATCACGAACCCCCGTCGAGGCTCTTCATGGTGTCCAGCACCTCGTCGGCGTTCGGCTCCAGCAGGTCGTGCACCGCCTTGCCGTCCTGCAGGAACACCACGCGGTCCGCGTACGCGGCCGCGCCGGCGTCGTGCGTCACCATCACGATCGTCTGGTTGAACTCGTCGACCGACCGGCGCAGGAACCGCAGGATCTCGCCGCTGGCGCGGGTGTCCAGGTTGCCGGTCGGCTCGTCCGCGAAGATCACGTCCGGCTTCGGCAGCAGGGCCCTGGCGCACGCGACCCGTTGCTGCTGCCCGCCGGACAGCTCGCTCGGCCGGTGCGCGAGCCGGTCCGCCAGCCCGACGGCCCCGACCACCTGGTCGAACCATGCCTGGTCCGGCCTACGCTTCGCGATGGCGAGCGGCAGCAGGATGTTCTCCTCGGCCGAGAGCGTCGGCAGCAAGTTGAACTGCTGGAAGACGAACCCGACCCTGTTGCGCCGAAGGTCGGAGAGTCCCTTGTCGGACAACGTGTGCAGCGGCGTCTCGCCGATGAACACCTCGCCGGAGTCCACTGTGTCCAGTCCGGCGAGTGCGTGCATGAGCGTGGACTTGCCGGAGCCGGACGGGCCCATGATGGCCGTGAACCGGCCGCGGCGGATGTCCACGGAGATGTCGTCGAGTGCGGTCACGGCCGTGGCACCCAGGCCGAACTTCTTGGTCACGCCGGCCGCGTGGGCCGCCAGACCGGTGATCGTCTCGGGTTCGACGGTAGTCATGGGGTCTCCTGGAGAACGGGGGAACGACGCCACGTGACGCCGCTAGTGTCCCGCGCCGGAAATCAGGCAGCTAATTCGGCGGCCCAGCTTCCTGCTGGCGGCGTTGCCGGTTCGCCTAAGTACGACCCAGTACGAGGGCGAACCGGCGTCTTGCCAGCAGAAACCTGGATCCACCGACTTAATCACCGCATTTCCGGCGCGGGACACTAGCCGTCGGCACGCTGCCGTTCGGCCCACCATGGTTGGCCGGAGCGCTGGCGCGCCCACGGCGGAACACGGCCCGACCGCACGAGAAGCGCGTGCAGCAGGAACGTGCCCCACAGCACGAACATCGGGCCGGCCGGCCAGAAGAACGGCACGTCCATCGCGGCCCACCGGAGGATCAGCAGGATCGAGACGACCACGGCGACGCCCGCGTGAACCCGGAGCCGGACCGGGAACCGGCCGAGGCGTGCGGGTGCGGTACCTGCCGGCTCGGCCGGCAGGTCGGCGACGAACTCGGCGAGCTCGTGCCGGAACCTGGTGGTGTACACGCGTTCGAGGCGTTCGTCCGCCTCCGCGATGGACAGCCGTCCCTCGCCGGCGGCCTCGCCGATCATCTTCGCGATGTGCTCCCGTTCGGAGTCCGAGGCCCGCACCGCCCGCTCGATGTCCTGTCGCTCGTTCATGGGTACCAATGTCGTCTTCTCGCGGCCCGAAATCGTCGGACGGCGGGGGGCACTTGTGGTACCACCGGTGGATACGCCCGTCGTCGGCGATCTGCGCCCCAGGTAGTACGAAGTACGCTGCGGCTTGCGGGGCGACCATCGTTTCGAAGGTGAGGGGGTTTGCGATGACCGTGCAACGGCCGTTCCTGTTCGGTCAGCTGCCCCCGTTCGTGATCGTGGTGCCGATCGCGTTCGTGCAGGTCCTGTTCACGTTCGCGGCCGCGGCCGGGCAGCACATGCTGGACCGGGTGAATGCGCTTACATTCATCCTGGCGCTGGCCTCGGCCGTGACGCTCTGCTGGCGCCGAAGCCAGCCGATCCTGGTGCTGGTGGCGGTGTACGCCCTGCTGTCGGTGTACTTCGCGCTGGGGTTCCCGTTCGGTCCGGTGTTCATCAGCATCGCCGTCGCGCTGTTCAACGCGGTGGCCAACGGCCCCCGGCTGGCGGCGTGGGTGACGGGGTACGCCGGCGCGGTCGTGCTGTACAGCGCCATGATCTTCGGTCGCGACGAGGTCCGCGGGTACTGGGGTGTCACGGGTGCGGTGATCGCCTGGATCTCGCTGGTCATGGGCCTCGGCGAGGTGGCGAAGGCCCGCAGGGACCGGATGGCGCAGGCCGCCGCCGCACAGAGCGAACAGGACAGACGGCAGGCGAGCGAGGAGCGGCTGCGCATCGCCCGCGAGGTGCACGACGTGCTGGCCCACCACGTTTCGCTGATCAACGTCCAGTCCGGGGTGGCCCTGCACCTGATCGACTCGCAGCCGGAGCAGGTCCGCGAGGCGCTGACGGCGATCAAGCAGTCGTCGAAGGAGGTGCTGGTCGAGCTGCGCAACATCCTGGGCGTGCTGCGGGACGTGGACAACGGCGGAGACCGCGCGGCGCCACGGCATCCGGTGGCGAGCCTCGACCAACTGGACCGGCTGATCGAGCGCATGGGGACGGCCGGCCTGCCGGTCGAGCTGAAGATCGCCGGGGAGGAACGGCCGCTGCCGAAGGGCGTGGACGCGGCGGCACAGCGGATCGTGCAGGAGTCGCTGACGAACACCTACCGCCACGCGGGCCCGACCTCGGCGACTGTCACACTCGGCTACCTGCCCGACCAACTGCGGGTACAGGTCGACGACGACGGCCGCGGCGAAGCCGGCCCGAGCGTCGGCACGGGCAGCGGCCTGGCGGGCATGCGGCAGCGGGCCGAGGCACTGGGCGGGACGTTCGAGGCGGGGCCGAAGCCGGGCGGCGGCTTCCGCGTGGTGGCGACATTTCCGGCGAGCACTTCCGAGGGTGGGGACGCATGACGATCCGAGTGGCGCTGGCCGACGACCAGGCACTGGTCCGGGCGGGCTTCCGCGCGTTGCTGAACGCGCAGGAGGACATCGAGGTGGTCGCCGAGGCGGCGGACGGCGACGAGGCGGTACGCGTGGCCCGCGAACACCGGCCGGACGTGATCCTGATGGACATCCGCATGCCCGGCACCGACGGCCTGGAGGCCACCCGCACGATCTCGTCGGATGGTTCCCTGGCAGAGGTCCACATCCTGATCCTGACCACGTTCGAGGAGGACGAGTTCGTCTTCGAAGCCATCCGGGTGGGCGCAAGCGGCTTCCTCGTGAAGGACACCGAACCGGCCGAACTGATACATGCCGTCCGCGTGGTGGCCCGCGGCGACGCGCTGCTGTCGCCCGGGGTGACCCGCCGCCTGATCGAGGAGTTCGCCACCAAGGCGAAGAAGGTCCAGTCCCCGACCACACTGGACGTCCTGACCGAACGCGAGCGTGAGGTGGTCACCCTGGTGGGCGAGGGCCTGACCAACGACGAGATCGCCGCCCGCCTGGTGGTGAGCCCCGCAACGGCCAAGACCCACGTCTCCCGCGCGATGATCAAGCTCAACACCCGGGACCGCGCCCAACTGGTCGTCCTGGCCTACGAGTCCGGCCTGGTGCGCCCGGGCTGGGCCCAGTAAATCGCGAGTCCGGACGGCCTGAACATCCTCAAGGATATGGTCAAACACCTACCGGGTAATGGAGATAGCCGCCTCGGAATGAAATATCACACCGAGGCGGCGGTCTCCCACCCGGCCCGCTCATTGGCGGCCGCGGCATCCAACTGAGCAAGAACCGCGGCCGCTTTGGTGACAAAAGCCCGAAGCGCCGCCCTGGAAAACGTAAGCTCATGCTCATGCGGCGACTGCCCGAAGATCAGAATGCCCTCATCACTGCCGGATGCCATGGCCCGCAACGGACATCCTTCGCCAACGGTGACCCATGACCCGCCGCTGATCGTCTCCATCTCCCCGCCTCCCTAGCAGGCATGCGCATGGGTACTTTAACAGAAATAGCGATTCGTTCGACAGATTCTATGACCGAATCGTATCCAGGTATACGGGATTTCACCGTGAAATTTCACCATGCGATGTCGCTATACGGAGCGAGGTGCACGGTGTATCGTTCATGAAAGGCTCTCTCTGGCGCGCGGTCAGCAGGCGTCGTCTAGGAGTTGATCTACTGTGCCTACGCCGACGGTACTTCAACTGCAACTCGGCAAGGAACTCCGACGCCTTCGCGAGGCCCGTGGCTGGACCCTGGCGGAGGCCGTCGAGGTCCTGGGAAACCAGGCCACCAAGTTGTCGCGTCTCGAGAACGGCCAGTCAAGCGTTCGTCCTTTGGACATCCGCATCCTGTGTGAGGCGCTCGGTGCCACCGTCGAGGAGACCGCGTGGGCGGTGGAAACCGCGAAGCACTGTAACCAGCGAGGCCGCTGGTCGGGATATCGCTCCATCTATGCCAAGGTCTTCCGGATGGCCGTGGACCTGGAGAGGGACGCGAGTGAGATAAACCAGTACCAGATGGAGATGGTCCCCGGTCTGCTCCAGACCGAGGACTACATGCGGGCGGTTTTCGCCTCCATGAGTCCGTCGTTGTCGAGCGCGGATGTGGAGAACGGGGTCAGGGCCAGGCTGGAGCGGCAGCAGGTCCTGGCCAAGCCGAACGCGCCGCAGATCGGGTTGGTCATCTCCGAGTCGTCAGTTCTCCGGTTCGCTGGTGACGAGAAGATCATGCGTAGCCAACTTCGACATATCGCCGACATCGCGACGTTGCCGACCATGCACTTTCAGGTGCTGCCGTTCAGGACTCGCACCTTTCCGTCGCCAGTTCGATGCCCTTTACCATGTTCCGAATTCCGTCGCCGGGTAAATCGGGCCCGCTGGAGTATCTTTACATCGAAGAATATGACGATGGTCAGTATCGTGACGACGACGAGTCGATCAGTGTCTATCGCGATCTGTGGCAGCGACTCGTAGGGGCGGCCCTGGATCCGATCGAATCAAGGGATATGCTGCTCCGGCTCGCTGACAGCTACTGGCGGTAGTGGTAAGCGTGCCTTGCGTCAAAATTCCTTGGTCGCTCGGGAATAGTTCCAGGCCAGGTTTTGATGGAGAGATCCGCGCTGAATCGTGTAGAGTCGCCACTCTGAAGTCACATTTTCTTTGGCTAGTTTCCTCAAAGGAGTGGATCATGATTTCGAGTCGCTTCACGCAATGGCGTAAGTCCACTTTCAGCAACCTGAGTCCGGACAACTGTGTCGAGGTCGGTGTCGCACCTGGTCTTCGGGCTGTTCGTGACACCAAGACGGGTACGTCGAGCCCCATTCTTGTTTTCTCGGGCGAGAACTGGTGTGCGTTCGTGGGAGCAGCGAGGTCGGGTTCGTAGTCGACCGGCGTCCTAACCCTTGGCGGCGGCCACGAACCGGGTGATGAGCGCCGCGTCCTTGACGCCGCGGCTGGACTCGACGCCGCTGGAGACGTCCACCCCCCACGCCCCGGTTGTCCGCCACGCGCCGGCGACCGTGTCCGGGGTGAGCCCGCCGGCCAGGAGCCACGGACCGGAGAGCCCGGCGACCAGGTGGTAGTCCCAGGACTCGCCGGAACCGCCCCTTGGCGCGTCCACGAGCAGGAGGTCCTCGCCGTACGCGCCGACGCGAAGATCGGGCGCGGAGTAGGGAACGGCGCGGATCAGCTGCCAGGCGGGGTCGGCGACCTCGGTGAAGGCGTCCTTGGAGTAGTCGCCGTGAAGCTGCACGGCCCGCACGCCGGCCGCGGCGGCGACGGTCCGGACCTCCGCCGGGGGCATGTCCTTGAACACCCCGACGGTGAGCACGCCGCTGGCGGCTTCGGCCAGCTCACGGGCGGTCTCCGCGTCGACCTGACGGGGGCTTCTCGCGAAGATGAAGCCGACCGCGTCGGCCCCGGCGCCCACCGCGGTGGCCACGTCCGCGGCCGTCCGCAGACCGCAGATCTTCACGAACGGAGACATACGCGAAAGCCTACCCGCGCCCACCTTGCCATCTCCGCCACGCGGTGTAGAGTCGAACGCATGATCGAAATGGTCGCCACGTTCATCGAGAGTCTCTCCGAGGAGGAGGCTCTCGAACTCACCCATGAGTTGGATCGTCGTCGCGAGAAGATTGACTTGTTGCAGGAGCGTGCGGTGGCTCGATTAGCTGAGCTGCGTGGGTCGGCGGCGTAGACGTTTCGGGCGGCGCCGGGGGGCGGGGGTGGGCGGTTGGTCGCCTCGGGTACTGCGGGTTTGACGGGCTTTGGGTTTTCTGGTTCCTTCCCTCGGCTGGGCCGGGGGAAGGAACTTCGGTCTTGCGGCTTACGCCCACGTTGGGTCTTCCTGGGGTGCGGGGAGTCACGGTGACCTCGGCATTCGGTCTGGATGCCGCGTCTCGCCGTTCCTCCAGAAGCCAGTTGGCTCAGGGAAGGGCAGTGAACCGCTCCAACTCCGCTCAGGAGGCCTGCGCGGCGATCACCTCGGCGCAGAACTCCAGGCACTCGTCGCAGATTCGTACCCCCGGTCCCGCGACCAATCGCCGGCCGTCTGTCTTGGCGCAGAACGAGCAGCCCAGGCCGCTGTTCTCAGGTAGGGGGTCCAGGTGCGTCCTCGGCCGGTTCTGCTCGTCGGCCTCCTGGACCACCTGTCGGGCCAGCGCGACGCATGCTTCGCAGACGTAGACGCCGGGGCCGGCCACGAGGAACTTGACGTCCGATCTGGTGGCACCGCAGAAACTGCACGCGAGGCCCGTTCCGGACCGGGGCTTCCAACCCGCGGTGCCGCCGGACGTCTCGATGATCTGGTGCACCCGTTGGTGACTCAGCCCGAGCGCCTCGGCGATCTCCCGCATCGACGCCCCCGTGAGGTACAGCCGCCGGACGGTCTGGTGGTACGTGTCCTTGGCCTGTGACGCCTGTTGCTGCGCGTCGGCCCAACCGTCCGACGCGGCCCGTGCCTGGCGCAGCAACTCCTCGTCGAGTGTCACGGTCACGCCCCTGCCGCGGCGGTCAGTTCGCTGATCGCCTGGCGCAGCACGGTCTGCTCGTCCTCGGGGAGCGCGCGGTCGGCGTGCACCATCCGCAGCGCGGTCAGCAGTGTGGTCCGGTCCGCCGGGGTACCGAGATCACCGAGATAGGGCGGCAGCAGCAGGCCGAGCGCGGTGAGGTCCGTTCTGGCGCACAGCATGGACAGCAGCGCCGGCAGTGCCGGTGCCTCGTCCGCCGACCGCAGGCCGGCGGCGGCCGCGAAGCGAATGCCCTCCCGGTACGGGCCGGGTGGCGCGTCGTCGAGGCACTCGGCCGCGCGCTGGTAGTGCACGCGCGCCTCGTCCTGCTCGCCCAGCTCCGAGTGGGCCCGGGCCATGTTCAGGTGAAGCGACGGGTAGAAGCCGCGGACCCGGTCGTCGCCGACACGGTCGGCCCGGTCCAGGCACTCCTTGTTCCACCGCAGCGTGTCCTCGGGGGTGCTCTGGTGCCGGGCCAGGTAGTGCGCCGCGACGCACGCGTCGTAGTCGTCGGTCGCCGCGTACCAGGCCTGCCGGAACAGCGCGTGCGCGTCGGCGGCACGGCCCTCCGACTCGGCCTGCAAGCCCTCGCCGCAGAGCCGCACCACGGGGTTGTCGAGATCCATGCCGTCTAGAGTAGCTAGACGGATCGGGACCTGTCTATAGCTGCTAGACAGATCTGTGGCGCGGTCGGATGGCACGTCGGGCGAACGACGTGCATCACGTTCCGTGTTCGAATACTTGCTGGCATCACACGGTCGCGGCGGACGTCACCCATTCGTCATCGATTCGGTGGCAGTCCAGGTAGTCGCTGCACTAAGTTCCGAACCAAGGGTAGGGAATCGCGAGGGGGGAACCGGCAGCATGAGTGGTCGCGCGGGTCACCGATGGTGACCACTCCCGTGACCGAGGGGTCCGCGCCAGGGGCCCGCCGGGTGTTGAGCCTGCCCGCTTCCGCGGCCCGCAACATGCGCAGGTCGGCGGCGAGCACGCCCGGCCGGCTGTTCCTCGTCGGCGTCGGGCTCGTCGTGCTCGCACTGCTCACCGGCGTCGTCGGCGCGATCGCCATGCAGCAGAAGCAGGACACGATCGACAGCCTCATCGAGCACCGCGAGCCCGTGGCCGCGGCTTCCCAGCAGATCTACCGGTCGCTGTCCGACGCGGACGCGACCGCGGCAAGCGCGTTCCTCGCCGGCGGCACCATGCCCACCGAGCTGCGGGCCCGCTACGACCTGGACATCGCGACCGCCGGCTCGAACCTCGCCAAGGCGTCCGCCGACGTCGGCGGCGTCGCGGAGGCGGAGCGGCAGGTCAACGAGCTGGCCGAGCAGCTGCCCGTCTACACCGGGCTGGTCGAGACCGCGCGGGCGTACAACCGGCAGGGCTACCCGGCCGGCGCGGCGTACCTGCGTGAGGCGTCCGGACTGATGCGCGCGAAGCTGCTGCCGGCCGCGCAGGAGCTGTACGAGATCGACTCTGTGCGGCTCGCGGACGCGCAGGACGCGGCCACGTCGCCGCCGTGGTTCTCGCTCGCGCTCGCCGTGGTGCTGCTCGGCGCGCTGGTCGCCGCACAGCTGTACCTGACCCGCCGGACGAACCGGCTGCTCAACGTGGGCCTGGTCGTCGCGTCCGGCGCGGTCGTCGTGGCACTGATCTGGGGCTCGGTCGCGCTGCTGTTCGAGTCGTCCCGGGTGTCCGACGGGCGCGAGCACGGCACGGGCCAGGTCGAGGTGATCGTCCAGGCCAGGATCGTGGCGCTGAAGATGCGTGCGAACGAGACGCTGACCCTGGTCGCGCGCGGCGACGGCGGCGAGTACGAGGCCGAGTTCGAGAAGCTGGCGAGGCAGATCAGCGGGTCGGGCTCGCTGCTGGTGCGGGCCGAGGGGCTGGCGGCGACCGACGAGACCAGGAACCTGCTGGCCGCGGCGCGGAAGAACGTCGACGACTGGCTGGCCGCGCACCGGAGGATCCGCGAGCTGGACGACGGCGGCTCGTACGCCGAGGCGGTGTCACTCGCGATCAGCCCCGACGCGAAGACCAGCGCCGCGACCATGATGACCAGGCTCGACGACAACCTGGCGAAGGCCCTGCGAACCGCGCGGCAGCAGTTCGCCGAGGAGACCAGCGGCGCGAGCAACGCGATGCTCGGACTGATGCCGGGCGTCGCCGTTCTGGCGCTGGTGTCGGCGGTCGGGGTGACAATGGGGATCAGGGAACGACTGCAGGAGTACCGGTGAGGGCTGTCCGAGCGAGCCTCGTCTTCGTGGTGTTGCTGCTCGCCGTGACCGCGTGCGCGGGCGGCGGGCAGCCCGTCGACCTGGCCAACGTGACGTCCGTGACCCAGCCGTCACCGGTGAACGTCGAGGAGAACCCGGCGGCCTCGGCGACCTCCGCCAAACCGGCGCCGACGTGCGACCCGCGGGCCAGCCTGCGGCCGGACGGCCCGCTGCCGCCCGAGGGGCAGATGCGGGTGGGCTCCACGATGAAGGCCATCCAGGACCGCGGCCAGCTGATCGCGGGCGTCGACCAGAACACGTTCCTGTTCGGCTTCCGCAACCCGTCCACGGGTGCGCTGGAGGGCTTCGACATCGACCGGGTGCGGGAGATCGCGAAGGCCATCTTCGGCGACCCGAACAAGGTGCAGTACAAGGTCGTGACGTCGGCGGGCCGCCTCGACGCGCTGGAGAAGGGCGAGGTGGACGTGGTCGTGCGGACGTTCACCGCCAACTGCGAACGCTGGCAGAGGATCAACTTCTCGGCCACGTACTACGTCGCCGGCCAGCGCCTGCTGGTGGACAGCACGTCGAGCGCGACGAGCCTGGACCAGCTGGGCGGCAAGAAGGTCTGCGCCGCGAAGGGCTCGACGTCGATCACGACGATCAGGGAGAACCCGGCGAAGCTGGTCCCGGTGCAGGTCGACAACTGGACGGACTGCCTGATCATGCTGCAGCAGGGCCAGGTCTCCGCGGTGTCCACGGACGACACCATCCTCGCCGGCATGGTCGCCCAGGACCCGAACGTCAAGATGGTGGGCGACCGGTTCACCGAGGAGCCGTACGGCATCGGCATCCCGAAGAAGAACACGGACATGGTCCGGTTCGTGAACGCGGTGCTGGAGCGGTCGATCTCGAGTGGGGCCTGGCTGGACAGCTACAACAGGTGGCTGGGCAACACGGGCGGGCAGGCGACACCGCCACAACCGGTGTACCAGAACTAGGGGGTTGGTGATGGCGCTGTCGTGTCCCCGCCCCGGCTGCCCGGGCGAAGTTGTCAACGGAAACTGTCAGGAGTGCGGGATCGCGGTGGCCGAGGACCCGGAACAGGCCGCGCGCAGGTTGCGCAAGGAGGCGGAGGAGAACGTCGCCCGCCTGAACCAGCCACCGGACGAGGAGGGCTCGGGCTGGTTCGCACCACCGGACGTCCTCAACGAGGACGACCCCGCCCGGGGACGAGGTGCCCACCGCAGACCGGACGAGACACCGGCGGGCGCACAGGCCACGACACCGTCCATGCAGGCCGCGGCTCCGCCCGGTACTCAGGGCCAAGCGGGTGCCGCTCAACCGCGTGCCGCTCAACCTGGTGCGGCCCAACCGAGTGCCGCTCAACCGGGTGCGGCCCAACCGGGCGCCGCTCAACCGGGCGCCGCTCAACCGGGTGCGGCCCAACCGGGTGCCGCTCAACCGGGTGCGGTTCAGCCGGGTGCGGTTCAGCCGGGTGCCGCCCAGTCGGGGGCCGGCGTTGCCCAGCCGAACGCCGCGCAACCGGGGTCGGTTCAGTCGAGCGCCGCACAGCCGAGCAGTTCGCAACCTTCGCGACCTGGCCAGTTCCCGGCCCAACCGGGGCAGTCGACATGGTCGGGCCAGCCACAGCAGGGTTTCCCGGGGCCGCAGACCGGCTCCCACCCTGCCAACGCCCAGCCCGGCAACGCGCACCCTGGCAATGCGCAGCCTGGCAGCGCACCGCCCGGCACCGCCCAGCCCTGGGCCACACCGCCGCGCGGCAACCCGGTCGGCGCTCAACCGCCCGGTCAACCGCACGCCGGCACTCAGCCACCGGCGGGTGCGTGGCCGAACCAGCAGCAGCCAAGCGGTGCCCAGCAGGGCCCGGCATGGGCCAACCAGGCGCAACCAGGCCAGCAGTCGGCCGCAGGCCAGCAGTCGAACAACTCCCAGCCCGGGCCGGCCTGGTCGAACCAACAGCAGCCTGGCCGCCCTCCCGCGGCCCAGCCCGTCGGCGGCCAACCCACCGGTGCACAGCCGGTCGGTGGGCAGCCCGCTGGCGCTCAGCCCGGCCAGCCGGCCGCGACGCAGGCGACCAGCTCCCAGCCCCGGCAGTCGCCGGCCAACGCCGGCTACTCGCCGCCTTCTCCGCCTCGCGGGTGGGCGCCCCCGCAGGTACGGCCGTCGCAGGCTCTCCGGGATGCTCAGGTCGGCTATGCACCACCGCGGCCCGGCACCGGCGCGCGACCGGCCCCCGCACCACAGCCCAGCCAACCCGCCACGCCGCAACCCGCCACGCCGCAGTCCGTCCCGCCGCAGTCCGGCGCGCCCCAAACCGGTCCGCCGCAGTCCGGCGCGTCTCAAACCGGTCCACCGCGGTCCGACCAGGCACAGCCCAGGACGCAGCAGCCCGGGATGCAGTGGGCCCAGGGCGTCCCCGTCCCCAACGTCGCGCCCCGTCAACCCGGGGTCATGCCGCCCACCGCGCTCGCGCCCGACGAGCCGCTCCCCACCAGCGTCCTCGACGAGACCCCCATCACCCTCAGCGTCGAGCCCCCGCACGCCCCGCCCCGCCCTCCCGACTCCCCGCCACCCACCCAACCCGGCGATAACGGCAGCGGCCCCCACACCACCGGCTCCAGCTCCTTCCCCAGCACCGGCCGCCGGACCGGGTCGCGCACCACCGGGCGCGGACGGCTGGGCGCCGGCCTCGTCGACGTCCCGGTCGTGCCCGTCAAGGACCCCGCCTCCGCGGTCCTCGAAGACCCGATGGTCAGCGAGAACAAGCGGTTCTGCAGCAACTGCGGGGCCGAGGTCGGCCGCGCCAAGGACGGTCGACCCGGGCTGACCGAGGGTGAGTGCGCCAAGTGCGGCACCTACTTCAACTTCCGCCCCCGTCTGTTCCGCGGCGATCTCGTCGCCGGGCAGTACGAGGTCCTCGGCTGCCTCGCCTACGGTGGCCTCGGCTGGATCTACCTCGCCAAGGACCACAACGTCAGCGACCGGTGGGTCGTGCTCAAGGGCATGATCGACACGGGCGACCCGACCTCCATGGCCTCGGCCGTGGCCGAGCGCCGGTTCCTGGCCGAGGTCGAGCATCCGAACGTCGTCCGCATCTACAACTTCGTCCAGCACCCGGATCCGAAGACGGGCAACCTCGTCGGCTACATCGTGATGGAGTACGTCGGCGGGCAGTCGCTGCGCCAGCTCGCCCTCGAGCACCACCGCGAGACCGGCAAGGCCGAGCCCCTCCCGATCGGCCAGGTCATCGCCTACGGCCTGGAGATCCTGCCGGCCATCGGGTACCTGCACAGCATCGACATGCTCTACTGCGACCTCAAGCCGGACAACGTGATCCAGTCCGGCGAGCAGCTGAAGCTCATCGACCTCGGCGCCGTCCGCAAGATCGACGACTGGGACTCGCCGCTGTTCTTCACCCTCGGCTACTCCGCGCCGGAGCTGGCCACCGAGGGCGCGTCCGTCGCCAGTGACATCTACACCGTCGGCCGCACGCTCGCCGTCCTGTCGATCGAGTTCGGCGGCTACACCACGCGACACAAGTACACGCTGCCCGGCCCCGACGAGGAGCCCCTGTTCGCCCTCTTCAGCTCCTACCACCGGGTACTCAAGCGCGCGACGCACACCGACCCCCAGCAGCGCTTCGCCTCCGCCGAGGACATGGCCGACCAGCTGACGGGCGTGCTCCGCGAGGTCATGGCCCTCGGTACCGGCCGGCCGCGCCCCGGCGCCTCGAACGTCTTCGCGCTGGAGACCAGGACGTTCGGCTCCGGCATGGTCGTCGGCGAGCGCGGCTCACTGCCGTCGCCCGATCCGATCGAGGTCGCCTCGATCCTGCCGCTGCCGATGGTCGACACGCACGACCACGCCGCCAGCACCCTCGCCAGCATCACCGCGACCGAGCCCGCCGAGATGCTGGCCGCACTCCAGTCCGCGCCGCAGGACTCGATCGAGGTGCGGCTGCGCATGGTCCGTGCCCGCCTCGAGCTCGGCGAGCTGCGCCAGGCGCAGGGTGAGCTGGAGGCGGCGCGCCGCGTCGCGACCGACCCCGCCGACTGGCGCCCGGACTGGTACCAGGGCCTCATCGCGATCGCGACCCGCAAGCCGGCCGAGGCCGTGGCCGCCTTCGAGCGGGTGTACGACGCGGTGCCCGGCGAGATCCCGCCCAAGCTGGCGCTGGCGGTCGCGGCCGAGTACGCGGGCAACTACTTCCAGGCCGCCAGGTACTACGAGCTGGTCTGGCGGACCGACCGTGCCTGGGTGAGCGCGGCGTTCGGCCTGGCCCGCGTGTACCTGGCACAGGGCGCGCGAAGCGGCGCGATCGAGGTACTGGAGGCCGTGCCGGACACGTCCAGCCACCACGTCGCCGCGCAGGTCGCCGCCGTCAAGATCAAGACCCGCTCGGACGACGCCTCCCGGGTGACCGAGCAGGACCTGCATGACGCGTCCCGCAAGCTGGAGCGCCTGTCCCTGGACGCCGAACGCCGAACCATCCTCTCGGCGGAGGTCCTGGAGGCCGCGCACGAGTGGGTTCGCGCGGCCGGCACCCCGGACGCGGCGAACCGGACGGTCCTCGGCTGCCGGCTCACCGAACGCGAGCTGCGTTTCGGCCTGGAACGCTGCTACCGCGCACTCGCCCGCCTGGCCAGCACCCCGGAACGACGCCACGAACTGGTCGACAAGGCGAACGCGATCCGGCCACGGACGCTGACCTAGGACGGCCGCCGGCCCCCGAAACCAAGTCTCGGCAAGCCCTCATTTGTGACATAGCTGTGACTCGGAAGGTGTTGCTCACGGCTGACTAGCGCGTGACACGGGTCAACACATGCCGCGACAGGTCATTTCCGTAACCTAAGGGACGCCCAATTTCGACCAGTTTATGTCACGGGTAGTTAACGAACACCGGACTTTTTTTTGAGGCTGCACCAGCGCGTTGCGCAGTCTGTGGCTCCGCGCTTGATGCGGCTATGACACCAGCGGTCGCGGCGGTGGATGAAGCAACTAGAAGCCAGATCATCTGCCATTTAGTGGGACTCGATACCATCCCAGCGGCGATCGACGCCGCCGCGGACATGCCCACGACTACCCCCGTAGCGAGGGAGAGTGGGCGACACTGCACGTTCTCATTCTCTCATAATCCCCAACCCCTGGCGGGTGAAGTGTAGGGCGCTTGCGATACGAACCCACCCGACTCTTCGGCAACCGGGCATACGAGTCTTACACCGGCATAACTCGCGGAACTGGCGGTGTTCCCGTCCTCTGACCTGCCGTAACGTCCTCATGTATCCCCGTAGACCGACTCTATGTTGGCAATGGGAGTTCGCCTACCGAGGGGCACCGACAGAACCGCGCGGCCGCGAACGACCACTGTGGACAACCGCTGCGACTGTGGACAGCGCGCCGAAATTGTCGGTGCCCGCCACTATGCTGGATACCGGGGGCCGGCGGCCGCGTCACTTGACCTCCACCATGCTGGAGGTTCGATGATGACCGGCATGAGAGCCGCCGCCTTCACCGAGCCCGGACCGCCAGACGTGCTTCGCCTGCTGGAGATGCCCACCCCCACCGCCGGGCCCGGCGAGGTGCGGGTCCGGGTGAGGACCGCCGGCGTACAACCCTTCGACGCGGCGCTGCGTGCCGGGTGGACGCCGCCCTACCTGTCGGCGGACCGGTGGCCACGCATTCCCGGCAACGAGTTCGCCGGCGTCACCGACGACGGCCGGGAGGTCCTCGGCTTCTCGACCCTCAACGCCTACGCCGAGTACATCGTCGTCCCGGCGGACCAGGTCACGGCCAAGCCCGCCGCCATGCCGTGGGACGTCGCGGGCGGGTTCACGGCCGGGGCCCAGACCGCGCACATCGCGCTCGAGGAGCTGCGGGTCGGGCCGGGCGACACCCTCCTCGTCCACGGCGCCGCCGGGTCGGTCGGCACCGTCGCGGTCCAGCTCGCCGGGCTGGCCGGCGCCACCGTCATCGGCACCGCGAGCGCCGCCAACCAGGACTACCTGCGCTCGCTCGGCGCCATCCCCGTGGTCTACGGCGACGGGCTCGCCGACCGCGTCCGCGACCTCGCGCCCACCGCCGTGGTGGACTGCGCCGGGGCCCTCGACGTCTCGCTCGAGCTCGTCAAGGACCGGGACCGCATCCTCACCCTCGTCGACCACGAACGCGCCGCCGCCGAGGGCATCAGGGTCACCCCGCCGGCGCGCTCCGGCGCCCGGCTCGCCGGCCTGGCCGACCTCTACGCGCAGGGCAGGCTCAGCTTCCACATCCGCCGCACGTACGCCCTCGAACACGCGGCCGACGCGCACCGGGAGATCGAGACCCGGCACGGCCGCGGCAAGCTGGTCCTAGCTCTGGAGTGACAGCACGGTGATGTCCGGGGGCGCGCCGACCCGCACCGGTGGGCCCCAGAAACCCGCGCCACGCGTCACGTACAGCTGCGTGTGGTCCACGGTGGACAAACCGGCCAGTGTGCCCTGCTGGAGCCCGACGACGTAGTGGAACGGCCACAGCTGACCACCGTGCGTGTGCCCGGACAGCTGCAGGTCCACCCCGCGCGCGGCGGCCTCCGAGACCTGAACCGGTTGGTGCGCAAGCAGAATCGTCGGGCGGGACGACGAGACCCCGGACAGCGCGCGGTCGAAGTCCGGCCCGCCGTCGGTCGAGCGGCCGGCGAGGTCGTTGACGCCGGCCAGGTCGAACGCGGTCCCGATGGCCGTGTTCTCGTTGCGGAGTGGTTGCACGCCAAGGCGTTCCAGCTCCCGCAGCCACGCGGCCGGGTCGCCGCTGAAGTACTCGTGGTTGCCCGTCACGAAGAACGTGCCGTCGCGGGAGACCAGGTCCCGCAACGGTGCCGCGGCCGGGCCCAGCTCGTCGACCGTGCCGTCGACGAGGTCGCCGACGATCGTGACCAGGTCGGGTGACGTCTCGTTGATCATGCGGACGATGCGCTCGGTGTGGCTTCGGCCCGTGATCGGTCCGAGGTGGATGTCCGACACCACCGCGATCCGGTAGCCGTCGAACGCCGGGTCCAGCCCGCGCAGCCGGATCGGCACCCGCAGCAGGTCCGGTGGGCCGAGAGCGTTCACCATCCCGACCCCGACCGTGCCGGCCGACACCGCGCCCGCGACCACCGCGCTCGTGCGGGCCAGGAACACCCGCCTGCTGACCCCCGGCGTGGCCGGCTCCTCGGGCGCCGGCGGGTCCTCGACCGCGGGCGCGCCGGTCGTCGCCGTCGCCTCCAGCGGCCTGCGCCTGACCCAGCCACGCAGCGCGAGCCGCGGCAGCTCCAGCACGGCCAGCGTCAGGAAGAGGTAGATGAGCAGCGCGAACCAGACGTACCCGGGCCACGCGAACCACGTGGACCTCGTCGGGCCGATCACGCGCGGCAGCACCAGGGTCGCGACCAGCAGCACCGTGAGCCCGACGAGCACCCAGGTGAGCAGCCGGCGCAGGCGCCCCGGCGACGTCGTGTCCTTGACCAGCCGTTTCCACAGGTAGAGGTGCAGCAGCGTGACGAGCACGCTCAGCAACAAACCAAAGATGATCAAGGGTTCACATCCGGGTGCACGTCCCGCGGGTCCGCGGTGCCGTGCGTGGTGAAGTGGCTGAAGTCGACGATCACGAACAGTGCCCGCGCCCGCAGGGCCAGCTGCCCGTCCGGTGCGTTCAGCCGTCCGTCCGCGCTGGCGTACACCTTGCGCCCGGCGACCCCGTCGAGCCTGCCGACGATGTGCAGCGTCGAGCCGATCGGCACCGGCCGCAGGAAGTCCGTCTCCAGCCGGCCGGTCACCGCGGGCCTGCGCAGCATCTGCCCGACCGTGCTGCCCAGCGCCTCGTCGAACGCGCAGGCCAGCAGCCCACCGTGCGCGAGCCCCGGCGCGCCCTGGTGCGCCTCGGTGACGGTGAACTGGGCCATGATCGTCGAGTCGGGACCGGCCTCGGTGCGCAGTCGCAGGCCGCCCTCGATCTCGTCGCCGCAGCCGAAGCACTGGGCGTAGTGCGGGCCGAGTTTGGTGCCGGCCGCTGGGGCGTCCGGGTTCGGCGGCGGGGTGACGACCTCGACCGGTGGCCACCTCGGAGATACACGACTCACTCGATCAGCGTAGAGCTTGTCCAGCTGAGCCAAGGTCATGTCCCACCGTGCAGCGTTCGGGGGTGACGGTACGCACACTGTGCTGGAATGACCGCATGGCGCGCGAGCGGATCGACAACCTGACCGAGGCGAGGCGGCTGCGGCACGAGTACCGGGAGCAGGACGTCGCCTACCTGCTGCCGGAGATCGACCGGATCCGGAGCCGGCACGCCGTCACCGGCGTCGGCATGGACGGCATCGAGGTCGACCTCACCGCGCTGCGGCAGGCCGAGCGCGACCTGGCCACCCTGCACGACGACCTGGCCGGCCACCTGGCCGAGGCCGCCGACCTGACCGGCCCGCTCGGCGACGGGCGAAGCCCGGTGGCCGGGCCCATGCGGCTGGCGTTCGGGACCAGGGCCGGCGACGAGGGCGGCGTGCGGACCGCGCTGCGGCAGTACATGACGGAGCTGGTCGCCGTGCGCGTCGCGATACTGAAGACGCTCGCCGCCTACCACGGCGTCGAGGAGGAGACGGTCAGCAGGCTGCGGCGGCAGGCGGAGGAGATCGCGTGAAGGGCTACCACCACGACCGTCGCGACGAGACCTGGCGCGAGGCCCACGGCTGGTCCGAGGACGCGAAAGACGACCGCGAGAAGCGGACCGCCGAACGCGTGCGCAACCGCGAGCCGGGCCGCTTCGGCAAGGTCAACTGGCACGCCTACCAGCACGACCAGCTGTACGACATGATCATGAGCGCGGACCCCGCCGTGATGTCCGCGCGGGCCGGCCAGTGGCAGTCGCTGGCGGCCAGGATCGACGCCACCACCGGCGAGGTGCGCGAGGCCATGGCGCGGGTGCTCGATGCGTGGAAGGGGCAGGCGGCGGTCAGCTCGGCGGAGTCCAACTCGCGGCTCATGCGCTGGGCGGGCGACGCGAGCGAGACCGCGAGCACGGTCGCGCAGAGCATGGCGACGTACACGGAGGCGGTCGAGCGGGCGCGGAAGTACATGCCGGAACCGGCCTTCGCGACCGCGGAACGCAACTTCCGCGACGGCTACACGGTGGTCGGCACTGGTGGCCCGAGCACCGCGATCCTGCTGAAGCAGCTCCTCTCCGACGGCATGGTCAGCCACGAGCAGGCCCGTGCCCGCAAGGCGGAGGCCGTGGCGGTGATGGAGGCGTACGAGGCGCAGAGCAAGGACGTCCACGACGCCATGCCGCACTTCACCGACGCGACCCCGACGACGAACGACGTCGCGGACCGGACACCCGCACCGGATGACGACACCGGCCACCGTTCCCCCCACGACGTGCCGACGCGCAACGGCGCCGGCGGCCAGGACACCGGGCCCGGTGGGCCCGGCCCGGGCTCGGCGACCGGCGCGGCCGGCTTCGTCGAACCACTCGTCGGCGGCGGCACGGGTACCGGTTACGGCAGTGGTCCCGGCAATGGCCTCGGCGGCTACGGCGGCGGGCTGGGCAGCCTCGGCTCGGGTGGGTCGGACGTCATCCGCAACTCGCCCGGCTTCGGTGCGCTCGCCGGCGCCGGCGGGATGCCCGGTCGCGGCGCGGCCGGCGGGGTGACCGGTGGCCGTGCCGGTGGCGCCGGCGGCGCGTTCGGCGGGATGCCGTTCGGGCACGCGCCGGACGAGGAGGACAAGGAGCACCGCAACAAGTACGACGTGGGCATCGACTTCCTGGACGACCTGCCGCCCGCCTACCCGCCGGTGTTCGGCGCATGACCGGCTTCGAGGCGGACCTGCCCGCGATGGGCTCGGCCGCGACGGCGTTGCGGGCGGCGGCGGACGCGCTGACCGTCCAGCTGGCACCACCGGGCGACGTCGGTCCCGGCCGGCTGGTCGCGGCGGTCGCGGCCCTGCTGCGGTCCACGGAGGACGACCTGTTGGCCGTCCGCACGGCGGTGACCGGCCTGTCGGAAGACGTGACGAAGGTCCGCGACACGTACGCGGACCTGGACACGAACGCGGCGACCCGCTTCGATCTGGGCCCGTGACGTATCGCGGGCTCGGCTTCGACCCCACGCCGGGCAGCGTGGACGCGGTCGGCGCGGTCGTCGCCCAGCTCCGTGCCGCGGTGGCCGCACTGTCCACCGTGGAGTCCTCGATCGACGCCGCGACCAGGCACGCCGCGACCTGGCAGGGCCCGGCGGCGGACGCGTTCCGGGCACGAGCCGTCCCGCCGGCCGACCCGGGCCGGGCGCGGGCGGCGATCCCGGTGCTGGAGGGGTGGGCGGAGACACTGGCCGCCAACCGCCGCCACACGGAGGAGCTGGACGCACGGGCGCTGCGCCTGCGCCAGGCACTGGACGACGCCCGGGACGCGTTGCAGGACAGGCAGAACGAGCGTGACCTGGCGGCCACCCCGGCCGCCACGGCGACCGCGAACACGGCGGTGACGGTGGCGACGGAACGGGTGACGGCGGTGGCGGCCGAGCTGGAGGCGGTGCTGTCGGAAGCCCGCACCCTGGCCGGCGAGCACCTCCGCGCGGCGGACGAGGCCGCGGCCGCGCTGGGCGCCGAGCCTGCCGCGCCGGCGCCGGAGGTCGAGGCGGTGGCCGGCGTGCTGCGCCGCTCGTCCCGCACGGCCGCGACCCTGGGCGCGCTGGTCGCCCCGGGAGGGTTCACCGCACCGGCAGGGGGCGCGGTCGCGGCGGTGCTGGCGCAGCGGTCGCCGGTCGCCGGCGAGACGATCGAACTCGAGACGCCCCGGTGAAGCTGGCGACCGTGCCGGGGCTGACCCCGGTGCCGACGAAGTCCGTCGAGGCGACGGCGGCGGCGTTGACCGAGTTGATCGTCAAGGCGCGCGGCCCGGAGTCCGCACACGACCCCGGCGTGGCGCTGGCCGCCCGGGACGCCGCCGAGCTGGCCCACGAGGACGGCCCGGGCCTGGTGGCGGTGCTCACCCACGCGGCGGCCGACCCCGCGATCCTGGTGGCCAACGTGGTGACGGCGGACGTGCCGGTGGCGGACCTGCACCGCCACCTGGTCGACGAGGACGACATCCACGAGGTCACCACGTCCGAGACGACCCGCGGCTACCCGGTGGTCATCGCGGAGCGCCTGCTGATGTCCGGCGCGCAGCTACAGACCGTGGTCGTCGCCCCGGCCGGCAACCGCATGGCCGTGTTCACGCTGCACTCACCGACCGGTCGCGGCTGGCTGGAACTGGCCGCGACCCTGGGTCAGCTGGTGTCCTCGGTGGATTTCACCCAACCGTTCAGCAGCGAATCCCGATAGTCGCTCGGCGACTTCCCGGTCGCCTTTCGAAAGGTGCGGGAGAAATGCGCGGCATTGGCAAAGCCGCACTGCCGGGAAATCTCACCGACGCCGCGGGAGGCGTGCGCCGGGTCGGAAAGCAGCTCCCTCGCCCGGTCTATTCGCAACTGTCGAATTCGACCGGACACGCCGTCACCGTCGTCGAACAACTGGTACAGGCGGCGGCGTGAGATGAACAGCGCGTCGGCGATCCGCTCGGCCGTCAGCGCCGGGTCGGCCAGGTGGACGCGGATGTACTCGACCGCCTCGCGCCGGCGGGTGGCGAGCGCGTCCGCCCGGTCCAGCTCGGTGCGCAACGCGCTGCGCAGCACGAGCTCCGCCAGTCCGGTCAGGTACGGCCGGACGCCGTGCGGGTCCAGGTCCTCGGCGGCGCCGAGCAGGTGCGACACCGCCGAGGCGAAGAGCGCCTGCAGCGGCGGATCCACCGGCACCGGACGGAACATCAGCGGCCGCAGCTCGGCGAACCCGAGCGACAGCCGCGCCGTCGCGACCGTCAGCAACACGGTCCCGCCGCGACTCGCCCGCAGGGAGCACTCCGGAAACGACAGGACCCCCGGCACCGGCCGGGGGACCCGCATCAACAGCTGTACCTGCGCCGGCGTGCGTGGCGGCTCGTCCGGCGCGCCGATCGCCGTCCGGACCGCGCTCGCCCCGGACGCACGAACGACCAGCTCAGTCATGTTGCCCCAATGCTTCGGCACTGGGGCAACACCCTAGGAAAATCAGGCCGACTTGGCCAACCACTGGTCCCAGGTCAGGGCCCAGTCGTAGTAGTCGCCGTCCTTCGGGCCGAGCTGGTTGGTGCTGCCGGTGATCTCCACCGGGTCACCGGTCATCGCGGTGTCGAAGTAGGCCTTGGCGTTCGCCGGGGACAGGTTCGCGCAGCCGTGCGAGACGTTCTTCTTGCCCTGGTTCGGGATCGACGGCGCGTACCCATGGATGAACTCGCCGTTGTTGGAGATCCGGACCGCCCACGGCACGACCACGTTCTCGTAGTGGTACTTCGGGTTCGACATCGAGTACGTGTCGCTCTTCGACATCACGACGTGCGTGCCGCTGTTCGTGACGCGGCCGGGGTCGGAGTCCAGCCCGTAGCTCGCCGGGTAGTCGGCCACCTGCGCGCCGTCCCGGATGATCACCAGGCGGTGGGTCTGCGTGTTCCCCTGCACGATCTGGGACCGCCCGATCGTGAAGTTCGCCGTCCGGTCCTCCGCGCCGTACTTGCCGTCGCCGAACGACGTGCCGTACAGGTGCGCCACCAGGTTCACCTGCGTGCCCGGCTGCCAGTAGGTCTTGGGCCGCCAGTGCACCTGGCGGTCGGACAGCCACGCCCACGCGCCCTCGGTCGGCACGGAGGTGTTGACCGTCAACGCCTTCTGCACGGCCGCCTTGTCGGTGACGTCCCGGTCGAAGGTGATCGCGATCGGCATGCCGACGCCGTAGGTCTTGCCGTCACCCACGTTCAGCGACGCGTCGACCTGCCTCGCGGGCGTCACGGTGGTGAACGAGCCGGTGATCGGCGCCGTCTTGCCGTCGGTGCCCTTCGCGGTGCCCGCCCACGTGTAGGTCTTGCCGTAGCCGAGCGGCTCACCAATCGTCCAGCTCGTGCCGTCCGGCGACAGCGCGCCGACCACCTGCTTGCCGGTCGGGTTGGTCAACGTCAGCGTCTCGATCTTGCCGTCGGCGACGGTGACCTTCGCGGGCACGGCCGGTGAGACGTCCGCGGCCCCGGACGCCGGATCGAGCGTGATCTTCGCCGGCGGCTTCGGCGCCGCCTGGCCCGAGGGACTCCCGGTGGAGTCCTTGCCCTTCGCGGCACCGCCGTCGCCGCCGCCGGAGGTACACGCCGTCAAGCCGAGGACGGCCGCGACACCGACCGCCAGCAGGGCCTTTGACAGCCGTCGTGCCCTGGTTCCACCCATCAGTTCCCCCTACTAGACCCGCCGCGCCGTTCTCACATGTGTTTCGACGCCTTTGAGTGGATCCACGTTGGCTTGATCGTATGTGAGGCAGATCACATTCGAGTGTCGGCCTCCGGCCTGCGGAGATCGAACCACGGCTGTAATCAACCGTGTGCAAGTAGTAGTGCTCGGAGTGCTCTACGCGCTACGCTCTGCCGCGCAGGCCGTAGTTTCTGTGTTCGTGCCTTACACGCTCGCGGAACGAAAACGCGGGCGTGCCGCACTTCCGTTGCAGGTCGGCGGAGGCAACGCCCGAGGGGCTGCCGGGGTTGCACGGTGTAACCCCATGCTGATCCTGCGATGGAGGCAGGCGGATGGCACAGGGCACTGTGAAGTGGTTCAACTCCGAGAAGGGCTTCGGCTTCATCGCCGTTGACGAAGGCGGCGACGACGTCTTCGTGCACTACTCGGAGATCCAGGGCAAGGGCTTCCGAACCCTGGAAGAGAACCAGCGCGTCGAGTTCGAGGTCGGGCAGGGCACAAAAGGCCCCCAGGCGACGAACGTGCGCGCACTGTAGGTAGCTCACTGCGGAGGGCCCCGGTCGGGTGCGACCGGGGCCCTTTGCTTGTCAGTACGGGTGTTGTGGGGGCTCTGGGGCCTCAGCGGCGGGGAAGCTGCTGCGCCTCCCACTCGAGCCGCTGCATGACCCACTCCTGGGCAAGCGCGAGCGGCGAGGTCTGGTTGTAAGCCGCGATCTCCCGCAGCTGCTCGTTCGCCATCAGCGAGAGGCGCAGCTGGTAGACCTGCGACCCCCCGAACCGCCGGCCGGAACCGGTCGTCTCCGGGTCGCCCTCGGGTGAAAGGGCGGCCAGGTACGACTCGAGGTCGTGGTCGGGAAGACCCTCCTCGGCCGGCGCGGCTTCGGTGCGATGGCGTCCTGGGTCCCCGGCCTCAACAGCCGGCTTACCACTGGGTCGACTACGTCCGGTGAAAAGCACCAGAGGAGGATAACGAACCGGTTGCGGTCTGACCAGCAAGGCAACCACATTTACCGGTGAGCGCCACAACACCCTCCGTATTTCCCCAGCAAGCGAACCCCGCCAGCCCCCCGTCCGGCCAACAAGTAACAAGAAGCCCCAAGGCCAAGTACCCACCCAAGGCAACCCGACCACACCCAACGACCGTCTGACAGATGAGAAGAAAGCCCAAGCCCCACGACGAACACGAGCGACACAGGGCCCAAGGCCCCCAGGCCCAAGAGCGAAGCACGAAGCGCCGGCACACTATGAGGAACGAAGCGCCGGGACGAGGAACGAAGCGCCGGGACAGGGCGAAGAACGCAGCGCCGGGGGTCCGGGGGGCGAAGCCCCGCCGGGCGGGGTTTTGGGGGTTGCACCCCCAAAACAACGAAGAAGCGACCCGGTGAGCGCGCCCCGCGAACACAGTTCGCCGGAGCGTATGGAGAGGCCCCCGCGCCAGGGGGAGGAACGCGGGGGCCGGAGGGGATCTCCACAGGCGCTGACCGGGGGTGTGTCAGCGAGTCGATTGTTGCACGCGCACGCGCCTCTTGCGAGGGGGCAAAGGTGAAAACTTATAGAGAACTATTCACCGAGTGCCCATGATCGAGCGCAACTCTCCACCTGCTATGCCGCTGAACTGCAAAGATGTCCAGTTGGGCAACCGCCGTTCCGGTCGGGGCCGGTCCTGCCGTGCTGCCTTTGTGGACATCTCGGTCGTACCTCCAGCAGCTCCCCGGCCGCGACTCACTCAGCTCCCAGCGCTCATGATTGTGAAGCCGCTGGTCTTGAGGCTCACGGCCACGTCCGCGGCGAGCGCCGACCCGACCGGCTCCGCGTTCACCGCGGCGGCGTGGTGGCCACAGGTCATGCCAGTGCCCCGGTGGACGTCGAAGATCGTCGACGTGTCCGATTCGCCGTTACCGCAGGTCGCGGCGACTCCTAATGGGTGCATCTCGATCAGGGAACCCTCCGAGGGAGGCCGCGGCATGTCCACAGTGGTCTGATGCGGCCATTCGGGTGACCCACCTATGGCGCCATCGGCGCTGAGACTGTCCGCCGGCTGGTCGCATGATCGGCCCCGACTACTATCCGTGCGCCCAGGATTCACTCCTCGGGGGGCTGTGGCGGGCCCCCTCCGTCTCATAGCCTTCCCCGAAACCTGATGGTCGGGGAGGCGACATGAGCGGCCCAGTCGAAGTTCGCGACTTCCTCTTGCAACATGAATCGCGGGACACCGCCCTCAATTTCGGCACTGGCGGTGTGCCGGCCCAACGCACCGGTGAGACCTCACGCGTGTCCGACGAGCAGGTAAGGCGAGCCCAGCTCGCCGTGGCTGCCGGCGCACAGAGCGTCGAGGACTGCCGCGAGCTGCTGGACATGCTGGGCCTCGTGCCCAGCGAGGACGGAGTGCCACCCGTCCGCCGCTAGCGACGAGCCAGTCGATGGTGGACCCGGGTTCGCCGAGGTAGACAGCTTCCGGATACCCGCTTGGCGGGCCCAGGGGCACATGTCTTATGCTTTCGGTGCTCCAAGCGGGCAACCCGGGCTCCCATCGTCTAGCGGCCTAGGACTCCGCCCTTTCAAGGCGGCAGCGCGGGTTCGAATCCCGTTGGGAGCACGTCCCGCCGCTGACGTGGTGCGAGGTCAGAAAACCGCAGGTAGACGGCGGTTTCTAGGCCCGAGAGGTGCGACCGAGAGGCTTGCAGCCAGCGATCTTGGAAAGGATCGCATGGCATGGCCCATGACAAGACCACCATTCCGCTGAGCCGCAGGATCCTTCCGGCCAGGCGGGGTGCCCGAGGCTCGATCAGCCGCCTGCCCAGTGGTTCGTTGCGGGTGCGGGTTTACGCCGACGTCCATCCCGTCACCGGCCACCAGCGCTACCTCAGCCGCACCGTCCCCGGCGGTCCGGCCGCGCTCGCCGACGCCGAAGTGGCCTGCCGCCGTCTCGTCGACCAGGTCCGCGACCGCCGCCACCCCCGCACCGACGTCACCGTCACCGAGCTGCTGGACCGCCACGTCGACCTGGTGCACGCCACCGACACCACCCGCCGCTCCTACCGCCACACGGTGACCAGACACCTCCAACCCCGGCTCGGACACCTTCGCCTTTCCGCGGTCACGCCCGAAGTCCTCGACTACCTGTATGCCGCGCTGCGCCGCTGCCGCGACCACTGCGACAACCGCCAACCCGAGGACGGACACCGCTGCCGGCCGCTGCAGCCCGGCACCATCCGCAAGATCCACTACCTGATCAGCGGCGCCTACCGGCGGGCCGTGCGCTGGGGCTGGATCGACCGCAGCGCCGACGCCGCCCCACGACGTGCAGCCTAACCCTCCCTGGTCAGGAAGTAGTAGGCGTACCGCTCGTCGAGCTCATTCTTTGGAACCAGATAAACCATCTCTGGCACGAATCCGCATTTCTCGGCCAACTGCCAGAAGGATGGGATTGAGTAAGTCGTCATGTCGGCGAGCGCGGTGACATAGGACCGACGGCGGGGCCTGGTCAGCAACCGGCCGTCGTCGTACTTGATCTGTATAAGCGCGAGTGAGCCTGGGGCTAGAAGCTCGCGAGCGATACGGAGAATCCGTTCCCCATATTCTGGCGTGGGAATCAGTTCGAATACATAAAAACAAAGGAAAATGTCACACTGTCCAACATTCAACCGTGTCACCCGTTCGGGATGGGCGACGTCGATGTGCACGGAACGGAACGGTGTGTCACATAGGGACGCAACTTGTTTGGCACACTCGTCGAGCGTCTCTTTCGAGATATCGATGCCGATGAACTCCCGCGCGCGCGGCGCGAAGTGCACAGCGTTCGCGCCGCCACCACATCCCCACTCAACGACCCGATGCCACGGTCGCGTGAACCCGACCATACGCACGCCGCGTTCGAACAAGTCCAGGTGCTCGCGACCAATCCGCGACCACAGGTCACTGCCGTCAAAAACCGGCGCGTCACGCAAGTGTGAATCCGCAGCCCACCGCTTCCCGTCGGTCCGGGTCCAGTACCGTTGCGAATCGGCGGAGATTCTCGACTCCGATTGCCGGAACCCCAGACTCACTAGAACCCTCAACCAATACTCTCGCACCCGGACCGCAAACAATTTCCCTCGGTCAACCACGAAGCGCAGGCCTTGCACGGACAGGCGGTTCACGCTGTTTGTAGGCATGCTCGCATCCTTGGCAACAGAGTCCTTAGTTCACCCACGAACGACAGGATCCTCTGCGCAGGAGAGGACCCCCGGCTCAGCGAGGGTCAATGCTCGAATTGAACCTTCAGCGTGCGTCCTCCTCCACGCCATGCATGCAATCGCAGCCCTGTACAGACTGTCAGGGCATAACATCCATCCCTACGTTAGATCGCTCGACCCTAGAGTAACTCGCCACCACGGGCGAAGAAGCATTCCTGCGGCGATATTCGCTCGATCGGGCGAGCGAGTTCGCAAACTGTGAGTAGACTTGCCAGCGAAGACTTGGCCCGCGCAAGGCTAACTTTTATGGATCTGACGAGGCTTTCCTGAACGGCGCGGATCTGACACACGCGGCGTCAACCCCCGCAAAGGGTCGCACCGGGCGTTTCCGTCTTCAGCGTCAGGTCCAGCCGTTGTGCGATGGCCGAGTTCGTGCGGCCCTGCGCGATCAGCGCGAGGACTTCTCGTTGACGTGTGCCCAGCATGTGGAGGTCGTGGGTTGCCGGGGCCGGCGGGTATCTCGTCCTGGTCCACGGTGAACACGAAGTCGCCTTCGAGGACGAAGAACGCTTCCTCCTCGTCATCGTGGACATGGGGTGGGGCGACAAGCCCGTGGGGGCACAGTTCGTCGAACGTGCAGGAGCGCCCGTCGGTCTGCGTTCCGTCGGCGAGTACTCGCCAATAGGTGCCGACGTTCCAGTAGGCGGGTGCGTCAGCGGGCGACAGGACGAAGGACGTAGCCCTGGCTGATGGTGTGACGCTCATGGCCGCTACGCGAAGGGCGCGTGGGCGATGGAGTCCACCGCGATGGTGAGCAGCAACCGGGTCTCGGGTTTGCCGCTGAAGTTGGGGTGGGGTGTGCCGAGGTACTTGTGGGAGAGCTTCTCGATGTTCTCGGCCGCGCCGTCGGTGGTGTAGTCGATGACGTGCCCACGGAGCGCGTAGTAACGCGAAGTGTCGTCGGGGTCGGTCACGCTGATGGCCACACGGGGGTCGCGGGCGATGTTCTTGGCCTTGCGGTAGCCCACCACGGTGTTGATCAGGATGTGGTGGCCGTCGGTATCGACCCAGGTCTGGGTCATCTGGGGTGATCCGTCGGGCATCACGGTGGAGAGGAAGCACGGGCTGGGCCGGCGGAGCAGGTCGATCAGGTCGTCGGGCAGGACGGTTGGGGTGTCGGACATGAGAGGTCTCCTGGGGATGGTGGGGCTCAGCGCAGCGTGGCGAAGGTCGCGCGGATACTGGCGGTGAGCGCCTCGGGGTTCTCGAGCGCGGCGAAGTGGCCGCCGGGGCTCTCGGCGAAATGGACGAGGTCGGTGTAGCGGCGCTCGATCCAGCGCCGGCTCTTGCGGACATGCTCGCCGGCGAGCTGGATGAACCCGGTCGGCACGGCGATCGGCGAGGCGGTCGTGACAGGCGTGGGTGCGCCGCCGTTGAGCATGTCCCAGTAGATGCGCGCGGATGACGCACCGGCGTTGGGCAGCCAGTACATCATGATCGCGTCGAGCAGTTCGTCGTAGGTGAACGACGCCGGCGCGTCACCGGGGGTGGCGCAGGTGTCCTGGAACATCGCGTAGATCCAGGCGGCAAGACCGACCGGCGAGTCGGCGAGGGAATAGCCGATGGTCTGCGGGCGGGTGCCCTGTTCCTTCGCGTAGCCCGAGAGCTTGTCCCAGAAATGGCCGGCACTCGCGAGCATGGCCTGCTCCTCGGGGGTCGCGTCGGCGATCTCGTCGGGATCGGGGCCGAACATGCCCATGCTGAGGTGAATACCGGCCAGCTGCGGGATGCCCTTCGCGGCGATGGTGTTGGTCACTGCGGTGCCCAGGTCACCGCCGTGGGCGCCCCAGCGGTCGTAGCCGAGCCGGTCCATCAGGGTGATCCAGGCGTCGGCGATCCGAGGGAAGCCCCAGCCGGTGGTGTCGGGCTGGGCGGAGAACCCGAAGCCCGGCAGGGACGGGATCACCAGGTGGAACGCCTGCCGGGGGTCGCCACCATGAGCGGCGGGGTCGGTGAGCGGTCCGACCGTCTTGGCGAAGTCGAGCACGGAACTGGGCCAGCCGTGGGTCATCAGCAGCGGCAGCGCGTCGGCCTCGGGTGAACGCACGTGCAGGAAGTGGATGTCCAGGCCGTCGATGGTGATGCGGTAGGAGCCCATGCCGTTGAGCAGGGCCTCGGCGCGGCGCCAGTCGTAGGTCTCGGCCCAGTAGCTGGTCAGCGCCCGGATCGCCCCGGTGGTGGGGCCCTGGCTGGTGTCGGTGACGGTCTCGATGCCCGGCCACCGGGTGAGAGTGAGCCGGGTGCGCAGGTCGTCGAGGTCGCCCTGGGGGACGTGGATCGGGAACTGCTCGATGTCGGTGGTGAGGGTGCTGTGCATGACGATTCTCTTTCAGACGCCAGCGTGGGGATCAGTGCGTGAGGCCGAGGAGCGGGAGGAGGACCTCGTCGACGAGGTCCCGCTGCGCGGCCTCATCGAGCGGCACGCCGCGCAGCAGGGTGAGCAGGAGGACCCTGGCGATGGCCACGTCCAACGCCAGCACGACCCGCTCAGTCGCGACATCCTCGCCACGGGTGCGCGCGCGGGCGGAGATCATCTCGGCTTCGACGCGGCCGCGTCGGCTGATCTGGTCGGCGATGAGCTCGCGCAGGGCCGGGTCGGAGCGGATGCCCTCGACCAGTCCCAACAGCGCCGGCCCGCCCGTGCCGGTCACGGCCTGGGTGATGCCGGCCACGGCGTCGAGAAGATCGCCACGCACCGTTCCGGTGTCCGGCGGCGTCGTGTCCGCGCCCTCGGCCGACCGCCGCAACGCCTCGGCGACCAGCTCGGCCTTGCCCGCCCAACGCCGGTACATCGTGGCCTTCGACGACCTGGCGCGGGCCGCGATCGCATCGACGGTCACACGCTCGTAGCCGATCTCGGTGACCAGCTCCGCCGCCGCCGCCAGAATGGCGTCCTCCCGCCCGACTCCCCGAGACGACGGTGCAGGTCGCTCGACATCCATGGGTCCCTCCCGCTGATAAACGAAACGGTACCGTACACATGTCGGAGATGACGTGTGACCTCGGCTACGTGTTGATCTTCGCTGCGTAGATTGGCTTCACATCGGGGGTCTCGCACCACGATCCGTAGCACGAGACCCCCGAAAATCATGGGGTCGGGGTCTGCTAGAGTCTCAACCACTGCTCCGAACGGTGCTGGCAGTAAGCCTTGAGAAGAACGCTGACAATTGTTCAAGGCGGCAGCGCGGGTTCGAGTCCCGTTGAGAGCATGTAGTACAGCATGGCCCTGTGGCGCAGTTGGTTAGCGCGTCGCCCTGTCACGGCGAAGGTCGCGGGTTCGAGTCCCGTCAGGGTCGCGAGAGCGGTGGATGGTTTGTGTCTGCGGAAGGCGCAGACCTTGGCCGCTCTCTTATTTCGTTGGGGGCCGAGCCCCCACACCCCCACGGTGCGGTTGGTGTTGACCCAGCGTGGTGGCCTCGCCTTCGGCGGACGCGTGGTTTGCGCCCGTTTCGGTTTGGCCAGGTAGCTCAGTTGGTATGAGCGACCGCCTGAAAAGCGGTAGGTCGGCGGTTCGATCCCGCCCCTGGCCACAGGTGCCCCGGTCCGGGTTCGGGCTGGGGCCTTTTGTGTTTCTTGTTGCCACGGGGTGTTCGCGGGCCGCTAGGGTGCGGGACTGTGCGCACCACAATCGGCACCATCCTTGTTGTTCTTGGGTTTCTTCTCGCCGCGCCTGCCGTGGCGGCCTATGCGCTGGTCGGCGAGGTCACCAATGAGCAGACCTACCTCGCCGCGGTGACGCCCCTGGCCGATGATCCCGCCATCCAGCAGGAGGTGGCCGGGCAGATCACCCAGGCGTTGGCGGACAAGGGGCTGCCCGAGTCGGCTCAGCCGCTGGTGCAGAAGAGTGTGGACTCCTTCGTCACCAGCCCCGACTTCAAGGAGCTGTGGGTCTCCGTCAACCAGGAGGCGCATCCCGAGGTGCTCGCCATGTTGCGGGGGGAGCAGGGCGGCAGCCTCGGTGTCAAAGGGGACGCGATCGTTCTCGACCTCGGGGACGTCGCGGCGAAGCTGAAACAGCGGATGGTGGCCGAGGGGGTGCCGCTCGCCAACCAGATCCCGGCCATCGACGCTTCGGTGCAGTTGATCTCGCGGCCGGCGGTTCGGCAGTTGGTGCCCGCTTTCGACCTGCTCGAGAAGATGAGCGTGTTGCTGCCCGTGCTGGCTGCCCTGTTCCTTCTGGGCGGAGTCGTCCTCTCCGCCCGTCGTGGGCGGACGATGGTCGTCGGCGGCATTGGGCTCGTCGTGATGATGATCTTGCTGGTGCTCTTCCTGTTCCTCGCGCGTAGCCAGGTGACCGCACGAAGTGGTCAGCCCGAGCTGGCCGGGGCCTTCTACGACGCGCTCACCAACCGGGCCACGATCATCTCCTGGATCGTGTGCGCGGTCGGCGGGGTGGCCGTGATCGCCGGTGGGTTTCTCGCCGCCGCCCAGTCGCGCCGGTTGGCGTCGGAGGCCCGGGCGCAGCGGCGGGCCGAACGGGTGGCCGCCCGGCCCCGGACGCCGAAGGCCTACGGCGGCTACGGCGAGCGGGGCGGCTACAGCGGCCGCGGTGGCTACGGCGGCCAGGACGACTCCTACGACGACCGTGGCGGCTACTGACCTGTCGATCTCCGGCCGTGCCGTTCGTGTAGGCCGCGGACGGAAGGAGACGTCATGTTCAGCGCCGAGGAGATCGCCTACCTGAACACCCAGCCGCTGGCCCGGCTCGCCACGCTGGGCGACGGCGGGCAGCCGGATGTGGTGCCCGTCGCGTTCGAGTTCTACGGGGTGGGGTTCTGGGTCGGGGGCGGCCCTACCGTGGTCGGCACCCGCAAGATTCGCAACATCCTCGCCGGACGCCACCTGGTCTCGTTGGTTGTCGACGACCTCGTGTCGCTTCGACCGTTCGTCGCGCGTGGGGTTCGGGTGTACGGGCGAGCGAGTGAGCCCGTCCAGCGGGTCGGCATGGTCGGGCCGGGGACCTTCACCCGAATCACTCCAACCACCACCTGGAGTTGGAACCTGGCGGGTGAGCCTGCGACAGACGAGTGGTACCCGATGACACGAACGGAGCATTCGATCACTGAGTGATCACGGACAATTGTAGAACTTAGCTGGTAACGCCCGTTACCGGTCCGATGACCACCTGTGACCTCGAACGTCACGCAACGGAGTGACTCACTGTCCGTGTAACGGCGGCGCATCGCCAAACGAATCAGTGAACGCGACCACGGACCGGCAGGGGCAATCCGACTCGTTGGGTCGCAACGAATTTCGTCCATTTCTGGGCTTCGGGGACGCCCAACAACCCGTTATGCGTGCATGCGCATATGCGTGGGGGGACCACGATGCGTTACCAGCAGCTACGTGCTCCGCGGCGAAGATCGGTCATCTTGCGGGGCCTCAACCGACCCACACAACCCCCTGTCAACAGCTGGGAACCCCAGTACCGGCGCTACGTGATCACCAGCGATGTGCTGGTCACGATCCTCGTGAGCGTCGGTATCGGCGGGATCCTCAGCATCGGTGGCGCGGAGCTCTTCAAGGACATCACGATCGGCTTCCTGTCGGTCGTCACCGTGATCTGCTCGCTCGCCATGAACCGGGCGTGGCACCCGACGGTCCTCGGCCAGGGCGCGGAGGAGTACGTCCGCCTCGGCCGCGGCATGTTCTCGGGCGCCGTCGCGCTCGGGCTCGCGGGGCTCGCGACGGGCGTCGTCTCGACGCGGTCGTGGGTGTTCATTGTCATACCGGCGACCGCGGTCGTCGCGCTCGGCTTCCGCTACCTGTTACGCCAGGTGCTCCACCGTGCACGCTACGACGGTGAGTGCCTGCTGCCGGTCATGGCGGCCGGTGGCATCGACACCGTCCGTGACCTCATCAAACGCACGAAGGAAGCGCCACACGTGGGATGGCGTGTGGACGCGATCTGCACCGTGGACGGTGAGGGCGAGATCGGCATGGAGGTCGAAGGCGTGCCGGTGATCGGCACCCTCGGCGAGCTGGCGGACCACGTCCGCCGCGGCGGCTACCGCATCGTCGCGGTCACGGCCGACTCCTACTGGACCCCGCGCCGACTGCAGCGGCTCGCATGGCAGCTCGAGGGCAGCGGCGCCGAGATGGTCGTCGCCCCCACCCTCATGGAGGTCGCGGGACCGCGCCTGCACGTCACCGGTGTGCTCGGCATGCCGCTGCTGCGGGTCAGCGCCCCGGTCTTCACCGGCATGCGCCGCGTGGTCAAGGGCGTGATGGACCGGGTCGGCGCGGTGACACTGATCACCCTCAGCCTGCCGTTCCTGCTGTTCGCGGCCGTCGCGATCGCGGTGGACAGCCGTGGGCCGGTGTTCTACACGCAACGCCGCGTGGGCAAGGACGGCAGGGAGTTCAAGATCTGGAAGTTCCGCACCATGGTGCGCAACGCCGACCAGGTCAAGCAGCGGCTCGCCGCCGTCAACGAGGGTGCCGGCGTGCTGTTCAAGATGCGCAAGGACCCGCGGGTCACCCGCGTCGGCTCCGTTCTGCGGCGCTACTCGGTCGACGAGCTGCCGCAGCTGTTCAACGTGCTCACCGGCTCGATGTCGCTCGTCGGGCCTCGGCCGCCGCTGCCGGAGGAGAGCGCGCGGTACGAGCCGGACGTGCGGCGCCGGCTGCTCGTCAAGCCCGGTCTGACCGGGTTGTGGCAGGTCAGCGGACGTAGCGACCTGTCATGGGAAGAAGCGGTCCGCCTGGACCTGCGATACGTGGAGGACTGGTCACTCGCGATGGACGCGATGATCCTGTGGAAGACCTTCCGGGCAGTGCTCGGTGGTCAGGGGGCCTACTAGATGAACTGCCGACTTTGTGGCTCGACGAACCTCGCCAGCGTTGTCGATCTCGGCGCCACTCCACCGTGTGAGCTGTTCCTGTCGGCCGAGCAGGTCGACGAGCCGGAGATGACCTATCCCCTGCACCTTCGCCTGTGCACGGAATGCCTCCTGGCCCAGCTGCCGCCGTTGATCACGCCGGAGGAGACCTTCACCGAGTACGCGTACTTCTCGTCGTACTCCACCTCGTGGGTGCAGCACGCGAAGGACTTCGTCGAGGCACAGGTCGCGCGGATCGAGCCGGGGTTCGTGGTCGAGGTGGCGTCCAACGACGGCTACCTGCTGCAACACGTGGTCGAGAAGGGCATCCGGTGCCTCGGCATCGAGCCGTCGGTGAACGTGGGCGCGGCGGCGCGTGAGAAGGGTGTGCCGACCGTCACCGAGTTCCTGTCGCCGGAGACCGGCGCGGCCGTCCGTGCCGAGCACGGGCCGGCGGACCTGGTCGTCGCCAACAACGTCTACGCGCACATCCCGGACGTCGTCGGCTTCACGAAGGGCCTGCGGGCGCTGGTCGCCGACGACGGCTGGGTGTCGATCGAGGTGCAGCACCTGCTGACCCTGATCGAGCTCAACCAGTACGACACGATCTACCACGAGCACTTCCAGTACTACACGGTCGCCTCCGCCCAGAAGGCGCTGGCGAGCGGCGGACTGTCCCTTGTGGACGTCGAGCTGGTCCCGACGCACGGCGGCTCGATCCGCCTGCTGGCCCAGCCCGCCGGGAACGCGGGCGAGCCGACCCAGCGGGTGACCGACGTGCTGGCCAGGGAGAAGGCCGCGGGACTGCACGAGCTGGCCGGGTACACCGAGTTCGCCCGCCGGGTCGCCGGCGTGCGGCGCGACCTGCTGAGATTCCTGGTCGACGCGGCCGCCCGCGGCCGCACCGTCGTCGGCTACGGCGCGCCGGGCAAGGGCAACACGCTGCTCAACCACTGCGGCATCCGGCCGGACCTGCTCTCGTACACGGTGGACCGCAACCCGTACAAGCACGGCCGGTACACGCCAGGCACCCGGATCCCGATCCTGCCGCCGGAACAGATCGCCGTCGACAAACCGGACTACGTCCTGGTCCTGCCGTGGAACCTGCGCGCGGAGCTGACCGCGCAACTGTCCTATGTGGGCGAATGGGGCGGAAAGCTCGTGTTCCCCATCCCGCATCTCGAGATCGTCGAGGTCAAGTCATGAAGGTAGTCCTCTTCTGCGGCGGCTACGGCATGCGGATGCGAAACGGCGCCGCCGACGACGTGCCCAAGCCGATGGCCATGGTCGGGCCGCGCCCGCTCATCTGGCACGTGATGCGCTACTACGCCCACTTCGGGCACACGGAGTTCATCCTGTGCCTTGGCTATGGCGCCCACCACATCAAGAAGTTCTTCCTCGAGTACGAGGAGACCACGTCCAACGACTTCGTGCTCGAGAACGGCAGGCCGGAGCTGCTGTCGACGGACATCGCCGACTGGAGGATCACGTTCGTGCAGACCGGCATCGAGTCGGCCATCGGCGAGCGGCTGCGGCGCGTCCGCCCGTACCTCGACGGCGACGAGATGTTCCTGGCCAACTACGCGGACGTGCTGACCGACGCGCCGCTGCCGGAGATGATTGACCGCTTCAAGAACGCCGAGGCCGGCGCGTCGATGATGGTCGTGCCGCCGCAGTCCTCCTTCCACTGCGTCGAGATGGGCCAGGACAACCGGGTCGACTCGATCACCGCGGTCAGTGAGATGCCGATGTGGGAGAACGGCGGCTACTTCGTGCTGCGCGACGAGATCTTCGACCACATCCCCGACGGCGGCGACCTCGTCGGCGACGGCTGTGTCGAGCTCGCCAAGCGCAACCGCCTGCTCGCCTACCCGTACCGCGGGTTCTGGCAGCCGACCGACACGGTGAAGGAACGCACCATGCTCGACGACGGCTACACGCGTGGCGTGCGGCCGTGGGCGCTGTGGGAAAGGGTGCCCGCGTGATTCGTCTCACCGGTTCCGTAGGGTCGGTGGTCGTTCTCGGTGCGCACTGCGACGATGTCGCGATCGGCGCGGGCGGCACGCTGCTCGCGCTCTGCCGGGCGAACCCGGGGGTACGGGTCGACGCGCTCGTGCTGTCGGGCGGCGGCACCGACCGCGAGGACGAGGAACGTGCCGCGCTGCGGGCGTTCTGCCCCGGCGCCGAGCTCGACGTGACCGTCCACAAGCTACCGGACGGCCGGCTGCCGGCGCACTGGGACGAGGCCAAGAACGCGGTCGAGGAGCTGCGCGGGCGGTCGGACCCGGACATGATCCTGGCGCCCCGCGCCGATGACGCGCACCAGGACCACCGTGGCCTCGCGCGGCTGGTGCCGACCGCTTTCCGGGACCACCTCGTGCTGGGTTACGAGATCGTCAAGTGGGACGGCGACCTGGCCAGGCCCAACGCCTACCAGCCGCTGTCCGCGGAACTCGCCGAGAAAAAGGTCTCACTGCTGCAACAGCACTACGCCTCGCAGCGACACCGTCCTTGGTATGACAAGGAGGCCTTCCTGGGTTTGGCGCGGATCCGCGGGATCGAGTGCCAGGAACGATATGCCGAGGCCTTCTTCGTCACCAAGCTGACTCTTGGTTTGGAGGGCTCATGAGGGTCTTGCTCACTGGCCACAAAGGATACCTGGGCACGGTCATGGCACCGGTGCTCGCCGAGGCCGGGCACGAGGTGGTCGGGCTCGACTCCGAGCTGTTCGGCGAGTGCCTGCTCGGCCCGGCGCCGAACGACCCGCCCGGTGTGAACGTCGACCTGCGTGACGTACAGCTCGACCAGGTCCAGGGGTTCGACGCGGTCATCCACCTGGCCGCGCTGTCGAACGACCCGCTCGGCGCGCTGGCCCCGGACCTGACCTACGACATCAACCACCGCGCCTCCAGCCGGCTCGCCCGGCTGGCGCGGGACGCCGGCGTCGGACGGTTCCTGTACGCCTCGACGTGTTCGGTGTACGGCGCGTCCGGCGGCGACGGCCTGGTCGACGAGGACGCCCCGTTGCGCCCGGTCACCCCGTACGCGGAGTCGAAGGTCCGCGTCGAGGGCGACCTGCACGAGCTGGCCGACGACAACTTCACGCCCATCTACCTGCGCAACGCCACGGCGTTCGGCTTCTCACCGCGGCTGCGGGCGGACATCGTGCTGAACAACCTGGTCGGCCACGCGTACCTGTCCGGCGAGGTGCTGGTGCTGTCCGACGGCACGCCGTGGCGGCCGCTCGTGCATGCCGGCGACATCGCGCGGGCGTTCGCCGCCGCGCTGGTGGCGCCGCGGGAGGCCGTGCACGACAAGGCGTTCAACATCGGCACCGAGCGGAACAACGTGACGGTCGCGGAGATCGCGAACGAGGTCGTCGAGGCCGTGCCGGGCTCGACGTTGCGGATCACCGGCGAGGCAGGCGCGGACCCGCGTTCCTACCGGGTCGACTTCTCCCGCTTCCGCGCGGCGATCCCCGGCTTCGACTGCGAGTGGTCGATCAAGGACGGCGCGCTGGAGCTGGCCGAGGCCTACCAGAAGCACGGCCTGACCCGCGAGACGTTCGACCGCCGGTTCACCCGCCTCGCGTGGCTGAAGAACGAGACGGCCCGCGGCTCGGTCGACGAGACGCTGCGTCATGTTCCCCGGTGAGGACATGCATGCTCTGGTGCGGCGGCTCTACCCGCTGTGCCGGAGCATCACCGGCGACGGCGTGCGCGAGACGCTCGCCGTCGTCGGCGAGCACCTGGACCTGACCGTGCACGAGGTGCCGACGGGGACCCAGGTGCTCGACTGGACCGTGCCGCAGGAGTGGAACATCCGCGACGCCTACATCGCCCGCGACGGCGAGCGGGTCGTTGACTTCCAGGAGCTGAACCTGCACGTGGTCGGCTACAGCGTGCCGGTCGACGAGACCATGCCGCTGGCCGAGCTGCGCGAGCACCTGCACACGCTGCCCGACCAGCCCGCGCTCGTGCCGTACCGGACGTCCTACTACGCGCCGACCTGGGGCTTCTGTCTCGCTCAGTCCACTTTGGACCGGCTGCCGGAGGGTGACTACGAGGTCCGGATCGACTCGACCCTGGCCGACGGCTCGCTGACCTACGCCGAGCACGTCGTGCCCGGCCAGGTCGAGGACGAGGTGATCGTCTCCTGTCACGTCTGCCACCCGTCGCTCGCCAACGACAACATGGCCGGCGTGGCGGTCGCCGTCGAGCTCGCTCGCTGGTTGGCGCTGACGCCGGGAAACCCTTACTACACGTACCGGTTCATCTTCGCGCCCGGCACGATCGGCGCGATCACCTGGCTGGCCCGCAACCGGGAGCGGGTCGACCGCGTGAAGCACGGTGTCGTGCTGGCCTGCGCGGGCGACCGGGGTTCGCTGACCTACAAGCAGAGCCGCCGCGGCGACGCCGAGATCGACCGCGTTCTCGCGCACGTCCTGCGCGACCGTCCACATGAGATCCGCGAGTTCTCCCCGTACGGCTACGACGAGCGCCAGTACTGCTCGCCCGGCTTCGACCTGGGTGTCGGCTCGCTGACGAGGACCCCCTACGCCGGCTACCCGGAGTACCACACCTCGGGCGACGACCCGGACTTCGTCACGCCGGAGTCCCTTGTGGACACACTGGAGGCCTGTCAGGAGGCGGTCGGGATCCTCGAGCGCAACCGCACGTACGTCAACCTCAGCCCGTACGGCGAGCCGCAGCTGGGCAGGCGCGGCCTGTACTCCTCGCTCGGCGGCCGCAGCGACGCGAAGGACGCACAGCTCGCCATGCTGTGGGTGCTGAACCTGTCCGACGGGACCAACGACCTGCTCGCCATCGCCGACCGCGCGCGGCTGCCGTTCTCCGCCGTCGTCGCGGCCGCGGACGCCCTGCACGCCGCCGGACTACTGAAGGACGACTGTGTCTGACGGGTCGCCCCGTGCGGGAACCGGCTCCCGGGCCGGGATCCGGGGGATCGCGAGGCGTCTGTCCTGGGGACTCGGCGACCAGGCGGTGTCCAGCATCTCGAACTTCCTGGTCGGCCTCGTGGTCGCCCGCGAGCTGGGGGTGGCCGCGTTCGGCGTGTTCGGCCTCGCGTGGGTGACCTACGGCGTGATCCTCAACATCTCCCGCGGCCTCGCCACCGACCCGCTCGTGGTCCGGTTCTCCGGAGTGTCCACAGAGGAATGGCGGGCCGCCACCGCCCGCGCGGCCGGCACCGCCATCGCCGTCGGCATTGTGTTCGGCGCGCTGTCCGCCCTGGCCGGGCTGGCCATCGGCGGCAGCCTCGGCGGCGCCTTCCTCGCGCTCGCGGTCGTGACGCCGGGCCTGCTGCTGCAGGACGCCTGGCGGTTCGCGTTCTTCGCGGCCGGCCAGGGGCACAAGGCGTTCGTCAACGACACGGTGTGGACCGTCGTCATGATCCCGTTGCTGCTCCTCGCGGCGATCCACAGCACGGTCTGGGGCTTCGTACTCGCGTGGGGCGGCGCCGCCCTGGTCGCGGCCGGCTTCGGCCTGCTGCAGAGCGGGGTCGCGCCGCACTTCAACGGCGTGCGCGACTGGTTGGCGCGGCACCGGGACCTCGGCGCGCGCTACATGGTCGAGAACGTCAGCAACAGCGGCGCGTCGCAGCTGCGCATGTACGGTCTCGGCGCCATCGCGGGGCTGGCGGACGTCGGCGCGATCCGCGGCGCCGAGCTGCTGCTCGGCCCGTTCCTCGCGCTGCTCATGGGCGTGAGCCTGGTCGCGGTGCCGGAGGCGGCGCGGGTCCTGCGCCGCGCGCCGCACCGGCTCGTGAAGTTCTGCGTCCTCATCGGCGGCGCGCAGGCGGCCGCGGCGGCCTTGTGGGGTGCCGCGTTGCTGCTCGTCGTACCGGACGCGCTCGGCCGGTTCCTGCTCAACGAGGTGTGGGCGCCAGCATCGCACCTGATCCTCCCCGTCTCCCTGTCGGTCACGGCCGCCGGCATCGTCGCCGGGGCGACGGCCGGCCTCCGTGCGCTGGGTGCGGCACGGAGAAGCCTGCGGGTCCAGCTGGTCGCGTCCGCCGGCTATCTCGGCTTCGGCCTCGCCGGCGCGGCGCTCGGCGGCGCGGTCGGCATGAGCTGGGGATCCACGACGGCCATGTGGCTGGGGGCCGGTCTGTGGTGGTGGCAGCTTCGCGCGGCGGCGCGCGACCACACCCCGGTCTCCGAACCTGAACTGGTGGAAGTGAGTGCACCATGACAACCCGACGGACAACCCGAAGGACACCCCGACTCACCATCGGCCTGCCGGTCTACAACGGTGAGGAGTACCTGGCGGAGTCCCTCGACGCGCTGCTCGGCCAGTCCTACGAGGACTACGAGCTGATCATCACCGACAACGCGTCGACCGACGGCACGCCGGCGATCTGCCGGAAGTACGTGGCCATGGACGCACGGGTGAGCTACCACCGCCTGCCCGAGAACATCGGCGCGGCCGGCAACCACAACCACGTGTTCACGCTGGCCAGCGGTGAGCTGTTCAAGTGGGCGTCCCACGACGACCTCTACGGCCGCACGCTGCTCGAACGCTGCGTCGAGGCACTGGACGAGCACCCGGACCTCGTCCTCGCGCACTCCTACAACGCCACGATCGACAGCGCCGGGCGGATCATCGAGCCGTACGACTACCGCATCCCGACCGACTCGCCGTCCGCGGCGGAGCGCTTCCGCGGCCTGCTGTACGCGTCCGGCGGCGACGACTTCTACGGCGTCATCCGGTCGGCGGCACTGCGGAACGTCAAGCCGCACGACAGCTACCACCACGCCGACCGGACGTTCGTGATGGACCTGGCCATGCAGGGCCGTTTCCACCAGGTGCCGGAGCTGCTGTACTTCCGCCGCGACCACGAGACCCGCGCCGAGCGCGCGAACCCGAGCGTGCGCAGCCGCTGCGCGAACCTGGACCCGAAGCGTGGCAAGGGCTTCAACCCGACCGTCCGGCTGCTCGCCGAGTATGCCTGGGGATACGTCGACCTGATCAACCGCGCACCGGTCAGCCGCGCCGAGAAGGCGAAGTGCTACCGGCACCTCGCCGAGTACCTGTCCAGCCGGGTGACCCGCCGCGTGGTCAGCGCCGACAGCCGCCCGGCCGTCGCGCCGACCGAGCAGGTCCTGTCGATCGACGGGATCGTCCCGGGCCGGCCGGTGCGGTCATGAGGGTCGGGCTGTTCGGCCTGCTCGGCACCGGCAACCTCGGCAACGACGGTTCGCTGGCCGCCGTGCTCGGCCATCTGCGGGACGAGCACCCCGCGGCGCGGATCGAGGTGTTCTGCTCCGGCCCCGAGGACGTCATGGCCCGCCACGGCGTCGCGGCCGTGCCCATGAACTGGAACCGCGCGGAGTACACGACCGCGTCCCGGCTGACCTCGATCGTCCGAAAAGGACTCGGCAAGGTCGTCGACGCCTTCCGCACGGCGAACTGGGTCCGCAGGCAGGACGTGGTGATCGTGCCGGGCATGGGTGTGCTGGAGACCACGCTGCCGCTGCGGCCGTGGGGCTGGCCGTACTCGCTGTTCCTGCTGTCGCTGTCCGGCAAGCTGGTCCGCACCAAGGTCGTGTTCCTCGCGGTCGGCGCGGCCGTGGTCGCCGACCGGGCCAACCGCACGCTGCTGGTCGGTGCGGCCCGGCTCGCCCACTACCGCTCCTACCGCGACGAGGTCTCGCGGGAGGCGTTGAGCGCCATGGGCGTCGACACGTCCGGCGACCCGGTGCACACCGACCTCGCGTTCGCCCTGCCGAACCCCAACCCACCGGTGGACAAGGGTGTGGTGGGCGTCGGCGTGATGGACTACCACGGCAGCAACGACGACCGTGCCAGGGCGGCGCGGATCCACCGCGACTACGTGTCCGGCATGACCGACTTCGTGCGCCGGCTCACCGAGGACGGCCGCGTGGTCCGGCTCTTCGTCGGCGACCAGGTCGACGAGCGGGTGGCCGAGCGGATCATCGACGCGGTCGGCTCCCGCGGGGTCTCGGTCGTCCACACGTCCACTTTGGACGAGCTGCTGTTCGAGATGGCCCGCGTGGAATCGGTGGTCGCGTCCCGGTACCACAACGTGCTGGCCGCGGTGAAGCTCGGCAAGCCGACGGTCGGCGTCGGCTACGCGGCCAAGAGCGACGCGTTGATGGCCGAGATGGGCCTCGGTGACTTCTGCCACTCCATGCGCGACCTCGACGTCGACCGGCTGGTCAAGCAGTTCACCGTGCTGGAGGAGAGCGGGCCCGAGGTGCGGGCCGTGCTCACGCGGCGCAACGCCGAGATGTCCGGACGTGTCGAGCGGCAGCTGGCCGAGCTGTCCGCGATTCTCCGAGGTGAGCGATGAAAGCCGTGCCGGTGCCCGAGATCGAGGGCGCCTACCTGTTCGAACCGACCCCGCATGCCGACGACCGGGGTTTCTTCAGCCGCACGTTCGACGCCGACGTCGTGCGGTCCGTCGGGATCGACCCGGACGGGTTCGTGCAGGACAGCCTGTCACGCTCCCGCTTCGCCGTGTTGCGGGGCATGCACCTGCGGTCCGGCCTCGGCGAGGCCAAGATGGTGCGCTGCTCGTACGGCCGGGTGTTCGACGTCATAGTCGACCTACGGCCCAGCTCGTCCACCTACCTGCAGCAGAAACATTTGGAGCTTTCGGGCGATTCACAAGTGACGCTGTATGTGCCGGCAGGTTGTGCGCATGGTTTCCAGGCGCTGACCGACCCGGCAGACGTGTCGTACCGGATCGACCGGGCGCACGACCCGGCCGAGGACGTGACGATCGCGTTCGACGACCCGGAGCTGGCCATCCCGTGGCCGTTCCCGCCGCTGCGAATGTCCGAGAGGGACAGGGCGGCACCGTCGCTCGCGGTGGCGCTGGGAAGGACCTAGGACTTTGGATTTCACCGCCTCCAACGAGGCGAACAAGCGACTGCACGACATGGTGCCCGGTGGGGCGCATACCTACGCCAAGGGTGAGGACCAGTACCCGGCCGGCATGGCGCCGGTGATCGAGCGCGGCCACGGCGCTCGGGTCTGGGACGTGGACGGCAACTCCTACGTCGAGTACGGCTCCGGTCTGCGGTCGGTGAGCCTCGGGCACGCGCACCCTCGGGTCGTCGAGGCCGCGAGCAGACAGCTGGACCTGGGCAGCAACTTCGTGCGCCCCAGCGCGATCGAGGCGGACGCGGCGGCGAAGTTCCTCGCCACCGTGCCGACCGCCGAGATGGTCAAGTTCGCCAAGAACGGCTCGGACGTGACCACGGCCGCGATCCGGCTGGCCAGGGCGGCCACCGGCCGGCAGACCGTCGCGCTGTGCCGTGACCAGCCGTTCTTCTCGACGGACGACTGGTTCATCGGCACCACCGCGATGAACGCCGGGATCCCGCGGCAGGAGCTGGTGGTCACGTTCCCGTACGGGGACCTCGACGCGGTCTCGACGCTGTTCGAGGCGCGGGAGATCGCGTGTGTGGTGCTGGAGGCGGCCACCTACGGCGACCCGCCGGAGGGCTACCTGCAGGGACTGCGCGACCTGTGCACGTTCCACGGCGTGGTGCTGATCTTCGACGAGATGATCACCGGTTTCCGCTGGTCGGAGGCTGGTGCGCAGGGTCTCTACGGCGTGACCCCGGACCTGTCGGCCTTCGGCAAGGCACTGGGCAACGGCTTCGCGGTGTCGGCACTGGCCGGCCGCCGTGAGCTGATGGAACTGGGCGGCCTGCGTGACTCGCGGGAGCGGGTGTTCCTGCTGTCGACGACGCACGGCGCGGAGACCCACTCGCTGGCGGCGGCCATGGCCGTGATGGACGTCTACGTCGAGGAGGGCATCACCGAGCGGCTGCACATCCTGGGTGCGCGGCTGGCGGCGGGGGTGCGCGAGGTCGCGACGTACGAGGGGGTCGGCGAGCACGTGCTGGTGCGTGGCCGGCCGAGCAACCTGGTGTTCGCGACCCTCGACGCCGAGGGCACACCGTCACAGGAGTACCGGACGCTGTTCATGCGCCAGCTCATCTCGGCCGGCGTGCTCGGCCCGTCGTTCGTGGTGAGCAGCGCACTGACGGACGCCGACATCGAGCAGACGCTGAAGGCCGTCCGGCAGGCCTGCGTGGTCTACCGCCAGGCCCTCGACGCCGGCGACCCGGCCGAATGGCTCGGTGGCCGTCCCGTCAAGCCCGTGTTCCGCCGCTTCGCCTAGCCTCGAAGCGATCCACCGCCTTGTCCACCGCCCACGCCACGGCCGGCACGATCGCCAGCGCGGCACAGAAGCCGCCGAACGTGTCGGTCGGGTAGTGGGCGTTGAGGAGGACCTGTGCCCAGGCCATCGTCGCGGCGGCCAGCACGGTGACGACCGCGGTCAGCCACAGGCGGCCGGCCGCGAGGGTGGCGACGAGGGCGAAGGCCGTGGCGGTCGCGGTATGACCGCTCGGAAACGACAGGAAGCCGTCGTTGATCGTGCGGCCCACCAACGGTTTGAGCCCGCTGGTGACGGCGACCGCGGCCGCGGTGCCGGCGACGGCGAGAATCGCGGCCCGCCGGTTTCCCTTGCTCAGGAACACGATCACGAACGTGACCAACACCACCGTGTACCCGACGGGCTCACCGGTCCAGTCGACGACGAGCGCGATCGAATGCCACGGCTGGTCGAGTGACCGGAGAAAGGCGCGGATCCCGGCGTCGACCGGTGCGCCGCTGGACTCCCCGGCGAACAGAAAACCAAGCACCACAAGGGTGACGGCCGCCAGTACGGACACGACGGCGAGCGGTGCCCGGGAGGAAGCCGGCAACGCACGCACCTGGTTCACACCCGGTTCGACCCGCACAACAAGAGAATCGTCCGCCGAGTCACGATTGTTTCGCGGTCCGTCATCACGGTAACGGGCAGGCGGCCCCGCCCGAATCCACAGTGGATGAAGGGACAAACCATGCGCCTCCGCACCGCGGACATCTCCGCCCGTACGATCGGCGGCGAAACGATCGTCCTGGACCTGCCGAGCTCCCAGTACTTCGCCATCACCGGCATCGGCAGCCGGGTCTTCGAGCTCTTGTCCGAGGAACGGTCCGTCGACGACCTCGTCGTGGCCATCCTCGCTGAGTACGACGTCGACGAGGCCACCGCCCGCCAGGACGTCGAGGCGTTCGTCGACCGCCTGCACCAGGCCCGGCTGCTGGCGTGAAGGGGCCACCCATGCCGTTCCGCCGCCGCGTGCGTTTCGTGTTCGAGCAGGCCCGCGCCCTGTTCTGGCTGACGAGGATCGAGATCGGCCTGCGCCGGCACCCGCTGCCGGTCATGTGCCGCAAGCTCGGCATCGACTGTGACCTGCGCAGTGCCGCCGCACCCGCCGCCGTCCCGGTCGTGCTGCCGAGGCGTACCCGCACGGCCGTCCTGGCCTGCGCGTACGCGGTCGCGAGGTGGCCGATGGGCGGCACGTGCCTGCGCAGCTGCCTGGTGCTCGGCCACCGGCTGCGCACCCTGGACCCGGTGCTGCGCATCGGGGTCCGGCGCGAGGGCGAGCTGGTCGTGCACTCATGGCTGGAGATCGGCGGCCGGACACTGGACCCCACGTCCACGCAGTACGCGACCCTGGGGACCATGTGAGGTACCGAGCCCACGGCCTGCTGGTCGACAGCGACGTGCCGCTGCCGCTGCCGCCGGGGCCGCCCGGGCCCGCCGACCTGGTGCTGAGCCTGGCCGAGGACCGTGAGGTGCCCCACGAACGGCCACCCGGCGAACGCCTGGCCGAGATCGGCCGGCCGAACCAGACGATCTTCTACACGCTGGCGAGGGCCGACGGCGTGGTGCTGCGGTACCCCGGCCTGTGCGACTTCGTGGGCGATGCCCGGTTCGCACGGGTCGCCGTACACCCGCACCCGGGTGCCGACGAGGGCCTGCTGCCGGTGCTGATCGCGGGCGCGCTGCTGGCCATGCACCTGATGCTGCGTGCCGAGCTGGTGCTGCATGCGAGCGCGGTCCAGGCGGGGGAACGCGCGGTGGCGTTCGTGGGCCGGTCGGGCATGGGGAAGTCGACGCTGGCGACGGTGCTGTCCTCGCGTGGCTACCCGCTGGTCTCGGACGACCTCCTGCGCGTGGACACCGACCTGCGGGTGTACCCGGGCGCCACGGAGACCCGGCTACGCCCCGGCGCGCGGTCGCTGGCGGGTGGCGGTGGCTACGAGACCGCGGACGGCCGGCTCGCACACCGCCCGTGCGACCTGGTGGACGGCCCGCTGCCGCTGGCGGCGTGCGTGATCCCCCAGCCGAGCCGGGAGGTGACCGAGGTCTCGACACGCCGGCTTCGTCCGGTGGAGGCGCTGGTGCGGCTGAGCAGCTACCCGCGCGTGCTGGGCTGGACCGACCCGGCGACCATGTCGGCGGCGTTCCAGGCGCTGGGTGCCCTGGTGGAACGGGTCCCGGTCCTCGAGGCGACCATCCCGTGGGGACCGCCGTTCGGCGCGGGGATCGACCGGCTAGTCGACGAGGCCGCCTGTCACGCCGGGTAAGTCCCGCTCCTCGATCCGTTCGATCTTGTCCGCCACGGCGCGCCCGAGGTCGACGCCGTGCGAGACGGCGAGGATCGCCGTGCAGATGAGCACGTCGGCCAGCTCGCCCGCCATGCCCTCGGGGGTGAACCCGCCCTTGGCGCGTCGCTGGTAGCCGGCCTGGCCGAGCACCTCGGCCTGCAGCTCACCGACCTCCTCGGCGAGCTTCGCCGCCTGTGCGAGCACGAACGCCGGGTACCCACCGGCCTCTTCGGACAGTCCGCGCCGCAGCCGCTCGGCCTGCCCGCCCGCCCACTCGCACAGCTCCCGCACCGACAGCTCGGATGTCACCACCCGGGCATCATGTCAGTGGTAGGCCGCCGACTGCAGTTGGTACAGCTCGGCGTACTGGCCCGCCGCGGCCATCAGCTCGTCGTGTGTGCCGCACTCCACGACCCGGCCGGCGTCCATCACGTAGATCCGGTCCGCCATGCGGGTGCTCGAGAACCGGTGCGAGATGAGCAGGGCCGCCCGGCCCCCCAGCGTCGCCCGTACGTTCGTGAACAGCTCGTGCTCGGCCCTGGGGTCCAGCGCCGCCGCCGGCTCGTCCAGCACGATCAGGGGCGTGTCCCGGTACAGGGCCCGTGCCAGCGCGACCCGCTGCCACTGCCCGCCGGACAGGTCCACGCCCTCGTCCAGGTCCCGTCCCAGCATCGTGTCCAGGCCGTCCGGCAGCTCGCGCACGGTCCGGTCCAGGCCGGCCGACGAGCTGGCGCGCACGGCATCACCGGCCGGGGCGCTGATGGTTATGTTCTCCCGCAACGTCATCTGGTACCGCACGAAGTCCTGGAAGATCACCGTCACCGACGCACGCACGTCCGCGGCCGGCACGGCGACGCCGTCCCAGTGCCGCGACCCGTCCGCCGGGTCGTACAACCCGGCCACCACCTTCGCCAGCGTGGTCTTGCCGGACCCGTTCTCGCCCACCAGCGCGACGACCTCGCCCGCGCCGATCTCCAGCGACACCCCGTCGACCGCCGCCCGCTCCTGGCCCGGGTAGCTGAACCGCACGTCCCGCAGCGACACCCCGGAGCTGAGCGGGTGCTTGTCGCCGGCGGCAACCTGAGCAGGTCCACTTGCGACGAACCGGGCGAGATCCGCCAGGAACGGCGCGGACTCCAGCAACCCGCCGATCGAGCCGAACAGCACCCCCAGCTGCCCGCTCAGCAACCGCACGGCGATGGCCGCGGCGCCGGCGTCCGCGAGCCCCAGCCGGCCGTCCCGCACCAGCGTCACGATCGCCAGCAACGCGAGGGTCAGCGCCGCGGCGACGCCGGCGGTGGTCAGGCCGGCGATCACCTGCCGGCGCCGAACCTGTTGCCGCAGCGCGGTGTTCACGCCGGCGTTGAGCTCGTCGTGCCGGGACCGCAACGGTTCGAACGCGTCGAACGCGCGCACCTCCGCGGCGTAGGGCCGCAGCGTCAGCAGCTCCCGGAGGTAGTGCCGCCGGCGGAACAGCGCCGTGAGCCTGTGCGCGAACGCGAACTCGGTGCGGCTCGCCCACCGCGACAGCAGGATCGCCGGCACCCCCGCGGCGAGCAGCAGCGGCAGCAGCAGCGGCTCGACCGCCACCAGCACGACGGACATCGCGCCGACGCCGACCAGGCTCCCCGTCATCCCGAACAGTGCGGCCGTGACCGCGAACGGGTGCTCCAACGCGTGCTGCCGCACCCGTTCCAGCGCGGTCGCGAACCCGGTCGACTCGTAGGTGACGAGATCGGCACGCGCGGTCGTGTCCAGCAATCGGTCCCACACCCGCTGTGACACCCGCTCGCCGAGGATCCGGTTCTGCTGTGTCTGGAGTGGACCGACCGAACCGGACACCGCGGTCGCCAGCGCCAGCAACAGAAGCGAGACGGTGAGCCCGGCGTGATCGGTCGAGAGCAGCGCGTCGAACACGAACTTGCCGGCCGCGACCACCCCGAGAGCCGCCACCGCGCCGAGAAGTTGGTACACCGCGGCGAGAATCGTGCCGGCACGGTCCGCGCGCCACACTTCCCGCGCCGCGGCCGCGACCAACCGGGGCGTTCTGGTCAACCGTCGCATGTGTAGTACGTCCGGCTACGGACAGCATTTGTTACAGCCATTTGGTAATGATGCTGACCTTCACACGACGTAGCAGGTATACCGGGAGGAGGTGACACATGCGCCAGCCCTACGAAACTCCGGAGATCATCGAGCTCGGGACCCTGCTGGACCTGACCCAGGCCAACCTTTTCGGCAAGTCCAGCGACCAGTTGACGTGGATTCTGCCGATCCTCGGCGACAACAACCGCTACTCGTGACCCGTGTGGACGGTGGCGAACACTGAGTCTCGTCGTCGTCGGCACAAGGGAGTCCGTGTGGGACTGTATACAATGGACCCGCTGGAGATCGCCGGCGGTTGGGTGAACGGCTACGACCCGGTCCCGTTGCCCCCGGGGCCACACGAGTCGCCACGCCGTGTGCTCGACCGACTGCTGCTGGCACACCTCGGTACCGCGCCGTGCCTGGTGGCGTTCTCCGGCGGTCGTGACTCTTCGGTCCTGCTGGCCGCCGCGGTGAACGTGGCGCGCCAGCAGGGCCTGCCCTTGCCGGTGCCGATCACACTGTCCTATCCGGAGGCTCCCGACGCGGCGGAGTCCGACTGGCAGGACGCCGTGCTGAGACATCTCGGCATCAAGGAACGCATCGTCCTCACCGTCCACGACGAGCACGACCCACTGGGTCCGGTCGCGACCCCCGTGCTGCGTCGCCACGGACTGGTCTGGCCGCCGAACTTCGCCCCGACGGTCCGCCTGATGAAGATGGCCCGCGGCGGCACCCTGCTGACCGGCGAGGGCGGCGACGAGGCGTTCGGCCTCAAACGCATCACCCCGCTGACGAAACTGTTGAAGCGCAAGGGTGTCGTGTCCCCCGGCGTCTACGCCGACACCGTGCGTGCCCTGGCTCCCGCCGCCCTCCGGCGCCGCGGCGCACTGCGCGGCCGTTACCGGAGACCGTGGCTGCACCCGGAAGTGGAGGACGACCTGGCCCGCCGCGACGCGGCGGACGTGGCGGCGTTCGCACTGCGCGCCGGCCACAACACCTGGCAGTTCGCGACCCGCCGCTGCGCCCGGCTCTCCTACGAGACGGTGCGAGTGCTGGGCGCGGAGCTGGATGTCACGTACGTACAGGCATTCGCCGAACCGGCGCTGGTGGCCTCGGTGGCCGCGACGGGAGGTTCCTTCGGCTGGACCGGCCGGGCCGCCACGATGCGCGGCCTGTTCGGCGACCTGCTCCCACGCGAGGTACTGGAACGCCGCACGAAGGCACTGTTCGCGAACGCCGTCTTCGCCCGCTACACGAAGGAGTTCGCCCGCACCTGGAACGGGTCCGGAGTGGACGAGGACCTGGTGGACCCGGAGATCCTCCGCGAGATCTGGCTGTCCGAGGACCCACACGCCCCGTCCATGACACTGCTCCAGCAGGCCTGGCTGGCCAGATACGGCTAGGCCGAGCGGGTTCGCAAAGCGAGCCGACGACCTCTTAGCGGCCGAGCCCGCGGAACGCCTCGCGTACGCCGAAGCTCCAGCGGGACAACGCCGACATGTGCCGGCCGGCAGTGTACTGCTTGTCCGGCAACACCAGCGCCCGCAGGTACGCCGCCTTGTTCCGCAACCCAGGCAGAACCGGCAGTGTCGCCAGCGCCTGCGCCGCGAACGTCTTGCCCTCCCGGGTGTGCAGCCCCAGCCAGCGTTCCTCGCGCCGGCTGGGCACGTACGCCGCGGCCCACTCCCGCAGCTCCCCGGTGACCGGCAACCCCAGCAGCCGCGTCGAGTCCGCCACCGCCGCGGCCACCACCGCCTGCACACCCCACTCGGTCGCCAACGCGACGAACCCCGGCTCGTCCGCGGGATGCAGCTCCGCCACGTCCCGCAGCGAACCCAGCCGCAGCGGCCAGTCGCCCAGCGCCGCGTGGTAGCAGGCGTGCAGGAACCGGTGCGGTCCCGACAGCGCGGTCAGCTCGTGGTCGCCGATCATGAACGGTTCACCGCCGGACCACAGCGCGTCCAGCGGTACCTGGAAACCCCACGGCCCCAGCACGAACGTCCGGTGCAGGTCGATCTCGAAGTCCTTGCCGCGCAACGTCGTGCCCTTGTCGAAGCGACGGTCGAACCCCGGCCGCGGTTCCGCCAGCGTCCGGCCGAACCCCGCGCCGGCCAGCACCGTCACCGCGCGCTCGATGTCCGACGGGCGGAACATCAGGTCCAGGTCGATGAACATCCGCAGCGCCGGGTCGGGGTAGTCCAGGTGCGCGTAGGCGCTGCCCTTCAACACCCGCGTCTCCACCCCGGCGGACGTGAGCAGTGACGTCACCGACACCAGCTGCCGCTCCAGCGAGAGCACCCGCAGCAACGCCAGCCGGTGCGCGGTCCGCACCTCCGCACGCTGCGCGGCGGTCGCCGGCAGCGCGCCGGAGTCCACGGCGGACCGCAGCAACCCGAGCACCCGGTTCGACTCGGCGGCCTTCAGCAGCGAGGACCACGAGGACGGCGGCGACGCGGGAAACGGCCGGGAGGCACCCGGCAACCCGTGTCCGGCCACCGCGAGCAGCGCGGCGGGATAGGCGGACTCACCGCACAGTCTGCGCGCCACGCCTCGCCTCCTCGATGACCTGCCGGTAGTTCGTCAGGAGGTTCGACAGCCCCACGGAACGCGTGAACTCGCTCTCGTAGCGTTCCCGTGCCGCCCGCCCCAGCGAGCTCGGCGCCCGCACGACCCGCCCCAGCGCGTCGGCGAGCGACGCCACGTCACCCGGCGCGTGCGTCAACCCGGTCACCCCGTCGGTCACCAGCTCCGCGAGCGAACTGTGCCCCGCCACAACGGAAGGCACGCCGGCCGACATGGCCTCCACCACCACGAGCCCGAACGTCTCCAGCCACTCCGACGGCACCACCACCGCCACCGACCGGGCCACCATCGCCCGGCTCGCCTCGTTGTCCAGCCGGCCGACGAACCGCACGTCACGCCGCGACGCGGCCCAGGAGGCCACCTCGTCCGACAGCGGCCCGGCGCCCGCGATCACCAGCGGCACCCCGAGCCCGCCGCCGGCCGCGAGCCGGTCCCACGCGGTCATCAGCAGCCGCACGCCCTTCTCCTCGGCCAGCCGGCCCAGGTACAGCAGGTGCTCGCCCGTGCCGGTCCGGCGATGCTCGGTGTCCGCCACGAAGTTGTACTTCACCGTCAGGTTCTCGGCCGGCATGCCGTTCGCGATCAGGGTCTGCCGCTGCGCGTCGGAGATGCACAGGAACCGCGACACCGACCTCCACCACCGCCGCCGGTTCACCTGCAGGTTCAACGCCACCGGCACGCTCGCCACCGACGAACCGCGGTAGCACCCGTGCCGCACCGCGGGCAGCGGAGCCCTGCCCACGCAGGACGTGCACACCGCGCCGTCCCGGTACAGCGTCCCGGTGGGACAGATCTGCGTGTAGTTGTGCAGGGTCGCCACGACCGGCACGGCCGCGTCCCGGCAGGCGTCCAGAATGGACGGTGACAGCAGCGGGAACGTGTTGTGCACGTGCACCACGTCCGGCCGCTCCCGCCGCAACCGGTTGGCGAACGCCCGCCGCGCGGCCGGGTTCCACGGCACCGCGACCGGCACCAACGCCTTGCGCGGCAGGGAGAAGTCGGAGATCTCGTCGCTGCGCCGCTCGAACATGTCCACCCGGTGGCCGGCCTCACGCAGCAGCGCCACCTCCGCCGCGACGACGTTGTTCTCGCCGCTCGGCTGCTCGGTGCGGTACCAGTTGTGCGCCACCAGCACACGCAGGCTCTCGGTCATGGCGACGCTCCAGGCTTGACGTTCCCGACCAGCACCGCGGCGATGGTCAGGTTCAGCAGGTACGGGGACGCGTCGCCGAGCCCGGCCTCGGTGTAGGACGCGATGACGCTGTAGACGACCAGGAACAGGGTGGCGGCGCGGGTCAGCGACGGCGGGCGCAGCACCGCGACGCACAGCAGCGTCAGCAGGTACGCGACCACGATCGCCAGCCCGAGGTAGCCCTCCTCGTGGTACACCGCGAGCCAGCTCGAGTCGATCGGCAGGCCGCCGAACGACTTGTTGGACAGCCCCACGCCGAAGATCTGCTCGCTGATCGTGCGCGGCCAGTCGAGCAGGGCCTTCCACACCTTCTCCCGGCCGGTCAGCTCGGTCAGGTCGGACTGCCCGCGCCGGAACCAGGTCTGGATCGCGGCGCCGGCCAGCACCCCGCAGATCCCGCCGACGATCATGGTCCAGGTGAACACCTTCCTGGCCCGCGTCGACGAGGTCGCGAGCGCCAGCATCGCCACGGCGAGCCCGCCGACCAGTCCCAGCAGCGCGGTGCGGGTGTGGCTGAGCAGAAGCAGTGCCAGCGCCGGGATGACGATGACGAGCACGCTGGCGCGGGTCGTGTGATGGCCGAGCCACAGCAGGATCGTGAGCCCGATGACCGTCGCCGCGTACTGCCCGACCTGCGGCGGGGTCAGCGGCCAGACCGCGCCGAGCAGGCGGCCGCCGTACGCCTCGTTCAGCGCGGTGCCCGGCGCGATGACCAGACCGACCGCGACCGTGAACAGCACGGCGCACAGGGCCCTGATGTGCATGCGGACGAACCGGAGCCAGTCGTGCCACCACGGGGTGAGCAGCCAGAGCGTCAGCACGAAGACCGCGAAGCGGAAGCAGCGGAACAGCGCGCCGTACCCGGACTCCAGCCGCAGGCTGGACACGGTGGCGCCGACCACCATGAACGTGAGCAGCAGCAGGTACGCGCTCGGCCGCAGCCGCACGCGTGGGTTCAGCATCAGCGCGAGCAGGAACGCCGCGAAGACCGCGCCCATGGTGACGAGCTGCAGCACGGACCGGGGCAGCGGGATGACGGTGTTCGAGTGCTGCGTTCCCAGCGTGTCGATGACCAGCAGCGCCCACACCAGCCCGAGCAGGCGGGGAGGGGTCGGCTGCTGGAGGAAGTCCGGGACCGCCGGGCGGCTCGGCGCGATGCTCATGGCCGTCAACCCCCCTGCACGAAGCTCGAGTCGCGGTCCTGCGAGTACGGCGCCGACTGCCACTGCGAGGGGTGGATGACGTGGCTGGTGTCCTTCGACATGAAGGACCACGGCCCGGTGTAGTGGTTGTCGCGCCACGTGTTGTGCTGGGTGAACGTGATGGCCTGCTGCACCGCGTCCCCCATGTACGGCGACCACTTCGGGAACGTGCCGTAGTTCGAGAGCACCGCCATCCGCGCACACAGGGCGCTGCAGCCGATGGACCTCGGGTCCACGGAGAACGTGTTGTCGTGGATGTCGACGTTCTGGGTCTTCCACCGGCAGTCGTCGTACAGCGGTTTGCTCGCGATGGCCGGTTGCCCGCAGCGCTCCTGGTCGTGCACCAGCCGGGTACAGCTGCCGCCGGAGGTGTTGGCCGGGCTGTTGCAGAACCGGTCGGCGTTCTCCCACAGCGTGACGCCGGACCAGTTGTCCGTCATCACGTTGCCGTAGAAGTCGATCTTCGTCGTGCGGGCCGGGACCCTCGGCTCCCCGCCGGACTCGGACAGGTAGACCGCCGAGGACGGGAAGCTGTCGCCGTTCGCGGCGAACTTGCGGCCCTCGACGAGGTTGTTGCGGCGCATGGTGTTCGCGCGGATCACCGCGTTGTAGCTGATCTCGTAGGTGATCGCCGGGCCGTCGTTGTTCTCGATGAGGTTGCCCTCGATGAGGAAGTCGTTGTTGTTCGTGTCCGCCCACAGTCCGGTGCCACGGTTGTCGTGCACCCAGTTGTTCCGCACGTCGGCCTTGTCGACGGCCCAGAACTTCACGCCGCCGGTGCAGCCGCAACCCTCGACCTTCGACTCCCAGTCGCTGGTGTTGTTGCCGGTGATCTCGTTGCCCTCCAGCACGAGGTCGGTCAGGTCGCCGTCCTTGTAGGCGTTGAGGCCGTACTGTCCGTTGTCCTTCAGGCAGTTCCCGCGCACCTGCTGCCGAGAGCCGGCCATCAGCGCCGCGCCCTCGTTGTTCTCGATGGTGTTGTCCTCGATCAGCCAGCCGTCCCCGGAGTCGTGGTTGACCACGCCCTCGTCCTGCGGCGGCACGAAACCGCGGACCGTCAGGCCGCGGATCGTCACGTCGGTCGACTCGGAGGTGAACGCGTACTTGTTGAGCCGCCTGCCGTCCAGGATCGCGCCGGGCGCGCCGAGGTAGGCGTCGCCGTCCTTGACCTGCACCGAGTCGAACTCGCCGTCGCCGAGCGTGTGGGTGCCCGGCGCCAGCCAGAACGTCGTGCCCGCCGGGTACTGCTTGGTCTTCGCGGACAGCGCGCCCGGGACGTCCGGGTCCACCTCGACCGCGCCCGCCGGCGCCTTCCCGGGCCCGGGTTTCGTGTGCCCGCACACGGCCGCGACGGTGCCGGTCGGTGCCCTGGGCACCCCGGTGTCGCTGTCGGCCGTCGGACTGGCCGTGCATGCCGTCGTCCCGAGCGCCACCACCACGGCCAGGACACCTGCCCTGACCGACCGCCTCGGGGCACTGAAAGGGTTCTTCATGGCACGCCGCGTCGTCATGAGTCGTGGAACCGGATGACCGTGACCAGCGGGTTCTGGCGCGGCCCACCGGCGCGGCCGGTGCCCACGAGCGTCGTGGCCGGCTCGCGGCGGCCGAACTCGCCGGAGTACCAGCCGAGCGGCGGGTTCTCCTCGCCGCGGTGCGCGGTCCAGGTCAGCGCGTCCGGCAGCGTCAGCGACGCCGTGCGGTCACCCCAGGACAGCACCGCGGAGCTCCCGTCGAGCACCGCGGTGACCTTCGGCCCCAGGTGGAACGCGAGCCGGCAGTCCCGCGCGTTCGGTGCCCGTACCTCGTCCTGCAACCGCACCTCGCGGCGGTCCTGGTCCAGGTGCACGGTCCTGCGGTGCGCCGCGGGCTCCCGGCCACGCGAGTACCCGTCGTGCTCGGCCGTCCACCTGGCGCCGTTGGCCACCAGCACGTTCGTTCGCGCGTGCCGCGTCCACATGAACGGGCCGCCGGACTGGGACTGGTTGCGGCCGTCGAGCTCCAGCGTGTTGTGCGCGAGCGTGGACCGGAAGTAGCTGCGCCACTGGGGTTGCCCGTGGTAGCAGTAGGTTCCGGGGTCCGCGAGGATGTCGACGCCCTCGTGCCGGATCTCCACCGACAGCGCGTCGGCGTGCGCGTGCGCGGCGATCGACAGGAACCCGTGCGGGCCGCCGTCGCAGCGGCACCAGATCTCGCCGAGCGTGTCGGTGGTGCGCATGATCGTCATGCCGGCGTCGGCGAGGTGCGTCGGCCGCTCGGCCGGGCGCACGGCGTCGGCCTGCACGCCGCCGCACAGCGCGGCGATGAGCGGCGTCCGGATGTCGTCGGCGGACAGCCGGGGCCACCACTGCTGCCGGCCGAACAGCACGTCGCCGGTGTGCAGCAGGCTGGACCACCGGTGCGAGCCCGCGCCGTCGACGATCAGGCCGTGCCCGTCGTCCGCGTCGCCCTGCCGGGGCGGGTTCGCCTTCGTGTCGACGATCGCGGCGAGCGCGTCACACATCCGCATGAGCACGAGCCAGGTCGTGTCCGGCACGGTGATCCCGGCGGCGTCCGCCTCGACGGCCCCCGCGACGCCGAGCTCGAGGACGAGCCCGTGGTACTCCGTCGCCAGCTCCCGGTTGAGCCCGGACGCGAACGTGTTGCGGTGCAGCTGCTCGTCGAGCAGCCGCAGCGCGCTCTCCCGCCACGTCGGCGTCTCCGGGAACCAGTCGAACGCGCTCGCGGCGACGAGCTGCCCGGCGGCCTCGGCGATCACGTGGTTGTTGGCCGACGAGCCGTGGCTGCCGAGCGCCGCGAGCCAGCGCTGGTGGTGCCAGATCTGGTGCAGCGCGTCGGGGTTCTCCTCGAAGAGGGCGGTGGCCCCGGACCAGCGGTCGAGCAGCCGGCGTGTCCAGACCCAGGAGATGAGCCGGACGCCCAGCTCGATGCCGCTGACCCAGTGCACCCCCCGCAGCGGCGGGTTCGCGGCCCACCAGGAGCGGAGGTGTTCGGCGACGCGTTCGGCGTACCGTTCCTCGCCGGTCAGCGCGTAGGCCGTGGCGAGGACCGTGAGGTGCTGGTGGCGCGAGAGCTCCCAGAGCTGCTTGATGTCCCCGACGGCATGCTCGTCGCGGTAGGGGATGTCGAAGGCGTAGCGGTCGGTCGGCGCGCGCCGGCCGGTCCTGGGGTCCCACGACCAGTCCGGGTCGACCATGTCGTCGCGGCCGACGCCGAAGTACTCCGCGTGGCCGGACATCAGCTCGTCGGCGGTGCTGACGAGCCGGTCCTTCGCCTTCTGCGGCACGGCGGCGAGCGCCTGGTCGGGCAGCACGGGCCGGAACCGCCGGTTGGGCAGCCAGACGGCGGTCATCGAACCCGCCTCGTCGAGCACCCGCCGCCACCGGTGGATGCGGGCGGCGACGACCGCACGGCCGGCCATCTCACGCGGGCCCATGCGGGAGAGCCGGCGCAGGTACCAGGTGGGTCTCATGGGGTGGACTCGGCTTCTATACGGACCGGCGCACCGGTGTTGAGGCTGGCTTCGACGGCGAGGGTGGCGCGCGTGGTGGCCACGAGGGACTCGAGCGGGACGGGCATGGGGGCGCCGGTCGTGATCGCCTTCAGGAACTCGCGCACCTCGGTCGCCTGGCCCTTGTCGCGGCCCTTGGGGATGCGTGAGCTGGCCCACTTCTTGCGACCGAACACGGCGGCGCGGGCGAAGTCGTCGAACCTGAGCACCTTGCCGTCGGCCGTGAGATCGACGGTCTCCTTCTGGAACTGCGAGGAGCCGCTGGTGGCGTAGGTGATCGTGGCGGTCGAGCCGTCCGGGTAGTGCAGGACCGTCTGGAGGTCCTTCTGGCCGGGGGTGGCGGCCGCGTAGACGGTGGTGGGGTCGTCCCCGACCAGCCAGGAGACGGTGTCGATGAAGTGGCCGCCCTCCCCGGCGAAGCGGGTGCCCTCGGCGTCGTGGGTGTACCAGCTGTTGCCGTCGAGCCGGCCCGCGTTGACGAGGTAGCGGATGGACGCCGGCCCGATCCGGCGGCCGAAGCGGATCCTGGCCTCGTTGAGCAGGGGCGCGAACCGGCGGTTGAAGCCGACCTGGAGCCGGTCGTTGCCGGTCTTCTCGACGGTGGCCAGGATGCGGGCCAGCTCGTCGTTGGTCAGGGCGAGCGGCTTCTCGACGAAGACGGCCTTGCCGGCCTCGAGGGCACGGATCGTCAGGTCCGCGTGCGTGCTGTGGCGGGTGACGACGAAGATCGCGTCGATGGCGTCGTCGTCGATGAGCGCGTCGAGGTCGGTACTGGCGTCGGCGAACCCGAACTTCCGCTTGGCGTTGGCCGCGGAGAGCGCGGAGGTCGTGACGACCCGGTCGAGCTTGACGGCGTCGTTGTCCACCAGATGGGGCAACAGCATCGACGTCGCGTAGTTACCAGCCCCGATGAACCCAACCCGAACAGTGGATTTCGGCACCCTGACCGGCTGCACCCCACGCGAAAGTCCCTTTCGCACGTGCGGGGGCCCCCCGTTTTCAACGCTACCAGCGGGGACCGACAATTCCGTTTCCTGAACGCCGCTCGCCGCCAAACCAGCGGTCTTGTCGTCGAGCGAAAGTTCCGTCAGCGAGTCATCGGTCTCGACATCCCGCTCACCGACGAAGGAACGACCGTCCCCGACCGTGGCCCCATCGCCGTGCCCATCGCCGTGCCCATCGCCGTGCCCATCGCCATCGTCGAGAACACCGCTGACCGACTCTTTCGAGTCAACCTCAAGCGAAAGTCCCATTGGTGCGCCGCCCGGGGGTCCCCCGTTTTCAACATTACCGGAGTGGTCCGACAATTCCGGATCCTGCGCGTCCGAGCCCGGCGCAATCTCGACAATCTCGACAGTCTCGTGCGAAAGTCCCTTTCGCGCGTGCGGGGGCCCCCCGTTTTCAACGCTACCAGCGGGCACCGACAATTCCGGGGCGGACGGTTGCGGGTAGCCGAACAGGACGGCCACTGCCTTCAGTTCGCCCTCGTTCAGTGCGCGGTACGTCTCCACCGCGTCGTCGAACGACGCCACGTGCGAGATCAGCGGCGCCACGTCGATCTTGTCGCGTGCCGCGAGGTCCAGGAAGCACTCCAGGTTCCGCTGCTCGGTCCACCGCACGTACCCGATCGGGTAGTCGCGCCCCTCCAGCTCGTACGACGCGTCGTACCGTCCCGGCCCGTACGACCGGGAGAACCGGACGCTCAGCTCCTTCTCGTAGTACGCGTTCCACGGCAGGTCGAGACTGCACTTCCCGATGTCCACCACGGTCCCGCGGTCCCGCGCCAGCTTCGCCGCCAGCTCGACCGGCTGGTTCGTCGAACCGCCCGCCGCCAGGTAGACCTGGTCGACGCCGAACCCGTTGGTCAGCTCGGCCACCGCCATGTCCACGACATCCGACCCCGGCGCCGCGCACACCGCCGCCCCGACCGACTCCGCCAGCGCGCACCGCGACGGGTCCGGGTCCACCCCGACCACCTTCACGCCGGACGCCACCAGCAACTGCACCACCAGCTGGCCGATCAGCCCCAGACCGATCACCAGCGCGACGTCGCCCAGTGCCGGCTCGCCCCGCCGCACCCCCTGCATCGCGATCGCCCCGACGGTCCCGAACGCCGCGTGCCGCGGATCGAGGCGCGCGGGCACCCGCGCGTACAGGTTCTTCGGCACCCAGTTGACCTCGGCGTGCAGCGCGTGCTCGTTGCCCGCGCACGACACCAGGTCACCGACCGTCACGTCGTCGATGCCCGAGCCGACCGCCGTCACCATACCGCAGAGTGAGTAACCCAGCGGGGTGTACGAGTCGAGCTTGTTGGTCACCTTCCGGTACGTGGCCGCCAGCCCGTTCGTCGCGACGCTCTGCATCACCTTCGCGACCTGGTCGGGGCGGGCCTTCGCCTTGCCCAGCAACGACTTGCTGGCCTCGCTGACCTTCATCAGCTCGGTGCCGGTCGAGATCAGCGAGTACAGGGTACGCACCAGCACCCCACCGGGCTTGCGCGCCGGCTCGGGCACGTCGAGGAGCGCCAACTCGCCACTCTTGTAGTTCTGCACAACCTGCTTCAAGGCCAATTCCTTCTACTTGTTGGTAGCCCCGCGGTACCAGTGCTCGAGCGTCAACACGTGCCAGAGATGCTTCGACCGGTCCTGCTGCCCGGCGGCGTCCTCGGCCACCATCCGCTGCAGGGCCTCCCGGCGCAGGAACCCGTTGCGCACCAGGAGTCCGTCGTTCACGACCTCGCGCACCAGCGGCGCCAGGTCACGGCTCATCCACGCCCGCAGCGGCGCGGAGAACAAACCCTTGGGGCGGTACACGATCTCCTTCGGCAGGATCGACTCGGCCGCCTTCTTCAGCGCGACCTTTCCCTGCCGGCGCACGATCTTCTCCCGGCCCGGGATCGAGAACGCCGCCTTCACGACCTCGACGTCCACGAACGGCACCCGGACCTCCGTGGACGCCGCCATCGACGACCGGTCCGTGTACGCGAGGTTCAGGCCCGGCAGGAACATCCGCGAGTCCGCGAGGCACATCCGGTTCACGAAGTCCGAAAGCGAGTTGTCGTGGTAGGTGTCCGCGTGCTCGGTCAGCACGTCGTCGACCGTCGCACGCAGGTCCGGGTTCAGCAGCCCGGTCAGCTCCGCGTGGTCGTACATCGTGTAGCTGCGCCGGAACGCGGTCTCCTCGGGCAGTTCCGCGAACGACAGGAACCGCTTGGCGAACCGCACGGACCGGTAGCCGCGGTTCGCCGTCGCCACCGGCAGCCTGTCCACCACGGACCTGAGCGGCGAACGCAACGCGGCCGGCACCTTCTGGTACCGCAGCGCGAGCGTGTTCGCGAGATGCTTGCGGTAACCGGCGAACAGCTCGTCCGCGCCCATCCCCGACAGCATCACCTTCACGCCGGCCTCGCGGGCCGCCGAGCAGATCAGGAACGTGTTGATGGCGGCGGGATCGCCGATCGGCTCGTCCAGGTGGTAGGTCATCTTCGGCAGCAGGTCCAGCACCTGCGGCGCGATCTCGATCTCGTGCAGGTCGACGCCGAACTTCTCGGCCACGACCCGCGCGTACTTCAGGTCGTCCGGCATGGCCTCGAACTTCGCGTCCTCGGCACGGAAACCGATGGTGTACGCGGAGATTCCCGGGCTGTGCCGGGCCGCCAGCGCGGTCAGGTAGCTGGAGTCGAGCCCGCCGGACAGGAAGGTCGCGACCGGCACGTCCGACAGCAGGTGCGCCCTGGTCGACTCCTCGACGACCGCGCCCAGGTCGACCGGCCCGGAGTCCTGGGCCTCGGCCGCGACGTCCCGGAGCGAATAGTACGTGCCCTGGTCCACCGAGCCGTTCGGCCTGATCCGCAACCAGCTCCCCGGCGGCAGCTTCGAGGCCTCCCGGTACGCGCAGCGGCTGTCCGGCACCCAGTAGTACAGCAGCGACGCGACCAGCGCGGCGTCGTTGACCGTCAGGTCGCCCAGCTCGTTGGCCAGCGCCTTCAGCTCGGACGCGAACACGAGCCCGCCGCCGCGCCGGACGTAGAACAGTGGCTTGATGCCGAGCTGGTCGCGGGCGAGGGTCAGCTCGCCGGTCCGCTCGTCGAACACGCCGAACGCGAACATCCCACGCAGCCGCGGCAGGCAGTCCACGCCCCAGTGCCGCCACGCCTCCAGCAGCACCTCGGTGTCGGACGTGCCGCGGAAGCGGACGCCGAACGACTCGAGCTCCCGTCGCAGCGCAGGCGCGTTGTACAGCTCGCCGTTGTAGGTGAGCGTCAGGCCGTCGACGACCATCGGCTGCGCACCGGTCTCGGTGAGGTCGATGATCGACAGCCGGCGGTGGCCGAGATGGACGTCACCCGTGCCGGCGGCGTGGCTGTAGCGCCCGGACCCGTCCGGGCCCCGGTGCGCGAGCGTCTTGGTGAGCCGGTCGGTGACCGGCCCGCCGTCGGGCCACAGGTAGGCGCCTGCGATGCCGCACATGTCTCAGCCTTCCTTCTTGGCGGACCGAACCGGTGCGAACCGTTTGGTGGGGAGGTCGTGCACGTTCGTGCCGTTCACGGTCTTGGCGGGCTTGTGCTTGGCCCGGCCGCGCAGCGCGGTGTGCAACCCGTCCCACAACGTGCCGTCGGACTTGTCCCGCCGGTCCGGATCGGCGAGCACGACCCCGATGATCGGGACGCCGGCGTCGGCGAGCTGGCGGGCGACGGTGTGCAGCCAGGTCGTGTTGGTGTACCCGGCCCGCACGACCAGCAGGGTCTCGTCACCGAGGTGCGACAGGTCGGTCCAGGCCGTGCCCGGCGCGACGGACCCGAGCCCGATGCGTGCCTCCCCGGACCGCAGTGGTGCGGTGTCCTCGGCACCGACGACCCGCACACCCTCCGGCACGTCCGTGAGCCGCTCCGGCGGGTCGGCGACGAGCACCACCGACCGGCTGCTCACGAGCTCCGCCGCCACGTCGGTGGCAAGGCCCGCGGCGAGTGGCGCGGCCCCCAGCTCCAGCACCGAGACCGACCCGGACCCGTCCCGCACGAGGCGGACCAGCGTGGCCGCGACCCGCTTCCGCGTCTGCGCGGCCTTCTTGCCCGGCAGGATCCGGCGCCGGCGCCGGGGCAGCTCCGCGATGACCGAGGCACCGAGATGCTCGGCGATGTCCTTGCGCAGCACCGGCTTGTCCCGCACGACCCCGCCGACCGCGGCGGCCGCGAGCCCGACGACGAGCCCGAGCACGAGCCCGATGCCCCCGTTCGTGGCCGCGGTGACCTTGCGCGAGACCTTGGCGGGCCGCGGCGAGTCGACGATCTGGGTGCCGGCGGCGACGCGGGGGGCGCCGAGGCCGGCCTGCTGGGCCTGCTGGGTGAGCTGCGAGACCTGGCTGGTCAGCTCGGCCCGGCGGGCGTAGAGCGAGTCGATGTTGGCGGCGTTGGGCAGCGGGGCGTTCTCCTCGTTCTGGGTCTCCGTCTGCGCCGCCTCCGCGCCGGTGATCTGGGTGTTGACCTGGTCGAGCTCGGCCTGCACCTGGCCCCGCTGGTCGGTGATGGCCTTGGCGTCCGCCTTGGCGGCCGACTGGATCCGTCCGACGTGGTCGGCGATGAAGGCCTCGGCGAGGGCCTTGGCGCGCCGGACGGCGTCGCCGGTGCTCACCCCTTCGACGGTGACCTCGAGGATGTTGTTGGTGAGCCCGACGACCTGGAACTCCTTGAGGAAGTCCTCCGGCCGCTCGTCGCGCACGCCGAGCTTGTCCAGCGCCGCGGCGGCGATCCGCGTGGTCGTCATGATCGCGACGTCGGTGCGGATGAGGCTGCCGCCGTCGGACGCGCTGTCCTCCTCGTGCACGACGAGGATGCGCGTGGTGGCGGACGGCGCGGGCGGCATGAGCACCGAGACCGCTCCGCCGCCGATCAACCCGACCAGGGCCAACGTGAGCCACAACCGCCGCCCACGACGGATGGCGACCCACAACCGGGCGAAGTCGAGCAGATGTTGGGGTTGGGGCTGGGGCGTTTCAGGGTTGGTGCTCATCCGGCACCTGCCAGCGCCGGCTCCCGCGCCGACCGGGGCGCGTCGGCCGCCCGTCTCGTCAGGTGCGTGACGACCACGCCCAGCACCTCGTGTCCGGCGTCCGCGCATGCCTCCGCGATTCCGATCAACTCCCATCCCGTCCGCGAGCCCGCGGTGACCACCGCCACCACACCTGGCACCGCTTCGTCCGGCACGACCGGCCGAGAGGGGTCGACCTCCCACACGATCAACGTGAGCCGCTCATGCTCGGCGAACTCGTCAAGCCGCTCCGCGGCGACCCGCGCACCGGGATCGTCGGCGGCGATCACCACGAGGATGCGTCCCGGCCCCGAGGGCAGCTGCTCACGCAACCGGGAGAGCACCCGCCGGTACCGGATCCGCAGACTGGCCTCGTCCGCCACGGGCGGCAGGGCGGCGACGTGCCAGGGCCGGTCACCGAGGAAGAACCGCCGCACCCGCGGGACGAAGCCGGTGACCCTGTCCGGCGATGAGACCTCGGGCACATCGAGCCCCCCGAGCACGTGAGCGCCGAGGGCGGAGGTGATCTCCGCCTCCTCCCGCATCCGCTTGTCGGCCCGCGCGGCGAAGAGATGCCCGAACAGTCCAATGAGGAAGAAGAGGAGAGCGCCACCGCCGACGAGGTCCGTCATCGTGGGGGAGGCGGCCCCGAACGGCCGCTCGGCCGGCCCCATCACGACCATCTTGGCCTGGCCGGAGGCGGTGTCGAGATCGTCGAGCTTCGCGACCGCCTGGGAGAGCGAGGTCCGCAGCTGCTCGAGCTCGGTACGCACCCCGACGCTGTCGATGGTCTGCCCCTGGCCCGCGGAGTTGTGCAGGTCGGAGATCTTCTGGTTGGTCTCGATGATCTGCTGGCGCAACGTCTGCTGCTGCTCCTGGGACACCTGGGCCGAGGCGTCGGCCGTGGTGGAGAGCAGTTGGGTGGAGAAGGTGACGTACTCCTGGGCAACCCGGTCCGCGAGCTGCTGGGCACGCTCGGGTGTGCCGGCGGTCGCCGAGATGTCGATGATGTTGCCGTCGGCCACCGTGGCGCTGACCTGCGAGGCGAGGTCACCCCCGGAAACACCCCACTTGAGCGCACCGGCCGCCCGGTCGAGCACGACGGAGCTCTGGGCCACCTGGGCCTCGGTGAGCAACTCGTCCGGATCACGGGGCCCCTGGAGCACGACACTGGTGGACGTCTCGTAACCGGGAGAGAACACCAACGAGGCACCCGCACCAACAAGAGCCCCCAACACGGTGATCACGACGAGTAACCGCCACCGCAGTCGCAAAACCTGCCATATGACGGACAGCCGAGCCTGGTCATCGTTCACCGCGAGAGGCCCCCTTTCAAGCTACGCGTCGCACGAAACCCGGATTTGGTTACAGTCTCGCTTCGCTCGAACCCCACACGGACGCGCCACCCGTGCCATATGCTTGGTTACAGAGAGTTCACATTGGGTTGGGGGAGTGCATGGATAGTCACCGCGACTTGATAGTCGCCGAACTCGGCGGCATCGGGAGCGCCACGGCCGTCAGTGGGGGCGGCTACGCGTTCGATCCCGACACGATCCGCCGCGTCAGCGACAGCTTCGCGACGAAGGCCAACACGCCCGGTGCGTCGTACGTCGCGTACGGTCAGCGCAACATGGCCATTTGTCCGCGGGAGGCGCAGCGTTGTCAGGACGCCTTGGACACCTATCTCGGGGTGGAGGACCGTACGGTCATCGATATCGGCTCAACGCCGGCGCTGTAAGGCCATGTGTGTGAGACGCGTCTCGGGGATCGTTGGTGTGCTGGCCGCAATTGTCGTCGCCGGCTGCACTACCCCCCAGTGAAGGAGAGCCGGTTCCGGCCACCACGGTGGAAACCACCACTTCTTCTGATTCCGGCCCGACCTCGACCAGCAGCGGGCGGGAACTGCCCTTCGCGGGAGCGCCGAAGGTGGCCGATCCCTTGGACACCAAACGTTTCCAGCAGGATCCCTGCCTGGCGCTCACTGCCGATCAGGCCCAGTCGCTGACCCTCCCAGCCACTGGGAAGCCGAGGACCATGCCACTCGGCAAGGCCTGCGAATGGAACAACCCGAATGACACCGGTAGCGCGACCGTTCATTTCCTGGACCAGAACCCGTACGGGCTGAGCGCCGAGTACCAGGCTCACAACGACGGTAAGACCGCGTTCTTCGAGCCATTGTTGCCGTTCGCGGGCTACCCCGCCGTCGTCACCGGCAACGTCGACGCGCGGGACCAGGGGCTGTGCACCGTAGTGGTCGGAGTTTCGGACAAGATCGCTTTTGAGGTTCCGATCACGTTGTCGCTGGCGAACATCGGGCAGAAGGACCCGTGTGCGTCAGCGGCCATGGTCGCGGGACTGGCGTTGGAGACGATGAAGAAGGGCTGAGCCCCCGGATCAGTCGTCCTCTTCGCCCTTGCCGCGGCCGGCTCTCAAAGGACACATCACCCGTGTCGTATGCTCGGTTACCGAGAGTTCACTTAGGGGGCGGGGAGTGTATGTCCGACCAGCGTGACCGGATCGCCGTGGAGCTGACCAACTTCGCCAGCGGCACCACCCAGAGCACCAACACCGGCAGCGGCTTCACCTTCGACCCGGACACCATCCGCGAGGTCATCAACAACTACAAGGACCTCGCCGACAGCTACGCTGAGTCCGTGCGAGACGCGCGCCCCATGGCGATGTTGACACCGTCGGCCGACGAGTTCGTCAGCGAGAGTTTCGCGGCGAAGGCCAATACCTCTGGCACGTCGTATATCGCCTACTGCCACCATTACGCGGACTTCTATCTGCGGGAGGCGCAGAAGTGCCAGGATGCGTTGGATGCCTACCTAGGTGTTGAGGCGCACACGGTTATCGAGCTTGGCAATGCCGGTAGCGACTCCCGGCCACCGGTGTAGATCCGTGGGTGTCCGACGCGTCTCAGCAGCCCTAGGCGTGCTTGCGGTGTTCGTCGTCACCGGATGTACCACGACGAGCCCTGGCGGGCCGCTCCCGGCGTCCAACGGGGAAACCTTCTCTTCGGACTCGACGCCCTCGTCCAACGGCGGCGGTCAGGAGTTGCCGTTCGCCGGGGCGCCGAAGGTGGACGATCCCCTGGACTCGAAACGTTTCCAACAGGACCCCTGCCAGGCGCTCACCCCGGACCAGGCTCAGTCGCTGGGGTTCCCGACCGAGGGAAAGCCGAGGACGGCGCCCCTCGGGAAGGCCTGCACATGGGAGAACACCGAGTCGCGGGGCTTGGTGGAGATCCATTTCCTGGATGGAAATCCAAGTGGTCTCAGTGGGGAGTACCAAGCCAACACGGACGGAAAGTACGCCTACTTCGACCCATTGCCACCAATCGAGGGATATCCGGCGGTCGCCACCGACATCGTCGACGACCGCGATGCTGGCAAATGCACGGTCGTCGTCGGTGTTTCCGACGAGGTCACCTTCGAGGTTCCGATCCGGCTGTCGACGGTGAACGTCGGGCACAAGGATCCTTGTCAGATAGCCGCCATGGTCGCTGGGAAGGCGTTGCAGACGATGAAGAAGGACTGACTCAGTCGTCCTAGTCGCCCTTGCCGCGTGAGCCGAGGGGGTGGCGCCCATCCTTCGTCGAGTACTGTCGTCATTACGCAGCTTTCTACCTGCGGGAGGCGCAGAAGTGCCAGGACGCGTTGGACACCTATCTCGGTGTTGAGGGACGCACAATCATCGACCTCGGCGTTGACGATTCCCGGCCGGCGGTATAGCGCGATGGCTGTCCGGCGGTTATCGATGGTGGTTGGTGTATTCGCCGTGGCGGCCGTCGCCGGTTGTACCCACCTGAGTCAGGGCGAGCCGATGCCGGCCACGTCCGTGAAGAGACGGCCTCCTCGTTGCCCGGCACCGACCAGGAGTTGCCGTTCGCCGGGGCGCCGAAGGTGGACGACACCAAACGCTTCCAGAGCGATCCCTGTCAGGCTCTCACCGGCGACCTAGTCCGATGCCTCGCGAAGGCGCCCACCGGCAAGCTGAGGAAGGATGCGCCGCTCGGCAGAGCCTGCACATGGACCAACCCCGACACGGGGGCTGAAGTCGAGATCCATTTCCTGGACAAGGATCCGCGCGGGCTCAGCGCCCAGTACCAGACCAAGGATCGGTATGCCTACTTCGACGAGTTGCCGCCGATCGAAGGCTATCCAGCCATTGCCGCCGCTGTCGCGGACGATCGGAGCATTGGATTGTGCATGGTGTCCGTCGGAGCGTCCGATGAAACCACCTTCATCGTTCCGATCCGGTTGTCGCAGGTGAACATCGGTACGAAAGATCCGTGTGACGTGGCCGCCATGGTCGCTGGGAAGGCGTTGCAGACGATGAAGAAGAACTGACTCAGTCGTCCTCGTACTCGTCGTCGCCGATGACCTGGGGGCCGTGAGCACGTCGCTGCCGAACAGGCTCTCGGCGTCGGACTCGATGAGGATCTTGCGCACGTGCTCCTCGTCGCCCTTGCCGCGCGAGCCGACGGGGGTGGCGCCCATCACCCCGGAACCACCGCGACTCGCGGCCGCCGCCCGTTGTGTGGCGGCCTCCTCGGCGGCGAGAGCACCGGGCAGGCCGCCCCGCATCGCCGGTCCCCGCCCACCGCTACCGGGGACACCAGTCTCGGGGCCGACTCGGTAGGAACCCCCCGAGACACCACCGACCGGAAAGCCAGACACATACCCACCAGCCGACGGCCCGCCTCCAGGCGCCTGCCCAGGAGGCTGCCCCGGAAACGGCCCCGACGACCGCGGGACGAAGTCGCTCGGGCTCGTCTGCTGAGGCTGCTGGGACCCCACCTCCGGTCCGCCGACCGGCGCACCACCAGGACCGCCGCCGGGCCCACTGCCAGGATCGTGGCGCTCGCCGAACGGCCCGGACCGGTCACCGTCACGCAGCGGCTGCTGCCCGCCGTCCGGGACCTCGATGTAGTCGCCCGTGTCCGTCACGGTCACCGTGCCGCCGGAGTCGTCGACGACCGTGTACGGCTTCATGCCGCTTTCGTGGTCCTCGCTGGCGTTGTCGTAACCGCGGGAACACCTCGATGTTGTGCTGTGCGTCGGCCTGGTAACCCGTGACCTGCTTCTCGTAGTCGACGAACGGCCAGTTCATGTCCGTGAAGTCCGGCTTGGGCGGCTCCGCGGGCACCGGCCGCACGCTGTTGGCCGCATGGTGGAACGACCCGCTCTGCTGGTCCATCAGCCTCTGCGCGACGACCAGCTGATCGGTGCCCACCTGCGCGTTGTCGACCAGCGACTTGACCACCCCGGCAGCCCCGTCGCTCGCCGCGCCCTCCCAACCGGTCTGGAGCAGGGCAGCCTGCCGGCCGAGCAGGGTGGACCGCACGCCTTCGGTCATCGCCTGCGTCTGGGCAGCCGTCCGCCCCTCCTCGAGCAGGCGGGTGTCCCCGGCCCGGAGCTTCTCGTAGATCTCGTGCGGTGTCAGCGGTTTGATCAGCTTGCCCACGGTAGTCGAGCGTAAGCGATCCGCGTTCACCCCGTGGGGTGTTCCGGTCAGCCCGCCATTGCCGCCTCGTAGGCCGCGAGCAGGGCCTGCTGGGAGTTCGACCAGGCAAGCGGGCCCTCGACGCGTTCCTTGCCGAGCTTGCCCATCCGCTCCCGCTCCGACGGGTCGTCGAGCAGGCGCGACGTCAGCCGGGCGAACTCGGGCTCGTCGTTGGCCGGGGCGTAGACCGCGGCCTCGCCGGCCGACACGCGGGCCTCCCGCAGGTCGAACGACACGATCGGCCGGCTCATGGCCATGTACTCCATGACCTTGTTCATCGTCGACACGTCGTTCAGCGGGTTGTACGGGTCGGGCGAGAGACACACGTCCGCTGTGGACAGATACCTGACCAGGTCCTCGTCGGGAATCCGGCCGGTGAACTCGACCACGTCCGACAGGCCGAGCGACCGCGACAGCGCCACCATCTCGTCGAACGTGTCGCCGGAGCCGACGAACACCGCGTGCCAGTCGTCGCGTTCCGCACGTAGCAGGGCGAGCGACCGCAACGCGTAGTCCACGCCGTCCTGCGGGCCCATCACCCCGAGGTAGCACAACAGATGCGGCTTGCCCTTCTTGAGCGAAGGCTCCGCCGGCACCTGCCGGAACCGCTCGATCACGGGCGCGCTGCGGACCACGAACACCTTGTCCGCCGGCATGTTCCCGCGTGACAGGGCCGCCGAGCGGTAGCTCTCGTTGGTCGCGATCACCACGTCCGCGGCCCGGTACGTCGCCTGCTCCAGCCGGCACACCACGCGGTAGAGGAAGTCCTCGCCCCGCCCCGAGAACCGCGACAGGTACAGCTCGGGACACAGGTCGTGCTGGTCGAAGACGAACCTGGCGCCGCGCCGCTTCAACCGCTTCGCGACCAGGTACAGCAGGTCCGGCGGGTTGCACGCGTGCACGACGTCGACCGGGCCGATGCGCCTGGCCAGCCGGAGCGTGTGCCACAGCGCGGCGCCGTACTCCTTCACGTACCCGCGCGGACCGCCGGTCGCCGCCGTCAGCGGGTACCGGTGGATCTTCACACCGTCCAGCTCCACATAGGACTCGCGATCCCGCTTCGTCCCCTGTGGACAGATGACGTGCACGTCCCAGCCCGCGTCCCGCAACGTCGTCGACTCCTGCCACACACGGCGGTCGAACGGCACGGACAGGTTCTCGACGAGGATGAGCGCTCTACCAGGCAAGGCCCACGTACCCCTTGTCGTTTCGGCGGATCTCGGCGTCGGGCAGGCGGATCAGGTCGATGACCGACCGGTCGCCACCCGGCGGCAGGGCGGCCAGCACGGCCGGATCGGCCGACGCGACCAGGCAGACCTCCGCGTGGTCCAGCACTTCCTCGACGGATCCGGCGAGCAGCGAACCGAGATGCGGCAGCCGCTGCTCGATGTACTCGCGGTTCGCGCCGAGCAGCCGCGACATGCTCACGTTCGCGTCGTAGATGCGCAGGTCGTAACCCTTGCCGAGCAGTCGCTCGGCCAGCTCGACCATCGGGCTCTCGCGCAGGTCGTCCGTGCCGGGCTTGAACGACAGCCCGAACAGCCCGACCTTGCGGTGACCGGTGCGCACCACGAGGTCGAACGCCCGCTTGAGGTGCTCCTCGTTGGACGGCAGCACGTGCGCGAGGATCGGCACGCTCACGTCCGCGCGGTGCGCCGCGTGCACGAGCCCGCGCAGGTCCTTCGGCAGGCACGAGCCACCGAACGCGAACCCCGGCTTCAGGTAGGCGGGGCTGATGTTGAGCTTGCGGTCCGCGAGGAACACGTCCATCACGCGGTGGGAGTCCAGGCCGAGCGCGCCGCAGATCGCACCGAGCTCGTTCGCGAAGCCGATCTTCAATGCGTGGAAGGAGTTGTCCGCGTACTTCGTGATCTCCGCCACCGGGATCGGCACCCGGAACACGTCCCCGGGCAGCCCGTCGTACAGCGCCGCGACCACGTCGCCGCTCGCCGCGTCCAGTTCGCCGATCACGGTCTTCGGCGGGTCGAAGAAGTCGCGGACGCTCGTGCCCTCCCGCAGGAACTCGGGGTTCACCGCCACGCCGAAGTCCACGCCCGCCGTGCGACCGGACGCCTTCTCCAGGATCGGGACCAGCAGGTTCAGGCAGGTCCCGGGCAACATGGTGCTGCGGAACACGACCGTGTGCCGGCGCTCGCCGACCGCGATGGCCTCGCCGATCTGCTCGGCGACACGCTCCAGGTACGCGGTCGACAGGCTGCCGTTCGGCGCCGACGGCGTGCCGACGCAGACCAGCGACACGTCGGAGTTCGCCACGGCGTAGGCGACGTCCGTGGTCGCGCGCAGCCTGCCGGCGTCCACGACCTCGCGGGTCAGCTCACCGATCCGCTCCTCGACGACCGGCGCGTTGCCGCCCATGATCAGGTCGACCTTGGTGGGGTTGACGTCGACGCCGATGACCTCGTTGTCCCGGGAGGCGAGGCACGCGGCGGACACACAGCCGACATAGCCGAGGCCGAATACGCTGATCCTCATCGCGTGACCTGCCTCAGGGCAGCACGAAAGAAGCGTGCCATTACCACGCCTTTCCTCAACCGGGATTACACGCGCGGAGCCCCCGAAATCCGCACCTCGTTCAGTCTCTGAGTCGGCCGTCGGGGTGCGGCCGTTACGACGCATGTAGGTTCAGTTCCATACGTGTCCTGTGTCAGAAGGGGAGTCCGGCCTGTGTTCGTACGGCGGATTGCGGTAGTGGGAACCGGATATGTCGGGCTCACCACGGGCGCGTGTCTTGCGTCACTCGGGCACCACGTGGTGTGCGCGGACGTCGACGCGGAGAAGGTGAAGCGCCTGTCCGCCGGCGAGGTGGACATCCTGGAGCCGGGCCTGCAGGACCTGGTCCAGGGCGGGCTCGCGGCAGGCCGCCTGTCGTTCGTCCTCGGCGCGGCCGCGGCCGTCGAGGGCTGCGAGGTCGTGTTCCTGTGCGTGCCGACACCCATGGGTGTCGGCGGCGTCGCCGACCTGTCGGTGGTCGAGTCGGTGCTGGAGGAGATCGGCCCGCTGCTGCCGCCGGGGTCGGTCGTGGTGAACAAGTCGACCGTGCCCGTCGGCACCGCGCAGCGCACCGCCGAGCTGCTGGAGCGCGAGGACATCGCGGTCGTGAGCAACCCCGAGTTCCTGCGCGAGGGCTCGGCGGTACACGACTTCCTGAACCCGGACCGCATCGTCGTCGGCTGCGACATGCAGGACGCGGCCGAGCGTGTGGCGGCCCTGTACGCCCGCCTCGGCGCCCCGACCGTGCTGACCGACGCCGCGTCGGCCGAGCTGGTCAAGTACGCCGCGAACTGCTACCTGGCGATGAAGCTCTCCTACGTGAACGCCATGGCCGAGCTGTGCGACCGCCTGGGCGCGGACATCTCCGACGTGACGGAGGGCATGGGCTTCGACAAGCGCATCGGCCAGTCGTACCTGCAGGCGGGCCCCGGCTGGGGCGGCTCGTGCCTGCCAAAGGACACGTCCGCGATGCTGCAACTGGCGGACGCGGCGGACTTCGAGTTCCGCCTGATCCGCGCCACGATCGACACGAACAACCGCCAGCGCCAGCGCATGGTGGAGAAGGTCCGCCTCGCGGTGACCGGCAAGCGCGGCGGCTCGCTGTCGAAGGTGCGCCTCGGCATCCTCGGCCTCACGTTCAAGGCCGGCACGGACGACCTGCGTGACTCGCCGGCCCTGGCCGTGTCGGCGCTGTTGCGCCAGGCCGGCGCGAAGCTCGTGGCCTACGACCCGGCCCTGCGCTCCGGCGACACCCGCGCCGAGCTGGACGGCATCACCGTCGCCGACGACCCGTACCGCGCGGCGGAGGAGGTCGAGGCACTGGTCGTGCTGACCGAGTGGCCGGAGTTCCGCGCCCTCGACTGGGCCAAGCTGGCCGGCGTCGTGGCCAACCCGGTCGTGGTCGACACCCGAAACCTGCTGGACCCGGACGTCCTCCGCCGCGCGGGCTTCGCCTGGAACGGCCTCGGCCGCCGCTGAGAGCGGTCCGAGCCGGCCGGCCTCACCCGGCCAACCGGGCCCGCACGTCCAGGTAACCCAGCCCGTGCGCCGCCAGCAGCTGCCCGGCCACCCCGTCGTGCGCGGCGAGCGCCAGCAGGAGGTGCTCGCTCCGCAGCTCACCCTTGTGCCGCATCGAGCGCGCCTGATCCAGGGCCCCCCGGATGATGTCCTTCGCGACCGGCGCGAACGGCGGCCGGTTCCGGCGCGGGCGGGCCACGCCGACCAGTGCGTTCTCCCCGAGTGACCGCTCGACGTGCGCCACGACCTCGTCCAGGTCGATGCCCAGCTCGGCCAGCAGCATCGAGGCCTCCGCGTCGGACAGCCCGGCCTTGCGTTCCGCCGTCCGGAACGCCTCGTCGACCTTCTCCGACGTCACCCCGGCCGCGCGCAGCAGTCGCGCCGGCGCGGTGCGTGGCTGGTTGAGCAGCGCGAGCAGCAGGTGCTCGTCGGTCACCTCGTTCGCGGCCCGGTGCTGTGCGTCGCGGGCCGTCTCGAGCACCGCGAGTCGGGCGGCACGCACGAACTGGTTGAGCATCAGGCCCTCCCGTGCTTCTTGTGCACCGCTTGGCGGGAGACCCCCAGCTCGGCGGCGATGTCCTGCCAGGACCAACCCTTGGCCCGCGCGTTGCGCACCTGCACCGCCTCGAGCCGTTCGAGGAGCTTGCGCAGGGCGGCGACCGCGCGGAGCCCGACGCGTGGGTCCTGGTCCCCGGCGGCGGCGGCAAGCTGTGTCGCTTCTGACATAGTGTCAACATAGGTTGACATTTCGTCGATGTCAACCCAGATTGACAGTTATGCTCATGATCATGTCCCCCCGCATCGAGGTGGCCGAGCGTCCCGGGGTCGGTCTGGACGGTGCCGTCCGGCCGAGCGAGGACGTGGTCGTGGTGCTGCCCCGTGCGGTCGTGCTGCTGGACGGCGCCACGTCGTTCGACCCCGACCTGCCGAGCGGCGGCTGGTACGCGGCGCGCCTGGCCGGGGAGCTGGCCGGCCGCCTCGCGGGCTACCCGGACACCGACCTGGCCGACCTGCTGGCGGCGGCGATCAAGACGGTCGCCCGCGGCCACGACCTGGTCCCCGGCCGGTCCCCGTCGAGCACGGTGGCGTTGCTGCGCTGGACCGACACCGAGGTCGAGGGCCTGGTCCTGGCGGACAGCCCGATCGTGGTGTTCACCGCGGCGGGCCCGTCGGTCCTGGCGGACACCCGCATCGCGACCCTGCCGCGGGGCGCCGGTTACCGCGACCGTCTGTCCACCGGCGCGGGCTACGGCGAGAACCACCTGGTGGCGCTGCGCAAGGCGGTCCGGACCACGTCGCGCCGCCGCAACGTGGAGGGCGGGTTCTGGGTGGCGGAGGCCGACCCGGACGCCGCCCATCAGGCCGTCCGCGCGACCTGGCCCCGCGCCGAGGTGCGCACGGTGCTCATGGCCAGCGACGGCGTCACCTGCGGCGTGGACACGTACGGCGTCTTCCCGGACTGGCCGGCCGTCCACGACCTTGTCACGAGCAAGGGTCCGGAGGCGGTGCTGGACGTGGTCCGCGCGGCCGAGCAGTCCGACCCGGACGGCAAACGCTGGCCCCGCCCCAAGCCCCACGACGACCAGGCACTCGTCGTGTTGAAGTTCGGCTAGGCCGTTCGGGAAGGCGGCCCGGTCACTCAGGTGGCAACGGGTCCGCCTCGGTCAGCCAGGACCGCATCGTGCCCCTTCATTCTCCACACCACGTGCGGCAGGAACGCCTGCGTCAGGGGCCCGATCGCCAGCGCGTACACGACCGTCCCCACGCCGACCGTCCCACCGAGCAGCCAGCCGGTCCCCAGCGCGGTCAGCTCGATCCCGGTCCGAACCACCCGGATCGACAGCTTCGTGCGCTCGCTGAACCCCGTCATCAGCCCGTCCCGCGGCCCCGCCCCGAGTCGCACCCCGATGTATGCCGCGGTCGCCAGGCCGTTCCCCACCACGCCGGCCACTAGCAACAGGATCCGCACCCACAGCGCCGACGGCGCCGGAAGGAGCGCCAGCGTCACGTCCACCGCCGCCGCGACCACCACGATGTTCGCCACCGTCCCGATGCCCGGCCGCTGCCGGATCGGGATCCAGCACAGCAGCACAAGCACACCCACGATCGCCGTGACCGTGCCGAACGTGAGGCCCGTCCGCAGCGACAGCGCCTGGTGCAGGACGTCCCACGGGTCCAGCCCCAGCCCGGACCTGATCATCAGCCCCATGCTCACCCCGTACAGCGTGAGCCCACCCAGCAACTGGGGCAGCCGGCGAACCGGAGACGTCGTCACCGGCACGGGACGCAGATCAAGAACAGCCATGTGGCCATCTCAAGGCCTGATTGGCTCTCTATCAATAGCCAATCTGCAAGAATTGGTCTTATGAACGCGAGACGTGTGGCACAACTGCTCGGCAACTGGCGCCGCCGCGGCACCCGGCAGGGTGCCGCCGACCTCGCCGCCGGCATCCGGCTGCTCATCCTCGACGGCCGCATCCCCGCCGGCGACGCACTCCCGCCCGAACGCGAGCTCGCCACCGCCCTCGACGTCAGCCGCACGATGGTCGCCGCGGCCTGGGATCGGCTCAAGGCCGACGGTCTCGTGGTCAGCCGCCGCGGCGCCGGGTCGTGGGCGGCCGTCCCCGCCGGCATCAGCACCCAGGAACCACCGGAGGACCCGGCCACCATCGACCTCGCGCGGGCCGCGTGCCCCGCCCTCCCCGGCGTCGCCGCCGCGGCCGAGGCCGCCCTGCCCCGCCTCGCCGCCCACCTCGCCACCCACGGCTACCACGACCAGGGTCTTTTCGAACTGCGTGAGCTGCTCGCCGACCGGTACACCGAGCGCGGCCTGCCCACCACGCCGGACCAGATCCTCGTCACCGGAGGCGGTCACTTCGCCTTCGTCATGGCACTGCGCCTGTTCGTCGGCCCCGGCGACCGGGTGCTGGTCGAGCATCCGACGTACCCGAACGCGCTCGAGGCGATCCGCGGCGCCAGCGCCCTCCCGGTGCCGGTCGCGATGACCGACGACGGCTGGGACATCGAGGGCATGGAGGCCGCGCTCCGCCAGTCCGCGCCCCGGCTCGCCTACCTGATCGTCGACTTCCAGAACCCGACCGGCCACCGCCTCGACGCGCCCGGTCGCCGGCGGCTCGCCGCCGCGCTACGCCGCGCCCGCACCCCGGTCGTGGTCGACGAGACGCACGTCGACCTGGACTTCGACGTCGCGAACGCGCCCCCGCCGTTCAGTGGTGACGCCGTCCTGCTGGCCGGTTCGGCCAGCAAGTCGCACTGGGGCGGCCTGCGGCTCGGCTGGGTCCGGGCGTCCACGGACATCATCGCCCGGCTCCTGGCCAGCCGCCGTGGCCTCGACCTCGGCACCCCCGTGTTCGAGCAGCTCGTCCTCGCCGAGCTGCTCGCCGGGTCACGCGAGCCGCTGCTCGAACGCCGCGCGCAACTGGCCGCCCAACGGGACGCCCTGGTGACGGCCGTGCGCGAGCTCCGCCCGGACTGGACGTTCCGGGTGCCGGACGGCGGGACGACCCTGTGGTGCCAGCTCCCGCAGCCGGTCAGCACCCGCATCGCGGCCGTCGCCCAGAACTTCGGCGTGCGGGTCGTGCCGGGGTCGTTCTTCACCCCACACGGGGGACTGGAACGCTGGCTCCGCGTGCCGTACACCCAACCGGTTGACATTCTGCGTGAAGCGGTGCGGCGGCTGGCCGCCGCTGCCGCCTCGGTAGCTGAATGTGGTGCCCCGATCGCGGCCAACGGGCTCATTCCGGTCACATGACTGGACCAGAAGACGGTATACAGGGTAGAAAACAGTGCGCTGGATGGCCTAGTCTCCGTCGGCCGATTGGCCGGAGACTCCGCCATCCAGCGCACTGTTCGCCTCTGGTGTGCTCGGCAGGGGCCGCCGACACAGCCCCTCGTTGTGTCGATCGGACGAGCCGCCAGAGGGGGAGCCCCGGCGCCGCGGGGGCATCGCGGCGCCGGGGCCAGGTCCCGACCTGACCGGGCGCGGTCGGCAGGTCGGGTAGCTGTGTGGTGTTCGGGGGACGCCGGGTGGAACGTTCGGGCCAGCGGGTTGCGCCGGTTGGGCCACATCAGATGTCGGTCGAGCCGGCTGTGGACACACGTATCCGGAGGTGCGGGGCCGTTCAGTCGGGCGAGGACGCCGGTAAACCGGCGACGCGGCCGGCGCCGTCAACGGCTCGGCTGCGGGTGGTGAACCCGGCGTCGGCCGGGTGGAGGGGAGCCTGCGCCGCCAGTACGCCATGCGTGCCGCGTGCGCCGCCGGTGTTGTCGTGAGCGGTGGACACGGTGGTGCCGGAGCCGGCGGGCGCGGTGGGCGCCTTGGTCGGTTCCGGGTCGGGCTCGCCGCGGCCGGCGTGCTCGGTGGCGGCACTGTCGGCGTCCTGAGCGGCGGGTGCCGCGACCGGCGCGGCGGGGACCGTCACGACCGGCTTCCTGGCCGGTGCCGGTGCGATCGGGGCCACCGGCGGGGGGACCACCGGCGCGGGCGGTGTGACGACCGACGCGGGCGGGAGGGTGATCTCCGTTCGGGGCAGCGCGGCGCCACGGTCCGCGTTCGCACTGCCCGACGAGGTGGCGGGCGGTGTCTCGGTGACGGGTTCCTGCGTTTCGGGCGAGGAGGACGGCGGCAGCACGTCGCCGGAGGTGTCGATCAGCGACCCGCCGATGTCGGCGACCCGGTTCGTGACGCCGCCGACCACGTCCGTGACTCCGCCGACCAGGTCGGTCAACCCGCCGAGCAGCCCGTCCAGCGCGTTGTCGGACTGGTACACCTGGGTGTCGTCGACGGGCAGTTCGTCCGCGCCGGCGACACTGGCGAAGACGGCGCTGAGCACCCAGCCGGCCACGGCTACGGCGGCGACGAGCAGCGCGCGGCGCAGCAGGCGGGAGGGCTCCACCGCGACCACCACCGTCCGTCAACGCAGTAAGGGCCGGCACGAACGCCCCGTGCCGACATGCACCTGCACACTATCCAGCACACCACTGACAATGGCACCCTAGCGGCGGCGATTCCACCCGGAAAGACGGCAAAAGCGCACGATATCGGCCGGATGGGTCAATGTTGATCACCGCTGGTGACGCATTCCGGCGAGCGTCGGCGGTCCTACTCATTTCGGGCGTCCGCCGGGTCCGATCGCACCCGCGCGCCGTCACAGTCGCATGCTGACGACCGAGCTGATCACCCGCGCCAGCACCGGCGACGAGGCGGCCTGGCAGGAGCTGGTGCACCGCCATGCGGCCATCGTGTGGGCGGTGGTCAGGGCCCACCGCCTGCACGGCGCCGACGCCGCCGACGTCTCGCAGCAGACCTGGGCGGCGCTGGCCGAGCACCTGCCCCGACTGCGCAGACCCGACCGGCTGCCGGGCTGGCTCGCGACGACCGCGCGCCGCGAGTGCCTGCGTGTCCTGTACCAGCACCGCCGCGAGGTCCCGACGGACGTCCTGGAGATCCCGGCCGACCCCGTCTGCCACACGGACGAGGAGGAGCTGCTGTGGACGGCGTTCCGCCGGCTCTCCCAGCGCTGCCGGAGCCTGCTCGGCCTGCTCATGTACAGCCCGGAGCTGACCTACGTGCAGGTCAGCAGGGCCCTCGGGCTCAAGGTGACCAGCCTCGGCCGTACCCGGGCCCGCTGTCTCGACCGACTACGCCGCAAGCTGGCCATCCTGGGAGGCGACGCCGAATGAAGTACACCGCGGACGACCTGCGACTGCTGAAGGCACTGGCCTGCCTGATGCGCCGCGCCGACCCGGTCCCGCCGGAGGTGCTGGCGGACGCGGCGGCGGCCGGCCTGCGCCTGACCCGTCGCGAGCCCCGCCTACCGACCCGCGCCCTGGACGTCGCCTGGCTCCTCCCCTGAGGCTCAGGCGAGCTTGTGCAGCCGCTCGATGGCCTCGTCCAGCACCGCGTCCTTCTTGCAGAACGCGAACCGGACGATGTGCCGCCACTGGTCCGGGCTGTCCGTGAACACCTGCACGGGCACCGCGGCGACCCCGATCCTCTCCGGGAGCTGCCAGCACAGCTCGGCACCGTCGGCGAACCCGAGCGGCCGCACGTCCGCGCACACGAAGTACGTCCCGTGGCTGGGCCGCACCCCGAACCCGGCCTCGGCGAGCCCCGCCGACAGCCGGTCCCGCTTCACCTGGAGGTCGTCGCGCAGCCCGGTCACCCACGCCGACTCGTTGGCCAGCGCGTACGCCACGGCCGGCTGGAACGGCGCGCCTCCCACGAAGGTCAGGAACTGCTTCGCCGCGCGCACGGCCGCCACCAGCGGCGCCGGCGCGCACACCCAGCCGATCTTCCAGCCCGTGCAGTTGAACATCTTCCCGGCGCTGGAGATGGTGACCGTCCGCTCGGCCATCCCGGGGAACGTGCACAGCGGCACGTGCGGCAGCCCGTCGTAGGTCAGCGACTCGTACACCTCGTCGGTGATGGCGATCAGGTCGTGCTCGACGCACAGCGCGGCGATGCCGGCCAGCTCCTCGCGCGTGAACACCGTCCCGGTCGGGTTGTGCGGGGAGTTCACCAGGATGGCCCGCGTCCGGGGCGTGATCGCCGCCCGCACCGCGTCCAGGTCGACGGAGAACCGCTCGCCGTCCACCAGCGAGACGACCTTCCGCGTGGCCCCGGCCAGGGCCACCGACGCCGCGTAGGAGTCGTAGTACGGCTCGAACAGGATCACCTCGTCACCGGCGTCGACCAGCGCGAGCAGGGCGGCCGCGATGGCCTCGGTCGCGCCGACGGTCACCAGGACCTCGGTGTCCGGGTCGAACCGGACGCCGTAAGCGGCCCGCTGCGCGGCGATGGCCTCCCGCAGCTCCTGCCGTCCCGGGCCGGGCGGGTACTGGTTCACGCCCTCCGCGATCGCCCGCTGCGCGGCCGCCAGCATGCCGGCGGGCCCGTCGGTGTCCGGGAAGCCCTGGCCGAGGTTCACCGCCCCGGTCCTGGTCGCGAGCGCGGTCATCTCCGCGAAGATCGTCGAGGTGAACGGGGTCAGGCGAGACACGAGAGGAGGACGACGCACGGTTCGTCATCCTCACGGACAATGGTGTGGTGCGGCAAATGAGTGAGGTCAGTGCTCCCATTCCCCGGGAGGCCGAGAAGAGGCGTGCCCTGCGCAGGATGAAGCTGGTGGCGCTGTCGTTCCTGCTGGGCGCCGCGGCGGTCTTCCTGGTCATGTCCCTGTGGCCGGGCGAGCCCGGCTGGACCGGGTACGTGAAGGCCGCCGCCGAGGCCGGCATGGTCGGCGCGCTGGCCGACTGGTTCGCGGTCACCGCCCTGTTCCGGCATCCGCTGGGCATCCCGATCCCCCACACCGCGATCATCCCCACCCGCAAGGACGCCCTCGGCGACAGCCTCGGCGAGTTCGTCGGCGCGAACTTCCTGTCCGAGCAGGTCGTGCGGGAGCGGCTGCGGCGGGTCGGCGTCGCCTCCCGGCTGGGCGGCTGGGTGGCCGAACCGGCCAACGCCGAGCGGGTGACCGCCGAACTGGCGACGGTCGTGCGTGGCGTGGTCGCCGTCCTGCGGGACGAGGACGTCCAGGCGGTCATGGAGCAGGCCCTCGTCAAGCGGGTCGTGTCGGTGCCGTGGGGGCCGCCGCTGGGCAAGCTGATGGCCGGCGTGGTCGAGGACGGCACGCACCACAAGCTCGTCGACCTCATGTGCGACCGCGCCTACGAGTGGGTGAAGGACAACCACTCGACGGTGCTCCGCGTGGTGTCGAACCGGGCGCCGACCTGGTCGCCGAAGTTCGTCGACTCGATGGTCGCCGACAAGGTGTACGGGGAGGTGCTGTCGTTCGCCTGGATGGTCAAGACCGACCCGAACCACCCGATGCGGCTCGCGATCGACAAGTTCCTGGTCGAGTTCGCGTCCGACATGCAGACCGACCCGGCGACCATGGCCCGTGCTGAGGTCGTGAAGGAGCAGGTCCTCCAGCACCCCGAGGTCCAGAACGTGATCGGCTCTGCCTGGTCGACGGCCAAGCGGCTGCTGCTGGACGCGGCTGAGGACCCGTCCAGTGAGCTGCGGAAACGTGTCCGCGAGGGCCTCATCTCGCTGGGCCACCGCCTTTCCGACGACGACGCCTTGCGGGAGAAGGTGGAGAGCTGGGTCGAGGGCGCGGCCGCGTACGTGGTGCTCAACTACCGCGACGAGATCACGACGCTGATCACCGACACGGTGCAGCGCTGGGACGCGGAGGAGACGTCCCGCAAGATCGAGCTGCAGGTGGGCCGCGACCTGCAGTTCATCCGGATCAACGGCACGGTCGTCGGCTCGCTGGCCGGTCTACTGATCTACACGGTCGCGCAGCTGCTCCTCTGAGCGGCGGCGCCAGGCCCGCGCCTTCTCCCGGTTGCCGCACACCTGCATCGAGCACCAGGTGCGCGAGTGGTTGCGGGACCGGTCGTAGAAGGCCCAGCGGCAGTCGTCGGCCGGGCAGATCTTCACGCGCTCCCACCCACCCCTGACGGCGAGCCGGCTGGCCGCCGCGAGCACCGCCCCGGCCACGTCCGCCGCGACCAGCCGTGGCGGCCCTCCCGCCAACCGGACGGTGACCGGCACCGAGACGGCGGCCGGTGACGACACCGGGTCCCCGGCCGCGGCACGCAGCGCGCCACGCACCGCCCGCACGTCCGCGCTGTCGGTCAGCTCGTGCGCGGCCAGCCACGCCAGCCAGGCCTCGGGATCGTCCAGGACATCGGTGTGCGCCGCGTGGTCGACGGTGTTCAGGAAGTCGACCACCAAGTCCACGTCACTCACGCGACCACTGTAGGCCCGACAGCGGTACCTGCGCAGCTCAGCGAGCTATTCACCGGGTGTATAGACGACCTCTATACCTCGTGTGTATAGTCGCCGCCATGTCAATCGGACACACCCTGCTGGGCCTTCTGGAGCGAGGGCCGCGACACGGCTACGACCTCAAGCGGGAGTACGACGAGCATTTCGGACAGGACCGGCCACTGCACTACGGCCAGGTCTACGCGACGCTGTCGCGCCTGCTGAAGAACGGCCTCATCGAGGAGACGGGCGTCGAGCAGGGTGGCGGCCCGGACCGCAAGCGCTACGCGGTCACCGCGGAGGGCGTCACCGACGTGCAGACGTGGCTGAGCACGCCGGAGAAGCCCGAGCTGTACATGCAGAGCACGCTGTACACCAAGGTCATCATCGCGCTCATGTCCGAGCGGGATGCCGAGGACGTGCTCGACACCCAGCGCCACGCGCACCTGCGTGCCATGCGTGAGCTGACGGCCCGCAAGCTCGACGGCGACCTGGCCGACCAGCTGATCTGCGACCACGCGCTGTTCCATCTGGAAGCCGACCTGCGCTGGCTGGAGCTGACCGCCGCGCGCCTGACGGACTTACGCAAACGGGTAACTCACTGAGCTCGCCCAAACCAACCTGCGAGGAACAACCATGACTTCCCCCCGCACCTGGTGGTCCGCATGACCGAGCCGCTTCTGGTCGCGACCGACCTCGTCAAGTCCTTCGGCCCCACGAAGGCGCTCGACGGCGCGAGCATGTCCGTCCGCGCCGGCGAGGTCGTCGCCGTGATGGGCCCGTCCGGGTCCGGCAAGTCGACGCTGCTGCACTGCCTGGCCGGCATCATCCAGCCCGACGAGGGCACGGTCACCTACGCCGGCAACGAGCTGTCCGCCATGCCGGACGGTCCGCGCAGCGCGCTGCGCCGCACCGACTTCGGCTTCGTCTTCCAGTTCGGCCAGCTCGTGCCGGAGCTGAGCTGTCTCGAGAACGTCGCACTGCCGCTGCGGCTCGGCGGCCTGGGCAGGCGCGCGGCCGAGACCAGGGCACGCGAGTGGCTCGACCGTCTCGAGGTCGCCGACGTGGCCGGCAAGCGGCCCGGCGAGGCCTCCGGCGGGCAGGGCCAGCGGGTGGCGGTCGCCCGTGCCCTGGTCATGGGTCCGAAGGCCGTGTTCGCCGACGAGCCGACGGGCGCGCTCGACTCGCTGAACGGCGAGCACGTCATGCGCCTGCTCACAAGTGCGGCGAGGGACTCGGGCGCCGCCGTGATCCTGGTGACGCACGAGGCACGGGTGGCCGCGTACTCGGACCGCGAGGTCATCGTCCGCGACGGCCACGCGAGGCAGGTGGCGTTCGCGTGAGCGCTGTTCGAGGGTGGATGGGTGACCTCGCCGTGGGGATCCGGCTGGCCGTCGGGGGTGGCCGGACCTCCGTGGCGAGGCTCGCGCTCAGCGCGTTGGGGATCGCGATCGCGTTCGCCGTACTGCTGATCGCCGCGTCGATCGGCTCGATGGCCGAAGGCCGCGGGCAGCGAGAGGCGGCAACCATCCCACGCGCCGAGCCGGTGGCAGGCGTGGCGCCGACCTACTACTCGCCGATCCCGATGGAGTTCCGCGACGACTTCGTGATGGTCACGTACGTGTGGCCGTCCGGTCCGAACTCGCCGAAGCCGGACGCGCTGCCGAGACTGCCGAGGCCGGGCGAGATGTACGCCTCACCGGCGCTTGCGGAGCTGCTGCGGTCGGACGAGGGCAAGCTGCTGCGCCCGAGGTTCCCGGACAGGATCGTCGGCACGCTCGACAAGATGATGGTGCTCCGCCCGGGTTACCTGGTCGCCTGGGTCGGCGCGGACAGCACCCTGGCCGACTCGGAGTTCTCGAGGCCGGCGTACGGCTTCAACGAGTCACCGGCGAAGCACGACCTCCACCCGAGCATGCTGGTGCTGATCCTGATCGGCGGGGTCGTGCTGCTGCTGCCGGTGTTCACGTTCGTCAGCACGGCGAGCCGCATCGCCGGCGCGGAAAGGGACCGGAGGCTGTCCGCGCTGCGCCTGGTCGGCGCGGGTTCCTGGCAGGTCCGCCGCATAGCGGCCGCCGAGTCACTCGTGAGCGCGGTCATCGGCATGGCGGCGGGCGCGACGATCTTCGCGGTCGGGCGGCAGTACACGGACGACATAGAGCTGTTCGGCGAGCGGGCGTACGCGTCGGACGTGGTGCCCAACCCCTGGCTGGTGCTGGTCGTCGCCCTGCTGATCCCGGCACTGTCGGTGCTGACCGCGTTGTTCGCCCTGCGCCGCACGCTCATCGAGCCACTGGGCGTGGTCCGGCAGAGCAAACCGGTCCGCCGGCGCACGTGGTGGCGCTTCACGATCCTGGCCGTGGGCGTCGCTTTGATGGCCACCCAGCTGGGCGCGGCAGAGGGAACCAGCGTCTGGACCGCCGCGATAACGACCGGCGCGACGGCGATGCTGGTCGGCATGCTGGCACTGCTGCCGTGGCTACTGGAACGCGTGGCGAACCGCATCAGCGGCGGCCCACCGTCCTGGATGCTGGCCATCCGGCGGCTGCAACTGGACAGCGGCACGTCCGCCCGCGTGGTCAGCGGCGTGGCGGTCGTGGTGGCAGGCATGATCACCGTGCAGACCATCCTGCTGACCATGGACGACTCCCACGATGTCGCCGCGACTCCCACCACCCGTCCAGGAGTGGTGGAGGTGACGACGCGGCCAGCAGTCGCGAACGAGGCCCAAAGCCGACTCCTCGACACGGACGGCGTGCGTGCGGCGTCGATAGTCCAGAACGCCGCGGCCTTCATCGCGGACGACGAGGTGTTGGGGCTGACCGTCCTGGACTGCGCCGCCCTACGAAGCCTCGGCGGCGTGACGACCTGCAAGGACGGCGACGTGTTCACCACGGACGCGTACGGTTCGACCCCCACACCCGGCACTTCCCTGGAGTTCCGCAAGTACTCCGAAACCAACGGCGAGGACGGCGAAGCCGCCTACAGGGTAACCGGCCACTGGACACTTCCCGAAGGCGCCAAGAAGGCGAAGATCCGCGCCGACTCAATGCTCTACAGCTCGATCTACGCGACCCCGGCCGCCATCAAAGGCGTCGACATTCCCAACCCGGTAGCCGTAGTGGTACTGGCAAACAGCAGGATAACAAGCGACCAACTGGAACAGATCCGCAACGCGGTAGCCGACCTCCGCTGGGAGACCACCGTGTACTCCTACGACACGGCCCCGGACCGCCTGGCGAACCGAAGCACTTTCGAGTCCATCAGAACGGGACTGTACGCAGGCTCGGTCCTCACACTGATGCTGGCAGGCGTGAGCCTCCTGGTACTGGCACTGGAACACATCCGAGAACGCCGCCGTCCCCTGGCAATCCTGGCGGCAAGCGGCGTCCCGAAAGCAGTACTGGCCAGATCCCTCCTGTGGCAGGTAGCACTCCCAATCGCCCTGGGCGTGGCGATGGCCCTGGTCACCGGCATAGGCATGGCAGCACTGATCGTCCGCCTGACAGGCGAACCACTGTCCATCGACTGGCCAGGCGTCTCAGTCCTGTGCGGAGGCGCAATAGCCCTCAGCCTGGCAATCAGCGCCCTAACCCTCCCGTTCCTGAACAGCGCAACCCGCCTAACAACAATCCGCACCGAATAGCACGCCATCGCCCAGCCGCAGAGCACTATGAGCCGTGAGATTCGGCACCCCAGATTCGGAGCGTCACCAAGAGCACTGCCCAGATAGGATTTTCGTAGAGCAACAGCTCCACCTGACGCGGATCGTCTTCCTTGCACAGAATACGATCCAGCAAAGCGGGGCTGTTGCTCTACGAGCCAACGAAGATTACACCAACACGCCGGTCTTGATCGACCAGACAGCAGACCCTGGGAGTTCAATCTCTGTAGTCCAGCAGTTTCGCCTTCGCTTGAGCGAACTCGTCGGGTGACAACACGCCAGAGTCACGAAGTTGCGCGAGCTTCACAAGTTCATCCGCGATGCTGACGGGTGGCGCGGCCCCTGCCGAATTCTGGGGGATGTTCCCGAGAAAAGACGGATGCGCTCGAATCCACGCCTCGATCTTCTCCGCAGTTCCGTGGTTGACCGGGCAGGTCGCAAGCTCTGTACCGCTGCCCTGCAAGATCAGCATCTGCTGAACGGTTTTCATCCTGGTCTGGATGTGTTGGTGGGTAAGGGTTGTAGGTCCGGGGTTGCTGGACAGGCCAGGTGGTCGTTGGTGTGTCGGTGTTGGGAACGTAGTGAAGCCCTTGGTAGGACAGCGATCGACCAAGATCCATGTCCACACGACACCAGGGGCTTCGTATGCTGTTCTACCGTGCCGCGTTGCCGTTGTCACGTCAGACCCTGACCTTCGTGTCCGGGCTGGTCGGTGTCCGCCGTCGGGCGATCGGCTCGCCATGGCGGGCGCTCAACCCCGGGGCAGCAGGCTCTGCTGGTGTTGGTGCATCTGTGTAAGGGCGAGCCGTTCGCTCAGGTCGGGGCCGGGTTCGTGGTCTCGACCACGACGTGCTGGCGGTACGTGAACGAAGCCGTGGAACTGCTGGCCGCGCGGGCTCCCCAAGCTGCGGGCTGCGCTGGCGAAGGCCAAACGCGAGTAGATGGCCTACGTGATCATCGACGGCACGTTGATCCTGATCGACAGGATCGCCGTCGACCGGCCGTTTTACTCGGGCAAGCACAAGCGCCATGGGGTGAACTTGCAGGTGATCGCCTCCCCGGATGGGACGATCCTGTGGGTGTCCGGCGAGTTGCCGCCCAGCACACACGACACCGCCGCCGCCCGCATCTGGCAGATCTTGGCCGCACTCGACCAGGCCGGGCTGATCGCGTTGGGTGACAAGGGCTACCACGGCTACGACCAGACTCGCCGACGGGTGATCACCCCGTACAAAGGTAAGAACAAACCCCCATCACAGACCGACGCCAACCGGGCCCACGCCCGGCTCCGCGGCCCGCGCGAACGCGCGAACGCCCAACTCAAACAGCGGCGCATCCTGCACAAAGTCCGCGTCAGCCCACGCCGTATCGGCCGACTCGCCAAAGCCATCCACGTACTACAGAACTACAAGATCACGGCAGGATGAAAAAGCCTCGCTGTAACGCGCCCGCACCGTTCTTCTTGTCCTGCCGCGTCACCTTGCGAACCGAGAACCCGGTCACGTCGGCGACGTTGACCTTGAAGGCCGAAAGCAACTTGCCGGTCTGCCGGTACTCGATGATGCCGTCGCCGTAGTCGATGATGCTGCCGCTCCCGACGCCAGCCCGTGGCTCTGCCCTCTCGCCATTGCGAGTCTCCGTCCTGATCAGCTCGACTCCGATGGTTGAACATCGCGGAGAACCACGAATCGGTTACCGCCCCAACCGACCGCGTCCGGAACATAAACCGGCCTCTCCGCGAGTTCCAGGACTCGCGGAGAGGCGAAGCCAAGGTGCGCAAAATGCCGCACCAGCCCGTCAGCCAGCCAGATGCCAAGCGGCTCCCATGTACCACGCCGCGCAGATGTTCACGTCCAGCACATACGCGCCCGCATGACCACACTGCGTCGCACCCGTCCCGGGATCGACCGGCTGCCCATGCCCCATCCCGGTGATCGAGTACGTCTCCACCGCCACGCGACCGCCCGACTCGTACACGGCGTGCGGGTGCCCGGCCACCGTGTCCCTCCGTGTCGGCGTCGCGGGGATGCCGTGCACGTTCGTCCACTGTTCGACCAGTTCGGTCGCATTCGACGGCGCGACCGTGAAGTCCGCGCTGCCCTGCCACACACTGACCGTCGGCCACGGTCCTGTGTACGACGTGGCGGACCGAACCGCGTCACCAAGCGCGGACGGTGACAGGTTCCGTCCCGGGTACATGCACGAGAACGCGTCGATCATGCTCGCCGCGCAGCGGTACGCGATGCCCGCCACGACCCCGCCGCCCGCGAACAGGTCCGGGTAGGTCGCCAGCATCACCGCCGTCATCGCGCCCCCGGCAGACAACCCGGTGACATAGACCCGCGACGGGTCCGCACCCGTGTCGGCGACCGTCTGCCGCATCATCTGCGCGATCGACTCCGCCTCGCCCTGCCCACGGGTCGTGTCCCCGCGCTCGAACCAGTTGAAGCACCGGCTGATGTTGTTGGCCGCCCGCTGCTCCGGCAACAACACCGTGAATCTCAGCCGGTCGGCCAACTCGATCCACCCGGACCCCGTCCCATACGCGGAGGCGGTCTGCGTGCATCCGTGCAACGCCACGACCACCGGGCGTCCCGCCGGCAACCCGTCCGGCACATGACGCACCATCGCGAGGTTGCCCGGGTTGTCGGCGACAGGACCGACAAGTGTCAACATAACTGCGAGAGCCATTCGAAACATGCCGCACCTCATCGTGCTCGCTGTAGTGCCCTCGACGTTAAGCGGGACCACACACGGACATGAGGGTGCGAGCCACCACATTCACCCGTCGAACTGTGGTGAACGAACGCATGGCCAACGCCCGGGCGTGCTCCTACCGTCGGCGCCATGTTCGCAAGGGCCACCATCCTCGCCCTGGTCACCACACTCGCCCCGGCGGTGGCAACCGCGGAACCAGGCTGCGCATCCCTTCGAGTCCCGATGGCCGAACACCAGGAGGTGTCGTGCCTGGACGGGCTGACCACCGCCGGCACGGTCGCGTCGGGCCACACGGTCCCGGCCGACTGGACAGGCCTGACCCAGTCAAGCCTGCCGCAACCACGAGGCGTGCCGGGCATCCAGATCGACGGCTACTTCCCGGACGCCTCCACGACGAACACGAACCACAGCTGGAACCACGACGCCCAGTTCGTCATCCGCCTGCCTGACCACTGGAACGGTGGCCTGGTCGTGTCAGGCACTCCAGGCAACCGCCGCCAGTACGCGAACGACCGCGCGATCGCCGACTTCGTACTGTCCAAGGGCTACGCCTTCGCGGCAACGGACAAAGGCAACACAGGCACACAGTTCTACCGGGACGGCCGCCACCCCGGCGACGCGATGGCCGAATGGCACCGGCGCCTCACCCAGCTGGCGATCGCCACCAAGGCCGTTGTGGCACAGCGCTATGGCCGTCTCCCGCGACGCACGACAGCCGCCGGCATCTCCAACGGCGGCTACCTGGTGCGCTGGCAACTGGAGAACCACCCGTGGCTGTTCGACGGCGGCATCGACTGGGAAGGCACCCTGTGGCGACCGGAGGGTCCCAACCTCTTCACGTTCCTACCGGAGGCAATGCGTGACTACCCGGCCTACAAAGCAGGAGACGAACAAGCACACCAACGAATCCTGGCGGCAGGCTACGCCCCCGGCTCCGAGTTCCTGTGGCAGTACCACAACGACGTCTACTGGGACCTGACCCAACGCATCTACCGAGAAGAACTGGACCCAACGTTCGACGGCGCGTTGGAAGCCGGCCTCCCGTACTGCACATCAGGCACCCCGAACTGCGACGCCGACTACGACTACGAATCCCGCCCACGAGAAGTAGGAAGAGCGGTAAACCAGATAGCCCTAACAGGCCGCATTGGCAAACCACTGATCACCCTGCAAGGAACCCTGGACACCCTGCTCCCCATAACCCGGAGCGGTGGCGTCTACCGTCAAATGGTCCGCGCCAAAGGTCGCGCAAACCTACAGCATTATCACCGAATAAGAAACGGCAACCACGCGGATGGTCTGGTAGACGTCTACTCGGACCGCCTGGTCCCACTGGCGCCGGAGTTCCAGAAAGCAGTCACCGAACTGGAACACTGGCTGGACCAACCGCGTCAGCGGGCAACCGCGCCCCGAACGCCCGAAAAGCAACCGCCCCGCACCCCGCACACAGGGCGACAACCACCCAGGGCGCCCAGGCCCCAAGCGTGAACAAGGCCACCACGGCCGGCGCCAACACCCCGGGAACGGTGAAGGCGTACTGAAAAGCCGCAAGATGCCGCCCACGCGTGGCAGCAGGAGCAAGCGCGACGGCAAGCGCGTTGACCCGAGCCCCAAACAGCGTTCCGCCCGCCGCCAACACGAGCGCGGAGCCGAGCAACCAGGCGGGCCGCCACTCAGGAGGTAAGGCGGGGGTGACGAGACACAACCCGCACCACAACACCAGCAGCCAACCGGCAAACGCAAGAGTGGTGGTCCGCGACAAACGACCGGTAGCTCGAACGGCGAGGGTGCTACAGGCGCTGGTCACAGCGGTGTGCAGCGCGAGCAGGACACCGGGCAACCAAGTGGGCGAGCCAAGGTCAAGAACACAGACGGGCATTCCGACAAGAAAGAAGTCGACCCCGAGCGCGACCAGTCCGGTGACGAGAATCAAGAGAAGAAACCGCCGGGACACCCGGCTGCCGCCACCTGTCGCCGTCACCCGAACATGCGAAACCCGAACAAGGGCCACCAGGACAATCGCGCAGACAACGAAACTGGCGGCATCCATCAAAACAGCGACCCGCAAATCGCCAACCGTAAGCAACCAGGCGGCACAGAGTCCTCCGACGCCGAAACAAGCACCCCGAACCATCCCGACCACGGCAAAGGGATGATCCTTCTCCCGCTCCCCAACAACATCAGAGATCAAGGCGAAGACCGAACTGTAGAAGAGCTGCTGCCCCGCAGCAAGAAAACAAACCGCCACGGCAACGGTGACAACCCCGCCAGCACCGACGAACACCAAGGCGCCGAGCGCCTGCAGAACCTGCGAGGCAACGACCACCGGCCGCGGCCCGACCCGATCGACAAGACGTCCGGCAACCGGCGGCACAAGCAATCCGACCAAGGTACCAGCGGTAACCGTCACCCCGGCCACAGCCAGCGGCAACCCGACAACCCGCGTCGCGTAGACGAGAGTGAGCGGCAGAAAGAGCCCCGACCCAAAGTTGTCAATCCCAAGCGCGACGAGCAACGGACCCATGCGGCCGACTGTGCCACCCAGAGCCCAACATGGTCGACACAGTTCCAAGCGCCCCAAGACCGCCCCGGGCCTGAGGTTCACCCCGAACGGTGGACAGGGGCTTACACAGTTAGGCAGCCAGTGTCAGTGATCGCTCGTAGGCGTCGGGACTGAGCATCCCGATCGCGGAGTGCCTTCGCGCACTGTTTGTAGAACGTGACCCACTTGTCAATCGCTGCAACGAGTTCCGTCTTCGTGGCGTACACGTGCCGGTAGTACTTCTGGTGTTTGAACGTCGTCCAGAACGACTCCGCCGGGCTGTTGTCCCAGCAGATCCCGGTCGCGCCATCGATCGGCGCAGCCCGTGACTGAAGCACGCTCGCGCCGTCAGGTGCGCTGTGAACTCCCCGCCACGGTCGGAATGCAGAACCGTGCCACGACGCAGCTCAGTGGAGTTGTTGTAGTCGCAGTGCTATCTGGATCTCCAGTGCGCGGTTGGGGGTCTGCCAGTCCGCGCCCAGCAGTGACGCGATTCGGTCCAGTCGCTGTACCACGGTGTTGACGTGAACGTGCAGCACCTCCTTCGCGCGGGTCAGGTTGGTGCCGCACTCGAAGTACGCCCGCAACGTTGCCACCAGGTCCGTGCCTCGGCGTTCGTCGTACTCCAGGACCGGGCCGAGGGTCGCCCTCACATATCCGGCCAGGTCGGTTCTGTCGCCGATCAGCTGGCCTACGAACCCCAGGTCCGACAGCGCCGCGCCATGGCCGGCCCGGCCCAACGCCAGCAGTGAACGCACGCACCGCCGTGCCTCGTCGAACGCTGTCGCCACCGCGGATGGCCCCGCGGCCGGGCCGGACGCGCCCACGGTTACCGGCGCCTCCACCGCGGCGGTCAACGTCGTCGCCAGCCTCGGGGCCAGCTCCGCCGGGTCCGCGTTCGCCAGCAGCACCACCTGCTCCGCGTGGAGGCCCACCAGCGTCGCGTACCGGGCGCACGCCATCGCCAGGCGTCGTCTCGACACTCCGTCCACATGGGCGATCAGCACCGCGTGTGGCGCCGTCAGGTCTATGCCCAGCCGCCTTCCGCGCGCCAGCAACGCCGCCGGGTTGCGGGTCGGTGCCGTCAGCAGATCGGTCAGCAGCTCGCCCCGGACCTCGTCCTCGGCCTTCGCCACTGACCGGCGCAGCAGCAACAGTAGG
>NZ_DASQCC010000189.1:0-110415 GCF_035634895.1 Actinophytocola sp. | reverse complement strand
GAGATGCCGAGGCCGGCGTCGAAACCGTCCTCGAAGCGCACGGCCAGCTCGGCGAAGTAGGCGGTCAGGCAGTGCCGGGCGTGCGGGTGGTCCGGGTCGGCCGGCGCGACCGTGACCAGGCCGGCGGTCAACAGGCGGTCGACCCCGCGCATGGCCTCGACCAGCCGCGCCCGCTGCCTCGCGTTCAGGGGCGCCAGGAGCGAGCTGGCGAGGTCGTCGGCCCGCTCGTCGAGGATCGCCCGCTCGCGCCGGCCGGGCGCGGTGAGGCGGGCGATCCGGACCCTGCGGTCCTGGTCGCTCGGTTCGACGGTCACCAGCCCGGCCGACTCCAGCGAGCGCAGCAGCCGGCTCAGGTAGCCGGAGTCCAGGTCGAGCCGGGCCCGCAGGTCACGTACGTCCGCGCCCTCGTCGATCTCCCACAGCAGCCGCGCCTCGCCCAGCGGGCGGTCCCGTGCCAGGTAGTGGTCGTTGAGTGCCCCCACGCGCTGGGTCACCAGCCGGGTGAACCGTCGAACCTCCGCGACAGCGTCCATTCGCTGACTTTAGTCAGAGATTCGAGGCGTACGCCAGTACTCGCGTCTCGCCGTCCCACGTACCGGTCAGCGCCGGCCGGCTCGTCCCGGTGTCGCCGATCCGCCGGAGGACGGTCAGCTCGACGGTGTCCGTGACCACGACGGTCGGGTCGCCGTCCTCGACGCGGCGAACCTGCCCGACCCCGGGTGCCCCGGCCCGTCCGCTCCCGGCGATGGCCATGGTCGGCTCGCGGTACACCCGCCTGCCGTCGTCCTCGAAGTACTCCTCGGCCTGGTCGTCGCCGGCGAGGATCGCGCGGGCCAGCGCCGCGGCGTAGACGGGGTCCCCGCACGCGTCGTACACCCAGCGCGTGCCGAGCGTGCCGTGTTCGGCGGTGGCGACGAGGAAGTCGTCGGCGCCGGGCAGCGGCGTCTCGCGGTAGGACAGCGGGACCTGGTGGACCGGCCCGCCGGCCGACCGGACCAGCATGGTCTCCATGCCGACCGCGCCGGCGGGGTCGTCGAAGCGGAACCCGGCGACCCGCTCGACCTCACCGTCCCCCTCGTACCAGCGACGGGTGGGCAGCCAGACCGACAGCAGCTCGAGCTTCGTGGGACGCAGTGTCGTGCGGTGGAGAAGTGCCATGCGGCAGATCGTAGGGACTCCTACGAGACGGCGAACCCGTGTCGGCGCGCCACCGTGCCGTACACCCGCGCGTTCGGGGGCAGCTCGTCCAGATGCGCGGTCACCACGTGGGCGAAGTTCACCGCGACCGAGGCGCCGTCCGCCAGGCCCACGGAGTCGACCTTCGCCGCCGACAACAGCTCCGGCAGTCTCGGCGCCAGCTCGCGCGCGACCTCGTCGGACAGCGCGAACACCACCGGCTCGCCACTGCCGGTCATGTGCAGCACCAGCGCGTGTTTGGGATCAGCCATACCCCAACACCACCACCGACCGGCGCGCGGGGCAACGAGAGTTCGCCGCCAGCGGATCCGCTAGAAGCGGAAGAACCTCTCCCGCCTGCCCTGCCGCACCAGCTTGAGCCACTGCATGAACGCCTTCGGGTCCCGCTTGGTGCCGAGGAAGTACAGGCCGAACCGGACCAGCTCCAGCATGCCGATCTTGCGCAGTCCCGGCTGCGACAGCAGGTACCCGCGGTTGCGGTAGGTGTAGTACCGCTTCACCTCGTTCTCCGGGTCCTGCGCGTGGAACCGGCCGCCCAGCATCGGCTTGAACTCCTCGGAGCCGTCCGGGTGCAGGTAGGCGGCGCGCAGCGAGGTGCCGAACGGCAGCCCGGACCGCACGAGCCGCCGGTGGATCTCCACCTCGTCGCCGCGGAAGAACAGGCGGTAGTCCGGCACGCCGATGACGTCCAGCGTCGCCGCGCGGAACAGGGCGCCGTTGAACAGCGAGGCGATGCCGGGCAGGAAGTCCGTGCCCAGCTCGGCCGCGCTGCGCTTCCACGTCAGGCCGCGCCGGAGCGGGAACGCCAGCTTCGCCGGGGACTCGATGTTCGACACCACCGGCGAGATCTGCGCCAGGTTGCGTGACCGAGCCTCGTCGAGCAGGATCTCCAGCACGTTCTCGTCCGCCGGGCGGCCGTCGTCGTCCGCGCACCACACCCACTCGGCGCCCATCGACAACGCGTGCAGCATGCCAAGGGCGAAGCCACCCGCCCCGCCGAGGTTGCGGTGCGAGGCGAGGTAGGTGGACGGCACCGGGCAGCTCTCGACGATGTCCGCGACCGGGTCGTCAGGGCCGTTGTCGACCACGACGAGGTGGTCCGGCGGCCGGGTCTGCGCGCCGATCATCTTCAGTGAGTCGGCGAGCAGCTCCCTGCGATGGCGGGTGACCACCACGGCGACCACCGCGTTCGACGGCAACTGCCCATCGAAGTTCATTCAGACCTCGCCGCCGTTGGTTGTGAGCGCCTTCTCGACGCCGAGACGGTCGAGAGTCTCGGTGTCCATGCCCGGGAACGGGTCCCTACCCTTGTAGCCGGTGATGACCTCGCGCAACGAGCCGTGCATCTTCACGTGCCCCTCGTCCATCCAGATGGCCGTGTTGCACAGCTCGAACAATAGGTCGTCCTGGTGCGAGGCGAACACCAACATGCCGGAGCGCTTCACCAGATCCACCAGACGGGTCCGCGCCTTCGCGAGGAACGCCGCGTCGACCGCGCCGATGCCCTCGTCAAGCAGCAGGATCTCCGGGTCGATCGAGGTGACCACGCCCAGCGCGAGGCGGACCCGCATGCCGGTCGAGTACGTCCGCAGCGGCATCTGCAGGTAGTCGCCGAGCTCGGTGAACTCCGCGATGTCGTCGACCCGCTTCTCCATCTGCTTGCGGGTCATGCCGAGGAACAGACCGCGGATCATGATGTTCTCGAGCCCGGAGATCTCCGGGTCCATGCCGACGCCGAGGTCGAAGACCGGCGCGACCTTGCCGATGGTCCTGGCAGAGCCGCGGGTCGGCTCGTAGATGCCGGCCAGCAGCCGGAGCAGTGTCGACTTGCCGGCGCCGTTGTGGCCGACCAGCCCGACCCGGTCGCCCTCCTTGAGCGACAGTGAGATGTCGTGCAGTGCCTCGATGATCGGCACCTTCTGCTCGGTGCCGATCTTGCCGCCCACCTTGCCGAGGACGAGCTTCTTCAGGGAACGGGACTTCGCGTCGAAGATCGGGAAGTCGACGGAGGCGTTCCAGACGTCGATACTGACCATTGGCTTCTCTCTCGCCTCGCTCAGACCCAGTAGGAGACTCGGGCACGGTAGTTACGCATGGCCACGAAGGCCAGCGCCCACCCCACAACGGTAAACCCGCCGACGACAGCCCAGTGATGCCAGCTCTGGGAGTTGCCGATCAGCGGTGCGCGCAGGATCTGCACGAAGTGGTACAGGGGGTTCAGCTCGGCGATCAGGATCTTCCAGTCGGCGCCGCCACCGATCCGGTTGGTCAGGATGTCGGTGGTCCACACGATCGGCGTCATGAAGAACAGCAGGTTCACCACGCTCGAGATGACCGGGGGGATGTCCCGGTAGCGCGTGGAGATGATGCCGAAGAGGATCGCGACCCAGCCGCCGTTCAGGGCCAGCAGCGCGAACGCGGGGATCGCCAGGAGGATCGTCGCGCTGATTCCCGGCTGCGGGTCCCCACCCGGCGAGATCTCGTAGCCGGACGTCGTCAGGTCGCTCCAGAAGATGACCACGATGACCACGTACACCAGCAGGTTGTGCGCGAGCATCAGGGTGAGCCGCCACACCGTGCGCAGCGCGTACACGGTCAGCGGCGCGGGCAGGTGCTTGATCAGGCCCTCGTTGCCGATGAACGTGTCGGTGCCCTCGATGAGGCAGCCGAGCATGAAGTTCCAGACGATGAACCCGACCGTGACGTACGGGAGGAACGTCGGGATGTTCGCGCTGAACAGCTGTGAGTAGAGCAGGCCGAGCCCGATGGCGGTGATCGCCATCGAGAGCGTGATCCACAGCGGGCCGATCACCGACCGGCGGTAGCGCTGCTTGATGTCCTGCCAGCCGAGATGCCCCCACAGCTCGCGCTGTTTGACGCCCTCGACGATGTCCTCCCACGCACGCGACCAGCTACGGCTGGAAGGGGGTGGAGGTGCCTGCTCCTGCTCGGCAGTGCTCGTTACTGACACGGTTATCGAGCGTACCGGCGGCCACCGTGCGTGCCGCAGGGGATGCGGTTCGCGCAGACCGTTACGTTGCGTGCAGGGAAACCGTTACGTTCCAAACAGGGCATTCGTTTCAGTGTGTAGGCCTGGTAACTTCTCCGCCCATGGTCGACGTCGTCCCTGTGCAGAGCGTCATGCGCTCGCTTGTTGACGTCTATGCCGAACACCCGGAACCACGCACCGTGGCCGTCGTCGGCAACATGCCGATGGCGGCGAACGAGGAGCGCGCCAAGGCGATCGACGCCTGTGACCTGGTCTTTCGGGTCAACGGCTTCGTGACCGACGAGCCAGGTGCGCCGCCGACGGTCGGCAGTCGTTGTCACGTCGTGGTGTTCAACCGTGCACTGCGGGCGACGAAGTACGTCTTCGAGAACTACCGCAAGCGGCTGTACCTCATGGTCGAGCCGGGCCGCCTGCACTGGGAGCCGGACATGCTGCCCGGCTGGTGGCCCGAGGACCTCGGCCTGGTGCCGGTCAACAACGCGGAGGTCACGCTGCCGTTGTCGGACGCCCTCGGCCTGCCCACTCGTGCCGAGGGCACCTGGGCGACCACCGGCACGATGGCGGCGTGGATCGCGCGAACCTGCTACCCGGAGGCTGAGCTGCTGCTGACCGGGTACTCGTTCATCGACGACCCGAACCAGACCTCCTGGATGCACGCGGCCGGCGACTCCTGCATCGTCGGACCGGAGCACCAGATCGCCGCCGAGGGGCGGCTGCTCGACTCGTGGACCAAGACCGGCCTGACCAGGCTGCTTCGCTGAGGGAATGACATTGAGCAACATTCGCAACCTGTGGGGCGCACGGCAGGTCGTGTCCGACCGCGTCAAGCGCCTGATCGACTACCGGATCAACGAGCGGGTCCCGCTCGAGGAGTTGCGGCACTACTACGACAAGATCAACCGGCTCCACGACGAGTACCACGGCACGGTCGGCGACATGCGTGGGCGCCTCGACGACCTGATCCGGCGCTTCGACGAGGTTGAGCGGTTGCAGAAGTGGAGCGCCAACGAGCTGGAGCGGATCATCCCGCAGGTGGCCGCCCAGGAGTCCCAGCTGGAGTCGCTGCGGGAGAAGATCAGCGCCGTCCCGGCCGCGGACGGCCCGCAGGTCGACGAGGCGCGCTCGCTGATCGACGAGATCCGCCGTGAGCACATGCAGATTCGCGTGCGTCTTACCGCCGTGGCGCAGTACGAGGACCGGCTGCGGAAGCTCGAAGATCGCGCTGAGTGATCGTTAGGGTTCTCGAGTCACTTTCCGTTGCCGTTCTTAACAGTTTAACGTTCAAGTGGGAAATGTTGAACTGTGTAGTCTTGGGATCAACTCTGTTGCCCGCTACTCCATTCGTGGACCCTGAATCCTGTATACAGGCGCGATAGGGGTCCGGGACATGGTTGAAGTGCAGTGGTGGCGGTCCGCTTACGACAACCGGGTGCATGCCTTCGGCAACGAGGAGGCTGGACGCGACTTCGGGGAGGCGCTGTGCGAACACTGCGTCCCCAATTCCAAGATCCAGTGCACGGACGACGGTGAACGCTGTCTGGCGTGCATGTTGATCTTCGGGGATCTGTTGGCGGACACGTATGGCGAGTCGTCCTGGCGGGCTTCCTGAGCCGGTTTTCCGGAGTTTGATAGGAGGCCTGACCAGTTCGGTTTCGGGCATCGGCCCGGGCGGTGGCGGCATGGTGGGGGCCATGTCTTTCGCCCGGGGTACGTTGCGTGTATGCGTGAAGTCCGTATCGGTAAGCACACTGTCGGCCCGGGGCACCGGCCCTTCGTCATCGCCGAGATGTCCGGGAACCACAACGGGTCGCTGGACCGTGCCCTCGCGATCGTCGACGCCGTGGCCGCGTCGGGGGCGCAGGCGCTGAAGCTCCAGACCTACCGGGCGGACACGATCACCATCGACGTCGACACGCCCGCGTTCCGCATCTCGTCCGACCACTCGCTCTGGGGCGGGGAGAACCTCTACTCCCTGTACGAGAAGGCCCACACGCCGTGGGAGTGGCACGCGCCCATCTTCGAGCGGGCGGCCGCGCAGGGGCTCACGGTCTTCTCCAGCCCCTTCGACCCGACCGCGATCGAGCTGCTGGAAAGCCTCGACGCGCCGGCATACAAGATCGCATCGGCCGAGATCGTGGACCTGCCGCTGATCGAGCTGTGTGCGCGGACCGGCAAGCCGCTGGTCATCTCGACCGGGATGGCCAACGTGGCGGAGATCCACGCCGCGGTCGCCACCGCCCGGGCCGCTGGCAACGACCAGCTCATCGTGCTCGGGTGCACGGCGTCCTACCCGGCGTCCCCCGCGGACAGCAACCTGCGAGGCATCCCGCTGATCGCCGACGCCTTCGACGTCGTGCCGGGGCTCTCGGACCACACTCCGGGCATCGGTGTGCCGGTGGCCGCGGTCGCGCTCGGGGCGTGCGCCATCGAGAAGCACGTCACGCTGGCCCGGTCGGACGGGGGAGTGGACAGCGACTTCTCGCTCGAGCCGGCGGAGCTGGCCGCGCTCGCCGTCGAGACCGAGCGGGCGTGGCAGGCGCTGGGTGTCCCCCGGATCGGGCCCAAGGAGAGTGAGCGGGAGGTCCTCCGGCTGCGGCGGTCGCTCTACGTGGTGGCCGACGTTTCGGAGGGGGACGAGGTGACCATCTCGAACGTGCGTTCGATTCGACCGGCCGGTGGGCTGCCACCCGTCGAGCTGTCCACAGTCCTGGGTCGGCGGTTCCGTGTCAGCGCGGTGAGGGGCACGCCGCTGACCTGGGATCTCATCTAGTTATCCACAGGCATGTGTATCGCAAACGCTTGCTGGCACACAGGTTGTCCACAACAGGGTCAGTTATCCACAAAATGATCCACAGGCAGGCGAGCGAGGCGGCGGCGCGCATACGTTGGCTCCATGAACCACGCATTCGCCACCTCCCAGGCGTCGACGGCCGCTCTCGCGCTTGCCGTCGCCGCTGCTGTTGACCCTGCCGCTGTCCTTGCCGTCGTCCTTGCCGTCGTCGTCGCTGTCATAGTCGCTGTTGTCGCCGGGACCTGGTGGCCGGGTAGGTCGCCCAGGTCCAGCCACGGGTGGTCCACGCGCGCCTCGTCCCAGTCCAGGAAGCCGATTCCGCCGTCGTCCTGGACGCGGATGTTCGCCGCGCAGGGGTCGCCGTGGACGACGGTCGTCGGGCCGGTCAGGGCTCGCCACGCTTTCCGGCACGTCGCCACGACGGATGCCGGCATCCTGGTGAGGTCCACGTCGCCGCCCTGATCCCGGGTCAGCAGCTCACGGGTGCCGGGGAAGTCCGGGCGCGGTGGCCAGCCGGCCATCAGGGCATGGAGCCTGCGCAGCTCGTCCGCCACGAGCGGCCAGTCGCCGTCGGCCGGCTCGCGGCCGGGCAGCCACTCCTGCACCACCACGCCGTCGACGTGGCGGCGGCCGTCCCGTGCCGGAACCACCGTCGGAACGGTGAAGTCGTTGCGGGACAGGTGATCCAGGAGGTCCAGCTCCCACTCCAGGGACGCCGGCGAGCGTCGGGAGCGTCGGGCGACCCGGTCGCCGGCCCGGTAGACCTCGTTGCGGTGACCGCCACCCAGGCGCGCACCGAGCGGTGGCGAGCCCCATGGCGACAGGTCCATCAGAAAAAGCCACGCACCAGGTCGATCACACGGTCCACGTCCGCGTCGGACAGGTCCGGGAAGAGAGGTAGGGACAACTCTTCGGCATAGAACTGCTCGGCGTTCGGGCACATGCCGCGCTGGTAGCCGAGGTCCTCTAACACCGGGTGCCAGTACACGGGAAGGTAGTTCACCTGCACGCCGATTCCGTTGGCGCGTAGGTGTTCGTAGAGATCCCGCCTGCGCCCGTCGAGCACCCGCAGCGCGTACAGGTGCCACATCGGGTCGGCGCCCGGCAGTGTCACGGGGGTGCGCACGCCGTCCACATCGGACAGGCCGGCGGTGTACCTGGCGTGGATCTCGGCGCGGCGTGCCCTGAACCGGTCCAGCCGCCGGAGCTGACTGGAGCCCAGGGCACACAACACGTCGGGCAACCGGTAGTTCAGGCCGAACTCGTGCACCTCCTGGTGCCAGCCGCCCTCGTCGGGGTAACGCAGCCGGTCGGGGTCGCGTACGAGGCCGTGGTTGCGGAACTCGGCGGCCCGCCGTGCCAGGTCCGGGATCGGCGACGCGACCGCGCCGCCCTCCGCGGTGGTGAGGTTCTTGGTCGGAAAGAAGGAGAAGGTGGTGATATCGGCCAGTGTGCCGACCGGTCGGCCCTGCCAGGCGCCACCGATCGAGTGCGCGGCGTCGTCCAGCAGCAGGGCGCCGCCGTCGTGCGCGATCTTGGCCAGCTCGTCGTGCTGGGCGGGGTGGCCGGCGTAGTCCACGGCGGACACGACACGGGTGCGCGTGGTCATCGCGGCCGCGGCGGCGTCCGGCAGCAGGTTGCCGGTCTCCGGTGACACGTCCGCGAAGACCACCGTGGCGCCGCGCAGTATCGCGGTGGCGGCGGTCGCCACGAAGGTCATGGGCGCGCAGACGACCTCGTCACCGGCGCCGATGGCCGCCGCGGCGTACGCGACGTGGAGTGCGGCGGTGCCGGACGTCACGGTCACGGTCGCCGCGCCGCCGGCCAGCGTGGACAGTTCCTCCTCGAACTGGCGTACGGCAGGCCCGGTCGTCAGCCAGTCACCGCGGAGGACCGCCGCGACCGCGTCGATGTCCTCATCGGTCACCGACTGCCGGCCGTACGGGAGTGTCGGACGGGTAGCTCCGTCCCTCGGCTCCCGAACGTCACCCATACTGCGCCACCAGCGTCCGCAGGTCGTCGTCGGACAGCCACAGGTCGTTGGTGTCCGAGCGGTACGCGAAGCCCTCCGGCACGGACTTGCCGCCCGCCGGGGGCTCGTAGCCCCAGCCGGCGATGTGCGGCATCACGACATACCGGTCGTCGAGCAGGAGGGTCCGGCGGGAGTCGTCCGGGGCGATCATCTCCTCGTGGAGCTTCTCGCCGGGGCGGACGCCGACCTCCTTGGTCGGGCTGTTCGGCGCGATCACCCTGGCCAGGTCGGTGATCCGCATGCTCGGGATGCGTGGCACGTACAACTCGCCGCCGTGCATCTGGTCGAAAGAGTTGACCACGAACTCCACGGCCTGCGGCAGCGTGATCCAGAAGCGGGTCATCCGGTAGTCGGTGATCGGCAGGGCCTCGCCACGCTCGGCCAGGGAGCGGAAGAACGGGATGACACTGCCGCGCGACCCCATGACGTTGCCGTAGCGCACGACGGAGAACCGGGTCACATGGCCGGCCGCGTAGTGGTTGCCGGAGATGAACAGGCGGTCCGCGCAGAGCTTGGTCGCGCCGTAGAGGTTGATCGGGCTCGACGCCTTGTCCGTCGACAGGGCCACGACCTTCTTGACCCCACAGTCGATGGCCGCCTCGATCACGTTCTGCGACCCCGTGACGTTCGTCTGGACGAACTCGAACGGGTTGTACTCGGCGGTGTCGACCTGCTTGAGCGCCGCGGCGTGCACCACGTAGTCCACGTCGTGCATGGCGCGCTCGAGCCGGCGCCGGTCCCGCACGTCGCCGATGAACCAACGCAGCCGTGGGTCGTCGGCGAACTGCTGGCGGGCCTCGTACTGCTTCAGCTCGTCCCGGGAGAGGATCACCAGTCGGCGCGGGTTCAGGTGCTCCAGCGCGTAGGCGATGAACGCCTTCCCGAAGGACCCCGTCCCGCCGGTGAGCAGGATGCTGGCCCCTTCCAGGAGCGCCATGGTGTTACCTCCCCGGTCGGCGTGTTTCTGCCAGTGCGCCATCATGACACCCGTGCGAGTCAACGCGGTCATCCAGGCACGGTTGTCCTCGACCCGGCTGCCCGGCAAGGTGCTGCGGCCGCTGGGCGGAAAAACCGTGCTGAGCTGGGTGATCCGCGCCGCGGCGCGGACACACAACGTGGACACCGTGATCCTGGCGACGTCCACCGACCCGGCGGACGACGCGGTCGCCGAGGAGGCACGACGCTGCGGCGCCGCCGTCGTCCGCGGCCCGCTGGACGACGTGCTGACCCGGTACATGCTGGCGGTACGCGCACACCCGTGCGACGCCGTGCTGCGCCTCACGGCCGACTGCCCCCTGCACGACCCCAGGCTGATCGCGCAGGTCGTGGGCCTGTGGCGGGCCGACCCGACGCTCGACCACGTGTCGAACATCCTGGGCCGGCACTACCCGCGCGGACTGGACGCGGAGGTGATCCGGACCGCCACGCTCGAGGAGCAGGACCAGGTCGCGACGGGCACCCACCGTGAGCACGTGACGTCGGACATCTACACCCGACCGGAGGCCTACCGCTGTGCCGGGGTGGTGTCCGCCGTGGACAACTCGGACCTGCGCGTCACCCTGGACACCCCCGAGGACGCCGAACTGCTGGACGCGGTGGTGCGGGCGCTGGGCGACGACGTGCCGCGCTGGGAGGACGTGGTCGCGTTCCTGCGCTCCCGGCCGGACGTGGTGGCACTCAACGCGGCCGTGGCACAGAAGTCCTGATGCCGTCCCTGCTGCTACGCGCCGACGCGACCGCCGAGACAGGCGTGGGACACCTGTCCCGCTGCGTGGCGGTGGCGACGGCGGCCCGAGCCCGTGGCTGGGACGCCACACTCTGCGGAACCTTCACGGCGGGCCAGTGGCTGCTGGGCGACCTCCCCGTGGTCCCGTCCCCGCAACCGGCGGACGCGGTGCTGATCGACCACTACGGACTGGGCGAGGTGTCGCTCCAGTCACTGGTGGTGTCCATCGAGGACGGACGGTTCGGCCGCCGCCGAGCGGACATCGTGGTGGACTCGAACCTGTACACGACGGACCGTCCGGCCGACGGCTCACGGTTGGTACTGCGGGGTCCGCGGTACGCCCCACTGCGAGCGGAGATCCTCGCGGCCAGGGCGGCACGCGGCGGGGGATCGACACCGCCACGAGTCGTGGTGGTGATGGGAGGCGGCGCGGCCCCGGCGGCAGTGGCGGCAGCCGTGGAGGCATTGCGAGCGACCGGCGTGCCCGTGACGGTGACGGCGATCTCGTCGGCGCCCGTGCCGGGCGTCGAGGTGGTCCCACCCACGCCGGCGCTGCCGTCCCTGCTGGCGTCCGCGGACCTGGTGGTGAGCGCGGCGGGCGTGACGCTGCTGGAACTGTGCTGCATCGGCGTCCCGGCGGCACTGGTCCGAATCGCGGACAACCAGAAGGCCGGGTACGAGGCGGCGGTCACGCAGGGCCTGGCAGCGGGCCTGGGCACCGACCCCCGCGACCACACAGCCGACCTGCGCGCCCTGCTCCTCGACCCCGAGCGACGAAAAGCCATGGCGGCCAAGGCAATGACAGCCGTGGACGGCGAGGGCGCGAACAGGATCCTCAACGCGATCGAGACCGAGACCGCCGAGGCCGAGACCGCCGAGACCGAAACCGCCGAGGCATCCCTGTCGCACCCGCCGCACGAAAGTCCCATTGGCACGCGCGGGGGCCCCCCGTTCTCAACGCTACCAGCGGGGTCCGACGAATCCGGGGCGCGCGAGGGGTTGTCCACAGCCCCGATCGGGTTGGGCTCGCACGAAAGGGACTTTCGTGCGCCCGAGGGTCCCCCGGTTTCAACGCTACCGGAGGGCACCGACAACGCCGACAACTCCGACGGCACCGACAACGCCGTCGGCACCGGCAACGCCGGCAACACCGACGGTTCTGTGGTTCTCCGGGCCGCGACCGTTGGTGACTCCGGCCTTCTTCTTGCGTGGCGCAACGATCCCGGGACCCGGGCGTGGTCCCGCACCACCGACCCCGTCGCGCCCGCCGACCACAGTGGCTGGCTCGCCCGTGTCCTCGACGATCCCGGCCGCCGGCTCCTGATCGCCGAGCACGGCCGTGAACCCGTCGGCACCGTCCGGCTGGATCGCGAGGACGACCACTGGGAGATCAGCATCACGGTCGCGCCCGCGGCTCGTGGCCGCAAGCTCGCCGTCCCCATCCTTCTCGCCGCCGAGCGTGGCCTCGGCCGAACCACCATCCGGGCGTGCGTCAACCGGGACAACGCCGCCTCCTTGGCGATCTTCCGTCGTGCCGGCTACCGGCCGCTCGGCGCCGACGGCCCATGGCTCTGGTTCCACAAGGCCGTGTGACGCCCGCCGTAGCGCAGAAGACCCCCGCCACGTGCGACGATGCGCCCATGCCTGCGAGCTTCAAAGATCTCTGTCTCGACGCGGACGACCACCAGGCCCTCGCCGACTGGTGGTGCCGGGCCATGGGCTACGTCCGCAAGGACGTCCACCAGCCGCCGAAGGACGACTGGGCGCGGCCGGCCGCGTGGCCGGTCCCGATCGTCGACCCGGCGGGCGTGGGGCCGCTGATCTGGGTCGTCCCCGTGCCGGAGAAGAAGACCGTCAAGAACCGCATGCACCTCGACGTGGTCGGGGACCGGGACGAGCTCGTGCAGCTCGGCGCCACCGTCGTGCGCCGCAAGGACGACGACATCGAATGGGACGTGCTCGCCGACCCCGAGGGCAACGAGTTCTGCGTCTTCGCTCCCCGGTGACACCGCTGGAGATCGCGATCGTGGTGGTCGCCGGCTTTCTCGCCGGCGGCATCAACACGGTCGTCGGGTCGGGGACGCTCGTCACGTTCCCGGTCCTGCTCGGGCTCGGCTACCCACCGGTCGTCGCGAACGTCTCGAACGGCCTCGGGCTCGTCCCCGGTTCGGTCACCGGCGCCATCGGCTACCGCCGGGAGCTGAAGGGACAGGGCGGGCGCCTGGTCAGGTTCGGCATCGTCACGGTGCTCGGCGCGGTCGTGGGTGCCCTGCTGCTCCTCACTCTCCCGGCCGGCGCCTTCGAAGCTGTCGTGCCGGTGCTGATCGTCGTCGCGATCGCGCTCGTCCTGTTGCAACCCCTCATCTCCAGGAAGCTCGCCGAGCGCACTCCTGACCGGCATCCGCACGGTGGGATCCCGTTGCTGCTCGGCGTGTTCGCGACCGCCGTCTACGGCGGCTACTTCGGCGCCGCGCAGGGTGTGATCCTCATCGCGCTCATGGGCATCCTCATGGAGGAGACGCTCCAGCGCCTCAACGCCGTCAAGAACGTCTTCGTCGCCACCGCCAACCTCGTGTCCGGTGTGGTCTTCGTGTTCGCCGCGGACGTGGACTGGCTGGTCGTGGCCCTGCTGGCCGGCGGATCCGTCCTCGGTGGCGTCGTCGGCGCCCGGATCGGCCGGCGGCTGCGGCCGATCTGGCTCCGAGCGGCCATTGTGGTCGTGGGGTTGGCGGCCATCGTCAAGCTGATTGTCACGTGATTACTCCGATCGGCTGGGAATCGTTGACTCCCGTTCACCTCGGCGTGGTTGGGTAGGCGGATGTCCGCAGCCACCCGCACCGAGCCTGTCCAGCTGGCCGACGGTCGTGCGCTCCGCATGACCTTCGCCCAACCGCACGGTGTCGTCAGAGGCGGCGTCGTGGTCCTGCACGAGGAACGCGGCATCACCCACACCATGCGGGCGCTGGTCTCCGGGCTGGCGGACGAGGGTTGGCTGACCATCGCCCCGCACATCTACGACGGCGACTCCACCGAGACCGATGCCGACACGGCACGGGACCGCGCCAGCACGCTGTCCGGCGACTCGGTGCTCGCCCACACCGACATCGCGTTCGGCTGGCTCGCGCAGCACGGCATCGAGGCGGACCGCATCGGCGTCGTGGGCTTCGAGCTTGGTGGCGCGGTGTCGCTCGTGGTGGCCGCGAGCCGCGACATCGGCGCGGCCGTCTCGGTCGCCGGCGGTGGCATTCTCCAGCCCGCGTCGCCCGGGCTGCCGGCGCTGGTGGACGTGGCGTCCGAGCTGCGGTGCCCGTGGCTGGGCCTGTTCGGCGACAAGGTGGCCGACGAGGTGGCGCTCCTGCGGGAAGCGGCGCGGCGCTCCGAGACGGCCAACGACGTCGTGCTCTACCCGGCCGCGGACCACAGGTTCGACATCTACCCGGACACGGCCATGGAGGCCTGGCAGCGCGTGCTGAACTGGTTCGACGCGCATCTGCGTTGAACGCCTCCCTGACCCATCAGGAGTTCGACCTCCTCTGGGAGCACCTCGGCTTCACCGAACGTCCCTACCCCCTCGACGTGGCCTCCTTCGGGCACACCGCGGCCGAACGCGCGGCGCTGCGTGCCGAGGTCCGGCAGTCCTTGCTGCACAAGGGGCTGCACGACGGCGCCGAGGTCGCGCCCGTGCTGGAGGAGCGGCTGGCGGTGCTCGGCCGGCACACGTTCAGCGTAGACGGCCGGTTGTCGGTCGGTGAGCACCTGAAGGTCCTGGCCGCGAGTGACGGCCGGCGTGGCGTGCTCGCCGCGCAGAACGACGCCGAGGTCCGCATCGCGTCCGTGCGGGACGCGCGGCTGGTGCCGGCGGTCGTCGTGTTGGTGCCGGACGAGAAGCCGGGGCCCGGCGGGGTCGCCAGGCTGCCGCGCGAGGTGTTCGACGCGGCCGTCGACGAGTACGCCAGGACCGGGTACGCGGGCCTCGAACGCACGCTGACCGGGGGCGGCCTCACCGGCCGGGAGCTGGGGGCGGTGACCACGCTCGTCGAGTCCGCCCGGCACGGCGGTGGCCAGCTCGCCGCCAACGAGGTCGACCAGCTCGGCCGCCGCACCCGCACACCCGTGCTGAACTGGTTCGACACCGCCGCCGGCCGCTACCTCGTGCACGGCGAGTTCGACCGCGACCGGGTCGAGTGGCTGACGGTGGCACCCGCGGACACCGCCCGCCTCGAACAGCGGCTCACCGCACTGGCAGCCACGTTGAACAGCACGTGAGGCTGCCTCAGCGGCCTGGTGACGCGTACGGGGTTCGAACCCGTGTCTCCGGCTTGAGAGGCCAGTGTCCATACCGCTGGACCAACGCGCCCTCGGTGAAACCGTCGGATGCCCGCGAGTCGAACGCGGTGTCTCCTGATCCCAGGTCAGGTGGGTTGCCGTCCCCCTCGCACCCGTACACACGCACCCCGCGCGCTCTGCCCACCCGAGCCACGGAGGTATATCGAATTAATGGCATGACAAACAGCAGAGCCGCCTACCGGAATTCCCGGCCGACGGCTCCCGAAAGCATCCCCGCGATGCGGGTCACGGTGGGGAGCCAGGGCGCCGTTCCCGCAGCTCACGCGGGCACGGCTCGGGCAGCACGCGGCCACGGAGGCCCTGCTCCGGTCGCCGCTCGATGCCCGTCATGACCGCTCCTTCGAAGGTTTGTCCCACCGCCAACAATGGTCACTGAATCACCTGTTCGCGTCAACGTCATTTAATTGCGCGGGTTGACACAACCGTTATCCTGATCGACGACCTGCCCGCGAACGAACATTACGGGGATGATCATGCCGCGGCTATCGTTCGAGGAGCCCAAGGGCGGCCCCCTGGCGAAGGCGGCGCGGGCCAGAGAACAGGCGGAACAGCCGGAACAGGCGGAACAGCCGGAAGAGCGGGATGGCGACGCCACCGTGCTGTTCGAGCAGTTCACCGACGAGGCGGCCGACGCCCCGGACGCCGAGACGGAGCGCCGCGGCAACCGCGACACGGTCGTCGTCGTCCTCCGGGTCGCCACGGTCGCCGTGGCCATCGCGCTGGTCGGGTTCATCGTCCTGCTCACCACGGGTGGCGGCGAGGACCCGGAGGCAAACACGCCGGGCGTGCCCAAGATCGCGACCAGCCACGAGCCGTCCACGGGACCGACCACCTCGACCCCGCCGCTCGGCGCCATCGTCGCCCCGCCGGTGTACTCCCAGACCGCCGAGATCGTGCCTCCTCCCGTCACCCAGCCGACGGTCCCGACCAACCCCCAACCCGGCGGTCCGCAGCCACAGTTCGTCCGCCCGGGTGAGCCGTGTGACACTCCCGGTGCCTACGCGTTCACGGAGAGTTTCCAACCAATGGTGTGTGACGGGGGTCGCCGCGGCGAGCAACTCACCTGGCGCCGGATGTTCCGATAGGTCCAGACCAATCCGCACGGTGACGGGTCAGCAGCGCATTGCGACGAAATGACCCGTTTGGGGGAGTGTTTCGGGTCGTTATGCACCGCCCGCTGGTCTGGCCGGTTACCAGTTTTCTCGATGTGTACTGCATACCGGTAACAACCACCGTGACAATATTTGACTCGCCGTCCGACGGTGTTTACCGTTCCCGCTCGGGTCCGGGACGGCAAGTAGCGGTGCCCTAACGACAACCAGTGGGAACGCCGGAAGGAAAGCGGACCGCGGTGAAGAATACGTCCATCCGGCGGCGCCGGGCTCTGTCAATTCGTACCCGTGTGCTCACCCTCGCACTCGTGCCGAGCATCGTATTCTTGCTCGCCGGGGCGCTCGGTGCGGGATATCTGATCTTCGACGCGGCGAAGACCAAGAATTATTACCAGATCGCGAGCTCCGCGCAGGATCGGGTGCTCCCGCTGATCGTCTCGCTCCAGGAGGAGCGCCGCCTGACGCTGCGCCGCCTGGCCAGCTACGGCACCTTCCAGTCCGACCTCATCAAGCAGCGTGCCGGTACCGACTCGGTCGCCGGCCAGGCCATCGAGGGCCTCGACGAGCTGGCCTCGGTGGCGCCGGACAACGTGGACAAGTCCATCAGCCAGTTCAAGAGGTTGATGGGCGAGCTGCCCACCATGCGGGCCCGCGTCGACGGCGGCCAGGTGCCCATCAACGAGGCGTTCGACCTCTACAACGACATCGTCGACCAGTTCGTCGCCGGCGCGAAGGGCCTCGCGCAGTTCGCGCCGGACGCCGAGATCGCGTACCGGCAGATGATCGTCGCGCCGCTGCTGCAGGGCGCGGACCTCATGCAGCGCTCCGACGCCCTCGCCGCAGCGGAGCTGGTGGGCGGCGGCCTCACCCGGGTGGACTTCAGCACCTACCAGGGCCAGGTCGGCTCCTACCACCTGGAGCTCGAGGAGACCATCCCGCTCACCGAGCCGGCCGTGCAGGCGCAGTACCGCACGCTCACCGGCAGCTCGGCCTGGCTGCGGCTGATGTCGGTCGAGGACACGCTGGTCGGCGGCAGCAACAACATCCCGATCAGCGAGGACCTCTGGCGTGGTGCGGCCGGTGACGTCGCCAAGGCGCTGACGGTCATGCTCCAGAGCCAGAACGACGCCACCAACGCGCTGGCGCTGTCGAAGGTCAACGGCACGCTCACCGAGTCGATCATCGCGGCCGTGCTGGTGCTCCTGCTGGTGAGCGCGGTCTTCATCCTCGCGCTGCGGCTGTCGCGCCGGCTCATCGAACGCCTCATCCGCCTGCGGACCGAGACCCTCGAGCTGGCCGAGACCCATCTGCCCGGACTGGTCGAGCGGGTCCGGACCGGCGCGGACGTCCAGGCCAGCGAGGTCATGCTGCGTGAGTACGGCTCCGACGAGATCGGCGAGGTCGCGGACGCGTTCAACAAGGCGCAGCAGACCGCGGTCGCGGCGGCCGTCCAGGAGGCCAAGACCCGCGAGGGCACCAACAAGGTGTTCCTCAACATCGCCCGCCGCAGCCAGGGGATCGTGCAACGCCAGCTCAAGACGCTGGACGAGGCCGAGCGCAAGCAGGAGGACCCGGAGCAGCTCGAGGTGCTGTTCCAGCTGGACCACCTGACCACCCGCCAGCGGCGCAACGCGGAGAACCTGATCATTCTCGGTGGCGGTCAGCCGGGTAGGCGCTGGCGCAACCCGGTCAGCCTCACCGAGGTCGTCCGCGGCGCGGCCGCCGAGACCGAGGACTTCGCGCGGGTCAAGACGTCCAAGCTGCCGGCGCGCAAGGTCATCGGCCCGGTCGTCGGCGACCTCGTGCACCTGCTCGCCGAGCTGATCGACAACGCCACCACCTTCTCCCCGCCCGGTTCGCGGGTCGAGGTGCGGGGCAACATCGTCGGCCGTGGAGTCGTTCTCGAAATCGAGGACCAGGGACTCGGTATCGAAGCGGACCGCATCGGCGATCTCAACAGCATGCTCGCCAACCCACCGGACTTCGGCATCATGGCGCTGTCCGCCGAGCCGCGGCTCGGGCTGTTCGTGGTCGCCCGCCTCGCGGCACGCCACGGCATCGGCGTCTCGCTGCGGGACTCCGCGTACGGCGGCACCAGGGCGATCGTGCTGGTCCGCAACGAGCTGCTCGGCCCGGACACCGAGGCTCCCACCTCGGCCGACGAGGGCATCAAGCCGGAGCGGAAGGCGCCGCCGGAGACCCCGTCCGAGCGGACCGACAACAACCTCCCGGCCGTCACCTCGGTGTCGGGACCGGCGCCCGGCACGTCGATCAGGCTGTCGATCCCCGGCGCGGTGAACCTGCCCGGCCTGCCGCCGCTGCCGATGGTGGAGTCGCGGCCGGGCGAGGACCTGTTCCGGCCGCAGCTGCCCGCCGACGGCGACCTCAAGCCGAGCCTGCCGACGCGCCGGCCGCAGAGCCCGCCGCCGGAACAGCCGCCCGAGCCACCCAGGACGGCCACACCCGAGCCGCCTCGGGCGCCCGCGCCCATGCCGGAACCCGTCGCCGAGGAGCTCGCCGAGCCGGCCCCGCTGGACTCGGACACCCGCCAGCTGCCACCGGCACAGCCGGACGCGGCGCAGCCCCAGGCTGCACAGCCCCAGGCGGCACAGCAGTCGGCACAGCAGCAGGCGCAGCAGTTCGCGCCGCAGATGGCGGGCAGGCCGCCGCTTCCCCAGCGCCGGCGCCAGCAGAACCTGGCACCGCAGCTGCGGGAGGAGCCCGCTCCGTCGTGGCCCACGTCACAGGGCAACTCGGAGCTCGGCCGCGAGGACTCCCCGGAGCAGGCCCGGAGCAGGCTGGCCGCCTTCCAGGCGGGTAGCCGGCGGGGCCGGCACGCGCAGGGCGCCGAGGAGACGTTGAACGGGAGGAGCCCAGGCAATGGCCAACACCGCAGTGAATGAGCTGGACTGGCTGCTTGACGAGCTGGTCAAGCGAGTCGCCGGCGTCGACCGTGCCGTGGTGCTCTCTGCGGACGGCCTCCTGATCGGCCGGTCGAGCAACCTGTCCACCGGTGACGCGGAACACCTGTCGGCGGTCGCGTCCGCGTTCCAGAGCCTCGCCAGGGGCACCGGCCGCCACTTCGGCGGCGGGCACGTCCGGCAGACGCTGGTCGAGATGGACCACGCGTTCCTGTTCGTGACGGCGGCCGGGCACGGCGCGTGCCTCGCGCTGCTGGCCGACGAGCAGGCGGACGTGGGCATGATCGCGTACGAGATGAACATGATGGTCAAGCGCGTCGGCGCGGTCCTCACCGCCAAGCCGCGAGAGTTCCTGGATCGACCAGTGCCATGACAGCCAAGGACGAGGATTGGATCGACGAGGCCGACGGCTCGCTGGTTCGGCCGTACGCCATGACGGGTGGTCGCACGCGGTCGGACACCCTCGGTCTCGACCTGATCACCCTCGTCGTCGCGATGCACCCGGCCACGGAAGTCGACATCGAGCCGGAGTACGAACGGATCATGTCCGCCTGCCAGTTCCCGACCTCGGTGGTCGAGATAGCCGCCAAGGTCGACCTGCCACTGCAGGTGGTCAAGGTCCTGCTGAGCGACCTCATCAACCAGCGCCTTATTATTTTCCGCTCACCGGTCGCGCCGGCGAACGAGCGGCCAAGCCAACATGTTCTACAGGCGGTTCTCGATGGCATACGCAAGCTCTGACCCGCAAGCCAGGGCGACCAAGCTCGTGATCGCCGGCGGCTTCGGCGTCGGCAAGACCACCATGGTCGGTTCGGTGAGCGAGATCCCGCCGCTGCGCACCGAGGAGCTCATCACCGAGGCGTCGGAGGGCGTCGACGACCTGTCCGGCGTCGAGCAGAAGACCACGACGACGGTCGCGCTGGACTTCGGCCGCATCACGATCAACCCGCAGCTGATCCTGTACCTGTTCGGCACGCCCGGCCAGAACCGCTTCTGGTTCATGTGGGACGAGCTGGCCAGGGGCGCCATCGGCGCGGTCGTGCTGGCCGACACCCGTCGCCTGGACAGCTGCTTCGGCGCGGTGGACTTCTTCGAACGGCGCGGACTGCCGTTCGTGGTGGCGGTCAACTGCTTCGACAGCGCGTACCGCTACGGCACCGAGGAGGTCCGGGGCGCCCTCGACCTGGACGACAGCACCCCGATCCTGCTGTGCGACGCCCGCGACCGCGAGTCCACCAAGCAGGTCCTGATCACCCTCCTCCAACACGCGATGTCCGAGGCCCGCCTGACCGGCGCCCCCAGCTAACCCCGCGAGTCCCGCGTTCAAACACCCCGAGTCCCGCGTCGGGACACACCGAGTTGCGTTTTCGTGCACCCCGCCGGTTGACAGCGCCTGGGCCAATTCCAGATGATGACGTCATATGACAACAAAATCTGGAGCTGACATGTACGAGGTCGAGCTGACCGACCCCGCGGTGATCCGCGACCCGTTCACCGCCTACCGGCATGCCCGTGAGGCGGCACGGGTCGTGCGCCTGAAGGTCCCCGGCATGCCGATGTGGGCGCTGACCGGGCACGGCGACGCGCGGGCCATGCTGACCGACCCCCGGTTCGCGATCACGTCGAGCAGCTTCGTCGGCATCCCGGGCGTCCCGGCGGGCTACGACGAGTACCTGCGGACGATGTCCGAGCTGGACGGCCCCGACCACCTGCGCCTACGCCGCCTTGCCGCGCCCGCGTTCACCGCCCGGCGCGCCCAGGACTTCCGCGCGGACGTCGAGCCGGTGGTGGCGAAGCTCCTCGCCGAGCTGCCGCCGGCGCCCGACCTGCTGCGCGACTTCGCGAAGCCGCTCCCGATGCACGTGATCTGCGAGCTGGTGGGCATCCCGGCCGGGGAACGGCCGGCCTGGGTGGAGTGGGGCGCGATCGTCGCCGACTTCGACGCTCCGCGCCTCGGCGGGGCGATACCGGGCATCGTCGAGTCCGCGAGGTCCATCGTCGCCGCCCGCCCCCGAACGGGCCTCCTGGCGGATCTGGTGGCCGCGGAGGACCGCCTGACCGACACGGAGCTCGTCACCCTCGTCTGGCACCTGGTCCTGGCCGGCCAGACCCCGGCGAACCTGATCGCGAACGCGGTGGCCGAGCTGTGGGCCCGCCCGGACGCGCTGGCCGCACTGCGCGCCGACCCGTCCCTCCTGCCGGGCGCGGTCGACGAGCTGATGCGCTGGTGCGGCCCCCAGCTGCTGACCGTCCCGCGCCACGCGACCGAGGACGTCGACCTGTTCGGCACGGCGGTGAAGGCCGGCGAGCCGGTCACCGTCGCGATAGCGGCCGCCAACCGTGACCCACGGGCGTTCCCCGACCCCGACGACTTCGACATGACCCGCGGCGCGGCGACCCACCTGGGGTTCGGTCATGGCCCTCACTTCTGCCTCGGCGCCGCGCACGCCCGGGTGCAGACCGAGGTGGCCCTGTCCGCCCTGCTCGCCCGTGGGCTGACGCTCGCCGCCGACCCGGTGGAACTTCGCGCCCCGGACCCGGGCACCTGGCGTCTCACCGCCCTCCCGGTCCGCCTCGGCGGCTGACGATCACCCGGCGTCCGAGTTGGATCGGACTTGACGGTCGACTAAAAACACGCGTTTTCCCTTGCGGTACAAGGAATCCACAAAGGCAGTCGCCGTATGCAACTTGCAGATCCAGCGCTGATCATCACACTAATGGAGCAGCCTGACAGCTTGACTAACCGTTTTTTTCGGACAGCACTGGCAGACTTCCGGCTCACGTCTTGACAGGCAAGCTTGGTTCCGATTGTCTCCTGATCCGGCGCCCAGGTCGGGACAGCAGCAAGCAACTCGTGACGCCGGTGCAAGGGCGATCATCTTGTGCGCGTACAGCGCAGCTCGAGTTAGGCGGAATGTCAGATGGGCAGTGGGGCCCCGGAGCCAACGAAGCGGGTTTCCACCAGATGGCGCATCGACAACTGGAACCTGCGCACGAAGGTCGCGGCGGTGCTGCTGCTACCGGCCGTCATCGCGCTCGTGCTCGGTGCCATCCGTGTCGAGGGGCGACTGGACGAGGCCAACCGGCTGAGCACGATCCGCGACCAGATGGTCGTGCTCGGCGAGTCGCTGAAGCTCGCCGACCTCGTGGTCGACGAGATGATCACCGCGGTGATCAACGACCCGGCACAGCGCCCGCGGCTGCGTGCCCAGCGCGCCGCCGTGGACCAGCAGGTCATCAAGGTGCGCAACGCGGTGGACTTCGCGCAGCTGCCCCCGGAGGTCGACCGCACACTGTCCGACTCGCTCGGTCGCCTCGCCGCGGTCCGCGTGCAGACCAGCAACGACGTCGGTGACCCGGTCACGGACCTCGCCGCGTACCAGGAGGTCGTCAACGGCCTCACCGAGCTCGTGCCCGGCGTGGTCGGCGTCGCACAGAGCGACGACCTCGACGAGCTGTCCAACTCGGTCCGCGCGCTGGTGCTGCTCCGGTCGGCACTCGCCGCCGAGGAGGCGCTGATCCGGTTCGCCGGCCAGCCGCCGCAGACGCCGCAACGCATCGCCTCCGCCGCGCAGCAGTCCGCCGCGGAGGAACGGGTGCTCGGCGAGCAGCTGCAGATCGCGCTGCCCGAGTTCCAGCAGACCGACTTCTCCGCGGCGACCGAGACCGCGCCGACCCGCCGGGCCACCCTGCAGGACGCGGTCGTCACGCCGGACGCGGTCGACCTGCGCAGCCTGCTGCCGAACATCCAGACCGAGGCCTCCCGCGTCCGCGACCTGTCCACCGACCTGGTCAACTTCCTCGGCGACACGGTCACCAACCGCACCAACGACGCCCGCTCGGCCGCGCTGCGTGACACCGCGATCGTCATCGCCGCCCTGCTGATCGCCCTCGCGGTCGCGCTGGTCGTGTCCCGCTCGCTGCTCGACCCCGTCCGCCGCCTCCGCCAGGCCGCACTGACCGCCGCGCGCGAGCAGCTGCCGAGGGCGGTCGAGCGCGTGCGCGCCGGTGAGCAGATCTCCTGGAGCACCAGGCAGTCGGTGCCGGTGCGGACCACCGAGGAGATCGGCCAGCTGGCCCGCGCGTTCGACGACATGCACGAGCAGGCCATCCGCCTCGCCGCCGAGCAGGCCGAGCTGCGCCGCCAGGTCAGCGAGATGTTCATGACACTGTCCCGCCGCAGCCAGACGCTCGTCGAGTCGCAGCTGGAGGTCATCGAGGGCCTGGAGTCCGACGAGCAGGACCCGCGCCGGCTCTCCGGCCTGTTCCGCCTCGACCACCTCGCGACCCGCCTGCGCCGCAACGGCGAGAACCTCCAGGTCCTCGCCGGCGGCTCGCCCGCCCGCCGGGACAGCGCGCCGGTCACGGTCGTCGAGCTGCTGCGTGCCGCCACGTCCGAGATCGACGACTACCGCCGGATCACCCTCGCGCACGCGCCGAGCGGCTCGGTCCGCGCGGTCGCCGCCGCGGACGTCGTGCACATCCTGTCCGAGCTGCTGGAGAACGCGACCCGCTACTCGCCGCCGGACCAGAAGGTGGTCCTGTCCGCCGACCGCGGCGCCGACGGCGGCCTGCTGTTCGAGGTGGTCGACGCGGGCCTCGGCATGGCGTCCGACGACATCGAGGCCGCCAACCACCGCCTCGCCGCGACCGACTACGTCGGCCCCGAGACCACCCGCCGCATGGGTCTGTTCGTGGTCTCCCGCCTCGCCGCCCGGCACGGTGTCACCGTCCGGCTGCGGCCCACGTTCGAGCGGGCGTCGCGGGCCGGCATCACGGCCAGCATCCACCTGCCCGGCGCGCTGGTGATCGCGGGGACGACCCCGGAGAACATGGTCACCGCCGTGGCCACCCGGCGTGAGCTCGTGGCCGCGACCGCGAAGCTCGAACCAACGCCCATCTGGCCGACCGCGCACCTCGACCACGGAACCGACCACCGCTTCGAGGAGTTCGCCGCGGCGCAGCCGGCCACCTCGAGCTGGTTCGTCGAGGAGACCTACCCGGACACCGGGAAGACCGGGAACGGCAACGGGGGCAACGGCGAGGGCAACCGCGCGCCGCACAACAAGTGGCTGTCGCCGACCGCGCGTCCCGCGGCCGAGCAGACGCCCGCGCGTCAGGCCGCGACCACGTCGGCCGGCCTGCCGGTCCGCACTCCCGGCGCACGAGCGGTGCCGACCGAGCGGTCGCACGCCAGCACCCCCGATACCGGTTTCCGGGATCCGGAGTCGATCCGGAACAACCTTTCGCGACACTACGACGGCGTACTCGCCGCGCGTCGCGCGCGGGAGGAGCCAGAACCGGGCGGGAATGGCAAAGGGAGTGACTGACTGATGACTGAAGGCACGACGGCGACCGAACCGTCGTTGGGCTGGTTGGTTTCCGCGTTCACCAAGGAAGTTCCAGGGGTGGCGCATGCGGTGTTGGTGTCGGCGGACGGGTTGCTGGTGGCTGCCAGCGACGCGCTGCCGCGTGACCGCGCTGACCAGATGTCCGCGCTGACCGCCGGGCTCACGAGCCTCACGGTCGGCGCCGCCGAGCTGTTCACGGCGGGCCGGGTCGTCCAGTCGGTGATCGAGATGGAACACGGCTTCCTGCTGCTGATGAGCGTCGGCGACGGCTCGCACCTCGCCGTGATCGCCGCGGCGGGCTGCGACATCGGACTGGTCGGTTACGAGATGACACTGCTCGTCGACCGCGTGGGCCGCATGGTCGACACCCCCGTCCGCGGAGGCGAAGCCGCAGAGCAGGGTTGAGGGTAGGCACACGTGAGTGACGTCCATGACAACGGGGCGCCGCCGCCGGCGTTGGCCCGCCCGTACTCGTGGACCGACGGCCGCACGGAACCGACCGTCGACGTCGCGATCGAGGCTCGGGTGGTGACGACGCGGTCCGGCCGGGACATGACCCCCCGGCTGACCAGCGCGCTGTGGACGGTCACCCAGCTGTGCTTCCAGCCGAGGTCCGTCGCCGAGATCGGCGCCTACCTCGCGGTTCCACTCGGCGTAGCAAAGGTGCTCGTCGCGGACCTCGTCGCCGAGGGACTGGTGAACGTCGAGGCGACTCTCGCCCACGACGCGGACGACGCGGAACGGCGCGAGCTGATCGAGAGGGTCCTCAGTGGACTACGGGCAACCAGGTAGGCGCAAGCGGATCACCTCCGCGAAGATCGTGATCGCCGGCGGGTTCGGCGTGGGCAAGACGACGTTCGTCGGCTCGATGTCCGAGATCACGCCGCTGCGCACCGAGGCACTCATGACCAGCGCCAGCGTGGGGATCGACGAGCTGGCACGGATCCCCGACAAGCTCGCGACCACGGTGGCCATGGACTTCGGCCGGCTCACCCTCGCCGAGGATCTCGTGCTGTACGTGTTCGGCACGCCAGGCCAGCACCGGTTCTGGTTCATGTGGGACGACATCGTCCAGGGCGCCATCGCCGCGATCGTGCTGGTCGACCCGGAACGCCTGGCCGACGGCTTCTCCGCGGTCGACTACTTCGAGTCCCGCGGCATCCCGTTCCTCGTTGCCATCAACGAGTTCGACGGCGCGCGGCGGTTCACCCCGGACCAGGTCCGCGAGGCGCTCGTGCTCGGCGACGACATCCGGATCATCCCCTGCGACGCCCGCTCGACCGAGTCCACCAAGCAGGTGCTGATCTCCGCGAGCGAGTACTCACTGTCCGCGCTGGACGCACGCGCGGGCTGAAACCCTGCTGTCACAACCCAATGAGGCGTAATGGTTCATCAATTCGAGATGGGCATCTGGCTGCTGTTCCTGGCCTACTTCGTGTCGGTGGCCGGTTCGACGATCGGCCTCGCGTGCGCGAACCAGGCCCGCACCGCGACGGGCAGTGCCCGCATCGGCTGGCTCACGCTCGCCGCGGTCTCGCTCGGCGGCGTCGGCATCTGGCTGATGCACTTCATCGGCCTGCTCGGCTTCGCGACGCCGGGACAGCCCATCCGCTACGACATCGCGCGCACGCTGCTGTCGGCCGTGCTCGCGATCGCCGCGGTGTTCGTCGGGCTGCTGCTGTTCGGTGTGCAGAAGCGCTCCGCGCTGTGGCGGCTGCTGGTGGCCGGCACGATCACCGGTCTGGCCGTGAACGTCATGCACTACACGGGCATGTGGGCGGTGAACATCAAGGGCACCATCGACTACAACCCGTTCCTGGTCGTCCTGTCGGTCCTCATCGGCATCGGCGCCGCGACGGCCGCCCTGTGGTTCACGGTGTCCGCGGAGGGCCTGTCGCAGCGGTTGATGGCCGGGCTGGTCATGGGCGTCGCGTCGACGGGCATGCACTACACGGGCATGGCCGCGGTGAACGTCACCCTGAACGCGGAGGCTCCCGACCCGGCCGGGGTGGAGGTGTTCAGCTTCCTGTTCCCGGTGTTCATCCTGTCCGCGGCGGCACTCGCGGTCCCGATCGTCGCGCTGCTGACGGCGCCGAGGGAGGACGCCGAGAACGAGCCCGCACAGGTGGGCGACAACCGCGCCCTGGGCGCGGCGCCTGCGAGGTGACCCGGGTCACGGCGCGGGCGCGACCGCCTCGATGTTGGCGACGGTGAACTCGCGGTCGGCGCCGCGCAGGTGGCAGAAGGCGGTCAGCCACCGGTCGTAGAACCGGCCGGGCCGGATCCGGCGGACGCTGTGGCTGCCGTTGTTGTCGCGATAGCCGATCACCACGTCGTCCCGGTTGTCCACCGCGTGGCTCAGCAGTGTCAGCTCCGCGTCGTCCAGCATGGGGTTCAGGCGGGCGAGCCGGTCGAAGGTGGCGCCGCCGACGGCCCGCGCACCGCCCGGGTCCGCGACGAGCCGCGCGACCAGTTCCGCCGGGGTGAGCCGGGGCCTCGGCCGCGTCTCGACGGCGGGCTCGCTCTCCGCCCGGTGTTCGTGCCGGTTCTCGACGACGACCGTCCCGGCCTCGTCCTCGGCCGTCGGCGACAGTCCGGCCGCCCGCAGCAGTTCCAGCACCCGGTCGGGCTCGGCCGGGCTGGTCAGCACCGTCGGTGCGACGCGGGCGAGCTTGAGCTTGGCCAGCGACCGGGTGTTGAGGATCTCGGTGGCCAGTGCCTCCTCCGCGACGACGCACGACCGCGTCCGCCGCACCCGCACGTGGCCGTGCTTGCGGGCGGCGTCGTTGATCAGGTAGTCGAGTGGCTGCGGCACGGGCCGGTCGGTCAGGGCGTCCAGCTCGTCCAGCAGTTCCGGCGCGGTCCAGCCCGCGTCGAGCGCGGCCCGGATGCTGGCCGGGCTGAACCGCCAGATCGTGGCCTGGCCGCGGGTCTCGGTGACCGCCGTGGCCGCCAGCAGCCGTGCCACCGCGGCACTCGGCTGCCCGGACACCACGGCCGTGAGATCGGACTGCAGGATCACGGCGCAGTCGGCCTCGGGCAGCAACACCGCACACCGTCGCGCCAGGTCGTCGGCATCGTCGCAGGCCAGCAGGTGCGCACCCAGCTCGGTCACCCGGTCGCCGGCGACGACACCCAGCAGCTCCGCCTCCCGCACGGCGGCGACGGTCTTCTCGTCCCTCGCCTGCCGTTCGTAGCCGTGCAACGGGAAGAACCAGTCGATCTCCGCGCCGGCACCCCGCACCGACAGCCCGTCGTGGGCCGCCCGCAGCGTCGCCCGCCGCATCTCGCCGGCCATCGACATCAGCGGGAGCGGTGGCGGCAGCTCCTTGTCGTCGTCGATCTCCCGCATCAGCGGGGCGTGCTCCAGTTCGTGCCATGCCCTGGCCAGGACCGCCCACTGCCGGCCAGGTTCCGCCGCACGCCACGCCGGGTAGGCGTCGGTCGGCGCGTAGCCGCCCTCGACCTCGCCCAGCAGACCGGCCGCATAGGAGACGTCGATCCACAACGTCAGGAGGTCGTCGCCGGTGGACAGCCGTTTGGCGAGCCTGCTCCGCTCCCGCGCGCCGACGCCGCCTTTCTTCAACGCGGCGATGGGGGTCCGGCCGGCCTCGTCGAGCAGCGTGGCCGTCCCGCGGACCGCCTCCCGCGCCGCGGCCTGGGCGGTCGGACGCACCGCCTCGGCCGTCGTGCCGGCGGTGGCGATCTCCGGCGGCCCGGTCAGCCCGGTCGGGTTCTGGGCCAGCCACGCCGCGACCGCCACCTCACGCGGCACCTCAGGCTGCCGGTTGGGCCGCAACAGCAGCCCGGCCCTGGCGAGCACCTCGTCCGGGTTGGTCGTCCGCCGGTCCACGAAGCCGAACATGATCCCGAACCTGCCGAGGCGCAGCTCCTCCAGGCGCACGCGGGCCGGCGCGGGCAGGTCGCCGATGACCTTGGCGATCCGTCGCGGGTCGGCCATCGCCTCGGCCAGCCCTGCGACCAGGTCGGGCTTGCGCAACCCGTCGACCGCGACGCCCAGCGCCGACGCGGCCTGCCTGAGCTCGTCGACCAGCACGGTCGTCGCCATCTTCGCGACCGGCCGGCCACCGCCCAGCTCGGCGGTCCAGTGCTCGAGGAGCAGCTCGGGCAGGCGAAGCGTGTCCGACTCGGTCCACGCGAGCCCGACGCCGCACAGGTGCGCGACCTCGTCCCGCACGGCCCGCTCCGGCGAGTCGAGCAGCCGCGCCACCGTCGGCACGGTCGCCGCCTCGCCGAGGAACGCGATCGCCTGCCCGACGGCCAACGCGTCCCGGTGCAGCCCACGAATGGCGGCGCCGAGCGAGTCCGGCCCGGAAAGCCGCTGCGCGAGCTGCGCGAACCCGTGCGGCGCCGGCTCGATGCGCACGTCGGGACGCACCGTGAGCAAACCGGTCAGCGCAGCCTCGTCCAGCCTGGACAGGTAACTGGCGAACGACTCAGTCATGCCCGCATTGTGATACCGCCGCGGCTGTCGGTGACATGTGGGTCGGTGTGTGCGCGGCCACCATGGCTGCTGGCCGCGATATGGGATAGGAACAGGGGTATGACCGACACACCGTTGTGGCGCCCGGACCCCGCCAGGGTCGAGCAGAGCAGGATGGCGGAGTTCCGCAGGTGGCTCGCCGCGGAGCGGGGCGTCGAGGTGGGCGACTACCAGGCGCTGTGGGAGTGGTCGACGAGCGACCTGGAGGCGTTCTGGGGGGCGCTGACGGAGTTCATGGGCGTCCGCTTCCACACGGGTTACGACCGGGTCCTCGGCTCGGCGGAGATGCCCGGTGCGGTCTGGTTCCCCGGCGCGACCCTCAACTACGCCGAACACGCGCTGTCGGTGGGCGCTGACGACGCCCAGGCGGTCATCTTCGAGCGGGAGGACGGCCTGTCCTCGACGCTGACGTACGGCGAGCTGCGGTCCGAGGTGGCGGCCGTCCGGGCCGCACTGGTCGAGCTGGGGGTGCGGCGGGGCGACCGGGTGGTGGCGCTGGCGCCGAACATGCCCCGCACGCTGGTGGCGTTCCTGGCGGCCGCGAGCCTGGGGGCGACGTGGTCGTCGTGCTCCCCGGACTTCGGTGTCAAGGCGACAGCCGACCGTTTCACGCAGATCGAGCCGGTGGTCCTGTTCGCGGTGGACGGTTATGTCTACAACGGCCGCGCGTTCGACGTCCGGCCGACGATCGCCGCGCTGCAGGAGCAGATCCCCACCCTGCGCGCGACGGTGCTGATCGACTACCTGTCCGCCGAGGCGGTCGCGCCCGACACGGTCCGGTGGTCCGACTTCGTGCGCCCGGGTGCGGAGCTGGCCTTCGACCCGGTCCCGTTCGACCACCCGCTGTGGGTCCTGTACTCGTCGGGTACGACGGGCCTGCCGAAGGGGATCGTGCAGGGGCAGGGCGGCATAGTCGTGGAACACCTGAAGATGCTGGCCCTCCACGCCGACTTCGGCCCGGGCGACCGCTTCTTCTGGTTCACGACGACGGGCTGGATGATGTGGAACTACCTCGTCTCCGCCCTACTGGTCGGCGCGACGGTGGTGATGTACGACGGGAGTCCCGGGCATCCCGACCTGGGCACCCTGTGGCGCCTGGCGGCCCGTCACAAGGTGACCTACTTCGGCACGTCGGCCCCGTACATCCAGTCGTGCCTGAAGCAGGGCCTGACCCCGGCGAAGGACAACGACCTGACGGCGCTGAAGGCGCTGGGGTCGACGGGCGCGCCGCTGAGCCCGGAGGGCTTCCAGTGGATAGCGGACGCACTCGGGACGTCGGTCCAGATCTGCTCGGTATCGGGCGGCACGGACCTGTGCACGGCGTTCGTCGGCTCGGCCCCGGACGTGCCGGTGTGGCTGGGGGAGCTGTCCTGCCGAACACTGGGCGCCGCGGTCGAGTCGTGGTCGCCGGAGGGAAAACCCCTGGTGGACGAGGTGGGCGAGCTGGTCATCACGAAGCCGATGCCGTCGATGCCCCTGTACCTGTGGGCCGACGAGACGGGCGAGAAGATGCGGGAGTCGTACTTCGAGCCCTACCCGGGAACATGGCGCCACGGCGACTGGATCCGCATCACGAGGAGGGGCTCGGCCGTGATCTACGGCCGCTCGGACTCCACGCTGAACCGAGGCGGCGTGAGAATGGGCACAAGCGAGTTCTACCGAGTGGTGGAGGCGTTCGACGAGGTGGCGGACTCGCTGGTGATCGACACGTCATCCGACCGCGAGGGCGAACTGGTGTGCTACCTGGTTCTCGCGGACGGGGTGACACTGGAGGCGGTCGAGCCCCAGCTCCGGTCGGCGCTGCGGTCGGCCCTGTCCCCCCGCCACGTCCCGGACAGGTTCGTGGTGATCAAGGAGGTACCGAGAACCCTGAACGGCAAGAAGTGCGAGGTACCCGTGAAGAAGATCCTCGCCGGCGTCCCCCCGGAGCGGGCGGTGAGCAAGGACGCGCTGGCCAACCCGGGTGCACTGGCCGCGTTCCTGCCGAGCTAGGCCCCCAGTTTGGCCGCGCGGAGACCCGCTGTGTAAGGTAACGGCGAGCGGTCTCCGGGGAGGCTTCGCCTAGTCTGGTCTATGGCGCCGCACTGCTAATGCGGTTGGGGGCAACCCCTCCCGGGTTCAAATCCCGGAGCCTCCGCCCATCACAACTGAACATGCGCCCGTAGCTCAACGGATAGAGCATCTGACTACGGATCAGAAGGTTAGGGGTTCGAATCCCTTCGGGCGCGCTCGTTGCTATGGTTGAGGCAACCGTGGGCCCGGACTTTCGAGTCCGGGCCCACACTTTACCCACACAAAATTTGCGGATCCCGTGGCAGCGTTCTCGCTTGCCGAAGTGGTGTGCGTCACAGTCTGGATGCGAGTGCGTCAGGCACTGGCCGCCCGAGGCTGCGTAGCGTAGCCACGCATGAGACCATCCTCCGTTAGTTCATGTGATGCTGCCTCGTCAGAAGGATGTGCATATGGACATACCGGTGTTCGTCTCCTGCCCAACTTCGTTGAGTCCGGCGCAAGAATCCTCTCGAAGCAAAATCCTCAAGCAGCTTGAAAAGCTTCATCTCGCGCCCAGGGCACTCGGGCGATCCGATTATCCTACCGAACTCCCGCTACGGGAGGTCTTCGTTATTGCCAAGCATTGTGCCGGCGGCGTAATTCTCGGTTTTGAGCAGTTTAGGGCAAGTGGCGGTACTTTTAAGCCAGATGCTCCGGATGAAAGGGTAGACACTGGAACTATTAGCTACCCGACACCATGGAACCACCTTGAAGCAGGCATCCTATTTGGGTTGGGAGTCCCCCTTTTGATCTTTAGGGAACCGGGAATAGCTGGTGGAGTGTTTGATCCAGGTGTAACAGATGTATTTGTAAACCGCATGCCAACCGGTGCTGATACGACCGAGCAAACGAAGAGTCTTAACGAAGTGTTCCTAAAATGGCAAGCTAGCGTGCGGGTAAAATACTATGAACGATAGATCTGCTTAGTTATATGCGCTCACGAGAATCCTATAGGTCGATTACGTCGAGCAGTTTCGCGACCTTCGGACTCGGCTGTGCGCGGCCGAGGTAGGTGTCCAGCGTCTCGCTCACTCGCTTGTGCCCAAGTTGGTCGGCGATCTCCCGAACGGTCAGACCACCATCGTCGAGAAGAGTCGCCGCCGTCTTTCGGAAGTTGTGGCTCGTGAGCCACGTGAACCCGATCGGGTCAAGTGCATCCCGCAGGTCAGGACCTCCCCAGTGCGCGGGCCGCCTTGACAATGCTCGCTCAGGCCAAGCACGAGTTCCGTGCCCACGACGCGTACGGCGAGGCATGGATCGCCGAGCTGTTCTTGACGCTGGCCACAGTCTTCCTCACCGATCGCGACACCGCGTTCCGCCAGGCAGCCCGCCTGCTGGCGACCGCGCAAGCCGCAGACGCGCAGTGGGCGATCTCGTCGGCGTTGTGGGCAACGCCCTAGCCGAATTGCAGTTCGGCGACCTTGAGCGGGCATGTGACCTCGCGCAGGAAGGGCTGCGGATCCAGCGGGAGATCGGCGACACCTGGGGACGTGCCTGGTCCGTGTGGGCCATCGCGAACATCGCGGTATCGCTGGGTAACCACGGGCTGGCAGCACAACTGTTCGGCAGCGCGAAAATGGGACTGCGTCAAACACACACCAAGGTGCTGGGCCTACTTCCGCTCCTGCGCCGACAGCAGCAATCAGAGGGCGAAGCCCGACGCAAACTCGGCGACGACGAATTCGAGAGCCAGGTCGCCATCGGCGACCAGCTGTCCTGGTCCGAGGTAGTGGAGCTGGCGTTCCAACTGCAACCGCAGCGCAAGACCGTACCGGGCCAGGAGCGGCCTGGGGGACTGTCCGGGCGGGAGTTCGAACTCGCCGCACTGGTCGCCAAAGGCAAGAGCAACCGCGAGATCGCCGAGCAGCTGGGCATCTCCCACCGCACCGTCGAGGAGCACATCCGGAATATCAACCACAAGCTCGGAGTGACCAACCGGGTGCAGATCGCCGCCTGGTATCTGAAAGCCAGCTGACTCTCCGGCCGAGCCGCGTGCGTGGGCCCGCCACGAACCTGCCGCCACCGAGGCTCGCTGGGCACGTCCGTGCCAGGTTCACCCCACTCTCCGGTGTCCAGGTCGGGAACGCCGGTTTCTCGCGGCCACCGGCCACCTGATAATCCGCGCGGCGCCACCAGCATCTTCATCGCGCCGACGCAGTCGGCGTGCCGTGCTTGGCGGCGAACCGTCCGAGGAGCGTCGCTACACCTTCGCTGCCGTGCCAGCGGTCCTGGACGTTGCGTCGAGAAGGGCGTCGAAGGGCGTCGCCTGCAGAGCCCACCCCGGTCTGGCGGCCGGCTGGGTGCGCACGCCGTGCCCCGTACACACCGTCTCGGAGGTCAACCGCAGGGTGGGCCGAATGGCGGCGCAGTAGTCTTCGTTCGAGAACGGCTTCGGCGAGCGTAACTGGTCGACCAGGTCCTGCTGCTCTGTCAGCGCTCATGAAATTCCGCAGGTCTGAGGGGTTGTCGCTCACGTAATTCCCCAGGGTGCCGCTCATGTAATTCCCCACCGGGAAGGTGAGCGTGTCGTGCGTGCTGGGTCCTCGCGATGGGACAGGCTTCACCGGTCGCATCGGGTGGCCAGGGAGTGGGTTTGGCGAGGAGAACGTTTGACGTGACTGATGTGACGGAGATTTTGGTGCACTGGTATGCGGGTCGTTCGCAGAGCGAGGTCGCGACCAGTTTGTGCCGACACACAACACCGCGGACGCGGCCACCGGATTGCGCGCGGCGTACGAGGCGGAGCGGGTACGTGCAGCCCGCCGGGTCCGCCGTCCTTTTCCAGCGCCGAGGTGACTCATCGCGAGCCTGTGCCATTGCTGTCGCTCAAGCGCTCGAGCAGACGGAGCAGGACAGCACTGATGGTCGCGACCTCCTCCGGTTCGAGGCATCCGAGTGCTGCGGCCTCGGCAGCGGTGGCCAGCGGCTCCGCACGTCGCAGGACGTCAAGACCGGCGTCGGTCAGTGTCAGAACAAGAGGCTGACGCGGCGGGGTCGGTGCCTTGTCGATCAGATCCGCGGCGAGGAGTCGAGTCACGAGAGTGTTCACCGCTTGAGGGGTGATGAGCAGGACTCGGGCGAGGTCGCTGCTGCTGAGCGAGGGGCGGCGCGCGATGTGGGCTAGGGCGCTGAACTGGCGCAGGGTCAGCCCGACCTGACCGACAGCCTTGTCGATCCGGCGCTCAAGCAGATGCTCAACTTTGGCCATGAGGTAGGTCAAGTGCTCATCGGGACGCACATCTAACAGCTCACCGTTGGACCGCTCTTGCAACATGCTGCTAGTCTAGCAACATGTTGCAAGAGGCTGCTCTTCGATCAATGATCGACCTCACCGACCCGTCAGTCGGAATGGTCCAGTTGGTGACGTTCATCGTCGAACCGGCCCACCAGCAGGAGATCGCGGAAATCATCGTCGACCAGGTTGAGCGGACCGTGGCACACCGTCCCGGCTTCGTCTCGGCGACCTATCACCTGTCTCTCGATGGCACTGAGATCATGAACTACGCGCAGTGGGCCAGCAAGGACGCGTTCGACGCGTTCGCCGAGGACCCAGCGTCGCAGGACTTGCGGACGGCATTCGCCGATCTCGACGGTGTGGTCTCCCTCACCGGGAGCGCCTGGCAGGTCTACCGCGCTGTGACACCGGCCGCCGCCCGGTGAGCCGGCCGAGTCGTGATACCGCTCAGCAGGAGCAGGAGAGACCATGAATTCCACCGACCGCGACGGCATCGACACGCTGGTCGAGAGTCTGGTTGCCGCATTCAACCGACATGAAGCCGGCGGCTTCGCCGCCGGCTTCACCGAATCCGCATCCTTCGTGGACGTCCTCGGCCGACGAATGGCGGGACGACAGGGCATCGAAGCCGGCCACCGATTCCCCTTCGACGGCCCACTCGCCGAGGCCGTCCTGACCGTCGAGGAGCGAACCGACACCGTCGTCCACCCCGAAGTCGTCGTGGTGGACCTGGCCTGGCGAACCCGCGGCGGACGCGGCGGCGACGGCCGCGCGGTCGGCGAACGTGTCGGACTTCTCTCGTTGACGACGGTACACAGCGGCGGCCGTTGGCAGATCGCACTCGGCCACAACGTGGACTACACCAACGCGTTCGACAGGACGACCGACGGCCCCGATCGAACCACCGGGTCACGAACACTGGGCACCCCTGGCGAGGTCATTGTCACCGGGGACTCAGAAACGTCGTCGTGAACAGCACGTTCGCGGCGTCACAGCTCCCCCCAGAGACTCATGCGGATCACCTGTGGACATTGAGGTGATCGGCGGTGTTGCGGCAGCCGCGTGAGTTTGCGGCGCTGGACGGGCGTTGCCCTTGATCTCCTTGGCGAACTGTTTGACTCCGTCGACGTCGGCACCGGCGGCCAATTGAGAGTTGGGTCGTCATCGCACATCAGAGCCTCCATCAAACCCGGGGCGGTTCACTATCGGTGGGCGAGCGAGGGTGTGTGGGCCGGGATCCTGGATGAGTTGCGGCGTGGGTGTGACGAGTCGGAGGGGCCGGACTGGACAGTGGCGGTCGACGGGACCGTGGTCCGTGCTCACCAGCACGCTGCCGGTGCTCGTCACGCCCCACCTGGTCACACAGGGGGATCTGTCGAATGACAAGAATCCCGCAGAGGTCTCGGCCAAGGCTGTCGCTAGGGCTGTCGCTGAGCGGGAGGCGCTGGGGCGGTCTCGGGGTGGGTTCACCACCAAGATCGTGCTGGCCGGCGACTCGCGAGCACGTCCGGTTTCGCGTGTCACCACCGCAGGGCATCGGCACGACTCGACCGCCTTCGCCGCGGTGATGGACGGTATCCGGATCTGCCGCACCGGCCGAGGCCGGCCACGCACCACCCCGGGACACCTGTTGGGTGATAAAGCTTTCTCCAACAAGAGCATCCGCGGGCAGTGTCGGCGGCGTGGGATCACCGCGACAATTCCGGAGAAGACCGACCAGATCCGCCACCGCACCAAACGCGGCAGCCGCGGTGGACGACCTCCTGGCTTCGACACCGAACGCTACAAGCAACGCAACACCGCTGAGCGGTGTATCAACAAGCTCAAGGGGTTCCGGGCCGTGGCCACCCGCTACGACAAGCGTGACTTCATGTACCAGGCCACCATCGACGTCGCATCGATCCGGATCTGGCTCAAAGACCCGTTTCATGATCCACAGGACACGCCCTAATGCGAGGTTGTCATCTGGAGCGCCAACTGGGTTCGAGAGCTGACGCCGAGTTTCCGGTATGCGCGGCTGAGGTGGGTTTCGACGGTCTTCTCGGTGACGTAGAGCCGCTCGGCGATCTGGCGGTTGGTCAGCGCGTCGGCGGCGAGGGCGGCCACCTGTCGTTCGGACGGGGTGAGGGCGGGTACGCCGGACACCTCGATGCGGGGTGGGCGGCCACCGCGGGCGGTCAGCGTGCCCTGCAGCCGTTCGGCCAGTGCCGTGGCGCGGCATTCCAGTGCCAGCACCGCAGCCTGCCGTAGCGTCTCCCGGCCCTCACCTCGTGACTGCTGGTGTCCCAGGTCCGCTAGTGCGTGGGCGAGTTCGAGCCGTGCCGGGGAGGTGCGCAGCACCGCCACCGCCTCCTTCAGCGAGGGCACCGGGTCGCCCAGGCGCGCGAAGGAACGCAGCGCGACCCCGAGGTGGCTCGCCACCCCGAACGACCGTGCGCGGCGGAGCTGCTCCTCGACCAGCTCGGCCGCTCGCGTGCGCTGCCCGAGCCCGAGATACGCGTCGGCCGCGCACAGCCGCCACGGCACCTCCCACACGCCCGTGGCGCCCCACCGCTCGTACGCCGCCCCGCAGGCTAGGGCGTCGGCGAGTGCCGCGTCGTGGTCGCCGCGTGCCGTGTGCACTCGCATTCGGGCGCCCAGGAGCCACAGGTGCAGTGCGGTGCGTGGTTCCCGGATCTCGGGCAGCTCGCGCAGGACCTCCGCCGCCTCCTCGATGTTCCCCTGTTCTACGAGCAGGTGCGCCCGTGTCGACGCCAGGAGCGGCAGTCCGATGTTCGGGTCCGGCACGGCCCGGGTGCCGGTCTCGACATGCTCGGCAGCCTGGGCCAGGTCGCCCCGCAGCAGGGCGATCCGCGCGAGGTAGGCACGGATGAACCCCTGCGGGAACAGCTGGCCGCGGTCGACCGCGCGGGTCAGCGCCCCCTCCACCCGCTGTTCGGCCTCCGGCGTCTGGTCGGTGACCATCAGCGTCGTCACCGCGGGCCAGAACCCGGTCCGCTCCGGCGCGAGCCGGTCGCCCGCCAGGGCCTTGCGCGCCAACGCGATCCCTCGTTGCGCGGATTCGCCGGTGAGCACCGCCTCGAGCGACAGCTGTGCGGCCACCAGGGGGTCCGCGTCGCCGACGTCGTCGCGGACCCGGGCGAGCACTGCAAGGAAGGCGGTCCGGCTGGACAGGTCGGCCCTGGTGAACCCGATCAGCTCGCCGGTGATTTCCTTGACCAGCGCGGGATCCGTGTCCTCGGGCAGCTCGGTGGCGGCCTGGGACATCAGCGCGAGCGCCGGTTCGGTCTCGCCGCACGCGTTGCGGAACCTGGCCAGGCTGTAGGCACAGCGCGCGCGTTGTGCCGGGTCGTCCGCCAGTGACAAGGCCTCGATCAGGTGCTCGCCGGCGTTCGCGAGCGCGAGTTGGTGTGCCTCGCAGTTGCCGAGCCGTCGGCTGATCTCGGACCGGAACGCGGGCGGGGGTGGCTCCGCCCTGGCCCGGGTCAGGTAGGTCGACGCGCTTTCCGGAGAGCCCTGCAGCCAGGCCTGTTGGGCGGCGGACAGCAGGACCGGGAGCCGGTCCTGGTTCGCCGCGGGTGCCGTGCGCAGCAGGTGTGAGGCCAGTCGCGCGAGCGGTTCGCCCGCCTCCCGCAGCACCGACGCGGCCCGGTCGTGTTCGGCGTCCCGTTCTGGCAGTGACACCAGGGACAACGCGACGTCCCGGACCACCGCGTGGACGAAGGCCGGCGGCTCGACACGCTCGAAGATGCCGTACTGGGTAAGGCGTTCCGCCGCCGCGGCCGCGGCTTCCAGTGACACGCCGGCCTGGCGGGCGACCAGCAGGAGGTCGACGTCGTCGCCCAGGACGGCGACGGCCGTGACAACGCGCCGGACGTCGTCGGGTTGGCGCCGCAGCCGTGCGGCGACGTACCGCCGGATCGCGACCGGGCCGGCCGCCGCCACGGACAGGGCGCCGTCCGCGTCCAGCCGCACGTCGCCGCCGGCCAGCACCCGCAGCAGCTCACGCACGAACAGCGGGTTGCCGGTCGTGATCCGGTGGCAGGCGGCACAGAAGTCGTCGGTGGCCTCCGGTCCCAACTCGCGGCGGACCACGTCGGCGACCGCCGCAGCGCTCAGGTTCCGCGGCTCGATGAGCACACAGTCGTCGGCCGCCAGGATGTCGTCGAGCAGTCCGCCGTCGTCGTGTTCCGCCGCCCGCGTCGCGGCCACCACCGAGATCGCGACCGACTCCACCCGGCGGGCGAGGAAACCCAGGAACCGCAACGACGGGAGGTCGGCCCACTGTGCGTCGTCGACCATGACCACCAGCGGGCCGCGCTCCGACATCGTGACCAGGAGCCAGTACAGGCCGTTGAGCAGCGCGTAGGCCGCGGTGTCGTCCGCTGGCACGTCGGCGTCGAAGAGACCGCGGGTGGCGGCCGCGGAGCCGGTGAACAACGCCGCGCGTTCGCCGGCGTCCCGTGGCAGCGCGGGTTCGACGAGCTGGCGGACGACACCGAACGCGAAGTCCCGCTCCAGCTCGGCGCCCCGCGCCGCCAACACGGTCAGTCCCGACTCCTTGGCCAACTCCCTGGCATGACGGAGCAACGCGGTCTTGCCCAACCCCGCCGCCCCGTCGACGACCACCACCGACCCGCCCCCGAAGCCGCCGGCCAACCCGGCAAAAGCCCCACGGAGCGCGTCGACCTCGTGCTCACGCTCAACCAGCGGCCCCAGTGACTGCATACTTCAGTTCTAGCCCAACCGCCGGTCAGACCACGAGCGGACTCGTGCTCAGGGCACCGCGCCCTCGAAATCCGTGTAGGCCACGGCCAGTTGCGCCACGCTGCGCGCGAGCTGAAGGTCCATCCGCAGGGCCGAGTAGAGCGCCCGGCCGAGGATCGCCGCGCCGAACAGTTCCGGTTGTGCGTCCGCCACCTGCTGGGTGATGGCGGGCGCGAGCATGGAGTTGACCGCGGCACACAGGTTCTGCGCCATCTTCGCCCCCAACAGAGCACCGTACGTCGCCTCGTCGGTGTCCTTGTGGGGCTCGCTGACCTGCAGGCCGAACGACGCGCAGGTGAGCACCACCAACAGGCCGCCGTACCCGGCATCCACGAAACGGGTCACGTCCGCAACCCCGTAGGAGGCGGCCTCCGCGCGGAAGGACACGAAAGCGTCCGGAATGGGCGGTGGGTCGGGCAGCGGAATGTCAGGGCGGGGCGGCGACGGCGCGAGCAGACGCGCGATCTCCCGGATCGTGCCCAGCGTGGGTGGGACGATCCCCAGCACGGTGATCGCGATGTCGAGGTTCTCCCGGTCGGTGCGCTCCTTCTTCGCCAGCAGACCCGCCCCGATCAGGCCGAAGACGTAACCCGTCCAGTCGAGGGCGAGTTTGGCCAGCCGAAGTGGCCGCGGTGACGCCGCACCCGACGGGTCGAGCACGCTGCCGTCGAGCGCGATGGACAGGTACACGTTGGGCACCCGGAGAAACGCGTTCATCACCGCGAAGACCTTGCCCGCCTGCGTCTGGGCGCCGGGCGTGGCCGCGGCGGCGAGGCGCATCGGTTGGACGGACAGTGCGGTCACCGCCGCGTCCCAGGTCTTCGCGGCGCGGACCGCCTCGATCTGGCGGCTGCTGAACAGGTTGGCGTGGTCCGGCAGGACGGCCTTGCCGACGATGGTCGCGGGGATGGCGCCGAGCAGGCAGATCAGGTCGACCAGCGTCAGCTTGCTGCCGTCGCCACGGCAGATGACCTTCTCGTACAACGGTGTGAGCACCGGGATGTCCCAGCGGCTGGTGAGCATCGCCTTGACGGCCTTGACGACGAGGATGGCCGCGTCGATGACCGTCAGCGTCATGTTCTCGAGGGTGTTCACCACCGCGAGCCCGATGATCTCGGCGACGGCCTCGATGATCTCCGAGAGAGTCCTGTTGCCCAGCCCGTCGGCGAACACGGTGGCGATCTGGGCGGCCATCTGCTTGATCACCGTGATCTCCTCGCCGACCACCGTGGCCAGCAGATCCCCCGGGTCGTCGGGGATGTACTCGCCGGGTGTGGCCTGGCCGAGGTTGCCGCCGAGCTGGTGGTTGCCCCAGCTGGCCTGGGGTTTGTCCAGCGCCTTCTTGTGCTCGGCGCTCGGCTGGACGGTGTCCCGGCCGACCCGCTTGGCGAAGATGTCCGACGACGTGTCCACGACCAGCTTGTCGTCGACGAAGGAACGGCGCAGCGTGCCGAACCAGTCGTCGACCGACTTCTTCGACTCGGCCATCAGCTGGACGACGTGGTCGAACGACAGGTTGACGACCTTCGCCAGCACCCGGTGGTTGGCCAGGATGTCGTCCCACGAGAACACGAAGCCCAGCCAGTCGATCATGTCCTCGAGGCTGATGCCCAGCGTGTGCTCGAGGACCCAGTCGATCGCGGCGACCGCCTGGTGCGCGAACTCGATCACGGCCTCGTACATCTGCTCGCCGACCCACACCACGAACTTCCAGGCGGCGGAGTCCTCGATCTGCCGCACGAGGAAGTCCGTCACCTCCCGCACCTCGCCACGCAACGCCGTGAGCAGGTCGCCGACCGAGACATCGACCCAACCGTCCTGGATCCCCATGGCGGTGAACGTGGGTGCACTGTCCAGCATGGATGACCGAGCATCCCTTCTGGACAGGTCGTCGTGGGCCTGCATCAGCTGCCCGACGGCCGCCGCGGCCCGGTCGCGCGTCGCGGCGGCCGGCGGGGTGTCGAACAGTGGCTTTCCGTTGTTGCGCTTGGCATTGCCGATCGCGTCACCGGTGAGGCCGCGGAGCGTGTCCTTGGTGTCGGCGCCGGGATCGGCGGTGAGGGCCACGTCGCCGTCGACGTGGAAGGTGTAGACCGGCGCGGTCAGGTCCGCCGTCTCCAGCACTATCGTGACCACACCCTGGGCGTCGGTTCTGGCCGGTTTCGGCGTACCGGCGCGCAGGGCGTAGTACCGGCTGTTGACCAGCGACGCGCAGTCCCGGTCCGGCTCGATCAGGACTTCCTTGTCCCGCAAGGGGTTTCCGCCCTCGTCGGTGACCACGACCCTGGTGGTGTAGGTCTGCACCGGCAGGACTTCGCTGCTGGTGTGCAGCGCGACGGTCTGATGCCGCCACAACGCGGTCTGCGGGTCCTGCGTGAGCATGCGGAAACCGCCGTCGGACCCGCCGAGCGCCATCGCCACGCTGCTGCGTTCGTGCTCGGCGGCGACCTGGACGCGGTACGCCGACAACGCGGTGACCTCGGTGTCCAGCAGGAGCGGCTGCTGCCAGGCGTAGTCGCTGCCGGCTTCGGAGCGGCTCCCTTCCACGTACACCAGCGTGTCACGCATGTCGATCGCCCACACGCTGAGCTGCGCACTGTTCTGGTCGGCGGCGACGACGAGATCGCGCACACCGCGGACGTGCTCGCGGCCCATCAGGTTCTCGGTGGGCAGGTGCGAGGTGCCCTGCTTGTCGGCGGAGTAGCGGCAGACACCGTCGCCCCCGACGTAGAGGTCCGTGACCCCGTCGGGGTTGGCCACGGTGGCCAGCGCCGCGGCGGCCAGCCCGTCCGGCAGGTCGAGCTCGACCGTGTCGTACATCAGCTCACCGTCGAAATCGACGGGAAGCGTGGTGAACACCAGGCTGTGCAGGGTGGCGAGCTCGAACAGCGAGTAGATGCCGGTACCGAGGTCGCGGTGCTGGCCGACCGCGACGGACACGACCCTGGTCGCGTCCTGCGGCAACGGAACCGGCGTCGAGGACCAGGTGCCCGCGGGGTCCGGGTTGATCTGGTGGTACTCGACCCGGTTGCCCTCGTCGAGCGTGACCACGACGCTGAACGGCGTGCCGTCCCGGCCGCCGCCGACCAGGATGTCCGTCACCGTCAGCTTGTCGGGGATGCGCCGTTCGGTCAGCCCGGCGGCGAGCCCCGTCCAGTCCTTTATGGACTCGGTGTTGGCCATCCGTTCGCTGACGTAGACCCGGGACGGATGGCCGGCGCCGGCGGCCGCGGCCAGCACCACCCATATCCCGCCGTCGGGACTCTGGGACACGGCGAAGGAATGCACGACCGGCGCCTGGCCCAGCCCTGGCACGGCGGTGAGGTGCGCGGTGAGGTCGAGCTCCTCCCAGCCGGTGGAGCTGGTGGCGGACGGCAGGGTGAGGCCGAGCCGGTGTTCGTCGTTCAGCGCGAACAACAGTGGTGAGTGGTTGGCCGAGTAGACCGTGTGGAGGCGACGCTGGGCGCTGAGCGCGACGCCGGGCACGTGGTTGGTCATCAGCTGGGAATGGGCGGTGACAGGCATGGGTACTGTCCTCTCAGGACTTCTGGGAGGCGCCGAAGATCAGGTCGCCCTCGGCGTTGAAGACCGGTTTCACCAGACCGAGCTGGGCGCCACCGGGGAACACGAACGGCGTCAGGTTCATGTTCTTGGCGACGGCGGCCGCCACCTCGTCGCCGATCGCCTCGTCCAGCGCGGCCCGCACTATGTCGTTGATGACCGCGTCCAGCGTGTCGGAGACGCTCGCCCAGGCCCCGCTGGAACCCTCCGTCCTGGTGACGAGATGCCCCATGGGCAGGTCGTACAGGATCGTCGGATCCGGCTGCGGGTAGCTGGAGGACGCCGTCACCTGCAGCATGCCGTCCACGACACCGGTCATGGTCACGGTCACCGTCAGCGGAACGTGGTACCACACATGGAAGGACGAGCTGACCGCGTGCCCCTCGATGCCGTACCAGTGCGTGTACTCGAGGTCGAAATCCACCACGCGCCCGATGACCAGCCGGTCCGTGCCGGGAGTGTGGGCCACGGACACGTGCCAGCTCATGGTGGTCACGACGTCGTCGGTGCTGAAGGTGTTGGCCTGGTGGGACTTGCCGACCTCGCGGTGGCGCTGCCAGGTGAGCCGGCCGTTCACCGCACCGAGAGACCCGGCGCGGTCCGTCCGGACCAGGCCGAGGCCGTTGTCGGTGTCGCCCAACTGCCAGTACCTGGTCACGAAGGGACTGAGGTGACGGACGAGGAAGTCGTCGAAGAACAGGCTCCGCGTGATCGCCATCGCGCCGAACCAGCCGTCCTTCGCGCCGTCGTCGGGCAACACGAAGTTGCCCCACCACGGTTGCGTGGCGGCAGGAAGCTTCTCACCCCCGGTCATCATCAGGTACAGCAGGCAGTCCCGCTTGCTGTTCGCCGGGTCGGCCTTGTCGGTCGTGTACTTGTTGGTGACGAAGTCGAGACTGGTGGGCGGATAGGTGGCGACCTTGTCGTGCCAGTTGGGCGCGGTGATGCCATAACCGAGGACGTGCCCACGGGCCTGCCGGATCCAGTCCAGGTAGACGGCGAGGTAGTAGGCGAACGTGGACCGCGCGTTTTCCGGCATCTTCTCTGGGAACACCGTGCTCGCGGCGTCGTACCGGGTCAGGTCGGCCTTTTCCAGGTCCAGGAACAGCTGGTTGATGGTGAAGGACCCCGGGGGCAAGCCGGCCGCCAGTTCCTGGACGTCCTTCGGCAGCGTGCCGTGGTCGTCGACACCCGCTTTGGCGAGATCGACCAGGAAGCCGACGGTCAACCCGGCGATGTCGCACTTGTCGGGCACCGGCGGGTAGACCCGCGTGTCGTAGTAGTCCATGTGACCAGCGGAGAAGGTGACGGTGAACAGGACCGTGCTGACCGATTCGGGCACCGACACCGTGATGCCCAGCGCCGAGACCGTGCCTTCGAGCCAGAGTTGCCCATTGTCGTTGATGGGCAGCCGCACGTCCTTGAGACTCGCGCCGGTCGTGGTGTGACCGCTGGCCAGCAACCTGCTCAGCCGGTAGGCGAGATAACTCTGCGGTAAGGCGAGGATGGTGTGCACGCCCTGCATCCGCGTGGCTTCCTTGCCGTAGGGGTCGTCGGTCATGATCGCCGTCCTAGCCTGTTGGCAGGCCACGAAACCCGGTGCCGGAGCGATACTCCGCCGGGGACGAGCCTGGATGTATGCCAAGGACGCTAGATCCGCACGGGCCCCGCAGTCGTTAGGGGAACCCCGCACGCACCCCCTGATGTTTCCGGACTCCTGGCTGCAGATCGGACATCCTGACACCACGCCGAAGCCGCACCGCTCTCGGCCACACCAGGACAACGAGGACGAGTGGGAGGAGCCGCGTCCCATCCTCCGAAAAAGGCGGGGTGAGCCGACTCGTACTCCGGCTGGTAGCGCTGGTCGTCGCTGTGAGTTGCGCAAGGCCGCCGGCCAGCGTCCGGGTGGGGCGTGCGTCGATCGGCGAATACTCGACGGAGCGGAACGTAACCCGCCAACGTTCTGGCTCGTCATCAGCACGAGCGCGGAGTGGAGTCGGAGGTCCTGGACGCGCGGATGCCTTGGCACACAACGCATCGCCGGTCATGCAACACAGATGTGGCGTCTTCCGGTCGGTCGGCCGTGGTCCTGTGCGATGAGTTGGCCGGTCACCGGACGCGCCGTAGTCGGAACCAGTGTGGCGCGGTCTTCTTCAACGGTCCCGGCATGCCGCTGGTGTCGGCCGGCTCTGCCGCGACGACCTGCCAGTCCGTGAAGGCGCGTTCGATGTCGGCCTGGTTCGCGCCGCGGGGCAGCAGGGGCCGACGGCCCGGCCTGAACGCGAGCATGAGCAGGGTCGCCGTCGGAGTGGCGAGGTCGGAGACGCCGCGGGCCTGCGCGGCGCGCTGGTCGTCGGTGAGGCCGTGGAAGCAGCCGATGTCCAGGAAGAAGTCGATGCCGCCCTCGAGGTCGACCGCGCCCAGGTCGGTGACGTCGCCCAGGACGAACCGGGTTCGCTCAGCCTGTGGCCGCCGCCGGGCCTTGGCGAGGGCGTGTTCGACGGAGTCGACGCCGGTCGCGTCCCAGCCGCGGTTGGCCAGTTCGACGGTGTGGCTGCCGGTGCCGCAACCCAGGTCGAGAGCCCGGGCCGGGTGCGCGTTGCTCTCGCGTCTCTCCCGATCCAGCAGGGCCGCGAGTTGTTCGGTGGCGCCCTGGCCTGCTCGCTCCCATGGGGTGACGCCGAGGCGGTAGGCGAGCTGATAGCCGTGTGTCATGACCTGCCTCAAATTCGATCGGGTGTCCATAGAACGAATATGAAGTAGAGTGATCGCCATGGGGGAGCCTGTCAAGCCCCGGTCGTACCACTCGCCGTTGCGTGCCGACCGGGCTCGCGCGAACCGCGAGTCGGTGCTGCGTGCCGCGCACCGGCTGTTCCTCGCCGGCGGATATGCCCGTACGTCGGTCGCGGCGGTCGCGTCGGCGGCCGGGGTCAGCGAGGACCTGGTCTACAAACTCTTCGGGAACAAGCGTGGACTCGTGGTCGAGGTGCTCAACTACGCCGTGACCGGTGTCGACGACAGCCCGCCCGTCCTGCAGCAGGACCGGCCGCGCCAGGTGCGTGAGGAGAAGGACCAGCGCCGGCAGCTGGCGAAGTTCGTCGAGGACATCACCGACCGCACCAGTCGCGGCCGGCCGGTCGACGACGTGATCCGGTCGGCGGGGGAGGTCGACCCGGCGCTGGCCGCGAAGCGCACCGAGATGCACCAGACCCGGCTGGCGAACCTGCGTGCGTTCGTCGGCTGGTTGCGCGCGAACGGGCCGTTGCGCCCCGGCCTGGACGAGGACGAGGCAGCCGAGACGGTGTGGACGATCACCGGTCCCGACGTGCACCGGCTACTCGTCGACGACCTGGGCTGGGACCACGAGCACTACCGTTCGTGGGTACACACGAGCCTGGAGGCGCTACTGCTGCCGCCGAGCGGGCATCACTGATCGCCTTCAGGGTCGCGGGAGCGCACCCATGATCGCTGTCGAGACGGCGAGCTTCAGAGACTCACGCAGGTCGACGTTGAGCATCGCCAACGCGGGATCGGCCGCGTAGACGGCGAGGACGCTGGCCGGCGGCGGGCAGTAGGCCGACAGCGCGCCGGCCATGAGCAGGGCCAGCAGGCAGACCGTCTGGGTACTGTCGCCGAGCTCCGGCAGGTGGTGGCGGACGAGCTCGACCATGTCCACGAGGCTGCCCAGGGAGGCCCGCTTGTGGCGCATGACGACCTCGGCGGACACGTTGTGCTCCAGGACACCGCCCTGCGCGCCGAACAGGTCGCACAACACGGTGCGGGCGGCCAGTGAACGACTGAGGACATCGGCCAACTCGTCCGCACGCTCGGCCACGGAATGGCGCGGGTCGACGCCGTCGGCCAGCTCACCCGCCAGCTCCGTCAGCCAGGTCCGCAGGAAGTCGTCCAGCAGGTCGAGCAGCACTGCCTCGCGGGACTCGAAGTAACGCAACACGTTCGACTTCGCCAGGCCGACGCGCCGGCTCAGCTCGTTGAGCGCCAAGTCGGCCACCGGCATCTCGTCGAGCATGGCCGCGGCCGTGTCCAGGATCGCCCGACGGCGGATCTCCCGCTGCTCCTCACTGCGCGCCCGCTGGAACGTCATGTACACCACTCTAACTTACAGACTGGCGGTCTCTTGACAATGGACCGATGGTCTCTTAATGTTGGGCCTGTAAGAGACCATCGGTTCGTTAGGAGAGTTGACATGAGCGAGACGTGGACCGAGCAGGACGTTCCCGACCAGAGCGGCCGAGTGGCGGTCGTGACCGGCGCCAACACCGGCCTGGGCTTCGAGACCGCCAGAGTGCTCGCCGAACGCGGGGCGTCCGTGGTGCTGGCCGTACGCAACACCGAGAAGAGCAAGCAGGCCGCCGCCCGCATGACCGGCGACGTCACCGTGCAACCGCTGGACCTGACCTCCCTGGAGTCCGTCCGCGCCGCGGCGGCGGACCTGCGCGCCGCCCACCAGCGCATCGACCTGCTGATCAACAACGCCGGCGTGATGTACACCCCGAAGCAGACGACGCACGACGGCTTCGAGATGCAGTTCGGCACCAACCACCTCGGTCACTTCGCGCTGACCGGGCTGCTGCTGGACCGCCTCCTGCCCGTGCCCGGCTCCCGGGTCGTGACCGTCAGCAGCGTCGGCCACCGCATCCGGGCCGCGATCCACTTCGACGACCTGCAGTGGGAGCGTTCGTACGGTCGAGCCGCCGCCTACGGTCAGTCCAAGCTCGCCAACCTCATGTTCACCTACGAACTGCAACGGCGTCTCGCCCAGCACGGCACCACCGTCGCGGTGGCCGCACACCCGGGCATGTCCAACACCGAACTCCCACGCAACTCCCCGGCGGTCGTCCGCCTACCCCTCACCTGGCTCGCGCCGTTGATCACCCAGAACGCGGCCAGGGGATCGCTGCCCACCCTGAGGGCCGCCACCGACCCCGCCGTCCTCGGCGGCCAGTACTACGGACCCAGCGGCATCGGCGAGACCCGAGGACGACCGAAGCTGGTCACCTCCAGCCCACAGTCCTACGACATCGCCATCCAACGCGACCTGTGGGCGGTCTCCGAGGACCTCACCGACGTGAAGTTCCCCGTCTGAGCCCTGGTCACCCGGTCGGTTCGGCCAGCGCGACGACGATGCCGGCGGGGCCGCGGAGGTAGCAGAGCCGGTAGCTGTTCTCGTACCGCACCACCTCGCCGACGAGCTCGGCTCCGTGTGGCCGTAGGCGGTCGAGGACGTCGTCGATGTCGTCGACGGCGAACATGATGCGATGCGCGCCCAGCGTGTTCGTCGGAGCGTGCGGGTTGCCTTCCCGGCTCGGCGGTGTGTGGTACCTGGTCAGCTCGAGCCGTCCGTGGCCGTCCGGGGTGCGCATCATCGCGATGTCGGACCGGACTCCTTCGAGCCTGACGAGGCGATCCACCGCGGCGCCCTCGACGGTCGCCTCGCCTTCCAGTTCCAGGCCGAGCTCGATGAAGAACGCCTTCGCGGCCGCGAGGTCGTCGACGACGATGGCGATGTTGTCCATCCGCTGGATCGTCCCGCGCCTTGGGGCCTGCTGGCCGGTGTCGTTCATGATGATCTCCCTTCGCGGGCGGGCGCTGGCTGGTCGGAACGGACCTACTGCTCGCTGACGACCCATCGTTCGGAGTCGGCTGGTAGTCCCAGGTACTTCTCCAGCAGGCGCTTGACGATGGCCGCGAGCACGTCTCGTTCGGCGGCGTGGTCGGTCGGATGGCCGAGCGGGCCCCAGTCGACGGTCACGGAGCTGCCGGCCGTCCAGTCGTCGACATGCCATTCGACGCCGCCGAAGATGTCGTTGAAGCCGAGGTCGGACAGCACCTCTTCCGGCTTGCCGTCGTGCGGGTACGGCAGGTTGATCGAGTTGCCCCGCAGTTGCAGCCAGCGGTCGGCCAGTTCCCTGTCCTGGACCGTGATCGTGAAGTCGAAGTACTCCGCCGCGATCTCGTCGAACAGGCGGCCGACGATGTGTGAGGTGTCGAGAGCCACCGGCGCACAGTACCGGCGGGCTCGGCCGCGCGGCCTCGTCAGGTGGAGAGGAACTTGAACGCCCTGCCCCGGATGGTGATGGTCCAGGCCGCTCCCGCGCGCTCCCCGGCCATCAGGTTGAGGATCACGTTCGGCATGTGCCACTGGTACCTGACGAGGGTCCCGTGGTGTGCCGCGAGATCGGAGCCGTCATGGCTGGACGCGTCACCGTAGTTGTTGACGAAGAAACGGTGTGGAAGCTCCAGCATGTCCGCGATTCGTTCCATGCCGGCCCTCTCGATCTCCTCGACCGAGTCCCAGGACTCGATGATCTCGACCGACTCTTCCTGCCGGGCGTTGTAGTAGCGGTGGAGCTGGACGCCGCTGCTGCGCATGACCACTTCCCGGGAAATCCTCAGGAAGATCAGGAAATTACCGAGAGGCAGGTCCGACGCGTGGTACAGACCGTTCTTGAGCGTGATCATGTTCTCGCAGGACCGTGCCAGGAAATGTTCCTTCATCTCGTCGAGGTACGGGCCGACCTTCGACGCGGGCTCCACCGTCTCCCCGATCGCGAAGGGGAGGGTGCGATCGGCGTCGTTCGACCCGGACGTCGCCTTTCGTTCGGGGAGGTAGGAGACGAGATCGTCGGCACGCACACCGAGGCGCGCCAGAGTCTCCGCGACGCGGAACTCGTCCTGTTGCGTCTTGAGACTTCTCATCAACGCCTGATGGAAGAGGAAACACCGGTAGCCGTCCTGCGTCGAGACCGGAAAGGCGGTGAATATGCCCTGGATGTTCGGCTCGTTCGCGAAGGTCACGGACACGAGCAGGAAGCCGTCGAAGAAGTTCTCGTACTCGTCCGCGATCAACTCCTGGAACGAGGTCAGCGGAAAGTCGTCGACCTCGTCGAACTTCCGTTCAACCAGATGGAATCCGGCGAAGAACGGATTCTCCTTCAGGTAGTATTCCGCCGCCGACCGGAAGTCCGCCAGGGAGAAGGGGCGATAGATCCGGTAGAGCGACAGCGCGGGATAGAACTGGGTTATGTCCAGCGGTCGCGGATAGGTGAACAGGGCCAGACGCATCATCTTGTCGGGCATCGAGAGCGCGGACACCATGACCAGCCCTCCTGACTACGGTCGCGCTGACAGTTTGTCCTGCACGGCCCACCCGTGGGTCACGTCATGGTCATCGAGCCGGGTCGTCCTGGACGATCAGGTCAGATCGTGGCCGGATCCATGATGGAGTCGCTGGTCGCGGCGGGTGCTCGTGGTGTACTTGGCGGGTGTCGGATGAGCGGGTTAGGCCTGGGTGGAGGCGCCTGTGTTCAGAGGTGCTCTTCGCCTCCCAGTGGTTTGAGGTGCGGCGGGACAGCGCCTTGCGGCCGGACGGCTCGGAGGGGGTCTACGACCACGTGATCGCCCCGCCCGCGGTCACCGTCCTGGCGCTCGACGGCCGCGGCCAGGTCGTCGTCACCCGGCAGTGGATCTACACCCATCGCGAGACGCAGTGGCGGTTGCCCGCTGGGCGGATCGACGAGGGGGACTCCACGCCCGAGGTCGCCGCCCGGCGTGAGCTGGCCGAGGAGACCGGCTACTCCGCCGACAGTTGGGCCCCGCTCGGCACCATCAACTGTGCCGACTCACTGACCAACCACCAGGACCACGCTTTCCTCGCCACCGGGCTCACCAACAGCGGGCCCCGGCGGCTCGAACCGGGGGAGGCCGATCTCGAGGTGCACTGGATCGCCGTCGACGAGCTGCTCGGCCTGGTGCTCGACGGGAAGCTTCCGCATGCCGGCAGCTCGTTCGCCGTCCTCACCGCCAAGGCGCGGGGGCTCCTCTAGCCAATACCGTTTCCCGTTTCCTACTTAATTGGGAAACGGGCAATACATTGTCCGTCGATATCTTCACCATGAATTCTTCTGGTAGGCGCGAAACGCCGCCTCTCGAAAACCAGGAGGAATCATGCCGAGGTCCTGTTCTGCCTTTTTCACAGCCCGCGTCGCGGCCTTCGCCGGTGCCGCGGCGGTCGCGATCGCGGTGCCGCTCCTCTCGTCCGCCGCCACCGCCGGCGCGGCGCCCAACCAGTCGTCGCCCACGACGTCCACGCCTGCCACCACCGACGGGCACGGCTGGATCGAGTGACGGGATTCCTGGCGCCGGGTCGACGTCTCGGCGCCAGGAATATTGCCAAAGGATTCAGCCGATGGTTCACTCGCCACTGGAGCACTGGTGGGGAGACTGCCGATGGTCGAGTCGTTCGGCGCCTTGTTGCGGAAACATCGCCTTGACGCGGGAATATCCCTCGGGGAGCTGTCCCGCCGCATCAACTACAGCAAAGGCCAGGTCAGCAAGATCGAGAACGGGCACGCGCGGGCGCACCCGATGTTCGCCAAGCTCTGCGACCGCGCCCTCGGCCTCGACGGAGTGCTGGCCGCCGCGCTGCCACCCGAAACCACCGGCGCCCCGCTCGCCGACACCGCCGCGACCTCGCTCGACGACGTGTGGGTGCTGGAATTGGAGGACGGCTCGTTGCGCTTCACCGAGCTTCCCCGCCGCCAGGTCCTCGCCGGCGCCGGTGCCCTGCTGGGCTTCGCCGTCACCCGCACCGCTCGCCCGGTCGTGGACGACGCCACCCTCACGATCCTGCGTTCCTCCTTCGACCAGTACCGCGCCCTCGGCCGCATGACCAGCCCGGCCGTCGTGCTCGCACAGGTCATCGCGCAGGTCCACACCCTGCGCAGCCTCGCCGTCGCCAACCCCGAGCCCATGCGTTCCGACCTGCTGATCCTGGCCGGCCGGGTCGCCGAGTTCGCCGGCTGGATGAGCCAGGAGGCCGGTCAGGAGAACGGCGCGACGCACTGGACCGACCAGGCCGTCAAGCTCACCACGGGCCGCGACCCGCACATGGCGAGCTTCTGCCTGTTCCGGCACGCCGAGATCGCGCTCTACCGGCACGACGCCCGCCAGACCATCGAGCTGGCACAGCGCGCCCAGCAAGATAAGACCGCGAACCCACGCATCCTGGGTCTCGCCGCGCGTTGCGAGGCCCAGGGACACGCGCTCGCCGGCGACCTCCGCGCCTACCAGGAGACACTCGACCGCGCGGCCACGCTGCTGTCCATACCGCAGCACGACGACGGACCGGTCCTTGGCTCGGCGACGATCCAGGACGAGGTGGCACTGACCCGAGCATGGGCGCTCTACGAGCTCGGGCAGCCCGGCGACGCGGCCGAGCTCTTCGACCAGCAGCTCGAAACCATCCCGCTCACCGCGTGCCGGTCCCGTGCCCGGTTCGGCATCCGCCGCGCGCTCGCGCACGCCCAGAACGGCGAGATCGACCAGGCCTGCGTCGCCGCCCACGAGGTGCTGGCCGACGCCGCGCGGGTCGACTCGGCGACCATCCGCCTCGACCTGCGGGACCTGTCCCGCACCCTCAGCCGCTGGCACACCCACCGCGCGGCCGTCGACCTGCGCCGAGAGCTGGTCCCGGTGCTCAACACCCCGAGCTGACGCAGTCGCACGTGAAGCTCGCCAGCTCGGCGCGCATCACGTCGGCTTCGGGCATGCCCAGGTCGGTGAACTCGGTCAGGGCGTCCTGCCAGTGTGTGGACATGTGCTGGCCGGTGGCGTGCAGCACCTCGGCGACGCGGTGGCTCGCGCGGGCCCGCTGGACGCGTTCGCCGGTGCCGGCGGACAGGTCGAGCGCCGCGCGGTAGGCGTGCAGGGCGGCGCGGTCGTCGCGTGCCGCCCAGGCGGTTTCGCCGCGGTCGAGGTAGAGCTGGGTGCGTAGGTTGGGGTCGACGACGAGGTCGGCGACCCTGCGGGCGCGTTGCTGGTAGGTCATGGCCTCGTCGATGCGGCCGGCGAGGCGGTGGGTGTTGCCGAGGTTGTTGAGCGCGTAGGCCTCGCTGACTCGGTCGCCGATCTCGACGGCGAGCGCGCGGGCCTCGGTGTGGTTGGCGAACGCCTCGTCGAGCCGGCCGAGCCGTTGCCGCACGCAGCCGAGGTTGTCCAGGGAGTGCGCGAGGCCCATCCGGTGGTCGAGGCGTCGCAACAGGGTGACGGCGGCGAGGTGCTGCCGTTCGGCGGTCTCGAGGTCGCCGCGCAGCTCGCTGACGTTGCCGAGCATGTCGAGCGCGTTGGCCTGGCCCCGCTCGTCGCCGACCTGTTCGTAGCGGTCGCAGGCGGCGGTGAAGTACTCGGTGGCCGCGGCGTAGTCGCCGAGACTGTTGGCGGCGTTGGCGATGGCGGCCAGGGTTCTGGCCTCGCCGGACACGTCGCCCAGCTCGACCCACAGGGGCAGTGCCTGCTCGGCGAGCGTGCGGGCCTCGGTCAGCGCACCGGAGCGCCACCGGGCTCCCGACAGCCGCAGCCGCACGTGCGCGAGGCCGCGGGTGTTCCCGGTGCCGGTGAGCACGGCGGCGGCCTTCTGGAGGGTCTCGGTCCAGTCACGCAGGTGCCCGCAGAGGTAGAAGTACTGCCACAGCAGCACGGCCAGCTGCCAGGTGTGCTCAGGCCGGTCGTGGTCGGCGGCGTAGTGGACCGCGGCGACCAGGTTGACGCGTTCCTCGTCCAGCCACCGCCGCGCCGCCGCCGGGTCCGCGAACGACGGGACGACCGGGCAGGTGGCGGTCACCGCGGGTTGCTGGTCGCGGTGCAGGGGGAACATGACGCCGATCGCGGCGGCCGTGGTGACCAGGTAGAAGTCCAGCAGCCGGTCGACCGCCGCCACCGGCTCGGCCGGCGGGTGCGCGGCAAGAACGTAGTCACGCAGCGGGTCGAGCATCTGGAACCGCTCCGGCGCGGACTCCTCCAGCAGGCTCAGCCGGTGCAGGTCCTCCAGCAGCCCCCGGACCCCGGGTACGCCCACGAGCGCGGCCGCTCCCGGCGCGGACAGGTCGGGCCCGGGGGCCAGGGCGAAGAACCGGAACAGCGTGCGTTGTTCCTCGGTCAGCTGGTCGTAGGACACCGTGCACGCGACGTAGGCCTGCGCCGGGAACAACGCGTCCGGACTGACCGGCGACGCCTCCCGCAGCAGGTCGAGCAGGTGCGTCAGGGGCCACCGCAGGTGGCGGCGGAACTGCGCGGCGACCAGGTGGATCAGCAGCGGGACGTGCCCGCAGAGGCGGACGACCTCACGCACCTTGTCCGGATGGCCGTGTATCCGTTCCTGGGGCACGAGCCGCCGGAACAACTCGACCGCCTCGTGTGCGGACAGCGGTTCGAGGCGGATGTGGTCGGTGGGCACCAAGGCGCCCTGCTCACGGCTGGTGACCAGGGTGAACGTGGCGCCGAGCAGCGGTTCGACCTGTTCCTCGGACGCCGCGTTGTCCAGCACCACCAGCGTGCGGGTGTCGGCCAGCGCCGTCCGGTAGAGCTCGGCGCGGGCCGCCGTGGTCTGCGGGATGGCCTCCGGCGGGACGCCCAGGTCGGTGAGCAGGCGTTCCAGCGCGGACGCGGGCTCGGCGTGGGCGACGTTCGGCGTGAACCCGGTGAGGTCCACGAACAGGCGCGCGTCCGGGAACACGTCGGCCAGCCGGTGCGCGGCGCTGATCGCGAGTGCGGTCTTACCGACGCCGGGCATGCCGGAGATCCACAGCACCGCGGGACCGTCCTCCACCGCGGACGCGGCCACCGAGTCCACGAACGCCAGCTCGTCGGCGCGACCGCTGAACCGCGGCGGCCGGATCGGCAGCGAGGACAGCCGGTCCCCGTACTGCGCCAGCCGCATCATGTCCCGCAGCTCCCGGGACACGTCCATGCCGTGCTCGTCCAGCGCCTCGCGGGACTGGTGGTACACCTCGACCGCCCGGACGTGATCACCCGCGGCGATCAGCGCACGCATCAACGGGACCGCGAGCCGCTGCTGGGTGCGGTCCTCCTCCCACACCGCACGCAGCCGGTCCCGGATGTCCCGGTGCCGGCCCCCGGCCAGCTCCAGGTTCGCCAGATCCACCAACGCGTCGATCCGCTGGTCCTCGGGCGGGGCGACGGACGGGCCGCCGACGCGGTCGATGTCTATGTCGGACAGAAACGGGCCGCGCCACAGATCCAACGCGTCATAAAACAACTTCGGGTCTTTGTCGCGCCGCGCCTGGTCGGACAAACGGGTGAACCGGACTTTGTCGATCAAGTTCTCGTCGACGCGGAGTACGTAACCCGTCGGGGTTTTGTCGAAGGCGATGTCCTCGACTTCCTGGAAAACCTTCTTGAGCCGCGCGACGTAACTGGTCACAAGGTCTGACCGGGGTGTCTTCTGGCCCCGCCAGACGTATTCCTGCAGGTATTCCTTGGTCACCGTGTGGTTGGCGTGCAGCAGCAGGATCACCAGCACTAGGCGCTGCTGGTGGTCGCCGGGATCCAGCTGGCGGCCCTCGTGCCACACCTCGAACGGGCCGAACAACCTGAAGTCCATGTCTGATCCAGATCTGGTGCGGGGCACCGCGTCATCCTCCCCCCAGTAGGAGGAGACAAAGAATGCCAGAAGAAATACTGCCTTTCTACGTGGTGTGCGACCAGTCATATTCGATGGCCGATCACCTCGATGCGTTGAACGACGGGCTGGCGCAGCTGCACGCCGCGGTCGGCACCGATCCCGTGGTCGCCGACAAAACCAGATTCTGCCTCATCGGATTCTCCGGCGAGGCCGTCGTGCTGCAGGCGTTGTGCCGCCCGAGCGACGTCGTCGGCCTCACCGATCTCACCACCCATCCGGCCACCAGCTTCGGCGAGGCGTTCACCCTGCTACGCGAGACGATCGAGAACGACGTCGACGAACTGAAGGCGCGCGGCGACCAGGTGTACCGGCCGGCGGTCTTCTTCCTGTCCGACGGGCATCCGACCGACCACACGACCTGGGAAGCGGCCTACGAGCGGCTCGTCGACCCGGACTGGCCGGCCCGGCCGAACATCATCGCGTTCGGCATCGGGGACGCGGACGCCACGACCATCCGCCAGATCGGCACCGTCCAGGCGTTCATGAGCCAGGGCGGTGTCAGCCCGGCGGCCGCGCTGCACGGCTTCGCGCACGCGCTGACCACGTCGGTGGTCGGCGCCAACGACGAGGGTGACGTGGCGTTGCGGGTACCCACCCGGATCGACGGCTTCACCACGCTGCGGGTGGACCAGCTATGACGGCCATGAAGGAGTTCTGGGGGGACACCGGGGTCTTCCGGCCGCGCGAGCTGGGGCCGCCGTCGCGTACGGCCGGTGTGCCGTGGCGGCTGGACCCCGTGGCGGACGTGCCCGACACGGTCATCGACGCGGGACGGGTCGGTCAGCTGGAGATCCGCGCCGCCTCCGCCCGCGGCGCCACGCACCGCGAACGCGGCGAGGTCCGGCAGGACGTGTTCGGGGTGACCTCCGTCGGCGACCGGTACGTGCTCGCCGCGGTGGCGGACGGCCTGGGCGCGGCGTCCCACGCGCACCGCGGCGCGCAGCTCGCCGTCCGGCACGCGATCGGCTACCTCGCGTGGGCGCTGCCGGGGTCGGACCTCGACGTGGTGGACATGGTCAGCGCGCTGCGCAAGGCCGACGAGGCGGTGCGGAACGCCGGGCCGGCGCCGGAGTCCCGCTCGACCACGCTCACCATCGCGGCCATCGAGCTGGGCTGGGCCGGGCAGGGACACCGGTTCCGCGCCGTCCGGGTGGGGGACAGCCCGGCGCTGGTACTGACCGGCGGGACGTTCCTGCCGCTGTTCGTCAAGCGGACCCAGGCGGACGAGTGCCTGCCGTCGCCGCGCGGGCCGGCGGACGGGGCACGCGGCGTGTTGCATGCGGGGGAGGCACTGGTGCTCGCGACGAGCGGGATCGGCAGGCCGGTCCGGGAGACGACGGTCGGCACGTACCTGGCGCAGTCGTGGGCGGAGCCGCCGGGGCCGGTCGCGTACCTGCACCAGCTGCACTTCGACCTGCGTGGGTTCGACGAAGACAGGACGGCCGTGGTGGTCTGGGCATGACGGATGTGGCCCTGGCCGACCTGACCGCCTCGACCAGGGTCGCGGACGGCGGTCAGGGCACGGTGTTCCGGCTCGCCGACCCGCCCGGGATGATGCTGAAGCTGTACCACCCCGGGCTCGCGGTCCTGTCCGAAGAGCTGGGCCGGCTGATCGAGACGGGCCGCGGCGAGCTGCGTGCGGTGCCGGTCGCCTGGCCCAGTGGGCGGGTGTTCGACGGCGGCCGATGCGTCGGGCTGCTCATGCCGGAGGTGCCCGCGCGGTTCGCGACGTCGCTGGCCGGGCGGCGGCGGTTGCTGGAGCTGCAGTTCCTGCTCTACCCGCGGCGTGCGATGTGGGCGGACCTGGCGCTGCCGGACGCGGCGCAACGGCGGCGGATCGCGGCGGCGTATGTCGAGCTGTTCCAGGCACTGCACTCGGGCGAGGTCGTGGTCGGGGACGTGTCGATGCGCAACCTGCTGTGGACACTCGTCGGCGGGCCGTCGGTGTTCGCCATCGACTGTGACGGGTTCCGGCTGGCGGGCCGGCCGCCGGCGGTGCGGCCGGCCGGGACGGCGGGTTGGGTGGACCCGGCCGGGCCGAGCGAGGCGACGGTCGACACCGACCGGTACAAGCTCGCGCTGGTGACGTTGCGGGTGCTGCTCGGCGACCACGCGGTGACGCCGGAGGACGTGTGCCAGAAGGAGTCCCTGCGGCGGCGGCTCGACCCCGACCTGGTGGCACTCGCGCGGTACGCGGCCCTGCCAGGGCGGCGGCCACCGCCCGAATGCTGGCTCGGCGGGCTCGGGAACGCGTGATGTGGCTCGTAGGGGTGGTCACATCACGCGTTTCCCGTTTCCAATTCCGCGCGGCATCGGGGAACCGGTATTCAGGGGTGCGCGGGGAGCGCATTCTGGAATTCGGTACTCGGGATGTTTCGTGGAGGCTCCGATGAAGATTGTCGTCTCAGCCGCGGGAATGACGCGGTTGCTCACGCTCTGTTTCGTGCTCGGGATCGTGCTCGGGATGTACTTCGGCTTCGCGGGCGGCTCGCCGAACGTCGGGCCGCCCGTGGTGGACCACTCCGTGGGAGTCGACGCCACCGCGCCGTGAGTGGACACCGTTGGAACGTTTTGCCGCCGCAGGGCGACTGTCGAACTGAATTCGTTGTGGAGGAGTGCACGATGGCCGCACACGCCGAGTTGGTCAGTGACCTCAAGGCGTTGCGCAAGGGGCGTGGCCTGTACGTCAACAATGTCGGCGAGCGGGTCGGGCACACGCTGCGCGATCTTTGTGGGGTGACCGAAAAGGACGGTCCGGGGGAAATTCGGGTGCGGGTCGCGCAGCGGCTCGAGCACTTGGCGGTCGACCTGCCGGACGACCTGAGGATAGCGGTACTGGCGGCGATGGGGTTGATTCCCGCGGCCCGCCACCCGCTGTACCAGGAACGCGTCGGCTGGATCGCGGAGCGCATCGGCCGCGACCCGCGCACCGCCCGCCGCCGGATAGACGACGCGATTCACCAGCTCGCGCAGCTGGCATTCGCGACCATGCGGTTGCGTGGCGCGGCCGAGCCGGCGGCGGGGTGGCACACGGCGACGACACGGGTGTTCGTGACGCTGGAGGGACCGGTCACGGAGGCACTGGAGAACCACCGGATCGTCGCGGCTCACGACGGTCTGCGGGAGATCGAGCTGGCGACGGTGTTCGGTCAGCCCGCGGTGCTGAGCGGCGGCACGCTGCGCGGCGGGATGCTGGTGCTGCCGGCCCCGCTGCCCGCCGGCGAGTCGCACGACTTCTGGGTGCGGTCCCGCAATCCCGTGCGGCCACGGCAGTTCACGTACGTGCCCCGCCGCCGGTGCGACTACCTGGAGCTACGCGTCCACTTCGACTGCGACAGCCTGCCGCACACGGTGTCCCGCCTGCAGGGCCGCCCACCCCGCGACCGCGGCCGCGTCCCGCTCAACCACTCCGGCGAGGTCCAACTCGTCTTCCGCGACGCGGTCCGCGGCGTGGCCTACGGCGCCCGCTGGGACTAGGGGGAACCGAACGGCGCGCCCGGTGCACGGGACGCGCCGTTCGGCACGAGTCAGGGTGTGGTGTGTGGGGCTGTGCTGTTGCGGACGATGAGGTCCGTGGCCAGCTCGACGCGCGGACTCTCCGTCTCCTCTCCGCGCGACAGCCGCAGGAGCATCCGGGCCGCCAGGGTCCCCATCTCCGCAAGGGGTTGCCGGACCGTCGTGAGTGGTGGTGACGCCCACCGGGCCTCCGGCAGGTCGTCGAAGCCCACCACGCTCACGTCCTCCGGCACCCGCAGCCCGCGCTGCCGCAACCCCTCGTACACCCCGAACGCCATCTGGTCGCTCGACGCGAAGATGGCCGTCGGCGGGTCCGCGACGGTCATCAGCGACGACGCGCCCCGGAAGCCGGACTCGTGGTAGAAGTCGCCCGGCTGGATCAGCTCGTCCGACACCGGTAGGCCGGCCGCGTCCAGTGCCGCTCGGTAACCATCCATCCGTGCGCGGCTGCACAGCAGGGACGGCGGGCCCGCTATGAAGCCGATCCGCCGGTGTCCCAGCGACGTCAGGTGCTCCGTCGCCGCTCGGCCGCCCGCCCAGTTCGTCGCGCCGATCGTCGGAACTTCCAGGGCTGGCCCGCCGGCCGGGTCGATCACCACGGCCGGCACGTTCAACCGCTTCAGCTCCGCCTGGTGGGACGGCTGCAGCGTCGACGTCACCAGGATGACCCCGTCCGACTTGCGTGCCCGCAGGTTGTCCAGCCACTGCCTGGTCGCCGCCGAGTGGCGGTGGATGGCGCTCACGACCGTGCCCACCTGCGCCGCGTGCGCGACGTCCTCGACGCCGCGGATGATCTCCACGGCCCAGGGGCTGTCCAGGTCGTTGAACACCAGGTCGACCAGGCCGGCGTGCTCCCCGCGCCGCGACCCGCGCCGCTGGTACCCGTGTTGGGCCAGCAGCGCCTCGATCCTGGCGCGGGTCGTCGGGGACACGTCCGAACGGCCGTTCAGCACGCGGGACACGGTCGGCACCGACACGCCCGCCTCGGCCGCGATGACGTTGATCGTCACCTTGCGTTCTCTTGCCACAGTCGCTCCCGAGCCAGTTCCGAAAGTTCCGGAAAGTCTACTTGCTACCCATCTCGGCGAGCCCGCGATCAGCCATCGACGCGCCATCGGGTACAGCACGAACACCGGCCGCGCGGTCGGCGGCACCGCCATGATCGTTCCCGGCACGTTGCGCTGGAACTGGCTGGTCAGCGACAGTACCCGGGTGGACGGGACGGACACCGGGGCCCGGCGCGCGGAGCAAGCCGGGGAAGGACCTTCTGGGGAGCCGCTGGGGGACCATGGCCGTGCCTTTCGATTTACTGGCCCGCGCACAGAGGCTGGACACGAATCGCCCCAGTGCGATCGACATGTCGAAAGTTTCGGAATTCATCCGGTACTTAGGAGGGAGATTACGACGGGCGTTACCGTGGGGTCAATCCCTTGCTACCAGTAGTTCTCGCCGTTAGCTTGGGAAACGACCTAGTATGTGGGTCGAAACTTTCGGGATTGGAGTGCGGGATGCGCGACGAGCCGTGGCGCGATCCAGCGCGCCCCGCCGCCGAGCGGGTCGCCGACCTGGTTGGCCGGATGACGCTGCGGGAGAAGCTGGCGCAGCTGTACGGGGTGTGGCTCGGACAGTCCTCTTCGGACGGCGAGGACGACGTGGCGCCGTTCCAGCATGATCTGGTCGACGACGACCTGAACTGGCTGGAGCTGATCAAGAACGGGCTGGGGCAGCTGACCCGGCCGTTCGGCAGCGCGCCGATCGAGCCGGCCGCCGGCGCGGCCAGGCTCGCCCAGCTGCAGGCGGAGATCACGGCGGCGGGGCGGTTCGGCATCCCGGCCATCGCGCACGAGGAGTGCCTGACGGGGTTCATGACCCACTGCGCGACGGTCTACCCGACGCCGCTGGCATGGGGCGCCGCGTGGTCGCCCGACCTGGTCGAGGAGATGGCCGCGACGATCGGCGCCAGCATGTACGCGGTGGGGATCCACCAGGGGCTCGCGCCCGTGCTGGACGTGACGCGGGACGTGCGCTGGGGCCGCACCGAGGAGACCATCGGCGAGGACCCGCACCTGGTCGCGACCATCGGCACTGCCTACGTCCGCGGCCTGCGGTCGGCCGGGATCATGACCACTCTCAAGCACTTCGTTGGCTACTCGGCGTCCCGCGACGCCCGCAACTTCGGCCCGGTCGCGATCGGCCCGCGTGAGCTGGCGGACGTGCTGCTGCCGCCGTTCCTCGCGGCGGTGCGCGCGGGTGCGGAGTCGGTGATGCACTCGTACGCGGACGTCGACGGGGTGCCGCCGGCGGCCAACCGCGCGCTGCTGACCGAGCTCCTGCGGGAGAAGTGGGGATTCGACGGGACGGTCGTCTCGGACTACTTCGGCGTCACGTTCCTCGAGACTCAGCACAAGCTCGCGGCGAACCAGGGCCACGCGGCGGGGATCGCGCTCGCCGCCGGGCTGGACGTCGAGCTGCCGAACGTGCGCTGCTACGGCACCCCGCTGCTGGACGCGGTGCTGGCCGGCGACGTGCCGGAGTCCGATGTGGACATCGCGCTGACCAGGGTGCTGCGGCAGAAGTGCGAGCTCGGCCTGCTCGACCCCGGCTGGGAGTCGCCACAGCCGTCCGCCGTGGACTTCGACCCGCCGGCCGCCCGGGCGCTGGCCCGCCGGCTCGCCGAGGAGTCGGTGGTGCTGCTGTCGAACGACGGCGTGCTCCCGCTGCGGCCCGGGGTCCGGGTCGCGCTGGTCGGCGCGCAGGCGGACACCGCGTCGGCCATGCTCGGCTGCTACACGTTCCCGCAGCACATCCCGTCGGCCAAGGGCGGCGTCGCGATCCCCACCCTGCGGGAGTCACTCGACGTGACCTACGCCGAGGGTGGCGACGAGGCGGTCGCGGCGGCCAGGGACGCGGACGTGTGCGTGGTCGCCGTGGGTGACACGTCCGGGTTGTTCGGGCGCGGCACGTCCGGCGAGGGCACCGACGCCGCCAACCTGGTGCTGCCGGGCGCGGACCTGCTGGACGCGATGCTCGCGACGGGCACCCCGGTCGTGCTGGTGCTGCTGACCGGGCGCCCGTACGCGCTGGGGGCCTACCAGGACCGGTGCGCCGCGATCGTGCAGGCGTTCTTCCCGGGGGAGGAGGGCGGGCCAGCCGTCGCCGGGGTGCTGACCGGGCGTGTCTCCCCGAGCGGCCGGCTGCCCGTCAGCGTGCCGGCGGACCCGCACATGACGCCGACGTCCTACCTCACGCCGCCGCTCGGCCGCCTCAACGACGCGAGCTCGGTCGACCCGACGCCGGCCTTCCCGTTCGGGCACGGGCTTTCCTACACGAAGTTCGACTGGTCCGGCTTCGAGGGCGACGGGATGAACGTGGCGGTGACCGTGACCAACACCGGGCCGGTCGCCGGCGCGGAGGTCGTCCAGTTGTACCTGCACGACCCGGTCGCGCAGGTGGTCAGGCCGGTCGTGAAGCTGCTGGGGTACGCGAAGGTGCGGCTGGCGCCGGGGGAGTCCCGGCGGGTGTCGTTCACCGTGCCGCCGGAGGCGACCGCGTTCACCGGCCTGTCCGGCCGGCGGATCGTGGAGCCGGGCGAGGTGGAGCTGCGACTGGCCGCCTCCGCCGCGGACGTGCGGCAAACGTTTGCCGCGACCATTTCCGGTCCAGTGCGGGAGATCGGCCCGAGCGAGGAGCGCGACGTCTCGATCACCGTGAGGTGACCCCACCGGCGTCGACGCGCTGACGGCACCCGTGGCTGGCGCTGTGCCGCCACGACGGCAGTGGCCGCACGTCGACGCCGGTTTTCGTGGAACGCGTGCCAACAGTGGTCTTCACCCAACCGTGATGCAATGTCCCGGGCGGCCCGTGCGTGGGTACCACTGGAGGTGGTCGCATGGGGAACAGTGAGGATCCACCGGACTTCCAGTCCTGGGTCAGAACGCACGGCGACGCGTTGATGCGGTTCGCGTATCTGGTGATCGGTGACCGCGACCGTGCCGCCGACGCGGTACAGGACGCGCTGGTGTCCGCCTGTCAACGCTGGCAGCGCATCGTCACGCACGGCAGCCCGGACGCCTACCTGCGTCGGTGCGTCGTGAACGCGGACAACTCGCGCTGGCGGCGGTTCCTGCGCAGGGAGCGGCTGGAACCCGACCCGACGTTGTTCGCCCGTCCGAGCACGACGGTCGACACCGCCGGCCAGGTCGTCCTCGAGGACGCCATGTGGTCGTTGTGCCGGCAGCTCCCGCCCCGGCAACGCGCCGCGATCGTGCTGCGCTACTACGACGACCGAGCCGACGCGGAGATCGCGGCGATACTGGGATGTTCGGCGAACACCGTCCGTTCCCAGATCCACCGTGGCCTCGCCACCCTCCGCACCAGCATCCACGCAACCGAGGAGGCGGCCACGCCATGACCAGTCCAGACGACGAGTTGACAGCCGCACTGACGCACACGCTGCGGCACCACGCCGAGGAGGCACCGTCGACGGACGGCCTCCCCGAGAAGGCCATGGCGATCGCCACCCGGCGCCGCCGGCGCCGCGTCAACGCCTCCATCGCGGCGATCGTGGTGCTCGTGGTGGGCGTTCCGGTGGCGGTCATGCGGACGGTCGACGGCGGCAACGGCACCCCGTCGGGACCCGCCGTCGCGGCCAAAGCGGACCAGGCCGACCCGGGGCGGCGGTGGGAGTCCTACCACGGCGTCGAGGTCCAGGTGCCGGAGGACTGGGGGTACGGCATCTTTCAGCTGACCCCCTGTCTTTCACAGGAAACACGCGAGAAGTGGCATGCCCAGCCCGGCGTCGTCGGACGCCCAGGGCCCATCGCCGCAGTAGGGTGCACGATCGATTGGCGGCCTTCCGACTTCTGGGAGAACTGGCTCGTCTTCGCCGACAACGGCAAGGTCGGGAAAGACGAGTTCGAGGGCGGCTGGGTCAAGGAGACGCGCCGGATCAACGGGGTGTTCGTCAGCGTCTTCAGCAAGGACGCCGCGCTGCGCAAGTCGATCTTCGACACCGCTCGGCCCGTCGGGGGTATCGACGCGAACGGCTGCCCGAGTGATCATCCGGTCACCGCGGACCCGGGTTCCTACCGGCCTGACGCCGGAGGAGGGCTGCCCCCGACCGACACGGTCACCTCGATCTCCGTGTGCCGGTACGCACTGAAGTCGCTCTCCACGCCCTCGCTGCTGTCGTCCGGCCGCATCACCGGCAGGACGGCGGAAGAGGCCGTGGACGCCCTCCGGTCGGCACCCGAGGGGGTGGGTCCCGACTCCGAGAACGGCACCCCGGGCCGCTTCGGGGAAGAGATCTCCGTCGTGCGGCTCAACACCGCCGGCGGCACCCACGAGGTGGTCGTGCGTTACGGCAATGAGGTGGGGAACGGTTTCGACGACGGGACTACGAAGCGCAGGCTCACCGCCGACACACTCCGCCTACTGTTCAGCAAAGGCAACCACCCGGGGACATTCAACGTGTCCGTCGCCGACCTGATGCCGAGACAGTAGGAGTCCCGCGCCGGAGTCTCCGTAGTGGATGTACCGCCACTGCAGTTTCACGTACGTATCTGTGGGCGTTTCATCCGCTCTTGTCCCCTGTGGCCGACTTGACCGCACGTGACCTACGACGCGCCCTCGACCTGTTGCGACAGCTGAACTCCGACGACACCGACGACGAGGTGGCGCGCACGAGCCTGGCCGCCTTCGAGCGGCTGGTCGGCTGTGACATGTCCGGCGTGATCGGCAGCGACCACGTGTCCCGCCGGCTGACGACCGTCAGCATCACCCGGCCGGAACGCAACATGCTGGCCCGGCCGGGGTTCGCGGCCGCGGTCATGCAGCATCCCGGTTTCGCGGCCTACCGGTCCGGTCGCCTGTGGATGGGCAGCTCCGCCGCGCTCACCGACCTCACCGACCTGCGGACGCTGAGAAGTCTCCCGCTCTACGTCGACTTCTACCGTCCGGAAAGGACAGTCGACCAGCTGCTGTGCGTGGTGGGCCTCAGGGGCAGGCGCGGCAGCGTGCTCGTGTTCAACCGGTCCCGTCCCGGTTTCTCCCGCCGCGACAAGGCGGTCGTCGACCTGCTGGCACCGCATTTCTCGCAGGCCATGGCCCGCCGGGAGACGGTCGGCGCGCTGCTCGCGGCGGCGCGCCACGCCGAGCGGGACACGACACGGGCGGTCGGACTGGCCGACCTCACCTCGCGAGAGCTACAGGTCGCGGCGCGCGTCGCCGTCGGCGCGACCGACCAGGAGGCCGCACGCACGCTCGGCATCAGCGCGCGGACCGTCCACAAGCACCTCGAGCAGATCTACCGCAAGCTCGACCTCACCAGCCGGGCGGGCCTCACGGCGCTGGTCCACGGGACCGGTCCGGCTCAACGGAGCTGACGGTGTGTCGAGTGCGGATGCCGTGACCTACTCGGCTTCCTCCAGTGTCCGCTTGGCGATGGCGAACGCCGCGTTCCCCGCCGGCGCGCCGGCGTAGACCGCGGTGTGCAGCAGGATCTCGGCGATCTCCGCCTCCGACAACCCGTTGCGCCGGGCGGCGCGGATGTGCATCGGGAGCTCCTCGTGGGCACGCAACGCCGTCAGCGCGGCCAGGGTCACCGCACTGCGGGTCCGGCGGTCCAGGCCGGGGCGGGACCACACGCTGCCCCATGCGCCCTCGGTGACGTACTCCTGGAAGGGCCTGGTGAGCTCGGTCGTCCCGGCCACCGCGCGGTCGACGTGCGCGTCGCCGAGCACCGCGCGTCGTACGGACATGCCCGCGGCGCGCCGGTCCGGACGCAGGTGGTCGACGATCAGGCCGGTGAACGCCGCCGGCTGTTCCACATTGCCCAGGTGCGCCGCGCCCGGCACCACCACCAGCCGGGCGCCCGGCACCGCGTTCGCGATGCGCCGGCCGTGCTCCGGCGGGGTCGCCGGGTCGTCGGCGCCCACGATCACCAGCGTGGGCGCGGTGACCGTCGGCAGGTCGTCCACAATGGACATCTGTTCGATGGCCGTGCAGCACGACGCGTAGCCCTCGGGCGAGTGGCTCGTGAACATCTCCCGCAGCCACGCCACCGTCTCCGGATGGGACTCCGCGAACGCCGGGGTCACCCAGCGGCCGACCGCCGCTTCCGCCAGTGCGGACATCCCCTGCGTGCGGGCGTTCGCGGCCCGTTCCTGCCACATGGACGCCGGGCCCAACTCCGCGGACGTGCAGCACAGCACCAGCCGGTCCACCCGCGCCGGCTCGTGCTCCGCCAGCCACATCCCGACCATGCCGCCCAGCGACAGGCCCACCCACGACACCCGTGCGAGCCCCAGCCGGTCGAGCAGGGCGGCGGCGTCGGAAGCCAGGTCGGCCAGCGTGTACGGGCCGGCCGGCGCCGGGGAGCGGCCGTGTCCCCGGTGGTCGTACCGGATGACCCGGAAGCCCGCCGCCGCAAGGGTTTCCACCTGGGAGTCCCACATGCGCACGTCGCTGCCCAGCGAGTTGGACAGCACCACCGGCGGCCCGTCCGCCGGGCCGGTCAACTCGTGGTACAGGTTCATCCCAGCAGGTCCGTCTCCGTGATGCCCGGCCCCTGACCGGCGCGGATGAACCACTCCGTGCCGAACGCGAGCAGGAACGCCTCGTCCGGCATGGCCAGGAAGAACGACTGCTCGCTGATCTGGCTCGCGTGCGCGCGCATGGCCTGCCGCTTCTGCTCGGCGTACTTGGTCACGTCGACCGCGCAGGTGATCCCGGACTCGGGGGTGCCGAAGTCCTCGGGCATCTCCGGGGCCTCGATGCCGTTCTTCCGGTTGAACTCGCGCAGGCCGGCCAGCGCGCGGTCGCGGTTGATCGTCGCCTGGTACACGCGCGGGGTGCCGGCGAGCTCGGCCGCCCGCATGCCGACCCGGTGCACCTGGATGTGGTCGGGGTGGCCGTAGCCGCCGTGGTCGTCGTAGACCGTCAGGACGTCACAGCTCTCCTCGCGCAGGATGCCGGCGAGCTTCGCCGCCGCCTCCTCGACGTCCGCGGTCCAGAAGGTGCCGGGCTGGTCGTTCGTCGGCTCGCCCATCATCCCGGAGTCGGTGTAGCCGAGGTACTCGACGCGGTCGACGCCCAGAATGTCCGCGGATGCCTGGGTCTCGACGACCCGCCGCTGCCACAGCTCCTCTCCGTCGTCGAGCAGACCCTCGGGTATCTCGCCCAGCTCACCGCGGGTGGCGACCACCAGGACCACCCGGTGACCGTCCTCATGGGCCTTGCGGATCACCCCGCCGCACGCGATGCACTCGTCATCGGGGTGGGCGTGGAACGAGACCAGAGTCGCCATGCCCACGAACCTACGCGAAACCGGTGGTGCAGGATCGCACAGTGACCAATGAGCTGATCGCTGAAGTCGTCTACTGCGAAGGCTGGGACCCGGACTCCGGCCAGGTCGTGCGCCCGCTGCCGGAGGCCGTCGCACGCGAGCGGGACGCGGCCGGCGAGCAGTACGCCGTGGTGCTGCTCGCGGAGGACAGGCCGCTGGCGCTGATCGAGGTGTGCTGGCAGGCCGACCACGCGGCCGCGTGGCTGTTCGACGACGAGGGCCGGCGCGACCGGCTGGTGGAGCTGCGCCGGTTCCCGACCGCCGACGACACCGGCATGCTGGTGCTGCGGCTGGTCGAGGAGTGGGCGTACGAGGCGGGCCAGCCGGAGTTCGGCTCCGGCGTGCCGACGCGCACCGCGGAGTACACGACCGACGGCGAGTGCCACGAGTGGAGCAACGACTGGCCGGAGGCGTCCGAGGCGCTGGAGCCCGCGAAGACGTCCCGGCCGATGACCCGCTTCGGCGACTGGGTGACGCTCGCGTACCTGGACGAGCTGCTGCCGCCGTTGCGCCTCTCGGTGCGCCTGGTCGAGGACCCCGGGCCGGCGCCGGCCGAGCCGCCGTGGCACCCGCCGAGCCCCATGCGGCCGAAGTACCTCGACGAGACCTTTGTGGACGGTGGCAAGTGGCGCCTCGACGACGAGCGTGAGGTGACCGTCGAGGTGTCCGAGGGCGGGCGGCTGTGGCTGCCGAGCGGACAGCTGGTCGCGGCGGACCCCGACCCGTGGATGCACGAGCAGGACCCCTATGTGGACATCGTCGAGCCGGGCGAGTACCCGCTGCTCGTCTCGGTGATCCGCCTGGCCGACGACGAGACCAACACCCGGGTCGCGGCGGCGAAGCTGGTGATCTCCGACGAGCCGACCGTCCGCTGGGAACCGGCCCTCCGCGAGGGCGAGGACGCCCGCATGCTCGGCGACGACAGCTACTTCTCGGTAGGCGTCGACGGTGGCCGGTTGGCCCTGGTGGACCTGGACGTCGCGGAGGCCTACGAGGACACCATCGAGGACGCGTACGACGACATGACGACACAGGTCGTGGACGTCCCGGAGCCGGAGTCGGGCGCCAACCTCCTGGCCGTGGAAACCGGCTGGGGCGACGGCAGCTACCCGGCGTGGGTGGGACGCACGGAGAGCGGAAAGCCGACCAGCTTCGTGTTCGACTTCATGATCCTGCGCGACGCGACCCAGGTGAGCTGAGCTCCTACGGCCGGGCGGTGCTGCCGCCCGGCCGCTCACCGCCGGTCAGCCGACCCCCTACCGCCGAACGCCGGGGTCCGGCAGGCGGTCGTCACATCCCGGCAGTTCGGTCCCCACCGCCTCGGCGGGGGTGGGGTGTCGACGGCTTTCCTTGCCGGGCAACGTCTCCGGTGCGGTCACCCACCCCAGCGCCGCCAGCCCGCACAGCGAGCCCGTCACCGCGAACGCCGTCACGTACGACACGTTGTCCGCCAGCAGGCCGGCCACGATCGGCCCCAGGACGGACCCCAGGTCCGCCGCCATCTGGTACGTCGCCAGCGCCGGACCGCCCCGGCCCCGCGACCCGATCACGTCCGCGACCGTCGCCTGCATCGGCGGACCCAGCAGTCCCGCTCCGAGACCCGCCACGACCGTCGCCGTCAGGAACCACGGGACCGAGACCGTCAGGCCGACCCACACCGTCCCCGCGCCGGACACCAGCAGTCCCGCCAGGATCAGCGGTTTGCGCCCCCACGAGTCCGCCAGCCGCCCCGACACCATCAGCATCGCGACGTTCCCCGCCGCGAACACGCCCAGTGCCGTCCCCGCGAACGCCCCGTCCCGCCGCAGCACCTCCTCGACGAACAGCGGCACCAGCGACACCCGTACCCCGAACACCGCCCAGCCGTTCGCGAACGACGCGCCCAGCGTCGCCACGTACGACCGGTGCCGCAGCGCCGAGCGCAGGGTGAAGTCCGCCGACGTCTCGGTGACCGCCGCCGCCAGCGTCGAGTGCCGCAGGAACCACCACACGAAGACCACGACGACCAGCAACGCCCCCGCGTACACCATGAACGGCGCGCGCAGCGAGATCGTCAGCAGCCCGCCGCCGAACAGGGGACCGGCGACGCTCCCGGTCAGGAACCCGGTGCTCCACAGCCCCGCCGCCCGGCCACGCAGCGGCGCTGGTGTCAACCGGATCAGCAACGCGATGGCCGACACCGTGAACATGCTCGACCCGAACCCGCCCAGCGACCGGAACAGCAGCAGCTGCCAGTAGTTCGCCGCGAACGCGCACGCGCCGGTCGACACCACGACGATCGAGATGCCGGTCAGGTACACCCGCCGCTCGCCGAGCAGCGATACCAGCCGGCCGCTCGCCGGCGCGAACACCAGCCGTGCCACCGCGAACGCGCTCACCACGACCGATGCCGCGGTCACGCTGACGTCGAAGGCACGCGCGAACGTCGGCAGCGCGGGCGCCACCAGCCCGTACCCGACCGCGATGATGAAGTTCGCCGCCACCAGAACCCATACCTCACGGGGCAGGCGCGGCGTCGACACGCTGTACACACTCGCATGTCCCGGACACGAATCGCTCGGGTGGTGACTGCCCTCACCACGGTCCGAGCCCGCGACGGTCGTGCCGTCGCGGGCTCGGGGCGGCGGGCGGCGGGCGGCGGGCGGCTCAGCCGATGTCGCGGCGGCGGAAGCCCACCAGTCCCGCCGCGACCAGCGCGGCCGCGACCAGCGTCAGCGACACCAGCGGCAGCGCGGAGAGGTCACCGCCCGGCAGCTTCGGCGTGTGCGTGAACGGCGAGATGTCCATCGCCCACTGCGGCAGCTCCAGGATCGGCCCCAGCTGGCCGAGCAGCAGGAACGCCACCAGCGCGGCCCAGCCGGCCATGACCCAGGCCGGCGCGAGGCCGAACACCAGCACCGCGATGCCGGTGAGCACCCATGCCGCGGGCACCTGCACCACCGCCGCCCCCAGCACCGGGCCGAACCGGGACATGTCGCCGCTCGCCGCCCCGTGCGCGAAGCCGCCGAACACGCCGAATACGACCATCAGCAGCGTCGTCCCGGTCAGCGCGACCACCACGTGGCTCGCCGCCCAGCGCCACCGGCCGATCCGGGTCGCGAGGATCGGTTCGACGCGGAGCGCTGTCTCCTCGGCGCGCAGGCGCATGGCCGCGGAGATCCCGTACGCCGACACGAGGAGCCCGACGATCCCCATCTCCGCGGACAGGAAAGCGTCCACCAGCCCACGTTCGCCACCGAGCTTCATGATCATCTCGCGTGCGTTGGGGCTGTCGACGAACTCGCCGACCTGCGAGGCGATGCTGCCCATCATCAGGCCGCCGAGCGCCACGCCGACCCCCCAGCCGACGAGCCCGCCGCGCTGTAGCCGCACCGCGAGCCCGAGCGGGCTGGACAGCGACCGGGGCGCCCTGCGCCGGCCGGGCTTCTGCGCCAGGAGCCCGGCGCCGTGGTCGCGCCGCGCGACCAGCAGGTACGCCCCGACCGCCACCAGTCCCGCGAAGAACACCAGGTAGATCAGCACCCACCAGCGGTCCCCGGCGAACGGCCGGACCTGCTGTGCCCAGCCGATCGGCGACAGCCACGACAGCCAGAGCGAGTCGTGGTCGCCCGCGGCGTCCCCGGCCGCGCGCAGCAGGTACGCCGCGGCGAGCACGGCGGCCGCGAGGCCCCGCGCGGTCCGCGCGCCCTCGGTGACCTGCGCGGCCAGCGCGCCGACCGCCGCGAACGCGATCCCCGCGCCGGCCCACGACAGGCCGAACGCGAACGCGCCGGACGCCGGCAGGCCGGTGCCCGCCAGGCTCAGCGCGGTCAGCACCGCGAGCACGAGCGAGATGCCGGTCGACAGCAGCAGCGCCGCGGTCAGCTGTGCGTACCGCCCGACCACCGCCGCGCCGAGCAGCTCGGACCGGCCGGCCTCCTCCTCGGCGCGGGTGTGCCGGATGACCGTGAAGATCGCGACCAGCGCGACGAGCGCCGCCCCCATCGCGCCGAGCTTGAACACGGAGACGGCACCCAGCGAGGTCGGGTCGAACACCCGGCCGTACAGCGCGAGTGTCGCCGGGGTGCCGTTGACGCCGTTCGCGGCCCGCACGCGGGACTCGACCGTCGTGTAGAGGTCCTGCGAGGCCGACGACGAGCTGGCGGCCATGATCACGAACAGCAGGATCCAGACGGGGGCGACGACCCGGTCGCGCCGCAGCGCCAGGCGCAGCAGCGCGCCGGTGCCGGCGAGGCCGTCCCGCTGCCCGGTCGCGGCGGCCGCCGGACGGGCGAGGGTCGTGGTCATTTCGCCACCGCCACGTGCGCGCCGTTCTCCTTGGCCAGGTCGGCCTCGTAGTGGCGGAGGAACAGCTCCTCGAGCGTCGGGGGCTGGCTGGTCAGGCTGCGTACCCCGACCTGGGTCAGCTGCCGCAGCACGGCGTCCAGCTCCTTGGTGTCCACGTCGAAGTGGACGTGTGTGCCGTCGACCTTCAGGTCGTGCACGCCGGGGTGGCCGGCGAGGCCGTTCGGCGCGGCGGCCAGCTCCGCGGTGATGGACGTGCGGGTCAGGTGTCGCAGCTCGGTGAGCGTGCCGGTCTCGACCGTGCGCCCCAGCCGGATGATGCTCACCCGCTCGCACAGCGACTCCACCTCGGCGAGGATGTGGCTCGACAGCAGCACGGTGCGGCCACGCTCGCGCTCCTCGGTGACGCAGTCCTGGAAGACGGCCTCCATCAACGGGTCCAGCCCCGAGGTCGGCTCGTCCAGGATCAGCAGTTCGACGTTCGACGCGAGCGCGGCGACCAGCGCGACCTTCTGCCGGTTGCCCTTGGAGTAGGTCCGGCCCTTCTTGGTCGGGTCTAGGTCGAACCGCTCCAGCAGCTCGGCCCTGCGCTTCTCGTCGAGGCCGCCACGCAGCCGGCCGAGGAGGTCGATGACCTCGCCGCCGGACAGGTTCGGCCACAGCGACACGTCACCCGGCACGTAGGCGAGGCGGCGGTGGAGGGAGGTGGCGTCGGCCCACGGGTCGCCACCGAGCAGGCGGATCTCGCCCTCGTCGGCGCGGAGCAGGCCGAGCAGCACCCTGATGGTGGTCGACTTGCCCGACCCGTTGGGTCCGAGGAAGCCGTGCACCTCCCCGGTGCGCACCGTCAGATCGAGACCGTCGAGCGCGCGTGTCTGGCCGAAGGTCTTGACCAGGCCGGACACGGAGATTGCGGTTGTCATGGTTCGGAACGTAGTGTGTTTTCACAAAGTTGTGAAGTTAAGAAAGCATATAAATCTGACGGGAGTCACACGCGCGGAGGAGAGGATGCGGAACGTGACGAGCAACCAAGGCGGCCGGCCCGGCGACGTGGAGCGGTTCGTGGAGCGGTTCGCACTGCTCCTGGCGGACGCGGGCCTGGCGAGGATGCCCGCGCGGGTGTTCTCCGCGTTGCTCGTGACCGAGGAGGGAAAGCTGACCGCGAGTGAGATAGCGGACACCCTCAAGGTGAGCCCGGCAGCGGTCTCGGGCGCGGTGCGGTACCTCATCCAGGTCGAGCTGATCGTCCGGCGCCGCGACCCCGGCGAGCGCCGCGACCACTACGAGGTCACCGACGACATGTGGTACGAGGCCTACGCCAACCGCGACAAGCAGATGGAGCAGTGGGCACAGGCCATGGCCGAGGGCGTGGCCGCGGTCGGCCCCGAGACGAAGGCCGGCTGGCGGCTGGACACGAGCCGGCGGTTCTTCGAGTTCCTCCGTGAGCAGATCCCCGACCTGCTGCGCAAGTGGCGTGAGTACCAGCAGAATTCGCCCAGGTAGCGTGGCGGGTGTGACGAACGTGCTGCCACTCGCCGACGAGCTTGTCCAGCTGTACTTCGAGTCCAACCCGCTGTACGCGACGATCCTGGGCATCCCGGGGTACGGCAGGACGCTGGCCGACCCGTCGCCGGCCGCCGAGGCTGAGCTGCGGACCCGCGTCCAGGACCTCGCGGCCCGAGCGACCGGTGTCGACCCGGCCGGCCTGACCACGGACGACGTGGTCACCCGGGCCATGATCATCCACCACGCCGGTGAGATGGCCGACTGGCTCGACTCCCGGCAGATCGAGTTCACGGTCAGCGACCTGTTCGTCGCGCCGGCCGCCGACCTGATCATGACGCTGCCGATGCTGGCGCTGCCCACGCCGGAGAGCCAGGACGACTACCTGGCCCGGCTGCGTGCGATACCCGCGTACCTGTCCGTGGTCGCCGACCGCCACCGAGCCGGCGTGGCCGCCGGCCGGGTGCCGGTCGCGAGCCTGGTCGAGAAGGCCGTCGCGCACCTCGACCGCTACCTCGCCGCGCCCAAGACGGATCCGCTGGCCCGCCAGGAGGTCCCGCCGGAGTTCGCCGCCCGCCGCGAGGAGGTGCTGGCGTCGGTGGTGCGCCCGGCGTTCGCCGCCTACCGCCAGGTCCTGGCCGACGAGCTGGTCCCGGCCGGGCGGCCGGACGACCGGGTCGGCGTGTGCTGGCTGCCGGACGGCGAGGACCTGTACCGCCGGCTCGCCCGCGTGCACACGACCACCGACCGCACGCCGGACGAGCTGCACCGGACGGGCCTGGACATCATCGCGGCGCTGACCGACGAGTACGCGACGCTCGGCGCCCGGGTGTTCGGCACCTCGGACCGGACCGAGATCTTCGCCCGCATGACCAGCGACCCGGCCATGCGCTGGCGCGACGAGGAGGAACTGCTCGCCACCGCCCGCGACGCCGTGGTCAGGGCCGAGGCCGCCGCACCCGGCTGGTTCGGCCTGCTCGCCTCGCAGCAGTGCAAGATCGAGCCGGTGCCCGCGACCGACGCACCCGGCGCCCCGCAGGCGTTCTACGTGTGGCCGTCGATGGACGGCACCCGGCCGGGCATCTACTTCGCGAACACGCACAAGGTCGAGGAGCGCGACAAGTTCGTCTCCGAGGTGACGGCGTTCCACGAGGCCGTGCCGGGCCACCACTTCCAGATCACGATCGCGCAGGAGCTGACCCACCTGCCGATGCTGCGCCGCGTGGTGAACCCGAACGCCTATGCCGAGGGCTGGGGCCTGTACACCGAGCGCCTCGCCGACGAGATGGGCCTGTACACGAGCGACGTGTACCGCCTCGGCATGTTGGCGATGGACTCGATGCGTGCCGGCCGGCTCGTCGTGGACACGGGCATGCACGCGAAGGGCTGGAGCCGCGAGCAGGCCATCGCCTACCTGCGCGAGAACACCCCGATGGCCGGCCTGGACATCCAGAACGAGGTCGACCGGTACATCGCCTACCCGGGGCAGGCGCTGTCGTACATGGTCGGCCGCCTGGAGATCCAGCGCATGCGGCGCGCGGCGGAGCAGGCTCGGGGTGACGAGTTCGACATCCGCGCGTTCCACGACCAGGTCCTCGGCAACGGCCCACTCCCGCTCGCCGTCCTGGACGACGTCGTCACCCGCTGGTCCCACAGCTGACCACCGGCTTCGGGCCGGCGGTCAGCCGGCCTTGACGGTGCCGAGGATGTCCTGCGTGACCGAGGTGTCCAGGGTCTTCGGGTCGGGCGGGCCGCCCTTCAGGTCGTTGACCACCACGAGCATGGCCACGCCCTTCGGCTGTCCCTTGGCCTGCACCGGCACGCCGACGATCCCGACCTCGGCCTCGGTGGCCTGGCAGTTGGGCTTGGTGGCGGTGACCGTGACCTTGGCGGTCAGCATCATGCCGGTCCTGTCGCCGATCTTGACCTCGGTCGGCTTCGGGACGTCCACCTTCACGCCGTCGCCGTAGCCGACGGTGGCGAACGCCTCGGCGAAGTCCTCCACCGTCGTGGCGAGGTCGAGGTCCTTGCCGTTCTTGCCCTGCACGTCGCCGCTGGCCGCGAACGTGCGGGTGTAGTTGCCGCCCTCGCAGTCGTAGATCCCGTAGGCGCCGACACCGGTGAACTTGATGCCCTTGCCGTCGATCGAGGCGTCCGACCGCTGCCAGTCCGGCGGGACCTGGTAGCTCAGCGTGGAGTCCGCGGTGTTGTCGATGGCGATCCAGTCACCGTGGTCCCCGCCGCCGCTGGTCGACGTGGTGGGCTTCTTCCCCGACGACGAGGGGTCCTTGCTCGGGGCCGGTGACGAGCTGCTCTTGTCGCCGTCCTGCGCGGCCGGCTGGCTGCCGCCCCGGTTGACGAGGACGATCGCCACGACCGCGCCGACGATGATCACGATCGCGACGAGGCTGAGGATCATCGGCAGCTTGGAGCGCTTGGGCGGCTGTGGCGGCGGGCCGTAGCCCTGCGTGGGAAAACCACCCGTCGGCGGGTACTGCGGCTGCTGGTGCGGAGGCTGCTGGTACTGCCCGTAGGCGCCCGCGTAGGGGTCGGTGCCGTGGGGGTACTGGTCCTGGAGGCCTGGGTAGGGATCCGAGCCGTAGTTGTACGGGTCCTGCTGGTTCGCGTACGGGTCGTTGTACCTGTTGGTCTGCGCCTCGGGACCGAACGACTGGTTCGGGTTCCAGCCGCCCTGGTCGCCACCACCCGACTGCCATCCGGTCACAGCCAGGACGATAGCCGGAACTCATCGCCGGCGGGCAATTTCCCGGCAGAACGGTCCATCACACAAGATCGCTATTGGGTGACACCCATGTGGTTTCGGTACCCCCAGTAATTGATGAATTACTGCGCTGAGTAAAGTGCCGCATCGCCTGATCGACTTCCCCACTCACTCAGATCGGTGAGAAGCCGGGACAGTTCGTCGTTCGGACGAAAAGGAGAGTCATGGCCAGACGGTTCAAGCTCGCCCGCGCCGGGGCGGCTGTCGCGGGTGCCTCAATCGCAGTGATGTTGTCGGCGGCCATCCCCGCCGGCGCCGAGCCGGTGAAGGGCAGCGTCGACCCGGACGGGTACACCAACGGACTGCACGTCAACGTCGGTGCCAACTACGACGACATGAGCACGAGCCTGATCAGCATCAAGCTCGAGGACGGCACCAGGCTCCAGATGTACTGCGTCCAGATCGACCAGCGCATCGACACGAAGCACGGCATGACCGAGGTGCCGTGGGACCGGTACCCGATCAAGGGCTCGCCGTTCCACACCAACCGCGCCAACATCAACTGGATCCTGCACAACGGGTTCCCGGTCGTCGGCACCGACGCGCTCGGCAAGAAGCTGACCGAGCAGGGCGTCAAGCTGACCAACGGCCTCAGCGACAAGGAAGCCATCGCGGCCACGCAGGCCGCCGTGTGGCACTACAGCGACGGCAGGAACCTGAACGAGGGCAACCCGCTGCCGAAGGGTCCGCAGGACGCCAAGGCCGACGTGGTCGCGCTCTACAAGTACCTGACCGGCAAGGACAATGTCGGCATCGGCGACCAGCCCACGCCGGCGCTCGCGATCTCCCCGACCGACGCCTCCGGTACCGCGGGCGAGCGGATCGGCCCGTTCACCGTCAGCACCACGGGGCAGATCGACAAGCTGACCACGAAGCTGCCCGAGGGCGTCAAGATCACTGACGCGAACGGCACCGAGCTGTCGGCCGGCGACATCAAGGACGGCACCCAGCTGTTCCTCGACGTCCCGAAGGACCTCGCGGAGGGCAACGGCACGTTCGAGCTGACCGCCACCGCGGGTGTCGACACGGGTCGCCTGTTCGTGAGCGAGAACTACGCGCAGAAGCCGACCCAGTCGCTGATCGTGGCGAAGGCGGAGAAGAGCGAGATCGTCGCGCAGGCCGGCGGCAAGTGGACCGAGGCGGCCCCGCCGACGACCACGACCACCACGACCACCACGACCACGTCGGAGACCGCGCCGACGACCCCGACGACCACCTCGTCGGCCGCTCCCGCCCCGCAGCCGAAGAACACCTCCGGCAACCTGGCGGAGACCGGCGCGTCGATCTTCGTCCCGGTCGTGATCGGCGTCGTGCTGCTGGCCGCGGGCGTCGGCTCGCTGCTGTTCCTGCGTCACCGCAGGCGCGTCTGATCAACCAGCCGTATCGTCGTCCATGAGCGGTGGCCTTCCCGATTCGCCGGGGAGGCCACCGCTCATGGCGTAGTAGGTTGACACGAGGTGCGTGAAGGGAGTGCTGGCGTGGGCATCGACTTCGATGGCTTGAAGAACAAGGCCGCGGAACTGGTCGAGAAGCACGGCGAGAGGATCGAGGAGAGCGTCGAGAAGGCTGGCGACCTCGCGAAGAAGCGGTTCGGCCATGACGAGCAGGTGGACAAGGTCGTGGACAAGATCCAGCACGCCATCCCGAACAAGCCGAGCGACCCGGGCGACAGGTGACGATGACGCCGCCCGGCTCGCGCAAACCGATCGTCGTGACCTGGCAGGGCACCGCCAGGACCAGCCTGGAACAGGTACGCCTGTTCGTACGTGATGGCCGGCTACGCGCGTCCGGGCGGATCGTGGTCGCCTCGGAGGCGCCGTACAGCGCCTCCTTCGACTTCTCCGCCGCCCGATCGGGTGATGTGGGCCGCGGCCTGCTGCGCACCACGGCCGCGGACACGGAACGGCAGGTCTCCGTCCGCCGCACGGAGGACGGCATCTGGCTGATCGACCGCGGCGATGGCGTGGAACGCAGCGAGTTCGACGGCGCCACCGACGTGGACGTGGCGGGCTCGGTGACGTTCACGGCGTTACCCATCCGCCGCCTGGGCTTACATCGCAAACCGGGCGAGGCGGAACTCTCGGTCCTCTACATCTCGACCCCGGACCTGACCGTCACACGCGTCCGCCAGACCTACCGGACGGTGGAGATCACCGACCAGGGCGCCGTCATCAACTACAAGGACGCCCACCGCGACGCGAACATCGTCGTCGACACGGATGGCCTGCCCGTGACCTACCCGGACGTGGCGGAGCGCCTTTAGGGGTCGCGTCTAAGGGGTAATCCCAGGGTTACCAACGATGCCGCATGTGCACGGACCCTGGATGGTGAAGGTATGACCACGTTGACCAGGCCCCAGAGCAAGAAGATGATCGCCGGCGTCTGCGCCGGCATAGCCGACCGCTACGGCTGGCGCACCAGCCGGGTACGACTGGTGTTCGTCCTCTCCTGCCTGCTACCGGGCCCCCAGTTCGTCGCCTACCTCATCCTGTGGTGGCTGATGCCCAAGAGCGCCTACTGATAGTCACCAAAATCTGTCCACAACCGCCCCGGTTATCCACAGTCAAGATCCACAACCCCCGCCCCGTCACCCCCTCCCGGTAGACTGGCAAGCGGGGTGCCCCCGGGATCGGGTGGGGGCTGCCTAGTCTCCACTTCGGGGCGATTTCGGCGAAATTTCGTTTCCGCAGGTCAGGGCATCGCGAGCGGCGGCGCTTGGGACGTGCGAAGTGCTAATCCGGTCGGTGCGTCGCGAAGAACGCGTTCAACAGCGCCGCGCACTCGGCCTCCAGCACGCCCCCGACCACCTCGGGCCGGTGCGTCAACCGCCTGTCCCGCACCACGTCCCACAACGACCCGACCGCACCCGTCCGCGGTTCCCACGCCCCGAACACCACGCGCGCCACGCGCGCCAACACCAACGCCCCCGCACACATCGTGCACGGCTCGACCGTCACGACCAGCGTGCATCCGCCCAGCCGCCACCCGTCCCCGAACCGCGCGGCGGCGGCCCGCAACGCCAGCACCTCAGCGTGCGCCGTCGGATCCCCCGACGCCTCCCGCGCGTTGCAGGCCGACGCCAACACCTCACCGGACGGCGCCACCACGAGCGCACCGACCGGCACGTCGGAACCGGCCTCGGCGGCCACGGCAAGAGCCGACCGCATCAGCTCGGCGTCACTGCGCAATGCTGTCCAGACTGTCCAGCAGCCGCGCGAACTCGTCCGCGAACCCGCACCGCCGGGCGATGATCTGCAACTGCTCGTCCGGGTACAGGTCCACCTCGCCCGCGATCACCTGCATCTCCGGTGCCGGCAGCCCGAGGTCGGCGAGGATGTCCAGCGTGCCCTCCGGCCACACCTCGTCGTCGTCCTCGGAGGGCGGGTCCACGCGCAGCAGGTCGAGCGCGTCCGCGGCGACGTCGTAGTCCAGTGCCGCGGCCGCGTCGGACACGAACAGCTGCACGCCACCCGGTCCCGGCCGCAGCACGAGAAAGAACTGGTCGTCGACGTCCAGGAGCCCGAAGACGGCGCCGGTGGACCTGATCTTGCGCAGCTCGGTGATCGCCGCGTCCAGCTCGCGCAGAGCGTCGCCCGCCATGGCGGTGCACCGCCACTTGCCTTCTTCGCGCACGACCGCGACCGCGAAGCCCCCTACCGGGTCCTGCTCTGACATGTGGACACGGTATTCCTCTCCTTCCCCCGCAGGAAGAAGCAGGTGCCGGAGTGTTGCGTACCGGCGCTACCCCCCGTGATAAACCCTCACGCAGGGTCGGATAGGTGCGATCATCGACGGATGACAACCGCATCGCTGGTCGACGACCCCCGGTTCACCGGCCTGCTCGACGCCGCTCGCGCGCTCCAGCCACGAACGGTGTCGCTGCGCCGGCAGCTGCACAAGCACCCCGAACTGGGCCTCGACCTCCCGAAGACGCAGGCGGCGGTGCGGCACGCTCTCGACGGCCTCGGCCTGCACGTCAGTATCGGTGAGTCGTGCACGTCGGTGATCGCGGTGCTCAACGGCGACCAGCCGGGCCCGACAGTCCTGCTGCGCGGCGACATGGACGCGTTGCCACTGAAGGAGGACTCCGGCCTCGCGTTCTCCTCGGAGGAGGACGGCCGGATGCACGCCTGCGGCCACGACACCCACACGGCAATGCTCGTCTCCGCGGCCCGTCTGCTCCAGACCCGGAAGGCGGCGCTCACCGGCAGGGTCATCTTCATGTTCCAACCCGGGGAGGAGGGCGACCACGGCGCGCGGTACATGCTGGACGAGGGCGTCCTCGGGGCCGCCGGCCGGCCGGCGGAGCAGGCGTTCGCCCTGCACATCACGTCGACCGCGCAGTCCGGCGTCGTGATGTGCCGCCCGGGCCCGATGATGGCGAGCGCCGACGCGTGGACCGTGACCATCACCGGAAAGGGCGGCCACGGCGCGATGCCCGACCGCGCGGTCGACCCGGTGCCGGCCGCGGCGGCGATCGTCGGCGCGCTGCAGACGATGATCACGCGGCGGTTCAGCGTGTTCGACCCCGCGGTGCTGACGGTCGGCCGGATCACCGCCGGCACGACGTCCAACATCATCCCGGAGACCGCGGAGCTGCAGGGGACTGTGCGGACGCTGTCCGACCGCAGCCGCGCGCTCGTCCAGTCGGAGATCCCGAAGGTGTGCGAGCACGTCGCGGCGGCATACGGGTGCACGAGCGCGTTCCGGATCGACACCGGCTACCCGCCCACGAACAACGACGCGTCGGTCGCGCCGCGGGTGCTCGACCTGGCGAGCGCGGTGCTGGGGCAGAAGAACAGCGCGCTGATGCCCGAGCCGCTGATGGCGGCCGAGGACTTCTCGTACGTGCTGCAGCAGGTGCCGGGCGCAATGGCGTTCCTTGGCGCGTGCCCGCCCGGCGTCACCCCGGAGGAGGCGGCGCCGAACCACTCGAATCGCGTGCACTTCGACGAGTCCGCGTTCGCACATGGCGTAGCCCTGTACGCCGCGTTCGCGTTGGACGCGCTGCGGTGAAAGATGTCCCCGTGCAGCGACCAGTGTGTGTGATCGGGCTCGGGCTGATCGGCGGTTCGGTGCTGCGTGCGGCGGCCCGTGCTGGCCGGGACGTGTTCGGCGCGGCGGACGTCCAGGTGGCCGACCCACGCGTCGAGCCGACGGTGGCCGCGGCGCTGGCCCGGGCCGCACGCGAGGACGCGCTGATCGTGGTGGCCGTGCCGTTGCCCGCCGTCGACGAGGTGCTGCGGCTGGTGGCGGAGCACGCGCCGTCGTGCCTGCTCACCGATGTCGTGAGCGTGAAGGAACCGGTGCTGGCGGCGGTCGAGCACCGGCTGCCCGGCGCCCGGTTCGCGGGCGGCCACCCCATGGCGGGCAGGTCCGTGTCCGGGTGGGAGGCAGGCGCGGCGGACCTGTTCGACGGCGCGGCATGGGTGGTCACGACGGAGGAGGACACGCCGGCGGACGCGTGGCGCGCGGCGGTCGAGCTGGCACTTGACTGCGGCGCGCAGGTGGTCCCGACCACGGCGCGGGAGCATGACGCGGCGGTGGCACGGATCTCGCACCTGCCGCACCTGCTGGCCGCGGTGCTGGCGGCAACTGGCGCGGAGGGCGGCTCACTGGCGCTGTCGCTTGCGGCGGGCTCGTTCGCCGACGGCACCCGGGTGATGGGGACCCGGCCCGAGCTGGTGCTGGCGATGTGCGAGGGCAACCGGGGGCCGTTGCTGGCGGCGGTGGACGAGGCACTGGGCAGACTGGGCGCGGCGCGGGGCTCGCTGGCGTCGACGGGCGGACTGGCGGCGACCGTCCGCGCTGGTCACGAGGCGAGGCTGGCGCTGGAGGACCTGCGTGGCGCCGACAGCGAGGAGATCCCGGTCGACCTGACCGATCCCGAGGCGTTCGAGACCCTGCGGGACCTGGGCACGGCCGGCGGTCGGGTGCTGAGGTTGGACGGCGACACGGCGATCGGTGCGCTACCCGCGTGACGGTCGGTCGTCGTGCCGCAACGGCCATTCGGCGCTGTCAAATGCCCAAAAGAGTGACCTAGCTTGCGACTTTTGATCTTTCTCAAATAACTTCTCCGGCAGTCGCCGCAATGAATGCGGCCCGATATAGGAGAAGTGGAATGGGTGGCAGCGAGGGCGACGACTGAGTCGCGCTTGGTCGGTGTAGTTCGTCTCGGGCGGACTACACCAATTCCAGCCGCATTCCCACCGAATGACGCGTCGGCAGCCGCGAGGCCCGGCAGACGACGACCCGGCGGCCCTCGGTGTCGGTGTAGAGGTCGATGCTGGTGTGTTCGTCCGGTTCGGTGAATCCAATGGGCTTATGGGCGACATCGAAGCCAAGGGGCAGGATGACCTGGTACTCGAACTGGCGAATCCGAAGAAGCTCGGTAGTACGCACGAAGAAGTCCTCCGGAACGCCATGCCGCATCATCGGCTGGCATTTGGCAGGCCAGATCCGCACCATTTCCAGCCGCACTTCCTCACCGCGACGAACCGGTGACCGGAAGTGCACGATCGACTTCAGCTTGGCATCCGACAACCAGGTGTTGGTGACATTCCACTGTGGACCGATGATCCCGTCGACCCCCACCCCCCGAGCGCGAATGGTGACGTTGCGCCGGTGTTCCTCGGGCTGGTCCCAGTCGCTGCCAAGGTGGAACCGCAGAAAGTGCACCTCGTCCCGCAACGCGACGGCCTTGATCATGGCGACCTCGCGCACGTCCCCATTGGCCTGCACGTACACCTTCTGATGCCACGTCTCGATGGAGACGAGCGGCACCATCTTGTTGTCGATGACGAAGTCGCAGTAGCGAGCCAGCAACTGCCGATGGGTGTCATGCCCAACCTGCAACCGATACCGATCGGCAAGCAGGATGCTCAACCCGGAAACCCCGAGCACGGCCACCCCGACAATTGCCGACACCTGAATGCCCGGATCATCGAACAGAACCCCAACAACCCCGACAACTGCCATCAGAACGACAGCCACCCGCAACACCACCGCCGGTTCTTTCCCCGAGATGTAGGAGTCCAGCCAGGCGATGAAGTTCCTGAACATGAATCCCCATTCCTCCAATCAGACGACATGCGACCGCCTGCCGGTTTCGCCGGCACGGCAGGCGGCCACTAACAGAATAAATGCTCCCCAACAAGCCCAAACAAGGTCCATTCAGGTACATTCCAAAAATTTCCCAACCCCACCCCAACAACGATCAAGCCCAACCCCACCCCCAACAACCCCACCACAAGAAGCACCCCGAAAGGAACCAAACCCCCCACCATCCAGCCGAAACCAACATCAACAAAACAAGATCCCCCACCCCCCAACAAGCCAACCCCCACGAAGATGCCCCACACAACAAGCCAACCACACGAAATGCCCCCACAGAGACGCCGAACCCAACCGCACGAAGGAACCCAGCGACGGGAAGTAGCCCAACGACAGGAAGGACCCTGATCACGGAAAGGACCCCGGCCGCAGGAAGGACCCCGACGACAGGAAGGACCCCGACGACAGGAAGGAACCCGGCCACAGGAAGGAACCCGACGACAGGATGGAGTCCGACCGCAGGAAGAAACCCGATCACAGAAAGGAACCTGGCGACGGAACGAACTGACCACCGGACGAACCTGGCCGTAGCAAGGAACCCGGCCACAGGAGGGGGGTCCGGGGGGCGAAGCCCCGTCGGGCGGGGTTTGGGGGTTGCACCCCCAAAGAAGTGGCGAGGCGACATGGTCCGCGCTCTCCGCGGACACACGTCGCCCATCGCCGAGCGGTAGCGGTGGGATTTGAACCCACGGAAGGCGTGAACCTTCACGCGCTTTCGAGGTCTGTGACCGGCCGTTCAGCGCGTGTCGTCAGAGGTGTTTTGGCTGGTCAGTCGCCTACTGGTGATCACCCGTACGACCTTGAACGCGGGTGAATGAGACTAGAACTGAGACTACGGCCAGCGGCCCGCAGGAGCCGTCCGACCAGGCAGGATGACGCCTACCCGCCGCCGTGCGACACTGGGGACGAGGAGGTGTTGATGACCACGAGCAGCGACCACGCGGACCACATGCCTGCCCGTCCGTCCGGCCGGGTGTCTCTCGACGAGCTGGCGCGCCGCAAGGGCATACGGCCGATCCAGTCGATGGATGACCTCGCATGCGACGTGTTCGACACCGACGAGGAGCTGGACGAGTTCCTCCGCGACACCTACGCCGCTCGCCGCGCCGACCTCGGGTAGCCCGTGAGCTTCGTCGTCCTGGACACCGACGTCACGTCCAACGCGTTCAAGCGCCGCGACCCTACCACCCGCCATCGTTGAGGCCATCCTTCACAACCAGCTGTGCATCACGTTCGTCACGCTGGCGGAGCTGACCAAGTGGTCCGTCAATCGCCAGTGGGGCCTTGCCTACCGTCGCCGCCTGGACGCCTGGCTGAGCAACGTTCTGGTCCTGCCGTACAACGACGAGATCCAGGACATCGCTCGCACCTGGGGTGCCATTGCCGCGCACGCTCGTCGGCGTGGCCGACCCCGCCCGCAGAATGACATGTGGGTAGGCGCGTGCTGCCTGTACTACGACCTGCCCTTGGCCACCCTGAATGTCAAGGACTTCAAAGATTTCGCTGACCATGAAGGTCTCAAGCTAGTTGGAACTTAACGACCTCTGTGCGGTTGTCAGGTCATTCCGGCTGTCGATAGCCGATCCTGAACTTGAAGATCGATGATCGAGCAACGCTCGAGTCAGAGACTACCCAGTCGCGGCTACAGGAACCGTACCGTCGGTACCGGTGCGCTGGCGATCCGAACAGCGCAGTCCGAGTACGGCAGGGTGATGACCGCGTGGTTCGCTAGGCCGATACGGATAAGGTCGCCGAAGACGGATCCGTGTCGGTTGAACAGTCCGGCTACTGGTTGCCGAGTGGCCGGATCCCACGGCAGCACACCGGCCTCCTGATCCACGCCGAAAGCTACGGCAACCAGCATGCGATCGGCCAGCGGGAGCAGGGCCGGCGCGCTGATCGAGATGTCCAGCTCGCTGTGGGCCAGCCGGTTCACGGCGCCGAGACCCCCACAGTTCGAGACCCGACCGGCCGCTACCGCGAGCCCATGGGTGACCGTTCTCACCTGGCAGATGGACTATCCGCGGCCCGCATGGAACATGTCGCGCCAGTGTGTCAGTGTCAAGTCAGTGTTCTGGCATAAAGGCGGTCCCCTTGCGCCAACAAGGGGACCTGGATCCCGATGCTTCGTCCGGAGTTGGGCGGTGCTTCGGGAGTGATGGCGTCGGTGGCCATCGCCGACAAGGATGCCTGGATTCCCCGGTCTGAGCTAGGTGTTTCCCGTTTCCTCTTGCTCGCGGAAACGGGAAACATGTAGCGCTCGCCCAGTGGGTAGGCAGGTGCTCAAAGATCGGCGGGACGATCGCGCGGCGTCCGTCGCTCATGATCATCTGAGACGACGAGCGGGGCCGGCCCGCTGGCTGGTTTGTTGCCGATGAGGCCGACGCCCTTGGCGGGTATCCGACTTGGCTGGATGATGGTCGCAGCCAGTGACGAAGGGCCCTGATGGGCGGCGCCAAACGCTCACCTGGATGCGCTGGCTACCAAAGGATCACGAGCTTCGTCCGGAGTCGAGTCGGAAGGGTCGGTGCCTTATGTTAGGCCAGCAACGATCTACGTCATTCTCCTTAACCTGCTGGTTGGCGGTTGTCAAGCAGGCGGTTGGACCGCGAAGGACGGGCTATGTCCCGGCCTGAGAAGGCGATCGATGGCACCGGCTCGATCGCCAGATTCGCACAGGAGCTTCGTGCGCTGAAGCAACGCGCCGGTCTGACCTATCGCGGTCTATCAGCGAGGGCGCATGTATGCCCGTCGGCCCTGTCGAGAGCCGCTAGCGGGCGGAAGCGGCCAAGCTGGGAGGTTACCCGGGCGTTCGTTGAGGGTTGCGGCGGCGACGTCTTGGCGTGGCAGGTGCGATGGGAATCGCTTCCTGGAGGCGCTTCATGACCGACGCCGGCTCGCAGCCAGGCCTTATGCGGCCGCCCGCCCTGTCGGAGATGGTGCTATGACCGTGTTCGTAAGCTACGCGCGCTGCGATAACGACATGGCCGTTCTTCAGGATATCGAGGACCTGCTTTCCAGGCAACCCAAGCGAATTTTGAAGATGCTTACAGTTCGCGCCCGTCGTCATTTCGATGCATTATATTCACCGCTTGTCGATCCATATATAGACGACTTGCATCATCGCCGCTACGGCACCGACAGGCATGAAGCGGTCGCAGCCGCTCTCTTGAGTGCGACGTCTCTCCTTGCTGTGCAGTCGGCAATGTATGGAAAGACTTTCTGGACCGCAAAAGAATTTAACTATGCTTCTAATCAGGGGATGAAAATATTCATCTTGGCGTTCGACAAAACGACGATTGACCTGTGTGCACCGGAGGAGGCGTCAAGTTTCGGTATTCAAGTGGAGCCGCACGCCCCGGAGTTGGTGTGAACACAAATGATGATCTTGCGGTCGCGCGGAACATGTACGTATCGGCTGCGCCCAACAAGGTGACGAAGAGCACCAATCTCTCCGTCGAAGGACCGGAACGCCATGATGCCGTCACTAGAAGGTCCCACGCTAGCCATTCAGGTGATTGTCGCCCTGATTGTGCTGCTTGTCCTCGTTGCCCTCGTCACCCATGATCCTCGACGGCGACAGGTTGCGTTGGACATCCTACGGATGTTCCTTCGTTCGAACAGCCCGCACAAGCCAGAACAGGAAGACGATCCCCCCATACCATTTGAGCCAAACGGGACATTACCTAAACCGACGCTGCCAAAGTCAGACGCACCTGAAAACTCGAACGACCGACTCGATGATCACAATCAGAGCCCGGGAACGGATATCCACCGTAACCCATAAAGACACTTCCTCATCCTGACTCACGGCAGGAGACGCTGATGGTCGACAGTTTTGGCGCATTGCTACGGAAGTGCCGGCTCGATGCCGGTATCTCGCTGGGGGAGCTGTCCCGCCGCATCAACTACAGCAAGGGTCAGGTCAGCAAGATCGAGAACGGGTACAAGCGGCCGCATCCCATGTTCGCCAAGCTCTGCGACCGCGCGCTCGGCACTGACGGGGTTCTGGCTGCCGCGCTCCCACCGGAGTCGACCGGCACCCCTTTGGCCGACACTGCGGTGACCTCGCCAGACGAGGTGTGGGTGCTGGAATTGGAGGACGGCTCGTTGCGGTTCACCGAGCTTCCTCGTCGTCAGGTCCTTACTGGCGCCGGCGCCCTGCTGGGGTTCGCCGTCGCCCGTACCGCCCGACCGGTCGTGGACGACGACATTCTCGGCGTCCTGCGGTCCTCGTTCGACCAGTACCGTGCTCTCGGCCGGATGACCAGCCCGTCCGTGGTGTTAGCTCAGGTCATCGCGCAGGTGCACACCCTGCGTAGCCTCGCCGTCGACAACCCGGAGCCGATGCGTTCTGACCTGCTTCTGCTCGCCGGCCGGGTTGCCGAGTTCGCCGGGTGGATGTGCCAGGAGGCCGGCCAGGAGTCCGGCGCGTCGCACTGGACCGATCAGGCCGTGAAGCTCACCGCCGGCCGGGACCCGCACATGGCGAGCTTCGCGTTGTTCCGGCACGCGGAGATCGCCTTGTACCGGCACGACGCCCGTCAGACCGTCGACTTGGCTCAGCGCGCGCAGCAGGACCAGGGCGCCAGCCCACGGATCCTGGGCCTTGCCGCGCGTTGTGAGGCCCAGGGGCACGCGCTCGCCGGTGACCTGCGCGGTTACCAGGAGGCGCTCGACCGGGCGGCCGCCCTGCTCGCCATCCCTCAGCAGACCAGCGGGCCCGTCCTGGGTTCCTCGACCGCCCCGGACGAGGTGGCGTTGACGCGTGCGTGGGCGCTCTACGAGCTTGGCCGTCCCGGCGACGCCGCCGAGTTGCTCGACCAGCAGTTGGCCGATTTTCCCGTGTCCGCGTGCCGGTCGCGTGCCCGGTTCGGCGTCCGCCGCGCGCTCGCGCACGCCCAGAGCGGTGAGATCGACCAGGCCTGCGTCGCCGCCCGCGAGGTGCTGGACGACGCGGCGCGGGTCGACTCCGCGACCATCCGGCTCGACCTGCGTGAGCTCTCCCGCACCCTCAGCCGGTGGCACACCCACCGCGCGGTCGCCGACCTGCGCCAGGAGTTGGCCCCCATGCTCAAAGTCCCTGGCTGACGCAGCCTCCTGGAAGATTGACGTCCGCCGCAGCTCACATCTGAGTCTTAAGGCGAACGGTGAAATGCCGTAGCGCACGCGTACGTGCACACAGAACCTTGCTTTCCCGCTTCCCGGAATCGGTGTCTTTCGGCTGGCTCCGGGGTGGGTAAAGTTTGACGTCACGAGCAACGCCGCATCTGCATCGACAAGATGGCTGAGCGTGTCGAATGCGGCCGTCGTTGACAGATCGCAGACGCGGAACCCTTGTTTCAGGACTCGTGCACCGTTGTGTCCGTCGTCTGGGGCGGTCCCCATACCTGCGTGACGGTCTTGACCACCTCGGTCGCCGGTCCGTGAACCGTCAACGGTGTCACGTTGTGTCCGTGGCGATGCGCATAGGCAGTGGTCCCCGTGCCCTCGTCGTCATGCGGGTCGTGCGCGACGAGGACGTCTACCGTGCCGTCCCCCCATGTTTTGGTGGCCACGCACAAATGTGCATCACCGAACTGGCCGGTCTGTCCCTCCCAGGAGTCATCCCACAGCGGTGCGCCCCATCCGCTGTCGTCGTCGGATTGCGCGGGATCGGTCGTGTTGTTGGTGCTGTCTTCCGACATGAACCCATCTCTCTTGAACCGTGTTCAATTGATACTTGAGGAGCTGGCGGAAGTCAGGCAGGTTCGTCATGCGGGTCCACGACCTGCCTGACTTCCGTTGTGCTCGTATCGCAGGTTCCGCATCAGGCCGGTTGGTGAGTGCCATAGTGCACGCGAGCGCGCACGCAAAACCTTGCTTTCCGTCTCCGGGGGATGAAGAGTTGCGTCCAGGACGGTGATTTTAACGATCCCGAGCACGCCGTACCCGCGTGTCGACGAGAAAGGTTGCGGAGACGTCAGCAACCCCGTCGAGGGAATTACGGATACGGAACCCTCGACTGTGTCTCCACTCGATAATTCGCCCACTGACGAGCCGCGAGCGTCGGCCCTTCTCGGATCGGTCGCGGGTCGGTGTGCCGTAGATATTCCCACATGCCGTATATCTGGACCGCCAGCGCGGATACCGACCCCGGAGGCGTGTCGCGCCACACCGCGCTACCGGCCACACAGGCCTCGGCCTGCTCCGGTGTATGGCCGGCTGCGATCAGCCGGATGACGAGATGACTCATATCCACCCACGGTGCGGCCAGTTTCGCCCACGCCCAGTCCAGCAGCCGCGCTTCCCGATCGATCAGGATGTTCAACTCATGAACATCGGTGTGCGCGAGAGTCCGTCCCGAGGCCAGCTCGACCGCGGCGGGTTCCTGCCCGGCAAATCTGGAGAGGTGGTGGCGAGTCCAAGGATCGAGGGCAACCGGTGGATCGTCACGCAGGTTCCGCCACGGTTCGACCCGGGCGATCACCTCGCCCAACGAGGGAAGCGACTCGATCGGGCTCGGCGTCAGCAGCACAGCACACTCGGTGAGCGCGTCAACCACCAGCGGGATGTCCGGTGAGCCAGGCGAGAACTCAGCACGGCGCCCATGGACGTAGTCGAACGCGAGCACCAGCCACCCGGCGACCTCGATCTCCCACCGCAACCGAGGTACGCGAACGGGTAAGTACGGCCCGACGCGCGCCTCCACTCGCAACATCCCCGCCGCGTTGCTGTCGACGCGCACACCCTTACAGAAAGCCCGGTCACCGAACGGAAGCTCCAGCGCTGCGGCGAAGTTCGAGTTGCGCCCGTCCTCGACAGGGCGCACCTCAAGGACATCGCCGCACCGGTCGCGCACCGCCGCACGAACCGGTTCAGGTAGCTCGTCCCACTGGTGACGCTGCACCGGCCACATACCCTTTCGTATGAATCAAACGCCGCTGGGCGAGTCGCTGCAGCCTTGGTGGCACTGCGAGCAGGTCGGACCCGCAGGCTGCCACCTCCGAAGCGCGCCAATACGCGAGCGTCGATCGACCTCGCGGAATCGCGAAGGAATGTCATGGCCACAGGTTCTTAAGACGTTAAGTTTTAACCCGGCGCACGTCGCGGTGCCAACGCGGCCCAGGCGGTGATAGCGCCCTGATCGCAGCGGTGACCGACTCGGACAGCGGCTCGCTGTAATCCGTCTCGATGCACTCTCATTGAAAGCGCCAGGTGTCGGCGAAATCATTGATACGATGGCTGCACTCCTCGCGCGTTGATCTATGTAGAAACGTTGGATATTCAACGTATTCTGTTTTAACGCTAGATTACCTTCAGCTCCTGCAGTGTTAGAACTAGAAATCGCACGTAGGTATCTGCGATGTCTATTGCAAGCTGTGCGTGCCGAGTCGAAAGTGCAGTAGGATTTCGACGGCGTCCATGGCCTACTCCCAGTTCATTTCGCAGCTCTGCCAGGGCTTGCTCGATATTTACGAAACCAAGTTGCATCAGTTCGAGACTGCGGGCCGATTTTGCAGTCGGCGATGCCGGCGCTCGCTGGCTTATCTCCTTCCTTAGTCGCTTTCCCAGAACTAGAAAATCCGCACCGTCGGCGCTAGACCCCATATCTTCAAGAGCTGCTCTCGCGCACGCCTCTACAATTTCTTTCGCCGCCCCAATAGTGTCGCTGATTCCAGCCTTCGTGTTCAGACGCGACATGCGCCGAACATATGAATTGAGAACTGTCTCCTCAATGAGCGCTGAGTTGCGCAGTTCAATAAATCGATCCTCATTGGTCTTTCGTTCCACGGAGCGAACTGGTGGTACCTTGTTAAGAACTCTCTCTAGCTCCGATTTCGAGTATTGAATGTGATGCAAGTATTGATCCGCTATCGCGATAGCGTCATCGTCCCGTGGATATCTCCATCCTTGCTGCAGATAAGACGTTGTCGCGCTGCCAAGGTATTTTCGCAAGAGGGAGCTATTGCTTCGTGTCCATCTTGCGAATGCTGGCTGGAATTCCTCCAAAACGCTATGCTGTAGCAGGTAGACGTGCAGACCTGCAGTGTTAGGTGGAATCGATTCGATTATAGAGCGTGCGGCATCTAGTTGCTCGATCAACTCATCGCTCCGCTTTATGTTCCGTCGCAGCGCGTCGCGAAATTTCGCCTCGTCGCCGTATACATGTAGTCGACGCCCGGTCACTGGTCCTTACCTTGTGCTCGCTCCATCATTTTGCCCGAGCATAAGTCATGGTGTCCTCTGTGCATGGACACCGCACCATGTCGATCTGCATGTCTTGTTTGTATCGCCGCTGACTGCAGAACTTGGCTCCATGGGATCAAGGCGCGCGCCGGTGGCGGCGCGCCGTGCCCGTCGCGTTGGCGACGTCGCCTACATCCATCGCGGGACGGGCGGCTTCCGCGCCGCTCGCGCTGACACCGCCGACCCAGGGCTACGTGACGGCCTGTACGAGGGAGCCAGAGGGAGTGTGGAGCGGAACGTCGATGGCCTGTCTGGCGACGTAGCGAGCATGGTTCAGACGTTGCTCACGGCGGCAGGGACGGTCTTGTCCCTGGTCGGCAGTGCCTGTGCCGTCGTCGCCTACCAGGGGACCTGGCAGGAGCATGGTGACGGTCCGCTGTACCCGCGGATCGCTTCTTGGCTGGCTCGCGCCCGGTTCCGCGTTCGTCGGATCTTCGGCAGGTCACCGGGCGTTGTTGTGAGAGTGGGTGCAGCGGTGGCTGCGGCGGCGTCAGCCTCCGGACGCATGAGGGTCACCGGTCCTGCGATTCGCTCGGATGCCGACCTGGACCGCAAGGTCGAGCTACTGATCCGGCGGGTCGAGAACATCGGGCGTGAAGCCGCCGACGACAGGAGCCACCAGGCGTGCGAGGCAATGGCGTTGCGCGAGGCGATCGACAAGACGTCTTCGAAAAGACGTCTTCGAACGCGGCTCAGATGGCGGCTGAGATCGAGGCCAAGGCTAAGTTCATGGTCCTGGGCTCCATCCGGTTGCAGCTGTTCGGCCTGGGACTCGTCGGCGCTGGCACCGTGCTTTTGTCGCTGGCTGGGTTCGTGGCCTAACCGGTTTCAAGATCAGGTCGTCTCCGGGCCGTCAGAGGTTGGGGAGCGGCGAGAGTCGACGAGAAACGTCGAGCAACGTTCACGCAGATCAGCGGCATGATCGGGCTGCGGCTTCGGGGACGGCCCGGCCCTGCCGTCAGAACTGGTTAGTACCGGAAGGGTTGAAGGTGCCCGTAGCTACCAGGATGCGGCGTACAGCACAGGCGGCAAGCGATGCCTTGGCAGGCTAACTGAGACTGAAACTGAGACGGAGCGCGAAACGTCGGAGGAGTCACGATCGACTCATCCGACGTTTCACCTAGTCAGAGCGGTAGCGGTGGGATTTGAACCCACGGAGGGCGTGAACCCTCACGCGCTTTCGAGGCGCGCTCCTTCGGCCGCTCGGACACGCTACCGAGAGGAACGATACCCGACGCCCCGAGAGGGGGACTCAAGACCCACTGGTACCCCGCAACCCACATCGGAGGATGCGCGATACTGCCTGGGCTGACGTGGGAGAAACGAGGAGGACGTCATGCCTGACCAGGAAGAAGACCGACCGAAGGAAGGCCGCCACGCCGCTCCGGACGGCGCGGAACCGCACCCGCTGATCGACCTGAACCGGGACCCAACCCCAGGCAAAGCGGACCACGCCGCCCCCGAGGAGGAGTAACCGGGGGGTGGGGCAGGGGGGCGCACCACCAGGGTCCGGCGCACCCCCACACACCGCCAGAGCGCGCGAAGCTGCGCCGTCACGAAGGAAGCCGGAGTCGTCGCCCGCCGAGAGCTGGCGCATGAGGGACCCAGCCTCGACGTTCGGAGCTACCCGCGCAATCCCGACCAGCGCGCGGCACTCGTATGGCGGTGAAGCCGCGATCGCGGATGACATGACGAAACGCCCGACACCCAAGATCACGGGGGCCGGGCGTTTTGTCTGTTCAGAGCGCGGAAGATGTGGATCTGAACCCGTGAGGGCTATCACACCCAACACGATTCACGCCCGACACACGGTCGCGACCGTGCTCCTCGTGCTCAAGATGCCGCTGCCGGGCTGGAGTGGTCGACGCCTCGATCGCGAGGCGCTACATGCATGTCCCGACTGAGTTCACTTCGAGGGTTCTGCGAAGCCCGTTGCACTATCAGCATCGTGGCAGCCGTGTGCCGGGCGTCGTGTAGTCGGGCGTCTCGCACCTGAGCTCTGCCGAGCAGAGCCTCCAGTATCCGGCTGTGCTCCTCGACGGCGTCATGCAACTCGTAGGCACGGTCTTGCATACGCGCGTGCCAGCGTCCTCGCGAATGCAACGAAGTGTAAAGAACTGATACGAGGCGCACCTTTCAGGTGATCTATTTGCGAATGCATGGTCTTACCATTATCAGGTTTTCTTCAACGTGAGCTTCGACGTGCGAAGACCTTGGTCTTTGGAGGAAACGTCCAGTCTTGCCCCATCGGACAGGGCTGAGGCAAAGTCGTGATCTCAGCTGGTCAGGACGAGTGTGATGGCCAGTTTCGGGTTTCGTGCGTTGTGGCGTAGTGCTTTGGCGATGTTGGTGTGGCCGGCGAGGCGGAGCAGGCTGATGGCGAGGTTGCGGATTCCGGCCATGATGCGGGGTCCTGCGCCGGTGGTGATCTGTGAGGCGTCTTCGCCCATGGTGACGTCGCGGACCCAGTGCAGTTTGTTCTCCACGTGCCAGTGGCCGCGGATGTAGCGGGCCAGTTCGGCGGGTGAGACTTGCTCGGCGGTCAGCGAGGTGATGGCGTAGACGGTCTCGCGCTGGGTCCGTCGGGAGCCGCGCTTGTTCTTGCTTTTGGGTTTGCGGGTGCGGGTGGTCTGGACGGCTTGGGCGGCGTGCGGGAAGAGGATTCCGGCGGCGATGGTGATGACCTTGTAGGTGCGGGTGACCGTGCGCCCGTGGCTGGTGTCGGTCTCGCGGTGTCCGACCGGGACGTCTTTCCACGGCTGGCCGGCCAACTGTCGACGCAGACTCTGCTGGTTGCCCTTGACGGTGAGGACGTAGTGCGCGTCTCGGCGGTGGAGGTATTCGGCGTGTTCGCGCTGGGCGTGGAGGGCATCTGCGGTGACGACCACGTCGGTGAGGTCGTCGATCTGGTCGAGCAGGGTGGAGAACATGGGGATTTCGTTGGTCTTCTCGCTGATCTCGACCTGGCCGAGTGTGACTCCTGCGTTGTGGTCCAGGCAGGCCATGAGCATCCGCGCCGGATTATCCGCGTCGACACCGCTGGTTCGCGAGCCGCGCAACACCTTGCCATCGACCGCGATCGCGTGACGCCGCATCCGCCTGCCTGCCCCGGCCCCGCCCGCTGCGTCGGCCTTGACTGTGGCCGCGGTGGCTCTGTCCGCAGCAAGGCGGCCGGTCAGGAAACCGCCGATCGCGATGTCGAACCCATCACCGGACAACGTCGAGAGCGCCCGCCGGATCGTGGACGCGTCCGGCGCGCCGATCCCCATCCCGCTCAGCGTGTCCTCGACCGCGTCTGCGGCCCATTCGGCGATTGCAGCGAACGAACGGGCACCAGAGACTACCGCGCACACCGACACGAACAGGATCGCCGCGAACCGATGCCGCACACCCCGTTTCTTGCGTGGGTCCGGCACCGACTCCAACACCTCCAGCAAACCGGCCCGCGCCGGCGGCGCCACCTCGCCCAGTGGGGCCAACTGGCGCGACAGGACAGTGATGGGAGACGATGACACAGCAGGCACGGCGCAGGCTCCGAAGGTCACGATGGCGTAGGAACCTTCATGATCAACGGTCCCGCCGTGCCTGCACCCCAACCCCCGGAACTTCGGTGTGTCGCCGCACAAATCAGCCGGTCAAGCCACCGACAGCCGACTTTGCCTCAGCCCTGCCCCATCGGATAGTCAAGTTCAGTAAAGTATCGAGCGCTGAGAAGTTCTTGAACTGGAGGCTCGGTGGGGTCGGACGGGTTCGGCGTCGATCTTGGTGCGCTGAGTGCGGCGCACGACCGTATGGAACGGCTGGCTGCTGAACTTGCCAAGCCGCTTCGTGATGTTCCCAGCGCCGTGGCGGTTGGACACGAGCGACTACATAGCGCGGTCACTGATTTCGCCGATAGAGAAAGGCGAGGGTTGGCGATGCTTTCCGATGAGGCGGAATCTATTCGCTATCGCCTTGCGGAGACGATCAGGACTTATCGCGAGCGGGATGAAGATGCCGCCGGCCGGTTCGGAGATATTGAGCCATGAGTTCGAAAACCGTCGAAGAGTTGGTGCCTGGAGATCCGGAGGAGATCTGGCGGCATGCGGACTACTACAACCGGATGGCTCTCATCTGTGAAGATATGGGCCACGGCTTTCGTTCGATAGACTTGGGCATCTGGTTTGGAGAGGCCGCCGAGTCGTTTCATGCTAGGTTCGAGCGGCAGCCGAAGCGATTCATATCGCAGGCAGATTGCTACCTGACGGCCGCTGTTGCACTTGACACTTATGCATCAACTCTTGCCTGGACCCAACGTCAGGCGGGCGAAGTAATCGCCTTCTCTCGTACAGAAGAGTTATCGCCCGGACCAACCAAATCGGATGTTCCTGCTCTGACGTTGCGGGAGCAGGCGGAATTCACGGGAGTGATCACCGGATCTGATCGGTCGGAACCAGAGTCGATCAATATCGATCAACGAGCACTGGCTCTCGACACCTATCGTCGCGCAATTGCCACACTCCACACGGTCGGTAACGAGTCCGCCGCCGCAATCTTGGCTGCGGCAGAAATGATGCCTGGCCCATTGACGAATTTGAATGCTGTCAATTCGGTATCCCCTCGAATCGCAACCGATTCTTTCTCATCGGCAACTTCGGGTCTGGTATTACATGGCGTGATACCTGCGCCGTCAGCCCCGGTCCGGGTCATCCCGCTGGTCCCGCACAACGACCTGCAGGACTGGGTCGTCAGTATCAAAGAAATTCGCAGACGGCTACGTTGGAATAGCCTGGACCGTTTGTCTCCGCGTCTAATCCAACACATCTTTGAGGGCCACTTTAATCCAGGCGGTTACTCCGGCTATCATCATCGTGAAGGTGGCGTCGATCAGGGCATGCAGCGCATTGTTCGCATGCTCAATGGACCGGACCGGTATGGCGTCTACGAGGCCGAATGGTCTGGGCCTCGTACGGTGTCAACGAGCACTAAGGCGAGTACGTTTTTTCCTGACGCCTGGTCCCGCGCAGAGGTTCTCCTAGCTGTGCGTCACGTCTTCCTCGACGCAATGAGGGAGAAGGACACTCACTATGATCCCGATAACCGAAAATTCCGCGGGATATACAAGGGTGTTAGGATCGAGGGCTATGTCAAACGCGGCGCGGTTCAACCCCGATTATGTGACATCCGAACGGCATATCCGCGCGGCAAGTGGAGAACGGGACGGCGGAAACCGTGATGGACAACGCGATAGCTCAGGTTCACTTCGCCATCGTTGACGACGAGCTGGAGGTGTCCGTTCCACCTGCTTTGAAGCCTCTCAACGACTTTATCGAGACCGAGATCGGCACAAGCGATGTCAAGCTCGACCTGATCGAGCACCACCTCCACCACGACCGCGAGTGGCAGTTCAGTGGTGATTCGTATCACCTACGTCTCAGCAGCGATAGAGCCACTGTCAAGAATAGCTACAACGGTGCCAGCGTCAGCCTCACTCGCGCCGAGCTCCGCACCCTCCTTGCTGAGCTCCGCGCTCTCCTTGTCGAACAGTACGGCTGATCCAGTTACGCGTGGGCTCCGCGGCAGGGCCGTCCCATGGACAGGCTCGCTGTGGCCTCGTATGAACCCGGCGCTCCGATGAGTGAGCCCGAACTGAGACCCGAGGGTTGCCCAAGCGACGAACGCCCGGCACCCAAGATCACGGGTGCCGGGCGTTTGGCCTGTTCAGAGCGCGGAGGATGCGGGATTTGAACCCGCGAGGGCTATCACACCCAACACGATTTCCAATCGTGCGCACTAGGCCACTATGCGAATCCTCCGTGGGAGAGGGTACCGGAGGTGGGTCTGACCTCCCAAAACGGGTGGTAGCGGGCTCGACCGGCAGGGTTCACGCTGTTCGGAGGGTCAGGGCCGGCTCGCCAAGAGTTGGACTTGTCTTGCCGCCGAGGTGCCGAGGCCCGCCGGGGTGCTGACGCGTGCCGGCGTCGCCTTCGCGGTCAGGGCGGTGTCCCGGTAGCGGTGACACTCGCGGTGCCAGTGCAGGGTTCCGGCCATCCAGTCGCGCAGTTCCTGCACGTACCTGCCCAGCGCCGCCGCGTCCAGGGACAGGTCCGTCACCAGCGTGGGCAGCTCCCGCTCGATCACATGCTCGAACTGCCGCATCCGCGCCGTCAGCAGGTCGTTCACCACCTCGAACGCCCGATCCTGTGTACAGCCCAGGAAGTTGCGCACGACCAACACCGCGTTGTGCACCTCGCCCTCGAGCTCGATCTCCTTGCGGTACGAGAACATGTCGTTCAGCAGGCAGGCGCAGTCGGCGATCGAGCTCTCCAACGACTGCATCGGCCTCGTCCGGAACGCGGCCGCCGGCAGGGTGCGCAGGTGGGTGATCCGGGCCAGGCTCATCGTCAGGTTCGAGCCGGACGTGCGGCGCCGCATCTCGACGTAGTCGACCGGGTCCGGGATGCGGTTCAGCCGGTGGTTGTCCAGCTCCCACAGCCGGCTGTCCAGCATCTGCTCGACGGCATGGCGGAACCGCCGACGCGCGTCCGCCTCCATCGGGCCGGCCGTGCGCGTCCACAGGTCGGCGAGGCCGCGTTCGAGCGCGTTCGCCGGCACCACCGTCGGCACGGTCATCAACGCCTTCAGCCGTGCGGTCGCCACCCGGGCGCCGGCCTGGTCGTGGACGTACACGCGCGGGTAGAGATCGTCGCCGTACGTACCCCACGCGAGCCACGCCGACCCCAGGTCCAGCTCGCCGGACGATGCCTCCGGTTGACGTCCGGCCGCCCACAGCGCCAGGTCGTAGCCACGCAGCGCCTGCTCGTCCCAGATGCCCTCGGACAGGATGCCCACCGAGTGTGACCAGGTCACGAGGTTCTCACGGGCCGTGGCCAGGTGGGGGGACAGGCGTAGCTCGAACGGCACATACATCTCGGGCACGGTGACCGGCCCGACCTTCTCGAACGGCACATGCGTGTACGCGCGCAGACGCTGGGGCGCGGTGCCCACCAGCGACCGGACGATCCGCGCGGCCGACATCCCGTCGAAGCGGCGTGCCTTCTCGTTCATGTACCGCGACGACCGCAGGTGCCACTCGTGCCCGCCGGACTGCCAGTCCTGCAGTCCCTTCACGTACGCGGCCACCCCTGACTGCGCCGCCGGGTCGATGCCGTGCTCGGCGAACAGCGCCGGCACCTCGGTCAGCGCGGTGTGCTCGAACTGGTGCAGGCGGGAGGTCAACAGATCGTTGACCGAGTCCGCCGCCTCCTGCGTCGTGACGCCCAGGAACTTCTCGAACACCAGGACCCCGTTGGACAGCTCGCCCTCATCAAGCACCTCACGCGCGTACGAGAAGATGTCGTTGCGCAGGTGGACGGCGTCGGCGAACGTGTCCCGCAGAACAGTCATCGGCCGACTCGCCGCGACCTCCGCCGGCACCTCCGCACCGACCGCGTGCTCGATGAGGTTCGCCGACCACGGCGCGCCGCCAACCTTCCGCCGCATCTCGATGTACTCGATCGGGTTGGCCACCCGCCCCTCGTTGATGTTCGCCAGCTCCCACAGAGACTCATCTAGCAGATGCTTCGTGCTCTCCGCGAACCGCCGCCGAAAGTCCACGGAGTGGCTCGGCACCGTACGACTCCACAGGTCGGCCAGGCCACGCTCCACCGGGTTCTCCGGCGTCTCACTGATCTCGCCACCAACCGGCATGAACGCCGTCAGCCGGTCGAGGTACCCACGGGCCGCCAGCAGGTCGCGGGACCGCTTGAACAACTCAAGAAAGTGGTCGTCGAAGTAAAAGACCCACACATACCAGTCAGTGATGAGCTCCAGGTCCGGGGCAGCACAGTCCGGATGGGTGTACGCACACAACAGCGCGTAGTCATGCGACTCGAAGTCATGCTCGTCCCAGATCCTGGTGCCGTGCTGAGGGACGTCAATCATGTCCAGCCCATAGGCCCAAGCCCGACTGTGCAAACGGGCCCGTTCGAGGTGAGGGTTAAGACGTGCCGGCCAAGGCAGGTAGAACGCGGGAAGCTCGAACGGCTGCATACAAGCAGGCAACCAACAACCGTCTGACCAGCCAACACCTGTAGAAGCCGAAGCACACGATCGTGGCATCGGGTTCGCCCGCTCGGCCCAACAAAAACGCAGAGAGACGACGCTGAGACTCAGCCGACAGATGCCGAAGCCCCACCGCCGATGGGGGCCCGGGGGCAAGCCCCCGGCGGGGTGTGGGGCCCGGCCCCACAAGAAACGACGAAGACCGACCCTGCGAAGGTGCGAGCACCGAGCAGGGTCGGCCGAGGTCGAGGGATCCCACGCACCCGTCAGAGCCCGCTTATCCTTGCTGCCTTCCGGCCCTGGGGAGGTTCACGAGATGGACGCCGCATGGGATCCACTGTCCAGTGTAGCGGGGCCGCCGGGACGGGGCCGTGGGTGGCCGGGCTGTCGGTGATGGCGGGTAAGGTCGCGGCGTGGCGCTCGCCCTTTACCGCAAGTACCGTCCGGCAACCTTCGCCGAGGTCGTCGGGCAGGAACACGTCACCGAACCGCTCCGCACGGCACTGCAGGCCAAGCGGGTCAACCACGCTTACCTGTTCTCCGGGCCGCGTGGTTGCGGCAAGACGTCGTCCGCGCGCATTCTCGCCCGCTCGCTGAACTGCGAGCAGGGGCCCACGCCCGACCCGTGCGGCGTGTGTGACTCGTGTATCTCGCTCGCGCCGGAGGGGTCCGGCAACGTCGACGTGGTCGAGCTCGACGCGGCCAGCCACGGTGGTGTCGACGACGCCCGTGAGCTGCGGGACCGTGCGTTCTACGCGCCGGCGTCGTCGCGGTACCGGGTGTTCATCATCGACGAGGCCCACATGGTCACGACGCAGGGCTTCAACGCTCTGCTGAAGATCGTGGAGGAGCCGCCGGAGCACCTGGTCTTCATCTTCGCGACCACCGAGCCGGAGAAGGTCCTGGGGACCATCCGGTCGCGCACGCACCACTACCCCTTCCGGCTGATTCCGCCGAGCGCGATGCGTGAGCTGCTGGAGCGCAACGTCGCCGCGGAGGGTGTCCCGGTCGCGCCTGCGGTGCTCCCGCTGGTCATCCGTGCCGGCGGTGGTTCGGCCCGTGACACGCAGTCGGTGCTGGACCAGTTGCTGGCCGGCGCGGGCCCCGAAGGTGTGACCTACGAACGAGCGGTGGCGCTGCTCGGCGTCACCGACGTCGCGTTGATCGACGACATGGTCGGTGGCCTGGCCGCCGGCGACGCGAGTGCGGTGTACGGCACGGTCGACCGGCTGGTCGAGGCAGGTCACGACCCCCGCCGGTTCGCCGCCGACCTGCTGGACCGGTTGCGGGACCTGGTGTTGCTGCGTGCCCTGCCGGACGCGGGGTCACGCGGGCTGGTCAACGCGCCGGCGGACGAGCTGGACCGGATGGTGGCGCAGGCCGAACAGCTGGGGCCCGCGACGCTGACCAGGTTCGCCGAGATCGTCCACACCGGACTGATCGACATGCGCGGGGCGACCGCGCCGCGCCTGCTGCTGGAACTGCTGTGCGCGCGGATGCTGCTGCCGGGCGCGGTCCCGACGGACGCGGCCGCCGACTCGGCCGTGCTGCAACGCCTGGAACGCATCGAACGCCGGGTGACGGTGGGCCAGGTGGGTGCGGAGGCGCCCGCCTCTCCCGCGGACGCACGAACGCCCGTCACCGGAGTGACCCCCGCCCAGACCACCAACGGGTCCGCCGCCTCGCCGCCCGCCGGCCGAGGTGCGGCTGGGGACGATCGGCCGGCGGCCGCCCCGAGCTCTCCCGCGCCTGTCTCTGAACCGCTGCCCGCCGTACGGACCGCACCCACCCAGCCCGCTGACACGGGCTGGCCGGCCACGGCGCCTGCCGCCTCGGGTCAAGGTCCAACCGGTGCGGAACGTCCGGCAACCGGTCCGGCCGAGGGGCCTGCGTCCGAGGGCACCTCCGCCGCCCCGTCACCCGCCGCCGCCGTGAGCGGGGCGATCGACGCGGCCGGCCTGCGACGGCTGTGGTCGGACCTTCTGGCCGCGGTGCGCAAGAACAGCCGCAGCACCGAGGCGATGCTCACCAACGCGATGGTGCAGTCGGTGGAGGGCGACACGGTCGTGATCGCCCACCCCGCCGCCCCGCTCGCCAGGCGGCTGGCCGAGCCACGCAACGCGGACGCGATCGCGAAGGCACTGGGCGAGGTGCTGCCCGGGCACTGGCAGGTGAAGTGCGTACACGCGACGCAGAACGCGGCGGCCACCCAGTCGGTCGCGCAGAAGCCACGGTCCGACCCACCGACGTTCAAGCGGCCGACCCAGCCGACACAGCCGGCGGAGCCACAGCCGTCGCCGGAGCCACCGCCCGCAGCCGCCGCACGGCCCGCACCGGCCGCGCCGCCGGCCGACGAGCCACCCCCACCCGAGCCCCCGGACGACGACTACTTCGAGGACGTCGCCGCGGAGCCACCCGTGGCGCCCCCGAGTGACCCCGAAGCGGATGTGGTCAAGCTGCTGACCGACAAGCTGGGCGCCCGCGCGATCGACCGCTGAACCTCGACTCGAGGAGCGTCCCACGGGCTGCGACGCCCAGCAGGGCCTGCGTGTTCAGTGCCTGGTCGCGGAGGTTGCCGTCCGCACACGAATGTCCCATTCGTTCGCACTCACCGGGTGAACGTTATCCACAGCCCCCGCTGACCAGGGGTTTCGTCAGTGCCAGCCGGTAGAATGGGCATCGGGGCCGCCCCCGGGTTCGGGTGGGGGCTGCCTACGCAACCATCTGTGTTGGCGTTGATCAAGAAAATGAAGCTTGGACTTCGCGTGGTGTGCGGAGCACGTGGGGTTCGGCTTGTGTGGCATGTTCGGTGATCGGGGCCATTGCCACGGGCAGGGCCGCGCGTCGGTAGTAGACGAGCCAGCGCCAGAAGGACAGAGGGCTCGCGGGAGCGGCGCAGGGCTCGCCAGGCACACCGCCACAGTGGGAAGTTCAGCACGTTCACGGTGTCGGCCGCCCGTAGCCGCACGGGTAGCACGTCGTACGGTCCGAGGTCGCCGTCGAGGATCCAGCGGTCCGTGGTGATCAGGTCGCGTCGGACGGGCTGCCCACCGGTCCTTGGACATCGGGGTCAGGTCGGGTGGCCAGAAGTGCGTGTCCAGCTCGATCACCGGCAGGTCCAGGGCGGCGCCGAGGCGGCTCGCGAGCGTCGACTTGCCCGCGCCGCCGCGACCGAGCACGACCACCCGCCGCATGTACCACCCACCGCATGTCAGGCCAGGTAGGCCAGGATGCCTGACGCGATGGCCGCGGCGTAGGACTGGCGGCCGGTCGGGCCGCTGAAAGCCGCCGCCTCAGTCGCGTTGCGCATGTTGCCGCACTCGACCAGTACCGCCGGGCGTTCGGACAGGTTCAGGCCGCCCAGGTCGTCGCGGGGGGACAGGCCGTTCGAGCCGACGTAGGTCGAGGTCGGGAAACCCGCGGACACCATCGCGTCGCGGAGGGTGCCTGCCAGGCGGGTCGACGGCTCGCCCTGTGCCTCGTTCAGCGGCGGCGACGAGTACGCCACGTGGAAGCCGTGTGCCGACGTGTTCGTCGAGCCGTCGGCGTGGATCGAGACCACCGCCGCCGCGCCCGACTGGTTGCCGATCGCCGCTCTCTGGTCGACGCACGGGCCTACGCCGTTGTCGTCCTGCCTCGTCATGATCACCTGGATCCCTTGTGCGGCAAGCAGATCGCGGACTCGCACCGCGACGTCCCAGGTGAACGAGTGCTCGGGGTAGCCGGCGTTGGTGGCCGTACCGGTCGTGTTGCACGGTTTCATCCGGCCGCGGCCCGCGGGCACCTGGCGGTTGATCTCCGCCGCGTGGGTTGCGTTGGCGCCGTTGTGGCCCGGGTCCAGCACGACGACCTGCTTCGGCCTCGGCTTGGTCGTCGTCGTGGTGGTCGTCGTGGTGGTCGTCGTCGGTGCGGACGAACTGGTCGTGGTCGGCGGTGTCGAGGCGGAACTCGACGTGGAGACTTCCGCCGGAGCGCCGCCACAGCCGGTCAGCGACAACAAAACCATCACCGTGAGTAGAGGTCTCCGCACGTCCTCACCCTGCCACACGCCATCCCGACTACGCTGGAAGGCAACCGACGAGAGGGAACCGCGATGCAACCCGGTGGTGGCATGCCCGACATGCAGCAGATCCTGCAGCAGGCCCAGGCGATGCAGGAACAGCTCATGTCAGCGCAGGAGGAGCTGGCCAACGCGGAGGCGACTGGCTCCGCGGGTGGTGGCCTGGTCACCGCGGTCGTCTCGGGCACCGGCGAGCTGAAGTCGGTCACCATCGACCCCAAGGTCGTGGATCCGGAGGACGTGGAGACGCTCGCCGACCTCATCGTCGCGGCCGTGCGGGACGCGGGCGGCAAGGCGAACAAGCTCGCCAGTGAGGCCATGGGACCGCTGGCGGGTGGGCTCGGCGGTGGCGGGCTCGGCCTGCCCGGCATGTAACCCATGTACGAAGGACCGGTCCAGGACCTGATCGACGAGCTGGGGCGGCTTCCGGGCGTCGGTCCGAAGAGCGCGCAGCGCATCGCCTTCCACATCCTCGGCGCCGACCCCGCCGACATCGTCCGGCTGCAGCAGGCGCTGCAGAAGGTCAAGGACGGCGTGGTCTTCTGCGACATCTGCGGCAACGTCTCCGAGCAGCCCACCTGCCGGATCTGCCGGGACGCGCGCCGCGACCCCTCGGCAGTCTGCGTGGTCGAGGAGCCCAAGGACGTCCTCGCGATCGAGAAGACCCGCGAGTTCAAGGGCCGCTACCACGTGCTGGGTGGCGCCCTCGACCCGCTGTCCGGCATCGGCCCCGACCAGCTGCGCGTGCGTGAGCTGCTGCAACGCATCGGGGCCGAGGAGATCACCGAGGTCATCCTCGCCACCGACCCCAACACCGAGGGCGAGGCGACCGCCACCTACCTGGTGCGGATGCTGCGGGACTTCCCGGGCCTCACCGTCACCCGCCTCGCCTCGGGCCTGCCGATGGGTGGTGACCTGGAGTTCGCCGACGAGCTGACGCTGGGCCGCGCGCTGACCGGCCGCCGTTCCGTGTGAGTGTCGAACACAGTGTGATCAACGACATCCTCGCCGCACCGGCCCGCCTGGGCCCGGTGCGGCTGGTGGCGGTCGACGGCCCCTCCGGCTCCGGCAAGTCCTCGTTCGCCGACCGGCTCCTCGCGGAGCTGCCGGACGCGGAGCTGGTCCGCACCGACGACTTCGCGACCTGGGACGACCCGGTCGCCTGGTGGCCACGTCTGGTCGACGGCGTGCTCACCCCGCTCCAGCGGGGCCGGCCGGGTCGCTACCGGCGCACTGTCTGGTCCGGGGGTGTGCCACGGTCGGGTGATCACGTCACCGTACGAGTGCCGCACGTTCTTCTGGTGGAGGGCGTCTCGTCCGGTCGGCGGGTGGTTCGCCCCCGATTGTCCTACCTTGTCTGGTGTGAGGTTTTCGACCGAGCTGAGCGGCTCGCCCGCGCGGTCGCGCGGGACGGCGAGGAGTGCCGGCAACCGCTCCTGACCTGGCAGGCCTTCGAGACCGGCTGGTTCGCCGTGGACGGGACCCGGGACGCCGCCCAACACAGACGGTGACGATCTAGACCTTCTCGGCTGTCAAAAGGCAACCGTGTGTTCCCGGATCGTAACCTCACCCGGTTCGTTCTCGGTGGGGGTAAGGGTTAATGTCTGCGACCAAATACTGGGACCAATCCAAGCCCCTGGAGGATGCTGACATGCCCTTCCCGTCGTTGGTGTGCCCCCGACAGGTTGTGGCATGAGTGCACCGCTCGAGACCACGGGTTCCGCCGCCGAGGCGCCGCCGGAGGTCACCCTCGAGGGAGCGAGCAGGAAGGCCATCGAGGGTCGTTCGCTGAGCCAGATCGCCTGGTCGCGCCTCAAGCGGGACAAGGTGGCCATCGGCGGCGGCATCGTCATCATCTTCCTGATCCTGGTCGCGATCTGCGCGCCCCTGATCGTCAAGCTGTTCGGTCACCCGCCGAACGACTTCAACTACGACCAGGTCAACCCGGACACCTCGCTGCCCTACGGCGGCTGGGGCGGCATCAGCGGGAGCTTCCTCTTCGGCGTCGAGCCGATCAACGGGCGCGACCTGTTCAGCCGGGTCGTCTACGGCGCCCAGGTCTCGCTGCTCATCGCGTTCCTCGCCACCCTGCTCGCGGTCGTGATCGGCGTGGTCATGGGCGTGGTCGCCGGCTACTTCGGCGGCTGGGTGGACGCGGTCATCAGCCGGCTGATGGACATCTTCCTGGCGTTCCCGATCCTGCTGTTCGCCCTCGCGCTCGTCGGCGCCATGCCGAACGAGGTGTTCGGGCTCACGGGGTACTGGCTGCGGGTGGCGATCATCGTGTTCGTCATCGGCTTCTTCAACTGGCCCTACATCGGCCGAATAGTTCGTGGGCAGGCGATGTCGCTGCGTGAGCGTGAGTTCGTCGACGCCGCACGCAGCCTCGGCGCCCGGTCGCCGTACATCCTGGCCAAGGAGCTGCTGCCGAACCTCGTGGCGCCGATCCTGGTGTACTCGACGCTGCTGATCCCGACCAACATCCTGTTCGAGGCGGCGCTGTCGTTCCTGGGCGTCGGCGTGCCGGCGCCGACGGCCACCTGGGGCGGCATGCTCAACGACGCCACCAAGTGGTACACGGTTGACCCCGAGTTCATGTTCCCGCCAGGCTTGGCGATCTTCGTGACCGTGCTGGCCTTCAACCTTTTCGGCGACGGGCTCCGTGACGCGCTCGATCCTCGGGGGCGGCGTTAGACCCCACCAACAGCTTGTCGACCGTCGGGGAGTCATCAGGCTCCGACCAACACAAAGGGTGCATCTGGATATGAGGAAAACAAGAGTTACCGCGATCGCCGCAGGAGCGGCGCTCGCAATGGCCCTGTCGGCCTGCGGAAGCGGGAGCGGCGACAAGGACGGTGACGGCGGGGGCAGCACCAGCACGCCCGCGTTCAACGCGGCGGTCGGCCACGTCTACAACCCGTCCGACACCAAGGGCGGCACGCTGAAGATGGCCAACGACTCCGACTGGGACTCGTTGGACGGCGGCGACAGCTACTACGGCTACGGCTGGAACTTCGGCCGCCTGTACATGCGGTCGCTGGTGACCTTCAAGTCCGCGCCGGGCGCGGAGGCGAACCAGCTGGTGCCCGACCTCGCGGAGAGCCTCGGCAAGGCGAGCGCGGACGCCAAGACCTGGACCTACAAGCTGCGCAAGGGCCTGAAGTACGAGGACGGCACGCCGATCACCTCGACGGACGTCAAGTACGCGGTCGCGCGCTCGCTCGACAAGGACGTCCTGGTCAACGGCCCGACGTACTTCAGCGACTTCCTCGACCTGCAGGGCTACGCCGGTCCGTACAAGGACCACGACCTCACGATGGCCAACTTCAAGGCCGTCGACACACCGGATGAGCAGACGATCGTCTTCCACCTGAAGAAGCCGTTCGCCGGGTTCGACTACCTGGCCATGCTGCCGGCCACCGCTCCCGTGCCGCCCGCGAAGGACACCGGCACGAAGTACAAGGAGCACGTGATCGCGTCCGGGCCGTACATGTTCAAGACCAACGAGCTCGGCAAGCGCTTCGTCCTGGTCCGGAACCCGAACTACGACGCGAAGACCGACCCGGACACCGGCCGCAAGTCCCTTCCGGACGAGATCGACGTCGACCTGAACGTGAACCAGGCCGACATCGACAAGCGGCTGCTGAACAACGACCTCGACGTCGCCGTGTCCGCTCTCGGTGTCACCGCGGAGACCCGCGCGCAGGTGGTCAACGACCCGAACCTGAAGAAGTTCGCGGACTCGTCCCCGCAGCCGCGCACGTGGTTCACCGCGCTGAACGCGGACGTCGCGCCGTTCGACAACGAGCACTGCCGCAAGGCGGTCATGTACGCCGCGGACAAGGAGGGTTACCTGCGCTCCTACGGTGGCGCCAACGGTGGCGAGATCGCGACCAACATGATGCCGAAGATGATCCCGGGCTTCCGGCAGGTCGACCTGTACGGGACGAAGTCCAAGCCGAACGGTGACATCGACAAAGCCAAGTCGGAGCTGAAGGCGTGCGGCAAGCCGGACGGGTTCAGCACCAACATCTCCTACCGCGCCGAGCGCGCCGCGGAGAAGGCGACCGCCGAGTCGCTGCAGCAGTCGCTCGCCAAGGTCGGCATCAAGACCGAGCTGAAGGCCTACCCGCAGAGCGACTACGGCAAGCTCTACGCCGGCAACGTCGCCTTCGCGAAGAACAACGGCCTGGGCCTGCGGGTCTACGGCTGGGGTGCGGACTGGAACGACGGGTTCGGCTTCCTCAGCCAGATCGTGGACAGCCGGGCCATCCGGGCCGCCGGCAACACGAACTTCGGCGTCAAGGACCCGAAGATCGACAGCATGCTGGACGACGCCCTCGAGGAGCTCGACGAGGGCAAGCGCAACAAGATTTGGGGCAACATCGACGAGCAGGTCATGAAGGACGCCTACTACCTGCCCGGTGTCTGGGCGTCGACCCTCTTCTACCGTCCGGAGCGGCTGACGAACGTGTTCATCAGTGACGCGTACAACACGTACGACTACACGACGCTCGGCGTGCAGAAGTAGCCCGAAAGTAGGTGAAGGCGCCGGTTCACCGGTGGGGCCGCGGGTGACAAACCCGCGGCCCCACCGGCTACCACAGCCCCCCACGTGGTTGTTTACATTTTTCGGCGGCTGATCGCGGCTGTCCTGCTGCTGTTCGTGGTCACCGCCATCACGTTCCTGATCTTCTTCGGCGTTCCCCGCCTCGGTGGCGCGACCGCGGACGATCTCGCGTCCCGTTATGTCGGGAAGACGGCGAGTGGGCAGCAGATCCACGACACGGCGGAGAAGCTCGGGTTCACCGACCCGCTCTACGAGCAGTACGGCCGCTTCGTGAAGGGGCTGTTCGCCGGCGCCGACTACGACACCGGGGTCAGCATCGACCACTGCCCGGCGCCGTGTCTCGGCTACTCGTTCATCACCCACAACCCGGTGCTGCCCGACCTGCTCGACCGTCTGCCGGTGACCCTGTCGCTGGCCTCGGGCGCCGCGGTGCTCTGGTTACTCGGCGGCGTCGCCACCGGTGTGGTGTCGGCGCTGAAACGGGGCAGCTTCTTCGACCGAGCGTCGATGAGCGTGGCGCTGGCAGGTGTGTCACTGCCCATCTTCTTCACCGGTCTGCTGTCGCTGTCGATCTTCAGCTACGCGCTGGAGTGGACACCGCCAGGCGGTACCAACCCGGTCGACGCGGACAACCCGTTCGACTGGGCCGCCGCGCTGATCCTGCCGTGGATCACGCTCGCGCTGCTGTACGCGGCGCAGTACGCGCGGCTGACCAGGGCCGGCATGCTGGAGACCATGGAGGAGGACTTCATCCGCACCGCGCGGGCGAAGGGTCTGCGGGAGCGCACGGTGGTGGTCAAGCACGGCCTGCGGTCCGCGCTCACCCCGATCCTCACGATCTTCGGTCTGGACCTCGGCCTGCTGCTCGGCGGCGCGATCCTGACCGAGACGACCTACTCGCTGCCCGGCATCGGGCAGTACGCGGTCATCGCGATCACCAACCAGGACCTGCCCAAGGTGCTCGGGGTGACGCTGGTCGGCGCCATCTTCATCATCCTGGCCAACCTGGTCGTTGACCTGCTGTACGCCGTCGTCGACCCGAGGGTGCGCAACTCATGAGCTCGCAGACTGAGGACTACCTGGACGCCCCGGAGCCCCGGCCCGAGCAGGTCGGCGGGGAGACGTTCCTCGAGGTACGCGACCTGAAGGTGCACTTCCCGACCGACGACGGCGTCGTGAAGTCGGTCGACGGGCTGTCGTTCCAGCTGGAACGCGGCAAGACGCTCGGCATCGTGGGGGAGTCCGGCTCCGGCAAGAGCGTGACCAGCCTGTCGATCATGGGGCTGCACAAGGCCGGCACGGCCAAGGTCTCCGGTGAGATCCTGCTCAACGGGCGGAACCTGATCGGCGCCAGCCGTGAGGAGGTCCGTCAGCTGCGCGGCAAGAACATGGCGATGATCTTCCAGGACCCGCTGTCGGCCATGCACCCGTACTACACGGTCGGCCACCAGATCATCGAGGCGTACCGGATCCACCACAACGTGAGCAAGGCGGTGGCGCGCAAGCACGCCATCGACATGCTCGACCGGGTGGGCATCCCGAACCCCAAGGGCCGGGCGGACGACTACCCGCACCAGTTCTCCGGCGGTATGCGCCAGCGCGCCATGATCGCGATGGCGCTGTCGTGCGACCCCGAGCTGCTGATCGCGGACGAGCCGACGACCGCGCTGGACGTGACCGTCCAGGCGCAGATCCTCGACCTGATCCGGGACCTGCAGCAGGAGTTCAACTCGGCGGTCATCATCATCACCCACGACCTCGGGGTGGTCGCCGAGCTGGCGGACGACATCCTGGTGATGTACGCGGGCCGCTGCATCGAGTACGGCAACGCCGACGACATCTTCCGCGAGCCGCAGCACCCGTACACCTGGGGTCTGCTCGGGTCCATGCCACGGCTGGACCGGGACCGGACCGACCGCCTGCTGCCGATCAAGGGCACGCCGCCGAGCCTGATCAACGTGCCGTCCGGTTGCCCGTTCCACCCGCGCTGCTCGTTCAGCCAGCTCAACGGCGGCTCGAGCGAGACGGAGGTCCCCGAGCTGCGTGACGTCGGCGGCGGCCACCAGGTCGCGTGCCACCTGAGCGCGGACGACCGCCTGCGGGTGTGGACCACCGAGATCAAGCCGAAGCTCTGAGAGGACATCGTGACAGCGGATGTGAGCGAGGCCGGGACCGAGCAGCCCACGCAGGAGGAGCTGCTGTCGGTCACCGGTCTGCAGAAGCACTTCCCGATCCGCCGCGGGCTGCTGCAGCGCAAGGTCGGCGCGGTGCAGGCGGTCGACGGGCTGGACTTCTCGGTCGTGAAGGGCGAGACGCTGTCGCTGGTCGGGGAGTCGGGCTGCGGCAAGACGACCACGGGCCGGCTGCTCACCCGGCTGCTCGAGCCGACGGCCGGGCGGATCGTGTTCGAGGGCAAGGACATCAGCCACGTCTCGATGGCCCAGATGCGCCCGCTGCGCCGCGACATCCAGATGATCTTCCAGGATCCGTACTCCTCGCTGAACCCCCGGCAGACCGTCGGCACCATCATCTCCGGCCCCATGGAGATCAACGGCATCAATCCGCCGGGCGGCCGCGAGGCCCGGGTGCGCGAACTGCTGGAGATCGTGGGGCTCAACCCCGAGCACTACAACCGCTTCCCGCACGAGTTCTCCGGCGGCCAGCGCCAGCGCATCGGCGTGGCCCGCGCGCTCGCCCTGGAACCCAAGCTGATCGTGGCCGACGAGCCGGTCTCCGCGCTCGACGTGTCCATCCAGGCGCAGGTCGTCAACCTGCTCCAGAAGGTGCAGCGGGACCTGGGCATCGCGTTCGTCTTCATCGCCCACGACCTGGCGATCGTGCGCCACTTCTGCCCGCAGATCGC
>NZ_DASQCC010000188.1:0-47036 GCF_035634895.1 Actinophytocola sp. | reverse complement strand
CTCGTCGGCCTTCATGCGGTGCGCGGAGTTGCGGTCCTCATGGGGGAAGACGGCCACCGTGCCCGCGCCCAGCTCGTATCCGGCGCGAAACGCCCGGATGGCGATCTCGCCGCGGTTCGCGACGAGCACCTTGTGGAACATGCCGTACCTCCGAGTCAGGGGGTTCGGGGACTGCCGGAAACGTTACCCGGTGGTTCCCGCCTGTCGGGAGCGCCGTTCCGAGTGGTGGGCCTCTCAGTCCTGGGGGAGGGTCATGTCGACGGCCGCCTCGCCCACGGCCGTGAACGGCACCTCGTCGCCGGCGTTCGCGCAGTTGAAGCCGGGTGTCTTCATGATCAGCCTGGCCTTGGTCAGGTCCGCGGGGACCTCGAAGGCCAGTCGCTGCACGGAGGAGAACTCCTCCACCTTGGACTGCTTGTCGACCGCGGGATAGTCGTGCGTGCCGTCGTTGACGACGAACGCGTTGAACGGGGGCACGCAGCCGATGGCCGACGGGCTGTACTCCAGCGACCCCTCCCCGATGGGCTCGTAGTCGATGACCAACCATGCCTTGTCCGTGTCGGACGGCAGATCACCCAGTTGGGGGGCGAAGTAGGTCAGCTCGGCGCGGGTGACGCTGACGACGTAGGCGCCGGGCTCGCCCTCCGCGTTGGTCACGTCGAGCTTGGCCGGGGTGAGGTTCTCGACGTAGACGAAGGGGGCGTCGTCGGAGCGGTAGAGCAGGTCCGGCTGCTCACCGGTGCGCCTGCCTTCGAGCAGGTCGAAGGTCTGGGCGAGATCGGCGTACTTGAGCTCCAGCTCGACCGAGCGGCGGTCGGTGGGCACGGCGACGACGTACTGGAGGGTCGAGTCCGCCCCCGCACTGCCGATCGAGTACTCGAACTCGGGCAGGCTGCGTTGCCGCCCGTCGACGGAGACGGTGGCCTTGACCTTGTCACCGAGATCCGCGGCGAAGGCGGTGACCCGAAGCCGGAAGGCGATCAGCGTGGAGTCCTCGCGCGCGCCGTACTCCTGGTCCTGGCCCGTGTCGACGACGTCCGAGGACCCGAAGTCGACCACCTCGACGGCCACGCCGTTGCTGCGCAGGCGCCCGTCCTTGGGCGACTCGAGGCGGATGCCGTCGAGCTCCTCGACCTTGACCACCTGGCCGTCGCTGAGGCGCTCGCCGTGGAACGGGGCGTGGCTGGTGCTGGTCTTGGTGGTCCTGCCCTGCCTGGCCGGCGTGGGCGTGCCCTCGGTGCCGCTGCCGCAGGCCGAGGTGAGGAGTCCGGCCGCCGCCAGTAGTACGAGTGCCCTGCGCATGCTTCCCCCGTGTCCGATGATCCGTTCTTCCCCTCCGACGCATCCGGTCGCCGCGCGGTTGCGACATCGTGCCGGTTAGTAGCCTGTCGTGCCGTGGACGATCTGGACCGGTGGACACGGGTGCTGCCGCTTGGCGCCGGCGCCTTCGGCGAGGTGCACCTGGCGTGGGACCACGTGGACAGTCGCTGGGTGGCGTGCAAGCGTTTCACCGGTCAGGACGAGCTCGGGCTGTTGCGGATGGTGATCGAGTCACGCATCCGGGTGTCCCATCCACATCTGGTCCGCACGCTGGCGTTCCGGCTGGTGGACGACAGGGCGTGGCTGGTGACGGAACTGGCCCGAGGGGGCTCGCTGCGGGCGCTGATGACCCGAACGGGTGCGCTGCCGTGGGGTTGGGTGGCGGAGGCCGTGGACCAGGTGCTGGCGGCGCTGACGGCGTTGCATGCGAGCGGGGTGGTCCACCGTGATCTGAAACCGGCGAACCTGCTGCTGCGGTCGGTCGGCTCGGCGGCGCCCCACCTGCTGGTGGGCGACTTCGGCATAGCGACGTGGCGCACCGTGTCGATGACGGGCATCGGCGCGGCGATCGGCACGCCCGGGTACCTGGCTCCCGAGTACCTGGACGGCCACGCGCCCTCGCCCGCGACGGACCTGTTCGCGGTGGGGGTGCTCGCCGCGGAGATGCTGACGGGCCGGCGGCAGGTCCACTACAGCAACGCGTCGCCGTCGATGCCGTCGTCGTGGGGGGATGTGCTGCCGCTGCCGGCCGAGGTGCCGGCGGGGATGGCCGCCATGCTGCGGCGCATGGCCGCCCCGGACCCGAGCCGGCGGTACCAGGACTGCGCCCAGGCGCGGGAGGCGCTGTTGTCGGCCGTGCCGCCGTCGGCCCGCGGCGACCTGCGGACGGTGGAGGTGCCGGACCTGCTGGCGGCGGTGCCGCCGGGGTGGACGGCGGACGGCCCGGACGAGGCGACGAAGGCCGACGTCGGCCCCTCGGTCCCCGAAGCGACGGGCAGCGCGCCGAACCTGGTGGCACTCCCGATCGACGGCGGCCCCACGGCCCTGGTTCCCGAGAACGACGCCACCGTCGACCCGCCGGTCCCGCTCGCGACGGGAACGGGCCGATCCACCCAACCGGCCGCGCCACCGACCACCCCGCCGGGTGGCTCAGCCGTCCCACCCCCGGGTCCGGCTGCCCCGGCTCGTGCTCGACAAATGACCGCCCGGCGCCAGCGCATCAGGCGGAAGGTCAAGCAGGGCACCCTGCTCCTGACCTTGGTCGCTCTCCTCACGGGTGGCGGCACCCTCTGGTGGGCCGCCACCCATCGCGGCGTGACCGGACAGCCCTCGTCCGTCGGCCGTAGCGCAGGCGACTCCGACTCCGACTCCGACTGGGTGCCGGCCATCGTCGAGCCCTGTGCCGCCGTCGAACTGGACAGTCCACGCACCGGCAGGGACGGCGCCGAACGCTGCCAGCGCACCCCGGACCGCGACCCGCCCCAGTCCTGGGTCCGGGAGCCACCCGGCGGGTTCCCCAAGTCCAACGCCGCGGGCCCGTTCCCCGGCGAACAGTGCACCGTGGACGGGGACCGCGACTACTCCCCCGTCGGCGACCACGTCCAGTGCGACGGCAGGACCTGGCAGCTCATCGCCTAATCCACGTACAGCAGGCGGTTCGCCGTTCCCGGTGGCACGTTGCAGAGGCGGTCCTTCGTGGACGCCGCCACCAGCGCGCCGGACACCTCCGCCGCCGTCGCACCCGGGTGGTCCTCCAGGTAGATCCCTGCCGCGCCGGCCACGTGCGGGGCCGAGAACGACGAGCCGGACAACGTCACGAACGCGCTGTCGCCGGTCGTCCACGGGCCGACGATGTTCACTCCCGGCGCGAACATGTCCACCACCGCCCCCCGGTTCGTGCTCGACGACAGGCAGTCCCGCATGTCCGACGCCCCGATCGTCAGCGCCTCGGTCACCCGCGCGGGAGAGTAGTTCCCCGCGTCCGCCGCCGAACCACCCGCCGCCACCGTGTAGCTCACGCCCGACGCGATCGAGTTGCGGACCGCCGTGTCCAGTGCGGCGTTCGCCGAGCCGCCCAGGCTCATGTTCGCCACCGCAGGGCCCACCGCGTTCGCCGTCACCCAGTCGATGCCGGCTATCACGTCCGCGATCGTGCCGGAGCCGTTGTCGTCCAACACCTTCACCGGCACGATCTTGATCTGCTTCGCGACCCCGAACCGAACGCCGCCGATGATGCCCGCCACGAAGGTGCCGTGGCCGTTGCCATCCGTCGCGTCGGTGTCGTCGGACACGAAGTCGTAACCGGGCCGGACCCGCCCCCCGAAGTCCGCGTGCGTGGCCCGTACGCCGGTGTCGATCACGTACGCGGTCACGTCCGGCGCCTCGTTCGGGTACCGGTACACCCCGTCCAGCGGCAGGTCGCGCTGGTCGATCCTGTCCAGGCCCCACGACGGTGGGTTCAGCTGCTCCCCCAACGCGTGCACGGGGGTGTCGGGCACGACCATGTCCACACCGGAATCGGCGGCCAGCGACGCCGCCTCCTTCGCGGTCAGGCGTGCCGAGAAACCGTGCAGCACCGTCGAGTAGACGTGTTCCACCGACGCGAACCGGTGTGTGTAGGCGCGTGCATCGCCGGACAGCACCACGATGTACGCACGTTCGGACGCCGCCTCCGCCGGCACCGCCCAGGCCGCCGTGAGCAGGCACGCGACCACGACCCTCGCCACGAGTTGCTTCATACCCATTGTCGTTACGCGACTACGCAGAGGTGAGCAAGCTTCACCAGTTGCCACCTATGGCTAGCCCCACCCCCGATCCGGGGGCGCACACCCGTGTGCCGGGACACGAGTCCCGAGACCATAAAACCGTTGTACCACAGGGCTTTCATGGCTGGGGAAAGGACAGGAAACGTGCGCAGGCAACCAGTAACGGTGCGTGTCGCCAGGTGGAGTGCGACGCACCCGTGGCGCGCGATCGGCTTGTGGGTCGTGTTCGTCGCGGTGTGTTTCGCGGCGGGTGGGTGGGTCGGCACCAGGGACGCGACCGACAAGGACCTGGCCATCGGGGAGGCCGGTCGTGCCACGACCATCGTCGAGGACGGACACTTCGCCGAACACGCCAAGGAGAACGTGCTCATCACCGCCCGGAGCGGCCGGCTCGACCAGGCCGAGGCCCAGGCGGCCGCGAAGGACGCGGCACAGCGGATGCGCGGGCTCAAGGAGGTCAAGGAGGTCGGCGACCCGGTCCCGTCGCGGGACGGGAACGCCCTGCTTCTGCCGGTCACCATGGCGGGTGACGAGGAGACGGCGTCCGACAACGTCGGCAAGCTGCTCGACCAGACCGCCGCGGTCCAGCAGCAACACCCGGACGTCCGCGTCGAGGAGGTCGGCGGCCGCTCGATCAGCAAGGGCATCAACGACCAGGTCGCGGGCGACCTGACCAAGGCCGAGTTCATCAGCCTCCCGGTCACCCTCATCATCATGCTCGTCGCGTTCGGCGCGATCATCGCGGCCGGCGTGCCGGTGCTGCTCGCCATGTCGGCCGTCGGCGCCGCGTTCGGACTGTCCGCGCTCGCGTCGCACGTCGTCCCGTCGGTCGAGTCGATCGGCAGCGTGATCCTGTTGATGGGCATGGCGGTCGGCGTCGACTACTCCCTCTTCTACCTGAAGCGGGAACGTGAGGAACGCCAGAACGGCGCCTCGCACACCCGCGCGGTCGAGATCGCGGCCGCCACGTCCGGACACTCGGTCGTCGTCTCGGGTGTCGCGGTCATCGTCTCCATGGCGGGGCTGTACCTCGCCAACGACGGGGTGTTCGCCTCGCTCGCCACCGGCTCGATCATCGTCGTCGCGGTCGCCGTGCTCGGTTCGCTGACCGTGCTGCCGGCGCTGCTCGCGAAGCTCGGCAGGCGCGTCGACCGGCCGCGTGTCCCACTGCTGTGGCGGCTCACCCACCGCACCGGCCCGCCGCGGGTGTGGCCAAAGCTGCTGCGCCCCGCGCTCCGGTACCCGCTCGTCACCTTCCTGCTGTCGGTGATCGCGCTCGGCGCGCTCGCACTGCCCGCCCTGGACATGAAGCTGAAGTCGAGCGGCGCGGAGGACCTGCCCCGCACGATCCCGGTCATCCAGGCCTACGACCGGCTGACCGCAGCGTTCCCGAGCGAGGGCACCACTCACGTGGTCGCCGTCCGCGCGGAGCCCGGGGAGACCCGGCAGGTCGGCGCGAAGCTGACCGAACTGTCGAACCGGACACAGAACGACCCGCTGTTCGCGAAGGTCACCGCACCGGTTCTCAGGGTGTCCAAGGACCAGCGGATCACCACCCTCGAGATCCCGACGCCGTACGCCCCCGGCACCCCGGATGGCAAACGGTCCCTCGCGGAGCTGCGCGACACCCTGGTCCCCGCGACCGTCGGCACCGTCGGCGGCGCCGAGTACGCGGTCGGCGGCGACATCGCGCGCGACGAGGACTACGCGAACAACCTCGGGGACCGGATGCCGGTCGTGATCGGCTTCGTGCTGCTACTCACGTTCCTGATCATGGCGTGGACGTTCCGGTCGGTGGTCGTCGCGGCCACCGCGATGCTGCTGAACTCCCTGTCCGCGGCCGCGGCGTTCGGCACCATGGCCCTGGTGTTCCAGCACACCTGGGCGGAGGGCGTCCTCGACTTCCACTCCACCGGCGCGCTCGTGGCGTGGATCCCGCTGTTCGTGTTCGCGATCCTCTTCGGACTGTCGATGGACTACCACGTGTTCGTGGTGAGCCGGGTCCGCGAGGCGGTCAGGGCCGGGATGTCCACCCGGGACGCCGTCGCGCACGGCATCAGCCGCTCGGCGGGAGTGGTCACCTCGGCGGCGATCCTGATGGTGTCGGTCTTCGGGATCTTCGCGACGCTGTCGATGAACGAGATGAAACAGATGGGTGTCGGTCTCGCCGTCGCCGTGTTCATCGACGCGATGATCATCCGGGTGCTCGTGCTGCCGTCGCTGATGGCTCTGCTGGGGCGCGCGAACTGGTGGCCGGGTCGAATCCGGAATGACGCTCCGCAGCCGAAGTCCCCTATTGTTGATCACCCGACCGAGCAACTACCGGCGGTGATAGTGAACAGCCGCTGATTAGTCGGAACGTAGGCCGCCCTGCCGCTAAGTGACGGTGGGGCGGTCTTCATCTCCATATCACCCTCCTGCCGGAGTCACCTATCAGAGGGACCATCTAAAGTGTGGCGTCATGGCCGATGCCGAGTCCGACGCGAACCCTCGCGTTCCACGTTTTGACACTGTTCTGCGCGGTTACAACCCGCGTCAGGTGAACGAGCGCGTCACGCGCCTGTCGTTCGACCTGAGCCATGCGACGAAGAGCCGCGACGAGGCGGTCGCCAAGGTAGCTGATCTGACGAAGGCGCTCGGCAGCGCGCAGCAGCAGTTACAGGACTCCAGAGAGCAGCTCACCCGCATCACCGTGAACCCGACGTCCACCGAGGCGATGTCGGAACGGCAGCGGTTGATGTGGCAGCTCGCCGAGGAAGAGATCGCCGAGTTCAAGCACAACGCCGACGAGTACGACCGGTCGACGCGGGCCGACGCGGACGAGTACTCCCACTCGACGAGGGCCAAGGCCGACCAGCACGCGTCCGCGACCAGGGAGGACGCGGACAACTACGCCGCGCAGACCCGGCGCGAGGCCGACCAGCACGCGGCCGAGATCCGCAAGAACGCGGACGCGTACACGAACAAATCCAAGGCCGCGGCCGACGAGTACGCCGCGAGCACCAAGGCCGACGCGCAGGCGTACGCGAAGGACCAGAAGGCCAAGCAGGACGGCATCACGGCCGAGCTGACCGAGCGCCGCAAGGTCCTCGAGGCCGAGTACGCGAAGAACCACGCGACGCTCGAGAACGAGTACGAACAGCTGCGGGCCCGCAACGCGACCGAGCACGAGCACCTGATGGCCGAGGCACGCACGGAGATCGAGCGCGCGACCAAGGCCAACGAGACCCGCATCGCCCAGCTCGACGGCGAGGCCAAGCAGCGGCGTGACCGGCTGGACGCGGAGGGCCTCAAGCAGCGCGAGCTCCTCGACGCGAAGGCCGCGGAGAAGCGGTCGTCGCTGGAGCAGGAGACCGAGGCCGCCCTCAACCAGCGCCGGGCCGAGCTGGAGCGCGAGCTGAACGAGCGCGCGGCGGTCGCGAAGGACCGCGCCGGCAAGATCGTCGGCGACGCGGAGCGCGAGGCGGGGAAGATCCGCGAGACGGTGTCCGCGGAGCGCGCGGACGCCGACCAACAGATCGCCCAGCGCGAGGCGGCGGCGAAGGCCCGCGCGGCCAAGATCGTCGGCGACTCCGAGATCGAGGCAGGCCGCATCCGCGAGACGGTGTCGACCGAGCAGGCGGAGGCGGAGAAGCAGATCGCCGCCCGCCAGCAGTCGGCCCAGCAGCAGGCGGCGAGGATCATCGAGGAGGCCAAGAAGCGCACCGACGACGCGGAGCGCGCCCTGGCCGCGAAGAAGGCCTCGGTGGAGCAGAGCCTGACCGAGCTGGAGGCGATGGCGCAGCAGCAGGCGGACAAGACCATCGCCGACGCGGAGGCCCGCAGCCACGCGACCGACAAGGCGATCAGCGCCAAGCAGACCCAGGTCGAGCGGGAGCTGAACGAGCAGCAGGCCAACGCGAAGATCCGTGCCGCCAAGATCGTCGAGGACGCCGAGCAGCGCCTCGCCGAGGCGGCCGACCGCATCCGCCAGGCGGACGAGTTCGAGCGTCGCGTGTCCGACAACGTGAACACGACGTACTCGATCCTGGAGGACGCGAAGCGCCACTTCCAGGCGGTGGCCAAGGCGAGCGGAGCGGCCCAGCCCCGCCAGGCCCAGCAGCCGCACCAGGAGAAGGCACAGGCGAACGGCAGCAAGTAGGTTCTTCCAGAGCACGAGCCCCGCCGGTCGCGGCCGACCGGCGGGGCTTTTCTCTAGGCTTTTTCGAGATATTCGGCCTTCGTGTCATTGACCAACGAGGCGACCATGGTCGCCAGTCCGGGAAACTCCGCGAGATCGGGGGAACGGGCGACGAGCTCCTGGGCCTCCTCCCGCGCCTCCCCGATCACCTCCTCGTCCCGCAGCAAGGACAGCAGCCGCAGGGCGGACCTGTTGCCGGACTGCGTCGCCCCGAGAATGTCGCCTTCGCGGCGCATCTCCAGGTCGACCCTGGCCAGCTCGAACCCGTCCAGGGTCGACGCCACCGCGTCGAGCCGCTCCCGGGTGGCCGTGCCGCTGGGCATCTCGGTCACCAGCAGGCAGACCCCGGGTGCCGAGCCACGTCCGACCCGCCCGCGCAGCTGGTGCAGTTGGGAGACCCCGAACCGGTCGGCGTCCATGATGACCATCGCCGTCGCGTTCGGCACGTCCACGCCGACCTCCACGACGGTGGTCGCGACGAGCACGTCCACCTCGCCCGCCGCGAAGGCACGCATGACCGTGTCCTTGTCGTCGGCCGGCATCCGCCCGTGCAGCACCGCCAGCCGCAGCCCACGCAGCGGTCCCTCGGCCAGCCCCTCGGCGACCTCCAGCACCGCGAGCGGCGGGCGCCGGCCGTCGTCGGAGTCGCTCACGTCGTCCTGGTCGCCGATGCGCGGGCACACCACGTAGGCCTGGTGTCCGCCCGCGACCTCCTCGCGGACCCGCTGCCAGGCGCGCTCCAGCCACGCGGGCTTCTCGGCCGACGGGACCACCGCCGTGCTGATCGGCGAGCGTCCCTTCGGCAGCTCACGCAGCGCCGACGTCTCCAGGTCGCCGTAGACCGTCATGGCGACGGTGCGCGGGATGGGCGTCGCGGTCATGACCAGGACGTGCGGGCTCACGTTCGCACCCGCGCGCGTGCGCAGCGCGTCCCGCTGCTCGACCCCGAACCGGTGCTGCTCGTCGACGACGACGAAGCCCAGGTCGGCGAACTGCACCGTGTCCTGGATGAGCGCGTGCGTGCCCACGACGATGCCGGCCGCGCCACTCGCCGCGTCCAGCAACGCCTGCTTGCGCTGCTTGGCCGGCAGCGAGCCGGTCAGCAGCGTGATCCGAGTCGACTCCTCCGGCGCGCCCAGCTCACCCGCGATCGCCAGGTCGCCCAGCATGTTCGCGAGCGACCGGGCGTGCTGCGCGGCCAGGACCTCGGTCGGGGCGAGCAGCGCGGCCTGCCGGCCCGCGTCCACGACCTGCAGCATGGCCCGCAACGCGACGATCGTCTTGCCGCTGCCGACCTCGCCCTGCAGCAGGCGGTTCATCGGGTGCGCAAGTTCGAGGTCGGCCGCGACCGCCTCGCCGACCTCCTGCTGGCCGTCGGTGAGCGTGAACGGCAGACGCTTGTCGAACGCGGCACGCAGGCCGTCGTCCCGGCGCGCGCACTCCGGGGCCGGCCGGGCGATCGCCCGGTGCCGCCGCTGCGCGAGGGCGAGCTGGACAGCCATCGCCTCGTCCCACTTCAGCCGCTCCCGCGCGGCCTGCACCGGGGGCCACTCGGAGGCGGTGTGGATCTTGCGGATGGCGTCGTCGTAGTCCGCGAGGCCGCGGCGGGTCCGCAACTCCGCCGGCATCGGGTCCTCGATGGCCGCCAGCATGTCCAGCGCCTGCCGCACGCACTTGCCGATCTGCCAGGACTGGATCGTCGCGGCCGCCGGGTACACCGGGATGAGGCCGGTGAACTTCTCGACCTTCTCGACTGTCGCGTCCTCGTCGCCGCTCTCCTCGTCGAGCAGCTGGTAGTCGGGGTTGGTGAGCTGCAGCTTGTTGCGGTACCGCGACACCTTGCCGGCGAAGAGCGCGCTGATGCCCGGTTTCAGCGCGCGTTTGGCGCCGCGCTGGTTGAAGAAGGTGCAGTCCAGCGTGCGGCTGCCGTCGGTGATCGCGACCTCGGCGATCCAGCCCTGCCTGGTACGCATGCGCCGCTCGTTGAACGACTGCACGCGCGCCATGACGGTGACGTGCTCGCCGATCTCCAGCCCGGCGATGTCGGTGAGCTGGCCACGTTCGTCGTAGCGGCGGGGGAAGTACCTGACCAGGTCGCCGACGGTGTGCAGGTCGAAGGCGCCGGCCAGCGCCTTGGCCGACTTGGCACCCACCGCCGCCTCGAGTTTGCTGTCCATGGAGACCATCGGGGCCGATTATGTCGCGAGCCACCGACAATCGTGGGATCAGGCTTGGAGAGCGTCGTCCAGGTCCTTGGTCATCCGCGCCTTCGGCCTGGCGCCGACGAACGAGCGCACCGGCTCGCCGTCGCGGAACAGCAGCATCGTCGGCAGCCCCATCACGCCGTACCGCTGGCCGATGCCCGGTTCCTCGTCGTAGTTGATCTTCACGATCTCGATGTCGGTGCGCTCGCCGGCGATCTGCTCGAGCACCGGCGCGACCATGCGGCACGGGCCGCACCACGTCGCCCAGAACTCGACCAGCACCGGCTTGTCCCGGGCGAGCACGCGGGTCTCGAAGGTCTCCTCGGTGACGGACTCCATGCCTAGCTCTCCCCTGTTGTCCTGTGGTGTACGGCGGCGTCGAGCTTGGCCCGCAGCTCGTCGCGCACGACGGTCAGCTGCCGCAGGTAGGCCTCGACCTCGGCGATCTTGCGGCGGTACACGGCCACCGAGTCCGGGCAGGCGTCGCCCTCCTCGTTGCCGGCCCGCAGGCACTCGACGAACGGCCGGGTGTCCTCGAGCGCGAAGCCGATTTCCTGAAGCGTCTGTATTTCCCGGACCACCCGAAGGTGTGACTCGTCGTAGTCCCGATACCCATTCGTGCGACGCGGGGCGTCGAGAAGCCCTCGCTCCTCGTAGTAACGCAACGCTTTGGTGGTAATCCCCGCGTGGCTCGCGAGCTCGCCGATCCGCATATGACCGACTCTAAACTTTGCCCCTGGCTGGAACGCCAGCCGGAATTGTCGGTGGCCGGTGGCATCGTCCCCGCCATGACAGCTACTCCACGCCAAGCACCAGTACCGCGTCGCGCTGGCCGCCCTGGTAGACGACCAGGTCGACCTCGGGATGCTCACGGCGCAGGAAGTCCTCGAGCTCCATAGCCAGCTCGTCCGGCGCGTCGGCCCCCAGCAGGGCGGTGACCAACTCACCGCCCGCGGTCAGCATGCGCTTGACCACGCCGTACGCGGCGCGGTCGAGCGCGGCCAGGTCGGCCGGCCCGGGCTCGATCAAAATCACCTCACCGTCGGCGAACCCGAGCACGTCGCCGGCGTCGCAGGCGCCGATCCAGGTGATGGCGGCCTCGGTCGCCACGACGACCTCGCCCCGCCTGGTCGCGGCCGCCGCCTCGGCCATCGCGACCACGTCGTCCCCCGCCCGACGACGCGGGTCGTGCACCGCCACGGCGGCCAGCACCTGCACCGGTGAGGCACACGGCACCACGACGACGTCCTGCCCGGCGGCGACGGCGCGGATCGAGGCCTCGTCGGCGGCCTCGACCAGCCCGGGGTCCGCGGGCAGCACGGTGACGTGCGCGGCCGCGGTGCGCGTGATGGTCTCGAGCAACCGGTAGGCGACGTCGCCTTCAGCGTCGGCGTCCTCGCTGGTTCCGGTGCCGGTGGTGGTGCCGGGACCGGCGGTGGCGGTGGCGCCGGCGGTGGAGGTCGTCCAGGCGGTGGTGTCAGCGGTGGTGTCAGCGGTGGTGTCAGCGGTGGTGCCGATGTCGAGCTGGACGACGGTGACGCCTTCGCTGATCAGCAGATCGGCGAACTCACTGCTGCGCGATGGGACGACCACGGCACGGTCCCGGGAGAACCGGCTCGCCTCCGGCGAAGCCGCGTCCGCGAACCGGGCCACCCGGATCTGCCGAGGCCGCCCGGCATCGATGCCCGCCTCGATGGCGGCGCCGATGTCGTTGCAGTGCACATGCACCGTCCACAACCCCGCCCCGTCCCCGACGACGGAGACGGAGTCCCCAAGCCCGACGAGAACATCACGGAGGTGATCAACAACACGAGGATCCCCATGCCGAGAGCCGCCGGTAAGGCGTGGGCCGTCGGCGGCAGCCGAGTCATCGGCGACCGACGGGTCGCCGACGTCGGTGTCGGTGACCTGTTCCAGGAGGTACATGACCTCGTACGCGTAGGCGTCCGAGCCTGACTCACGGGAGGTGTAGAGGGAGCTTTCCTGCCCGTCGGCCGAGGGCCGTGTGGCCCGCTCAGCGTTGGCGCGCTGGGCGGCGGCCAACGCGGCCGGCTGGCCGGTGACAACCGCATACAGCGCGTCGAACAGCACGACGACCCCGCGGCCGCCGGCGTCCACCACGCCCGCGTCGGCCAGGGCGGCGAGCTGGCGGGGGGTCTCGTCGAGGGCGTCCGCCGCCGCGGTCGCGGCTGTCGCGGCGACGTCCTGGAGCGCGTCGGACGGCTCGTCTCGCGCGGCGCTGGCGGCTGCCTCGAAGACGGTCACCATCGTGCCCGGTACGGGGTCGGCCATGGCCGCCGCGGCCAGTTCGGCGCCACGGGCGAGCGCCGCGCGCAGGCCGGGGCCGAGCACGGCCTCGACGCCGGTCAGGGCCTCGGCCACGCCGCGGAGGAACTGGGACGCGATGACGCCCGAGTTCCCTCGGGCGCCGGTCAGGGCGCCGCGGGCAAGCACGGCCATCGCCGCGCCGGCGTCGGCTCGGGTCCTGGCCGGGGCCCTGAGCAAGGCGTCCAGGGCCGCGCGCATCGTGTGCAGGAGGTTCGACCCGGTGTCGCCGTCCGGCACGGGGTAGACGTTGATCCTGTCGATGGCCTCGCGATGCGCGTCCAGCGCCTGCACGCACGCCACGGCCCACCGCCGGACCTGGGTGGCGTCGAGCGCCTGCAGCATCGCGCCTCCATGCGCTCCTCACGGCTGGACATGCGGCACACTAGTGGGCCGGTGGCGAACGCCGTCGCGCGAGCCGTTACCCTGTATCTGCTTGCCCGGCGCGAGTCGGGTGTTGCTGCCCGGCTCATGCCGGGCCGTGAGCTTGCTGGCCGCTCGGCCAGTTTCCGTTTGTGAGAAAGGAGTGCCTGACGTGGCTGCCGTCTGCGACGTCTGTGGCAAGGGGCCAGGCTTCGGCAAGTCGGTCTCGCACTCCCACCGGCGCACCAGCCGCCGGTGGAACCCCAACATTCAGACCGTGCACGCGAAGATCGGTATCTCGCAGCGCAAGCGTCTGAACGTGTGCACCTCCTGCCTGAAGGCGGGCAAGGTCACCCGCGGGTAGGACCGAAGCCGGAACCGAACACCCGAGCCGGGCCCTGGTACGCCAGTGGCCCGGTTTGCTGTGCGCTCAGCCCGTGATACACGCCAGCTCCGCACGCAACATCTCCGGTGGGCGGGGTCGGATCTGCGTCCCCGGCGACGTACGACCACACCCGGGTTGGCACTGGCGCTGGCCAGGCCGAACCGGGTGTAGACGACGTTCTCGTTGACTACCGGCACGATTCCCAGCGCCAGCACGGCCTCCAGGGTGTGCCGAACACCACCGCCGCGCTCCGCGTCGACCAGGTCGGGCGGGGCGAGCAGGAACTGTCCGCGAGTGCCGTCAACGCCCGGTGAGGCACTCACCGGGCGTCACGGCCATCACGGCGGCTCCGGGCTGCTCGACCAGGCCACCGGTGGCCGGCCGCGCTCGCACTCCTCAGCACCGAGCGCCTGCTACGAGAAACCCCGACCGTCCGCCAACCCGCCGGCCGGTGCTAGGGCAGCTTCCAGTCGACCGGCTCGCCGCCCTGCTTCTCGAGCAGCTCGTTCGCGCGGCTGAACGGCCGGGAGCCGAAGAAGCCGTTGTGCGCGGACAGCGGGCTGGGGTGGGCGGACTCGATGCACGGCACCGGGTCCAGCAGCGGCTTGAGGTTCCGCGCGTTGCGGCCCCACAGGATGGCCACCAGCGGACCGCCCCGGGCGGCCAGTGCGCGGATCGCCTGCTCGGTGACCTCCTCCCAGCCCTTGCCCTGGTGGGAGTTCGGCCGGCCCGGCTGCACCGTCAGCGCCCTGTTGAGCAGCAGGACCCCGCGCTCGGTCCACGGGCCGAGGTCCCCGTTGGACGGCGCCGGGTGCCCCAGGTCGTCGCTGTACTCCTGGAAGATGTTCACCAGGCTCTTCGGCAGCGGGCGAACGTCCGGCGCCACCGAGAAGCACAGACCAATCGGGTGGCCGGGCGTGGGGTACGGGTCCTGACCGACGATCAGCACCCGGACGTCGGCGAACGGCTGCTGGAACGCACGCAGCACGTTGTCGCCCGACGGCAGGTACTGGCGGCCGGCGGCGATCTCGGCGCGGAGGAACTCCCCCATCGCGGCGATGCGCTCTTCGGCGGGCTTGAGGGCTTCCGCCCAGCCTGGTTCGACGATCTCATCCAGCGGTCGTGCTGTCACCCGGGCGACCCTATCGCCCCTGGCTCAGGACAGTTTCCGGAGCCCTGCCTTGTAAACGGCGATGCGCTGCACGTAGTTCGCCACGATCCCGGACACCATGTCCGGCGGGACCTCGTGCCCTTCGCGCACCCGCGCGGGCACGCCGAGCGCCATGCGGCCCGCGGGCAGGTGGCCGTTGAACGACATCACCGCGCCGGCGCCGAGCACCGCGCCGTCCTCGACCACGGATCCGTTGAGCAGCACGGAGCCCGACGCGATCATGCAGCGTGCGCCGACCGTCGCGCCCTCGATGTGCGCGTTGTGCCCGACCACCGACTCCGGGCCGATGACGGTGTCGTGCCATGCGGTGCAGTGCACGATCGTGCCGTCCTGGACCGACGTTCGCTCGCCGACCCGGATGGCGCCCTCCTCGCCACGCAGCACGGCCTGCGGCCACACCGAAGCGAACGCGCCGATCGTGACGTCGCCGATCACCGTGGCGTCCGGGTGCACGTAGGCGTCCGGGTGGATGTCCGGCGTGCGGTCGCCTAGCGCATAGACGGGCATTCGACCACCTTTCCCAGGTGTACGGCCTCCGGGGCCTCCGCGTAGTACCCGAAGCGTGGCACCGGCTCGTAGCCGGAGGACTCGTACAGGGCGATCGCCTCCGGCTGCCGCTGCCCCGTCTCCAGGATCACGCGCCGGTGACCGGCCTCGACCGCGGTCCGCTCCAGTGCCGCGAGCATGGCACGCGCGAGGCCCCGGCCACGGAACGCGGGCGTGACATACATGCGCTTCAGCTCCACGGCCGTCCCGTGCGCACGCCAGCCGCCGCATGCCGCCGGCGTGCCGTCCACGTACGCGACGAGGAACAGCCCGCGCGGCGGCGCGAACTCGGCGGGGTCGACCGGCGTGCCGTCCTCCTCGCCGTAGCGCACCACGTACTCCTGCTGCACCTCGGCGATCAACGCCACCGCGTCCGGGTGGTCGTAGGACGTCACCTCGATCTTCACCAGCGACAACGCAAGCTCCGCTCAACCCTCACCGAAAGTGTTGCCAACCACCGCCGCCCTCGTACGGGCCGCCGTCGACAGTAATGGCACTTCCCCTGGTCACCGTGCCGATTGTGTGCCAACCCTCAGGCACGGCGGCCTCCCCGGGGAACGTCGCGGCCAGCGCGTGGTCCTCGCCGCCGGTGAGCATCCAGTGCAGCGGGTCGGCGCCGAGCGCGGTGGCGACGTCGACGAGCCGCTGTGGCACCTCGATGAGGTCGGTCCGCACGTCGACGGCCACATTGGACGACTCGCAGATGTGCCCGAGGTCGGCGAGCAGCCCGTCGGACACGTCGATCATCGCGGTCGCGCCGGCCGCCGCGGCCTGCGGGCCGGCCGCGTACGGCGGCTCCGGCACCCGGTAGGCGCCGACGACCTGGACCGGCGAGCGGAAGCCGCGGCCGAGCACGGCGAGCCCGGCCGCCGACCAGCCGAGCCGGCCGGCCACCGCCACGACGTCGCCCGGCATGGCGCCGCCCCTGGTGACCGGCTCGCGTCCCGCTAGAGTCCCGAGCGCGGTGACGGAGATCACGATCTCCTTCGCGGTGACCACGTCGCCGCCGACGAGACCGGCCCCGACGCTGGTCGCCTCCTCCCACATGCCGGCGGCGAGCCCCTCGGCGACCTCGACCCGGGTCGAGGGCGGGCAGGCGATCCCGACGAGCAGCGCGGTCGGTACCGCGCCCATGGCCGCGATGTCCGCCATGTTGACCGCGATCGCTTTGCGCCCAACGTGTTCCGGCGTCGACCAGTCGAGTCTGAAGTGGACACCCTCGGTCAGCACGTCGGTGCTCGCGACCACCCGGCCGTCCGCCGCGGTCACGAGCGCGGCGTCGTCGCCGGGCCCGATGAGGGTGGTTGCCGGCTGTCGCCGGCCGGCGGTCACCCGGCGGATGAGACCGAACTCGCCGACATCCGCGACGGTCTGCGGTGGATCATGAGCTGGGCCTCCTCTATTGTCGGCCACGACACCTCCGATAGTCGGATCCCCAAACGATCCCAAACTGCGGTAGCTTTTGCTGCTCACGTTCCTACCTTTTGAGTCCTGCTAGACGCGAAGGGGCGCGCCGTGGTCTACGCATACATCCTTATCCAGACCGAGGTCGGTCAGGCGGCCGCGGTCGCCGGAAAGATCGCACAGATCGAGGGTGTGACCACCGCTGAGGACGTCACGGGCCCTTACGACGTGATCGTCCGAGCCGAGGCGGAGAACGTCGACCTGCTCGGTCAGCTGGTCGTGGCCCGTATCCAGAACGTGGACGGGATCACCCGAACCCTCACCTGCCCGGTGGTCCACCTCGCCGACATGGTCTAGTTGGGACGTGTCCGGAGAGCCCCTGTCCCGCGGGACGCTGTTCGTCGCCGCCGGCCTGGCCGCGGCGCTGCTGGTCGGCGTGATCATCGCGAGCCGGTTCGTGGGCGGCGACGCCGAGGCGGCGCCGACGCCCGAGCCGCCGCGACCGACGGGTCCGCTGGCGCTGGGCGCGGTCGACGCGCCGGACGCGAGCGCCCCGGCATGCGCCCAGCTGGTCGACGCGCTGCCGGCGTCACTGCCGAGCAACGGCAAGAAGCTGAAGCGGCTGGCCCTGGCCGAGCCGGCGCCGCCCGCAGCCGCGGCCTGGGCGGGCACCCGGGGCGAGCCGGTGGTGATGCGGTGCGGGCTGGGCAAGCCGGCCGAGCTGCAACCGACCGCGTCGCTGCGACTGATCTCGAAGGTCAACTGGCTGCCGGTGGAGGGCGACGGCGCGACGACCTGGTACGCCGTCGACCGCCCCGTCTACATCGCCGTGACCATCCCGGAGGACGCCGGCACGGGCGTGGTCCAGGAGATGTCGGAAACGATCGCGAAGGCCGTCCCGGCCGCGCCGAGCTAGTGTCCCGCGCCGGAAATGCGGTGATCAAGTCGGTGGATCCAGGTTTCTGCTGGCAAGACGCCGGTTCGCCCTCGTACTGGGTCGTACCTGGGCGAACCGGCAACGCCGCCAGCAGGAAGCTGGGCCGCCGAATCAGTTGCCTGATTTCCGGCGCGGGACACTAGTGTCGCCCCGGTCAGCGGAGGCCGGTGCCGCGGGCAATGGCCGTGTCGACCAGCGTGGAGAGCAGCGTTCGGTAGTCGATGCCCGTCACCGCCCACATCTTCGGGTAGGCCGACGTCGGGGTGAAGCCGGGCATCGTGTTCAGCTCGTTGATCGTCAGTGAGCCGTCGGCGCCCACGAAGAAGTCCACCCGTGCGAGGCCCTGGCAGTCGAGGGCCCTGAACGCCTGGATCGCCATCGCCCGCAGGCGGTCCGCCACGGCGTCGTCCAGTTTGGCCGGAATGTCCAGCTCCGCGGTGTGGTCCACGTACTTGGTCTCGAAGTCGTAGAACTCCAGCGAGTCGTCCAGGATGCGGATCTCCGCGGGCAGGGACGCCTCCACGCGTCCATCCGGGAACTCCAGCACTCCGCACTCGACCTCGCGGCCCACCACCATCGACTCGACCAGGACCTTCGGGTCGATCGAGCGCGCCAGCGCGACCGCCTCGGCCAGCTTCGCCCAGTCCGAGACCTTGCTGATGCCGGTCGACGAACCGGCACGCGCGGGCTTCACGAACACCGGCAGCCCGAGGCGCTCCTTCTGCTCCCCGGTCAGCGTCGCGTCGCCCCGGTACAGGACCTCGTAGGGACCCACCGGCAGGTTCTCGGCCCGCAGGAGCTTCTTGGTGAACACCTTGTCCATCGCCACCGCGCTCGCCAGCACCCCGGCACCCGCGTACGGCAGCCCGACCATCTCCAGCAGTCCCTGGATCGTGCCGTCCTCACCGAACGCGCCGTGCAGCACCGGGAACACCACGTCCACCCCGGACAGGATCTCGCCCTCACGGCCCCGCTCCAGCACCACCAGGCTCGCCGACGACGGGTCGGCGGGCAGGGTCAGCGCCGTGCCGGACGTGATGGTCGGCAGCGACCGGCCGGAGATCTCCAGGGTCGACGGGTCGGCCGGCCCCAGCACCCACGAGCCCTCCGGTGTGATGCCGACCGGCAGGACCTCGAAGCGCGCGGGGTCCAGGTTCGCGAGCACACTCGCCGCCGACACACAGGACACGGTGTGCTCCGTGCTCTGTCCCCCGAACACGACTGCCACGCGGACTCGCTCTTGGCTGGCCATGGCGTCCGACCCTACCCGGCTGGCTCGCGGACCAGCTCAACGAGCAGGGGTAACGCGCGTTTCAGCTGCTCCCGCGAACACGCCGCGTACCCGAGCGCGATGCCGAACCACCGCGCCCGGCCGATGTGGTGCCGGGCCAGGCCGTCCAGCAGCAGCCCGTGCCCGGCGGCCTCGCGGATCAGCGAGCGCTCGTCCTCGGCGGAGGAGACCGGGACCACCACGTGCGCGCCCGCGTCGTCGCCGAGCACGCGGACTCCCCCCGCCACCAACGTCTCGACGACCAGCGTCCGGCGCTCGGACAGCTCGCGCCGCAACCGCCGCAGGTGCCGGCCGAGGTCGCCGTTGCGGGCCAGCTCGACGACCACCAGCTGGCCGGCAGGCGCCGGGCCGCTGCCCGTCGCGTCGCGGTGGGCCAGCACGGCGGTCACCACCGGTGGCGGCGCGACGATCCACCCGACGCCGAGGGTCGGGGTGAGGATCTTGCTCGTCGTGCCGAGGTGCACGACCACGTCCGGCGCCAGCGCGGCCAGCAGCGGCAGCGGCGCCACGTCGTACCGCAACTCGCCGTCGTAGTCGTCCTCGATCACCAGCCAGCCCTGCTCACGGGCCCGCTCCACCAGCGCGACCCGCCGGCCCGCGGACATGCGGCCACCCAGCGGGTACTGGTGCGCCGGCGAGCAGTACACCGCCCGGACCGACGGCGGGATCGCGTCGACCAGCAGGCCGTCCGCGTCCACCGAGGCCGGGACCACCCGTAGGCCCGCGGCCCGCAGCGCGCCGACCGCACGCTGGTAGCCCGGCTCCTCGACCGCCACCATGTCCCCCGGCCGCAGCACGGCCCGGCCCAGCTCCGCCGCGGCCGTGCTCGTGCCGGCCGTCGCCAGCACGACCTCGGCGTCACCGACCCGCAGACCGCGGTGCCGCAGCAGGTGCTCGGCGATGAGCATTCGATACTCCGGCAGGCCCGCGCGGTTCGGGCGGACCATCGGCGCCGCGTAGGACGCCGCCCGCCACGCGCGCCGCCACGCCGCCTGCTCGATACCGCCCGCCCACGGCGAGCCCGGGGTCAGGTCGACGACCGTGTCCAGTGCGGTGTCGCGGTGGACCGGCGTGGACGTGGCCGGGAGCGAGCCGGGCGGCGCGGTCGTGATGTAGGTGCCGGAGCCGTGCCGGCCCGCGATCCAGCCCTCGGCGTGCAGCTGCTCGTAGGCCGCGGCGGTCACCGTGCGGCTCACGCCCAGCTCGCCGGCCAGCGCGCGCGTCGACGGGAGCCGGTCTCCGCTGCGCAGACGCCCGTCGCCCGCGGCGGCACGGAGCTGTTCGGCGAGCTGGACGGCCAGCGGGGTCACCGACTCGCGGTCCAACGTCACCGGTAACGCGGGCGTCTCCAAAGTGGCCTTCCAGAATCACGGGGTCTTGGCCCTTCAATGATGCCACTTAACCGGCGAAGGTGGATGCGTGACGCTTTCGCCAACACCTCGCAGCACCATCCGCCGTGGCAAGGACCGTGCCGTGACCGACCGGGCGGCCCTGACGCGGGTGCTCGACGCGGGAATCATCTGCCACCTCGCCTACGTCGCCGACGACGGCACGCCCCGGATCGTCCCCACCGGCTACGGCCACGAGGACGACACCCTCTACGTGCACGGCTCGACCGGCGCGGCCAGCCTGCGGGCCGGCGCGGACGCCGAGGTGTGCGTGAACATCACCCTGCTGGACGGCGTGATCTACAGCCGCGCGGTCTTCCACCACTCCGTGAACTACCGCTCCGCCACCATCCACGGCGCGGCCCGGCAGGTCACCGACCCGGACGCGAAGCTGCACGGCCTGCACGTGATCACCGAGCACATCGCGCCGGGCGCCTGGGACCACGCACGCGGCCCGGCACCGCAGGAGTTCGCGAAGACCGCGGTGCTGGCGCTCGACCTCACCGAGGCGGCCGTGAAGATCCGCACCGGCGGGCCCGGCGAGGAGCCCGACGACCTGACCCCCGACCGGGTCGGCGCGAACTGGGCGGGTGTGCTGCCGCTGGTACGGGGTTGGGGCACTCCGGAACCGTGCGCGCACCTGCCGGCGGAGGTGGCGGTGCCGGACTACGTCAGCCGGCGAGCTCCGCAGGCTGGTCCGCAGTGAACGGAGCACGCCAACCGGACACCGCCCGCATGGTGCGGACGGACCGGTACACGTGCAGGCTGACCGCCGGGTCGGGCCCGAGGTTGCGGACCTGGTGGGTGTAGCCCGGGCCGAACACCCTGGTCTGGCCCGGTGACAGCGCGAGCGATGTCCCCCTGGAGAGGACGTGCTCGGTGAGCGTGCCCTGCACGACCGTGAACGCGCCGGTCGCGCCGCCGTGGTCGTGGCGGTCGGTCTCCTGGCCGGGAAGCCAACTCATGAGCCAGACCTCCTGGTCCTCGGTCGAGTCCACGAGCGTGGCGAACCGCTCGTCGGGGTCGTAACGAAGGTGGTGGGCCCAGCGGGACCGGTCGGCCGCGAACGCGCTGGCGATCAGGGCGGGATGCACGGTCGGGGCGACGGAAGCGGACGCGATGGTGTTGGCCGGCACGGCGAACATGGCTGAATGCTGTCTTTCCGGGAGTTCTGGCTGGTGACGGGCTTGGACGATCACCGGCACAGACACAGCGCGCTGGCCACCCGGCGGAGCTGGAGATAGCCCCGCCGACGGTTCAGCACGCGAATCAGCACCCGCCAAGAAAACCAAAGGCCGCCAGTCGCCGCAATCCCGTCCAGCCCGTGGGATCGTGTACGCGCAAATCGCCGGCAATCCGGAATGGCGTCGGCTCCGAACCCCGGTTCATGGGAGATGTGGTCATGGGCGATCGTGCGAGACGGCTGCGGTCCGCACGTACCGATCCGGCGAACGACGCCGGTGAGCTGTTGCAACGCGTGGCACTCGGCGACGAGGCGGCCTTCGCGCAGCTGTACGACCTGCTGATCGGCTCCGTCTTCGGGATGGTCCGGCGGATCGTGCGCGACCCGGCGCAGTCCGAGGAGGTCGTGCAGGAGGTGATGGTCGAGCTGTGGCGCTCGGCCGCGAAGTTCTCGCCGGAACGCGGCAGTGCGACGACGTGGGCCATGACGCTCGCGCACCGCAGGGCCGTCGACCGCGTGCGGTCCGCGCAGGCCGCCGCCGACCGGGACGACATGGTCGGCCGCCGCGACGCCAGCCGGCCGTTCGACGAGGTCTCCGAGCAGGTCACCGCCCGGCTCGAGCAGGAACAGGTACGCCGCTGCCTGAGCACCCTCACCGATCTCCAGCGCGAGTCCGTGCTGCTGGCCTACTACGGCGGCCGGACCTACCGTGAGGTCGGCGAGCTGCTGAGCACGCCGCTGGGGACCATCAAGACTCGACTGCGGGACGGGCTCATCCGGCTGCGCGACTGCCTGGGGGTGGCCTGAGATGACAAGTCCCGACATTCACGCGCTGACCGGCGCCTACGCCCTCGACGCCGTGGCCGGTGTCGAACGGGCGGACTTCGAGCAGCACCTCGCCGAGTGCGAGTCGTGCGCGCAGGAGGTCCAGGAGCTCCAGGAGACCGCGGCCAGACTCGCGCTGGCCGCCGCCGAGGTGCCGCCACCGGACCTGAAGGACCGGGTGCTGGCCCAGATCCGGGAGGTTCGCCAGCTGTCGCCGGACACGACCGTGGTGCCACTGCGCCGGCGGTCGCTCGCACAGCGGCTGACGACGGTCGCCGCGGCCGTGTTCTTCGTCGCGGCCGCCGGGCTGGGTGTCGTCGTGGTGCGGCAGGACAACCAGCTCGACGCGGCCAGGGCCCAGGCCACACAGCTGGAGCAGATCCTGAAGGCACCCGACGCCGAGCTGCTGACACTCGACGGCTCCGGGGGTGCGACCGGCTCGATGAAGGTGGCGGTGTCCCGACAGCAGGACAAGATGCTCCTGCTGAGCGGCAACCTGGCGACCGCGCCGGACGGCAGGGACTACCAGCTGTGGACCCTCGCCGACGGCAGGCCGAGCTCGCGAGGACTGCTCGAACCGGCCGGCGGGAACCTCACCTACGAGGTGGGCGACCTCGGGGACGCGGACGTCGTCGCGATCACCGTGGAACCGGCCGGCGGCTCCCGGCAGCCGACGGAGCAACCCGCCATGTTCGCGGAACTGCCCTCCGACTGACCCGCTCTCCGGCCCAACCGCCATGAAGGGCGCGTTCGAGACACCGAACGCCCCGAAAGCGCCTTTCATGGCACCGGGAGCCGGGTCAGCGTTCCGGTCTGGTCTTGCGGCCGATGAGCTCACCGGCCATCTCGCGGGGGTCGAAGCCGTCGTGGCACACGCGGTGCACGACCTCCGTGATGGGCATCTCCACCCCGTGGCGCATGGCCAGCTCGCGGATCGAGGAGCACGACTTCACGCCCTCCGCGACCTGGCCGTGCGCCGCGGCCAGTGCCTGCGCGACGGTCTCCCCGCGACCGAGCCGGGCGCCGAAGGAACGGTTGCGGGACAGCGGCGACGAGCACGTCGCCACGAGGTCCCCGAGCCCGGCGAGCCCGGCGAACGTCATGGGGTCCGCGCCGAGCGCCTCCCCCAGCCGGGCCGTCTCCGCGAGCCCTCGGGTGATCAGCGTCGCGAGCGTGTTGTCGCCGAATCCCAGCCCGGCGGCCATCCCGCAGGACAGGGCGATCACGTTCTTGCACGCCCCACCCAGCTCGCAGCCGACGACGTCGGTGTTGGTGTACGGCCGGAAGTACCCGGTCGTGCAGGCCTGCTGCACCGCCACCGCGCGGTCGTGGTCGACGCACGCGACAACCGACGCGGTCGGCTGCTCCGCCGCGATCTCCTTGGCCAGGTTGGGGCCGGTCACGACCGCCACCTGCGCCGCGGGCACGCCCATCACCTCGACGACGACCTCGCTCATCCGCTTGAGCGTGCCCAGCTCCACGCCCTTGGCGAGGCTGATCAGCGTCGCGGACGGGTCGATGAGGCGGCGCCACGCGGTGAGGTTGTGCCGCAGGCTCTGGCTCGGCACGGCCAGCACCACGTCGGTGGCGCCGTCGAGCGCGACCCGGGGGTCCGAAGTGGACTCCAGGCCCCGCGGCAGGGTCACCCCGGGCAGGTAGTCCGGGTTCTCCCGGTGCTCGGCGATCGCGTCGGCGACCTCGCGCCGCCGCGACCACAGGACCACGTCCGTGCCGGCGTCGGCGAGCACCTTCGCGAACGTCGTGCCCCACGAGCCGGCGCCGAAGACGGCGACCCGCATCTCACCCATCGGTCTTCTTGGCCCTGGCGGGCACGTAGAACCCGGCGGGCGCCGGCTCGCCACGCAGCTCGGCCAGCTGGTCGCGCACCCGGCCCATCAGCAGGTCGGTCACCTCGCGCAGCAGCTCGTTGTCGACCTCGCGGCCCCTGAACCCGCTCAGGTCCACCGGCTCCGACACGTCGATCTGGACCTTCTTGCGCGGGAACGGCCGGAACTTACGGGTGTAGCCGTTGAGGATGTCCCGCGTGCCCCAACGGGCGGCGGTGAGCACGGGCAGGTCGTTCTCCATGCAGTCCATGGCGAGCCGCGCGACGCCGGTCCGCGACCGCATCGGCCAGCCGTCGGGGTCCCTGGTGATCGTGCCCTCCGGGTAGATCACCACGAGCTTGCCCTTCAGCAGCGCGTCCTTGGCCGCGACCAGGCTGTCACCGGCGCTCACGGTCGACCGGTACACCGGGATGCTGCCCGCGCCACGGATCAGGTACTTGAACACCGGCGCGCGGAACAGGCTGTCCTTGGCGAGGAACCGCGGCACCCGGCTGTTGCGGTGCACGAACACCGCGTCGACCGGCGGGTCGACGTGGGAGACATGGTTCATCACCAGCAGGATCCCGCCCTCCCGCCGGATGTTCTCCGCCCCCTTGGTCCGCATCTTCGCGAGCCACGCGATCGGGTAGAAGATCAGGCACGTCATCAGCACCCAGAACCCGCTCTTCTCAATTCGCCTCGGCACCCGTCCTCCTCAACGGCGATCACTCACTCCGCAAGCTCCACCGATCACGATGCTCGCTCCGCAAGCTCCACCCATCACGATGCTCGCTACGCAAGCTCCACTCGGTCACGTTGCCGTGAGTATGCCCCGCCCACGACAGGCCGCTTCGAAGTCCTGCACGATGGAGTCCGTGGAGCGTGGTGTGGACCTGGTGGTCCCGATCAAGAACCTGGACCGGGCGAAGTCGCGCCTTCGTGGCGCGGTGCCCGACGAGCGGCACGCGGACCTCGTGCTCGCGCTGCTGCTGGACACCGTGACGGCGGCGGCGCTGGCACCGGGCGTGCGGCGTGTGCTGGTGGTCTGCGAGGACAAGCGGGTGCCGGACGCGCTGGCGGGCACCGGCGTCGAGTGCCTCGACGAGCGTGGCCTGCCCGGTCTGAACGCGGCACTGACGTTCGGCGCGGAGTACCTGCGCACCCCGACGAGCACGGTCGGCGCCCTGCAGGCCGACCTTCCCGCGCTGCGGTCGGCCGACCTGGCGGCGGCCGTCGCGGCGGCCGGCGGGCGGCGGGCCTACTGCGCGGACCGGCCGGGCAGCGGCACCACGCTGCTGCTGGCCGCTCCTGGCGAGCCGCTGAACCCCCGTTTCGGCCCGGGATCGGCGGACGCCCACACGGCCACCGGGGCGGTCCGGGTCGGCGCCTCACTGCCGTCGCTGCGATGCGATGTGGACACCGAGGACGATCTAGCCGTGGCCGCTGAGCTCGGCATCGGAAAGTTCACTCGTCAGTTCGCCCGCTAGCCGATAAATGCTGGACAATGAGGCTGTGAGCACCGAGACGAGCCCAGAGACCAGCGCCGACCAAGAGCTGTCCGAGCACGCGCCGGAACCGCGTGCGGTGCCGTCCGCTCCGCCCGCGGTCACGCCGGCGGAGACGGTGACCGACCTGCCCGACGACCGGTTCTTCAACCGCGAGCTGTCCTGGTTGGACTTCAACGCGCGGGTGCTCGCACTCGCCGAGGACGAGTCCCAGCCGCTGCTGGAGCGCGCCAAGTTCCTCGCGATCTTCGCGTCCAACCTCGACGAGTTCTACATGGTCCGGGTCGCCGGGCTGAAGCGCCGTGCCGAGACCGGCCTCTCGGTCCGCAGCGCCGACGGGCTGACCCCGCGCGAGCAGTTGCAGTACATCAACAAGCGAACCCAGGAGCTGGTCGAGCTGCACTCGGCCACCTGGGAGCGGCGGCTGCGCCCCGCACTCGTCGACCAGGAGATCTGCCTGGTGCGCTGGACCGACCTCGACGACGAGCAGCGGGAGCGGCTCTCCAAGTACTTCCAGGACTGGATCTTCCCGGTGCTCACCCCGCTCGCGGTCGACCAGGCGCACCCGTTCCCCTACATCTCGGGCCTGTCCCTGAACCTCGCGGTGACCGTGCGCGACCCCGGCGGCGGCGGGGAGAAGTTCGCCAGGGTCAAGGTGCCGGACAACGTGCCGCGGCTGGTGCCGCTCGACCGCGACCGCGACAGCCGGCGGGCGTTGTTCCTGCCGCTGGAGTCACTGATCGCGGCGCACCTGGACGACCTCTTCGCGGGCATGCAGGTGACCGAGGTGCACGCGTTCCGCGTCACCCGCAACGCCGACCTCGAGGTCGAGGAGGACCAGGACGAGGACCTGCTGCAGGCCCTGGAAAGGGAGCTGGCGCAGCGCCGGTTCGGCCCACCCGTGCGGCTCGAGGTCTCCGACGACATGACCGACCACATGATGGAGCGCCTCCTGCGCGAGCTGGAGGTCGATCCTCACGACGTGGTCGTGGTGCCGGGCCTGCTGGACCTGTCGTGCCTGTGGCAGGTGCACGGTGTGGACCGTGCCGACCTGAAGGACGCGCCGTTCGTGCCGGCGACGCATCCTGCGTTCGGCGAGCGGGAGACGCCCAAGAGCGTCTTCTCGACGCTGCGCGAGGGTGACGTCCTGGTGCACCACCCGTACGACTCGTTCTCCACGAGCGTGCAGCGGTTCATCGAGCAGGCGGCCGCGGACCCGAAGGTGCTCGCGATCAAGCAGACGCTGTACCGGACCTCCGGCGACTCCCCCATCGTCGAGGCGCTGATCGACGCGGCCGAGGCCGGCAAGCAGGTCGTGGCGCTGGTGGAGATCAAGGCGCGCTTCGACGAGCAGGCGAACATCAAGTGGGCGCGGAAGCTGGAGAAGTCGGGCGTGCACGTGGTGTACGGCATGGTGGGGCTGAAGACCCACTGCAAGACCGCGCTCGTGGTGCGCCAGGAGGGTTCGGTCATCCGGCGCTACTGCCACATCGGCACCGGCAACTACAACCCGAAGACCGCGCGGCTGTACGAGGACGTGGGCCTGCTGACCGCGGAGCCGTCGATCGGCGCGGACCTGACGGACCTCTTCAACGTGCTGACCGGCTACGCGCGCCAGGACACGTACCGCTCGCTGCTGGTGGCCCCGTACGGGATCCGCCGCGGCATCGTGGAGCTGATCGAGCGGGAGGTCGAGCACCTGCGCGCCGGCCGGCCGGCCGGGATCCGCATGAAGCTCAACAGCCTCGTGGACGAGCAGGTGATCGACGCGCTCTACCGGGCCTCGCAGGCCGGGGTCGGCGTCGACATCGTCGTGCGTGGGATCTGCGCGCTGAAGCCCGGCACCAAGGGACTGTCGGAGAACATCCGCGTGCGGTCGATCATCGGGCGGTTCCTGGAGCACTCGCGGGTGTTCCACTTCGTCGGTTCGGACGAGCACTGGATCGGCAGCGCGGACATGATGCACCGCAACCTCGACCGGCGGGTGGAGGTCCAGGTCCGGATCACCGACCCGGGGCTGACGGCACAGCTGGACGCGATGTTCGGCTCCGCGCTGGATCCCCAGACGCGGTGCTGGGTGCTGGAGCAGACCGGCAACTGGGCGGCCTCGCCGACGGGCGACGGGCCGGTGCGGGACCACCAGGCACAGATGCTGCTCGCGCACCGTGCCGGTGGCTAGCCGGGAGATCCTCGCGGGCGGCGCCGTGGTGTGGCGGCCGGCCGGCGAAGCCGTCGAGGTGGCGCTGGTGCACCGCCCGCGCTACCGGGACTGGACCCTGCCGAAGGGAAAGCTGGAACCCCGGGAGTCCACGCGGGTCGCCGCGTGGCGGGAGGTCCGCGAGGAGACGGGAGCGCGGGTGGCGCTCGGCCGTCTGCTGGGCGGGACGCGGTACCGGGTCGGGCCGGACCGCAAGGTGGTGGAGTACTTCGCCGCCCGGTACCTGTCCGGTTCGTTCGAGCCGTCGGACGAGGTGGACGAGCTGCGGTGGCTGCCGCTCGCCGGCGCCTTCGAGCTGCTTTCCTACGACCGCGACCGGACGGTGCTCCGTGCGTTCACGGCCCTGCCGGCCGATCTGACGAGCCTGTTGCTGGTCCGGCACGCGAAGGCCGGCAGCCGGTCGGAGTGGCCGGAGGCGGACGAGCTGAGGCCGCTGTCCCGCAACGGGGAGAAGCAGGTCGAGCCGATCCGCCTGCTGGGCACGGTTTACGGGGCGGACCGGGTGTACGCGGCGCCGCTGGTGCGGTGCGTGCGGACGGTCGAGCCGGTGGCGGACGACCTCGGGGTGAAGGTCCGCGAGGAGGAGTTGCTGTCGGAGAAGGCGTACGAGGGGATGGCGGAGGCCGCCGCGCGCCGCGTTCTGGAGATCGTCGCCGACGGCGGGGTGCCCGTGATAGGCAGCCAGGGCGGGGTGATCCCGGACCTGGTGACCCGGCTGGCGGCCGCGTCCGGGTTGTCCGTCGACAGACGCCTCAGGGCGAAGAAGGGCAGCGTGTGGGCCCTGTTCTTCGACGGTTCGCGGCTGTTGGCGGCGGACTATCTGGAGGTCCCGTGAACCGGTTGTCCCCCAGTGGATTCGCACGTGTGTCCGATGTGGGCGGCGCCAAGATCGCTATCGCGTAAGGGATGGCGCTGAGAGCCACGGAACGGCTGTGATCGCCGCGGGCTCTCGGGCAGTGTCTCGTCGCGGCCAAAGACGCTCAGCGAGCGACTCAGGGCCGGAAACGGGTGCGGTGGCGGTTCACGCCCGAGGTCGGCGTGCGAGCCGAACCGCCGTCCAGGCCCCCGAAACGGTCACCGGCCGGTTCGACGGGAAGTCGCGACCCTCGCCCCTGCCGGCGACCGAATCCGCCCGGCCTTTCGAGCCGTGTCCCGAAAGGCATGCCGGGGAGGTCCGGAAAGGGCGCGGGCCGGCCCGAAAGCGATCTCCGGACCCGAGAGATCGAATTCCCCCCGCGGTTACCGGTAACACCGGCGGGCTCGGGAGCGACTATGCGCCGTCGCGAGGTCTTCCGGGACCCACTGGATCGGCCGGTGCCCGCGCAAGGCACAGCGGCAAGATCCCAGCGTAGGGACCAGATCCGGGCCGGACCAGCCAAGACAGTCGCCCGCCCAACCGTTTGCGCACCATGCGCGGTGACCAACTCGCGGGCTTAGAAGTCCTGTGTGTCCGGTGGCAACATGGCCGAAGGCCGCCACCCGGGTGGGTAGCGGCCTTCGGGCCTGACTCGGTCGAGCTACTTCTTCTTGGCGGCCGTCGCACGCTTCGCGGCGGGCGTGGCGCGCTTCGCGGCGGGCGTCGCCTTCTTCGCGGGCGTCGCCTTGGCGGCGGTGGTGGCCTTGGCCGTGGTCTTGCGGGCCGTGGTCGCCTTGGCGGCCGTGGTGGCCGGCTTCCTGGCGGTGGTGGCCTTGGCCGGGGCCTTGGCAGCCGTCGTCTTGGTGGCGGCGGCGCGCGTGGTGGCCGGCTTGGCGGCGGCGGCACGCGTACGCGTGGTGGTTGCCGCCGCGGCGCGGGACGCCGGGCGAGCAGCGGCGGTCCGCGTGGTCGCGGCCGTGCTGCGCGAGGCCGTCGCCGTCGCGGTCTTCTTCGGCGCGACCACCTTCGGCAGCTTCTTCGCGCCGCTCACCACGTCCTTGAAGGTCGTGCCGGCGCGGAAGGCTGGCACGTTGGTCTTCTTGACCTTCACCGTCTCACCCGTGCGCGGGTTGCGCGCGGTACGAGCGGCACGAGCACGCTTCTCGAACACCCCGAACCCGGTGATGTTCACCTTCTCGCCCTTGTTGACCGTGCGGACGATCACATCGACGAGACCGTCGACCGCAGCGCCTGCGGCCTTCTTGTCGCCGAGCTTGTCAGAGAGCGCCTCGATGAGTTGGGCCTTGTTCACCCTTCAGTCCTCCGTTGACCATACTTCGTTCTCGGCCAAACCGGCCGACTTCTGGGGCCACCGTATGCCTAACTCGGCACTTTTTCCACGCGACTCGCCCAAATTCCCCTCAAGGGGGGTCTGATTTCGTTGCGTGGAAGCCCTATTCGCGGAGCTTGCGGAGCGAACATCGGACTCAGTCGACGGCCTCAGGACGAGAGTGTAGTAGTAGTTGGCTTCCAGGGTTCCCTTGACTCCTCGAAAGACCCGATCTCGGCCTCGTGCCGCAGCGTGAGAGCGATGTCGTCGAGCCCTTCGAGCAGCCGCCAGCGGGTGTAGTCGTCGATCTGGAACGGCGCGGAGAAGTCCTTGGCACGCACCGTCTTGTCCTGCAGGTCGACGGTCACCTCGGTGCCCGGCTCGGCTTCCAGGAGCTTCCACAGCAGCTCCACGTCCGACTGCTCGCACTGGGCCGCGAGCAGCCCCTGCTTGCCCGCGTTGCCACGGAAGATGTCCGCGAACCGGGCCGAGATGACCACCCGGAACCCGTAGTCGGACAAGGCCCACACGGCGTGCTCCCGGGACGACCCGGTGCCGAAGTCCGGCCCCGCCACGAGCACGCTGCCCGCACGGAAGGGTGCCGTGTTCAGCACGAACTGGTCGTCGGCCCGCCAGGCCGCGAACAGTCCGTCCTCGAAACCGGTCCGGCTCACCCGCTTGAGGTACACGGCCGGGATGATCTGGTCGGTGTCCACGTTGGACCGGCGCAGCGGCACCCCGACCCCGGTGTGTGTGGTGAACGGTTCCATCGCTTATGCCCCTTTCAGGCGAGGTCGCCCGCGTCGGTGCTCGACCCCGCGAGCAGGTCTTCTGGAGAGGACAGGGTGCCGCGGACGGCCGTCGCGGCGGCGACGAGCGGCGAGACCAGGTGCGTCCGGCCGCCCTTGCCCTGCCTGCCCTCGAAGTTGCGGTTCGATGTGGACGCGCTGCGCTCCCCCGGCTTGAGCTGGTCCGGGTTCATGCCGAGGCACATGGAGCAGCCCGCCTGCCGCCACTCCGCGCCGGCGTCGAGGAAGACCTGGTGCAGCCCCTCGGACTCGGCCGCCGCGCGGACCCGCATCGAGCCGGGCACCACGAGCATCCGCACCCCGTCGGCCACCTTGCGGCCCTTCAGCACGGCCGCCGCGGCCCGCAGGTCCTCGATCCGGCCGTTGGTGCACGAGCCGAGGAACACCGTGTCCACGTGGATCTCACGCAGCGGCATGCCCGGTTCCAGGTCCATGTAGGCGAGTGCCTTCTCGGCCGCGGTCCGCTCGTTCTCGTCGCCGATCGCCTCGGGGTCGGGAACCCGTTCGGACAGCGGCAAACCCTGGCCGGGGTTCGTGCCCCACGTCACGTACGGGGTCAGCGCGGCGGCGTCGAGGTGAACCTCGGTGTCGAACTCCGCGTCTTCATCGGTACGGAGAGCCAGCCACGCGTCGACCGCCTTGTCCCACGACTCACCCGACGGCGCGTGCGGGCGGCCCTTCAGGTAGGCGAACGTGGTCTCGTCCGGCGCGATCATCCCGGCGCGGGCGCCCGCCTCGATGGACATGTTGCACACGGTCATCCGTGCCTCCATCGAGAGCTTCTCGATGGCCGCCCCGCGGTACTCGAGCACGTACCCCTGCCCGCCACCGGTGCCGATCTTCGCGATGACCGCGAGGATGACGTCCTTCGCCGTCACGCCGGGGGCGAGCTCCCCGTCGACGTTGATCGCCATCGTCTTGAAGGGACGCAACGGCAGTGTCTGGGTCGCCAGGACGTGCTCGACCTCGGAGGTGCCGATGCCGAACGCGAGCGCGCCGAACGCGCCGTGCGTGGACGTGTGGCTGTCGCCGCACACCACGGTCGTGCCGGGCTGGGTGAGGCCGAGCTGTGGCCCGACCACGTGCACGATGCCCTGTTCCGCGTCGCCCATCGGGTGCAGGCGGACGCCGAACTCCGCGCAGTTCTTGCGGAGCGTCTCCACCTGTGTGCGGGACACGGGGTCGGCGATCGGCAGGTCGATGTCGACCGTGGGGACGTTGTGGTCCTCCGTCGCGATGGTGAGGTCGGGACGACGGACCGGACGCCCCGACAGCCGCAGGCCGTCGAACGCCTGCGGGCTCGTCACCTCGTGGATGAGGTGGAGGTCGATGTAGAGGAGATCCGGCTCAGCGCCAGTGCCTCGCCGGACGACGTGTTGGTCCCATACCTTCTCGGCAAGTGTCTTTCCCATTGCCTTCTCACCCATCGACAGCAGTTCGGGTTCCCACGATCTGAAATACTGGACATCCCATATAGCGGGAACATAATATCGAGACGTGGGACAGCATAGCGGCATCGGCGTACTGGACAAGGCAATGGCCGTGCTTCAGGCGGTGGCCAAGGAGCCCTGTGGGCTGGCCGAGCTGTGCACTCGGACCGGGCTCCCCCGGGCGACCGCGCACCGGCTCGCCGTGGGCCTGGAGGTGCATCGCTTGCTGCGCAGGGGAAGCGACGGACGGTGGCGGCCGGGCGCCGCACTGGCCGAGCTGGCCGGCGGCGCGGTCGATCCGCTGCTCGACGCGGCGAGCTCGGTGCTGCCAAGGCTCCGCGACCGCACCGGGGAGAGCGTGCAGCTCTACCGGCGCGACGGCGTGCACCGCGTCTGCATCTCCACGGCCGAGCCGCCGAGTGGCCTGCGCGACACCGTCCCCGTCGGCGCGAGGCTGCCCATGACCGCGGGCTCCGGCGCGAAGGTCCTTGCGGCGTGGACCGATCCGGCCACTCAGCGTGCACTGCTCGCCGACGCGGTGTTCGGCGAGCGGGCGCTGCTCGAGGTCCGGCGGCGCGGTTGGGCGCAGAGCGTGGCCGAGCGGGAACCAGGTGTAGCAAGTGTTTCCGCGCCCGTCCGGGACGCGGCGGGTCAGGTCGTGGCGGCGGTTTCCGTGTCAGGGCCCATCGACCGCATGGGCAGGCGTCCGGGCGCCCGCTGGGCCGCGGACCTGCTCGCGGCCGCGGACGCTCTACAGACCCGCCTCTGAGTCCCAATTAGACACAGATCAAGGAGCGCACGTCATGGGGGACGGGCCGGTCAGGCGCGTGTTGACTCGATTGGTCAACGACGACAACCTGGACCTCTACCTGCTCGGCACCGTCGCGCTGGTGTTCACGGTGCTCGGCATCACAGGCATCTCGGACGTGAAGACGACCTCCGCCGTCGTCGTGGCCCTCCTGGCCTTGCTGGCCTTCTCCCAGATCCGCTCGAGGAGGCTGCTGGAGCAGATCCGCGACGAGTCCCGTGGTGGCGCGGCCACCCTGTTCCTGTCGGACCTTCCGGCCGAGCTGGTGTCGCGCCGGGCGCAGGCACGCGACCTGCTCCTGGTCGGCGACTCGATGTCGCGGACCGTCCACGGCATGCGGGCCGACATGATCGCGATGCTGGAGGCAGGCGGGCGAGTTCGGGTGCTCCTCCTCGATCCGACCAACGACGCGCTGATCGAGACCGCGGACAGCCGCATCGAGCACACACTGGGGCCGGAACACATGCGGAGGCGCATCACGTCGACGCTCGACGATCTGGTCTCCCTGCGGGACCGCACGGGCGGGCGGCTGGAGGTCCGCGTGTCGTCGAGCATCCCGTCGGCCGGGTTCAACTGCATCGACACCGCGGATCTTCGTGGGCTCGTCTGTGTGCGGCATCACGAGTTCCACCCCGGCCGTGAGGCGGCTCCGATCTTCACGCTGGAGCCGTCGGACGGCGTGTGGTTCCGGCACTTCGTCGATGAGGCGGAGCGGCTTTGGGAAGCCGGCACGGAGTGGCCGCTGTCGGCGGAGGCAGCGGTGGCACGGGCCGGCCGGCCGGTGTTCAGGAACGAGTTCGGCCCCGAGCTCGACGCGACCATCGAGTCCGCGAAGGACCTCCTCGTCACCGGGATCGCGCGGAACTCGATGGTGAACTCGAGGTACCGCTGGCTGGAGCGCAGGCTCCAGGCCGGCCACCGGTTCCGCTTCCTCCTCATCGACCCGGAGAGCACCGCGGTCGACATCGCCGCCGGCAGGTACCACATTCCCCGCACCGCGGAGAGTGTTCGCGACAGGGTGACGCAAACGCTGCGCCTCCTGTCGGAGCTGAAGGCCGCCACCGACGGCGACCTGGTGGTGCGCCTGACCCCGTACCCCCTCACCATGGGCGTGTACGTCACCGACACCGCGCTCTTCGCCGAGTACTTCACCTACCGGGGCGCCGGCAACCCGAAGCTGGTGCTGCGACCCGGTGACGACGACTCGGACTACACGCTCCTGCGTGACGAGGCGGAGAAGCTGTGGGACAACGCCCGGCCCCACCAGCTGTGAGTCAGACCGTCCCCGTGTGCCCCAGCCACCGTTCCCGCCACGCCAGCCGCAGCCGGATCGCGGTCAGCGGCAGGTCGTCCCCCAGCAGGCGGGCTATCGCCTCCCGCTGGGCCCACGGGCACAGCTCGCTGAGCAGCCCCGGGATGTCCGCCTCCGGCACCCCGTCCACAAGGGACACCGCGATCTTCGCGCGCCCGATGACGTGCCCGTCCGGCAGCACGCGGGCCCGGTAGTAGTCGATCCGCGCGATGGCCACGCGGTCCGTCGCCTCCCGCAGCTGGGCGACCACCAGCTCCGCCACGTCCGTGCGCCGCAACGCCTCCGACGGCACGCCCCACGACAGCCACAGCGGGTGGTCGACCGTCGCCAGCGTCTCCTTGATGGGCGGGCGCATCGGGCCGGTGCGCAGCAGCCGGTAGTCCGTCGCCGCGGAGTCGGTGATGCGGCTCTTGCTCCGCACGGCCTGCCTTCTGGTCAGACCGCACTCGCTGGCCGTCTCGCCGAGCCCGTCGGCGATCGGCAGCGTGGCGCTCGACAGCCGGGCCCGCCCGATCCTCGCCGGCGCCAGCGGCACCACCATGTTGATGAACGCGATCTCCTGCATCGACGACTCGGACACCGCGAGCAGCCCGACGTTGCGCGACAGCAGGTCCGACGCGATCGCCGCGGACGAGCCCGGCCGTGCCGGGCCGACGAACGTCAGCAGCTGCACCGCGGAGGGCCGCACGTCCGGCGCCCAGCCGAACAGCTCCGCCTTCCTCGCCTCGTAACGGTCCCGGTCCGGCGGCAGCACCGACCACCACTCGCCACGCACCCGCCCGAACCGCCGGTCGGCGACCTGCAGGCCGAACCCGCTCACCGTGGCCAGCTTGGCGAGCGCGCACATCAGCGAGATCCGCTTGCCGTGGTTGTCCTGCTCCAGGCCGACGAGCATGCGCAGCGCCATCCCGTTGGCCACCCTCGGCGCCTCGCCGGAACCGTCCACCCGGAACTGCCGCCCGGGATCGCGGAACGGCGCGACCGGGGACTGCAGGAACAGCACCGGCGCGCCGTGGCCGGCCGCGGCGGCCGCGGTCATCCCCTGGTAGGCCAGGGTGATCATCAGCGAGTCGGCGTAGGTGGGCCGCCACGGCTCGTGGTCGAGGGTGACGAGGATCTCGACGCTGTGGTCGGTGTCGTACAGGAAGTCCGGGTTGATGACCACGCTGCCGGCGAACAACCCGCGTGCGTGCCCGTTGGTCTCCTGGCGGCGCACGGCGATCCGGCTGGTCGTGACCCCGTCCTGCTGCTTGCTCGGCGTCGCTGGCGTCCACGTGTGCACCTGGAAGCCCACGCCGGCGACGTGGAACGCCAGCGTGTCGGTCGCGGTCCGGTCCCGCGCGGTCGGCGGCCTCACCTCGACGGTGGGCAGGCCGGTCTCCGGTCCGTCGTGGGTGATGTCGAACAGCACCGACGGGCTGCCGGCGGTGGCCGCACGGGCGGCGACCGCCGCCAGCGCGGGATGACGCAGTCCCGGGCTAACCATCGTCCTCGATGCCGATCGTGGAGAACTCGGCGCGGCAGCGTTTCCAGCGCCGCGGTGGGCGTTTCCTGATCTCCTGGACGAGCCAGACCGGGGTGACCTTGTTGACCGGCACGCGGCGCCGCCGCTTCATCGCCTTGCCGGCGCCGTCCAGCCCGACGAGCAGGAACAGGCCGAGCAGCGCGATCATCCCGGCCAGGAACGGCCGGTCCAGCGCGCCGGCCCGGCCGGACGCGACCAGCAGCGCGAGCGCGCCCGCGATGATCACCGACGCGTACGCGACATAGCGCGGGAACAGCCGGAGCTGGCCGAGCACCGTCTTGTTCGACGGGATCTCCAGCCGGGACAGCAGAAGGCCGGGCACGAGCAGCAGCATGGTGACCACGGCGTCGGCGGAGGAGATCGGGCCGCCGCCGGAGATGTTCGGCTGGAACCAGTTGCCGAGCGGGCCCAGCACGGGGATCCCGCTGAAGTAGTCCGGTTCCATCACCACACCGAAGCACACGACCAGCAGGAGCACGGCGAGCAGCAGCTTCGCCACGTTGGACGCCAGCGAGGGCGGGTCGTCGACCAGTGCCATGTAGACGGTCGAGGTGACCGGCTCCACCGAGCCGGGGTCGGCGCCGAACGGCCGCCGCTGCCACTGCGCGTGGCCGGCGTTCTCGCGGGGGTCGTTGTCCACGTGGATGTCCTGGTCCACCTGGGTGTCCTCGAGCTCCTTCGCCAGGCGGAGGAGGGTGTCCCCGGGCAGCAGGCCCTCCGCGAGCTTGCGGAAGTAGTCCGCCTCGTACAGGTTCGCGAACCGCTCCAGCCGCGCGACCATGGGCTCGTCGAGCACGAGACCGGTGTCGGCGGTGGGGACCGTGGTGTCGGGCCGGGGCGGGAAACGCACCGGCCGGCTGGAGAACGTCGCGTACCGTTCCTCGACGTACTCCCGGAACGTCTCGAGGTCACGCTGGCGCCGCCGGCCGAACTCGGCGAGCCTGCTGGCGATGCCCTGCAGCTCCAGTTCCAGCAGTTTCGGTGCGACCAGGCGGAGCGTGTCGTAGTTGTCCGCGACCGCACGCATGTCCGCGACGAGTGACTGGAGTGCCGGCGAGTCCACGTCCGTGGTGAGGAAGAACCGGCGGACCTGGATCTCCGACGGCACCTCGGCGGTCACGTGGTAGGAGTTCACGGCACGCGGGATGAGCGTCGCGTACCGCACGGTGAACTCGTGGCGGATGCTCATCCAGCGCACGAGCGCGTTGCGGGGCCGCAGGTGCTTCGAGCGGGACGGGATGACCGGGGCCTCGTACTGGACGAACACCTGCGCCTTGCTCGTCGGCATGGCCACCACGAGCAGGTACTCGGTCGAGGCGATGTCGAGCAGGCGCAGGAAGGGACTGTCCGGCTCGAACAGCTGCGTGACGGCCGCGGCGGCCTTGTCGCGGATGATGTCGGAGTCGGTCGCGCGGCCGCTGTCCGCCGGCGGTGGCGGCAGCGCGCCGAAGCTGGGCCGCCCACGGGTCACCATGGCGGCGATGGTGGCCTCGACGAGCCAGCGGGACCGGTTGAAGCTGTGGCGGATGCCGTGCAGGAGCTCCCTGGGGTCCTCGGTGCGCGGGTCCGAGGTGAGGAACATGCGGAAGGCACGGCACAGCCCGTGGGTCAGCGCGCGGCCGTTCTCGACCTGCGTGGTGCGCGGGACGACGTTGCCGGCGCCGTCCCGCACCACGAAGGAGGCCTGGTCGCTGCGCGACTGACGGGTGACCGGCAGCCAGACCGCCGCCGGCTCGTCGGCCCCGGGATCCGTGCGCAGCGCCCACTTCTGCTCGGCGGTGAGCACGTTCATGTTGATGTCGACGCTGACCGTGCGCGCCATGTGGGTGGAGTCGGCGAGCGTGAGCGCCTCGCTCATGCGGTCGACGTGCTCCAGCCGCAACCCGAGCGCGAGGAGGTTGAGCCCGAGGGCCTCCTGGTAACCGTCGTGTGGTGGCGGCGCGGTCGGGATGGGCGTTCTGCGCAGCGCGTTGAGGAAACGCTGCAGCCGATCGGCCTCCCCGGCGCCAGAATTGTCGGCCACCACGCGCTCCCAACCCCCGTTTGTCCACCAACATAACCGAGTGTGTCGGGGAAACACACTCGGCTTCGGCTATTCCTCGGAATCCTCGCCGCCGCCGTCGAACAGTTCGCCGTCCATCATGTCACCGATGATCATGCCGCCGACCAGGCCGGCGGCCGCGCCGCCGACGATCGCGCCCATGCCGGGACCACGATTTCCGTGGTGCTGGCGATTTCCGTGATGTCCCCCGAACGCGGGATTGCCGTGCGGTACCCGCTCGGCCGCCCGAGTCAGCCATTCCCCGATCAACGAGGTCCAGTCGGCCTCCTCCGCTTCGGCGTGGGGCAGCTGGAAACGGCCGAACGTGTCCCCGCCGGGACGGAACAGCCCGCCACGCTTGTCGGCCTCCAGCACGACCCACAGGTCGCGAGGGTTGGCGACGAAGGTCAGCTCGACCTGGTTGAGCCGCCCGGCGAACTGTGGCGGCGGAAAGAACTCGATTTCCTGGTAGAAGCCGATTTCCTGCGGCACGCCGACGATCCGGCCGGCCTCGACGTCGGCGGTGCGGAACGTGGCGCCCAGCTCGCCGAACGCCTCGAGCACCTGGTTCTGCGACGGCAGCGGCCGGACAGCGACGGGGTCCAGGTCGCCCTTGTCCGGCGCGCCCTTGATCTCCAGCTCGGTGCGCACGCCGACGGTGACGCCGGGCAGGTGCACGTCGCCCACCATGGTGACCGGGGTCTCCCACGGTATGGCGAGCTGGAAAGGAATGTCGAGGCGCTGGTTGGCGGTCACGCGCACGGCCCGCTGGACCACGAGCCGGTGGAACTCGCCGACGCCGCCGTGCTCGCCGCCGCCGTGCTCGACCTCGACCCGCGTGACGAGCGACAGCACCACGGCGTCGATGACGACGTCGTTGGCACCGCCCTGGATGCTCACCCGTCCACGCAGCACCTCACCGGGGCAGACGGCGGTCGAGTCGAGCACGGTGTCGACGGACGGCCCACCGACGCCGAAGGCGGACAGCATTCTCTTGAACACGGACATCCCTTCCAGACAACAAGATCACGGACGGGACGAATCCTGGCACGAATCCCACGACTCGGACAAATCAGGCGCCGACGCAACCCCGCCGGGCGTCGGCCATCTTGAGAGACATGCGACGCCTGCCGATCATCAGCGCGACCGCGGCCGGCGTGGCCGTGGTCGCGGCCGTGGTCCAGTACACGGTCCCGGCCGCGGCGCCGACACTGCAGCGCGGCGACTTCACGCTCGTGACGTCCGGCGAGTGGTGGCGGCTGGTCACCCCGCTGCTGGTGCAAACCCTTGGCTGGTACCAGGTGGTCACGAACCTGGTCACGCTGGCGCTGGTGGGTGCGGTCGCGGAGCGGTCGGTCGGCGGTGCGCGCTGGGCGGTCCTGTTCGCGGCGGGGACGATCGGCGGTCAGGTGGCCGCGTACGCCTGGGGGTTGCCCGGCGGCGGCGACTCGATCGCGATCTGCGGTCTCGCGGGGGGAATGGTCGTGCGGCTACTGGCCGGCCCGGCGGCGAACCGGTGGCCCGCGGCGGTGGTGGTCTGTTACGTCGCGGCGCTGACCGGCTGGGGTTTCGGCGGAATCCCCGCCGCGGGCGTGGCGGGGATCGTCGCGGCCGTCGCGGTGTTCGCTCTACCGTCGCCGCGGTTCGCGCTGCTCGCCGCGGTGGGAGGTGCCGTGGCGTTGGCGGCACACGCCGATCTGCACGGCGTTTCGCTGCTGTCGGGAATGGTGGCCGGGATCTTCTGCCTCGGGGGCGCCCTCTCGGGACGTCGAGCGTCCCGAGAGGGCGTTGCGGGGTATGCGGTCTAGGAGAACGAGACGGAGTAGCCGTTGCTCACGAAGTCCATCCCGCCGCTCGACGAGGTGATCTCGAAACCGAACTGGACCTCGCCGAGGGTCACGTCGCCGAACCACCCGCGGCTCCTGATCCAGTTCATGACGGCCAGGATGTCCACCGACCCGGAGTTCGTGTTTCCGGTGCGCACGAACGAGAACACGGCGTTCGCCCCGTTGCTGCCGCGGTAGACGTCCCACGTGTGACCGCCGACCGACGCCGTGGTCTGCTTCGAGCCGAGCGGGCCGACGGCGCCCTGCTTGTTCATCCACAGCATCACTTCGTACGCGTTGTTGTTCGCCCAGATGTCGTACGCGGTCGCGTACGCGCCGCCGCCCGGCCTGGTCACGTCGAAGCTGCTGGAGAGACTGCGCAACCCGCTCAGGTTCCGGCCGATGTTCCGCGCCGAGTGCGGGTAGGCCTTCACGCCGCCGGTGTTCGGGTGGTTCGCCCACACGCCCCAGTTGCTGAACGAGTTCGCCCAGATGGTCTGCGGGCCGGCACCGCTGCCCCACACGTCGTTGCGAACGGTGTACCCGCCGTTGGACCACGTCCCCCACTTGTCCGTGGAGGACCAGACGGCCTCGGTCGAGAACTCACCGCCGGAGTCGCCGATCGTGCCAGGCACCGAACGCACCGCGTTGAACCACGTGGCGGCCATCTTGTCGTACCCGTTGGCGGTGGGGTGGATGCCGTCGATCAGGTCGGCGGCGGTGAGCGCGGCATGCATGTCCACGAGGTGCACGTGCCTGCCGGCGTTCGCCTTGGCTCGCACGATGCCCGGCACGGCCGTGTTGAACCTGCGGACGCCTGCCTCCTGGCTCGCGTTGCTCAACGGGATGATCGTCGCGACGAACACGTCCGCGGCCGGCGCCGCGGCCGTGATGTGGTCGACCAGAGTGGACAGCCGGTTCGGCGCGGTGGCCAGGCTGAAGTTCTGCAGGACGTCGTTCGTGCCGATGTGCAGGAGGACGGTGCGGGGGCTGGTGTTGCGCACCCAGTTGGTGATGTTGGCGTCGATCTGGTCGATCCGCCAGCCGGGGTGGCCCTCGTGGTCGTGGTCGCCCAGGTTGTTCGGCCCGTTGAACTGCGACCCGACGAGGTCCACCCGGTATCGGCCGCCGGTGAACCGCTGCCAGAGCCCGATCCGGTAACCGCCGGGCACCTGCGTGCCCTCGGTGATCGAGTCGCCGAGCGGCATCACCCGCACGCCGCCGTTGGACTCGGCCTGTGCCGAGCCCGCGGTGAGCAGACCGCCGGCGGCGAGTACCGCGGCCAGCAGGAGATGGAGCCACCGTGGGAGGTGCCCGCGCGTGGCCAGTGTCGTTCGCATCGAAGTCCCCATCGTCGTCGTTGACATGTGGGTCGCGACCGTAGGTAGCCCAGGCTGAACTCAATGTAGCCATGCGGCTCGGCGGCCGTCAACGAAAGAAGAGGCGAAAGTTGTGAACGTTCTCGTAAGGCTCGACCACGGGATCCATGAACTGAACTGTTAACGCGAACATCGTCTGGGGACGGCTTCGCCGACCAGCCGCTCCGGCCCATACCGATGGCGGCCGCCCGCACCTGATGTCAGGCGAGTCCGTAGTCCGCCATACGGGTTCGCAGCCTGCTCCAGAAGGCCCGCAAGCGATAGCGGAGCACCTCTCGCCGGCTCGGGGCGTGGAAGACGATGAAGTCGTCGAACACGTGCACGCCCGGCCGGGTGATCCGCTCGGTGGCGTCTCGGATGTTCACGAGCTGCGCCACGGTCATCTGCAACGGGGGTTCTTCCGGCTGGTAGGTGGCGCCGATGGGATAGTCACGACCGCGGCGGCGGCTCATCTCGATATGACAGCCCATGACGTGGGTGACCGGCCGGGCATGGGCGAACGCGACCAGCCTGTGCAGGCTTTCGCGGAGCATGGCGAGGTCCTGCACGTACAGCCGTCCGGGTAGGACGGTGTCGCCGGTGAGGAGAAAGCCGGTCCACGGGTCGTAGATCGCGATGGACGCCTCGTGGTGGCCCGGACAGCCGGTGACCTCCAGCACCCTGCCACCGAGATCGAGCCGCGCGACGCCGGTCGGCCAGTCGGTGATCCCGAAGTACGCCTGGACCGAGGCCAGGGCGGCCGGCACCACGGTGGTGTGCGGGCGGCCGTCGAACTGCCCGTCGCCTGCGATGTGGTCGCCGTGTCCGTGCGTGTGGGCGACGACCAGCTCGTACGCGACCCGGGGATGCTCGGCCAGCCAGCCGTCGAGCAGGGCGTCGACGGTGGCGCGCAGGGGAAACCGCGCCGGATCCTCGGTCGCACCCGTGTCGAGGAGAAACGCCCGGTCGTTGCCGCAGAACAGAAAGAGGAACGGTGCCTCGTAGTGCACGGCCTTGTTCTGGCGGAGCACGAAGGTGTGGTCGTCGTAGGCGTGCACCTGAATCGGCGGATCACTGTTGCGCCGCACCGACCGCGACCCGTGGTTCCACCGCACGTCCAGATCACCGGCGACGGGCGCGCCGGTCAGGAAGTCAACCACGGCAACCCAACCCCCACCTCGGCGGTCACGTTCGTGCCGCGCAGTCTAGTGCGGTGTCCGCCGAGGTTACGCGTCGCTCCCGGACGGGATCAGGGCCCAGACGCGGAAGCCGCCGTCGGGCCGGCTCGCGGCCTCCATCTCCCCTTCGAGCATCCGCACCCGTTCCCGCAACCCGGTCAGCCCGCGGCCACCCGACAGTGACATGGAGGACGGACTCGCGGCGGCGCCGCCCGCGGTGGTCACCTCGATCTCGAGGTGTTCCTCGCCGTGGCGGACCTGGACCGTGGTGGGCCGGCCGGTCGCGTACTTCATCGCGTTGGTGAGGGTCTCCTGCACCACGCGGTACGCGGCCAGCTCGACCTCGACCGACCGCGCCCGCCCGACGCCCTGCTCGGTCCACTCGACGGGCTGGCCGGACATCCGGGCCTGCTCGACCAGGTCGCCCACCCGGCCGATGGTCGGCGTCCGGTCCGCGGTCGTCGCGGCGCCGGTCGTCCCGAGCACGCCGAGCAGTGCCCGCAGTTCGGCCAGCGCGCGGCGTCCGGTCTCGCTGATCGCGGAGAGTCCCTCGCCGGCGCGGGCCGGCGCGCTGTCGAGCAGGTACTGTGCCGCGTCGGCCTGGACGACCATCGCGGTCACGTGGTGGGTGACCACGTCGTGCAGGTCGCGGGCGATACGCGCCCGCTCGGCGGACGCCGCCACCTCGGCGGCCAGCCGCGTGCGTTCGGTCGACTGCGCACGCCATCTGCGCACACCCGAACCGCTCAACCAGATCACCGCCATTATCAGGTAGAACGCGAGAAAATCCAGGAAGTCCTGGGGAGACCCCAGGTCGTGCAGCACGACCGCGAGCACGGCATAGCCCGCGGTCATCACCACGGCGATCCCCCGGCGGAACCGCTCCAGATGTGCCCCGGCGGCGTACAGCGACAGCAGGAAGCCGACCTTGCTGAAGGTGTCCGGGTAGCCGAGCACCTGGTCGATCGCGAACGCGGTGCCGATGAGCAACACGCACGCCTCGGGCAGCCAGCTCCGTAACGCCAGGGGCACGCACAGCGCCAGGGTCAGGGCCAACCCGGCAGCCGCACCGGCCGGTCGGGCCGGGAGGTCGCCGATCTCCGGTCCGATGTGTGACACCGTTGGCACGAAGGCGAACACGGTGACGACCAGCGCCAATGCCGTGTCCTTGATCGGCCCCGGGTAGTCGGGCCAGCGACGGAGTACCACGCGCAGGGGTGCCGTGTCAGCAAACACCCTGCGTAGCTTAGTGACGCGCCCACTGATGACCTCCGGTTGGACCTGGTGCCGCCCAGGTTATGAGCGCGACGCGGCCATGGAATCCCCAGTGAGGCGACGTTTCCGCTAGCTCTCTCGGGGGACTCCGGCCAGCTCACCGCCGACGGCCACTCGGCGGGGGGCCGGGGTCCCCCGTGAGGACTACACAGACTGTCCACACCGAGGGGACCCGCACCCCGACGGTCTGTCAATAGGTTTCGCCGTCGTTAGCGCAAACGGCCGAGTCAGCACGGAAAACTGGAGGGCACAGGGCGATGAAGACGATGCGCGCGTCGACGGGAACGCGGCGCCGGAGACTCGCCGCGCTGGTGGCCGTGGGGCTCGCGGTCGCGGTGGTGGCGGCCTGCGACCCGGACGGCGACGACGCGTGGGACGACGACGCACCACCACCCGCGACCGCCCCCGCGGCGGCGGCCAAGCCCCGCATCACCTGGGGCGACTGCCCGCCGGTGGCGCAGGGCGCCAGCCGCGACCCCCGGCTGACCTGCGGCACGGTGAAGGTCCCACTCGACTACGGGAACCCGAACGGCACGAAGATCGACGTGGCGGTCTCGAAGCTCGCGACCGCACAGCAAGGAAAACGCCGTGGCGTCCTGCTGCTGAACCCGGGCGGACCGGCGCTGCCGGGCCTGGACACCCCCGGCACGATGGCGCCGACGCTGCCGGCGCCGGTGCTGGAGACCTACGACCTGATCGGCTTCGACCCACGCGGGGTCGAGCACAGCACGCCGCAGAGCTGCGGCCTTCAGGACCCGTCCGTGGCCGGACTCTTCCCCTACCCGGCCGCGGACGGCTCCATCGACGGCAACGTGGACCTCGCTCGCGCGAATGCCAAGCAGTGCGCGTCGAAGGCGGGCAAGAACCTGCGGTACTACACCACCGCCAACACGGCACGCGACCTCGACGGCATCCGAGAGGCGTTGGGCGAGAAGAAGATCTCGTACTGGGGCCAGTCGTACGGCACGTACCTCGGCGCGGTGTACGAGTCGCTGTTCCCGCAGAACGCCGACCGGGTGATCCTGGAGGGCAACGTCGACCCGACGAAGGTCTGGGCGAAGGCGGCGGCCAGCTGGGGCAAGGGCATGTCGGAACGCTTCCCCGACGCGGCGGCCATCGCCGCGGCACAGAACGGTGCGCTCGGGCTGGGCAGCACCGTCGAGGAGGTCACCAAGAACTACGTCGAACTGGCCGACCGCCTCGACCGCACACCCGCGACCATCCCCGGCGCACCACAGCAGCTGACCGGTGGCCTGCTCCGCAACGTGACCTACAGCCTGCTGCTGCACAACGAGACCCTTCCGGTGCTGGTCGGCTTCTGGAAGGCCGTCGCCGACCTGGCGGCGGGCACCCCGACGCCGGCCGACGGCGAGATACTCCAGCAGGTGTTCTCCGGTCCCCCAATGCCTCCTGGCGTCCCGGCGGACAACCAGGCCACGATGTTCCTGGCCCTGACGTGCGGCGACACGACGTGGTCCCATGACGTCGACGCCTACGCCAAGAGCGTCGCCGCGGACCGGAAGGCATGGCCGATCACCGCGGGAATGCCCGCCAACATCTGGGCCTGCTCGTTCTGGCCGAAGCCGGTCGAGCAGCCCGTCAAGGTGACCGACAAGGGCCCGCGCAACACCCTGATCCTGCAGAACCGCCGGGACAACGCCACCCCGTGGGACGACGGTGTCGGCCTGCACAAGGTCCTCGGCAAGCGCTCGGGCTTCGTGGGTGCCGACAACGGCGGCCACTACGTCTACGGCCAGGGCTCCACCTGCGTCGACGAGGCGACGGTGAAGTTCCTGACCACCGGCGAGCTGCCGGCCAAGGACGTCTACTGCACGGACGTCAAGCAGGGCTGACCCCACGACAATGGCCGTGGAGCCGCGCGCATCGCGCGGCTCCACGGCCATTTCTCGTTCAGAGCTGGGCCGGGTTCAGCGTGGCCGGGCCGTAGCGGGCGTGGGTGGGGCCGGTGACGAACGTCCAGTACCGGTCTCCGTAGGACCAGTGCCACCATTCGCTCGGGTAGTTGACGAAGCCGGTGGCGGTCATCGCGTCGATCAGTGTCTGCCGGTTGGCGCGGGACCTGGCGTCGATCAGGCCGGATGCCGTGAAGCACGCCGTGTCGCACTCGGGTGGGGTGGCGTTCACCTCGGTGCCCATCGGCAGTTCCGCGCCGTCGACCGCGCACACGGTGAGGTCCACGGCGCCGCCCGCGACGTGTGGTGCCACTGACGGCGGTGACACGTACGTGGCGGCCTCCGTGTGTACCCGTTCGGTCGGCCAGTCCGGGTTCGCGCGGGCGATCCGGGTCATGCTGCTCGCGAAGTACCGCTCCTGCAGGGCATGCGGCCGGTAGCCCTCGATGACCAGCAACCGCAGACCGCGTGGGAGTTGGACTCCGCGCCGCCACCAGCCGGTCCGCGACGCTGAGGCGTACGTGCGCGTAGGCACGGGTGACATCTTCTCCGCCGCCACCGGCACCCTCACCATCCGGAACGGCCGGGGCAGCAACAAACTTCGCCGACGCCGACGCCGACGCCGTCGGCCCGGGCTGGAGCAACTTCAGCCGACCGGTCGCCGGCGACTTCAACGGTGACGGCATCACCGACCTCGCCGCCGTCGAGGACGGCAGCACCCTCAACATCTGGAACGGCCGCGGTGGCAACAGGTTCACCGCCGCCGACGCCATCGGCCCAGGCTGGACCCCCTACTTCTGATCGGCGAGTCACGTGTGCCCGAGCGTCCGCGGTGCCACCGCGGACGCTCGGGCCTCGCCACGCGTGAGGCGGCCTGGCCAACCCGTAGGGAGCCTGGGCGCTCCGGACCACGGCCGCGTGCCCTGTCTCCCGCACGAGTACGGGAGACAGGGCACGCGGCTGTTCGAAGACCCCCTCAGCGTTGCCGGCCCATGCGCCGGTTCAGGACGAGTAGCGCGGTCCCGGAGGCGATCAGGAGCAGCATGATCCCGAAGGCCGATTCGAAGGGTCCGCCCGTGTAGGCGAGGTCGCCGGCGTGGGGGCCGCGGCCACCCCTGCCGAAGAACTCCACCGTGCCGCCGGCCTCGGAGGCACCGCCGCCGCTACCGAACCCGCCTTCGTCGGTCGGGATGACGACCCTCGACGGTCCCGACTGGATCGAACCGCCGCCGCCCTCCAGGTCACCGGTCGCGACCGCGACGTTGATGACCGCGCCCGAGTCGACGTCCTGCTCCGTGACGGTGTACGGCGCGGCCGAGCAGGTCATCTGCTCGCCGGGCTGCAACGTCGTCCTTGGGCAGGTGACCGGGCCGACGACCAGGTCAAGCACCACGACGTTGTTCAGGGTCGTGTCGCCGGTGTTGGTGACCAGGAAGGTGTAGGTGACGACCTCACCCTCGTCGGCCAGTCCGTCGCCGTCCGAGTCGGCCAGGGAGGCCTTCTTGAGCACGCTGATGGACGGTGCCTGACCGATCGCGC
>NZ_DASQCC010000187.1:0-4072 GCF_035634895.1 Actinophytocola sp. | reverse complement strand
CGTGGTCGCGGCGAGGTCGGCCTTGACGACCTGCCAGAACGGCAGCTCACTCATCCGGTTGTCGCGTTCCAGTCGAACGGCTCCATCTCGCGCAGCACCCGGCGGCGCCGGTTGCGCGGCAGGTGGTCGATGTAGAGCACGCCCTTCAGGTGATCGGTCTCGTGCTGCAGGCAGCGGGCGAAGTAGCCGGTGCCCTCGACCTCGACCGGCTCGCCGTCGAGGTCCTGGCCGGTGACCCTGGCCCACTGGGCGCGGCCGGTGGGGAACGACTCGCCGGGCACGGACAGGCAGCCCTCCAGATCCTTGTCCGGGTCGGGCATGGTCTCGGGGCGCTCGGAGGTCTCCAGTACCGGGTTGACGACCACGCCGCGGTGCCGCTTGCCCTCGTCGTCCGGGCAGTCGTAGACGAACAGCCGGAGATCGACTCCGACCTGGTTCGCCGCGAGGCCCACGCCGGGTGCGGCGGCCATGGTTTCGAACATGTCTTCGACGAGTTCGCGCAGGTCGTCGTCGAAGGACTCGACCTTGCGGACCGGCTGGTGGAGCACGGGGTCGCCAACGATCCGGATCGGTAAAACTGCCATGTGGAGAACCCTAACCGGGTGCGTTGTCACGGCGACCATGGCGGTAGCGTGATGTAATGGCACCCGGAAATCACAAACGTGTGATTCCGGTTCGGACCGACCTGGTGGCGAGGAGCCAGATGGACGCCGCGGAGCTGCCGGCAGAGCCAGTTCCAGCCCTGCCAACGACCGGTGAGCTCACCCAGCGGGAACGCGAGATCCTCGCGTTCGAGAAGCAGTGGTGGAAGGCCCCGGGCTCGAAGGAGCAGGCGATCCGCGAGCTGTTCGACATGTCTCCGACGCGGTACTACCAGCTGGTGAACCGGCTGATCGACAAGAGCGCGGCCCTCGAGGTGGATCCGATGCTGGTCAAACGCCTGCGACGGCTGCGGTCCGGCCGTCTGCGCGCACGCTCGGCGCCAAGGCTGGGTGCCGAGCGGCAATGACGACTCCTGACTCCGGGTCGACGCGACCCAGCCGGCTCGCCGGCATCGCCTTACTGGGCCTCGCCGCGGTCGCACTGGTGATCGGCCTGATCACCGCGCTCGGCGGCAACGGCGACGGCCGCGCCGACGGCGGCAGGGACGGGCAGCCCAGCTCCCGCACCACCGAGATCACCGGCCCGCCCTCCAGTACCGCCGGCCGCCCGACCAAACCGACGACCACCAAGCCGACCTCGAACAAGCCGTCGTCGAGCAAACCGCCGACCACCACGACGACGGGCCAGGTCCAGCCCCCGCCGGGCGGCGACGGCAACGGCGAGCCGGCGAAGTCCGTACCGGTGCGGGTGCTGAACAACAGCACGATCAAGGGCCTGGCGAAGCGCGCCGCGGACAACCTGAAGGCCGACGGCTGGAACGTGGTCGACACGGGCAACTACTCGGGCGGCATCATCCCGACGACGACCGTCTACTACCGCCCCGGCACCGAAGAGGAAGCCACGGCCCGCGCCATCGGCGCCCAGTTCGGCATGCGCGTCGAGGCCCGCTTCGAGGGCATCAAGGACGCCAGCCCCGGCGTCATCGTCATCGTCACCAACGACTACGGCAACGGCGGCGGCGACGGCAAGGGCAAGAACGACGGCTGACACCCGCGAGTCCCGCGTTCGAACATAGTGAGTCGCGTTTTCGTGCTGGGTGAGTCGCGTTTTCGTGCCGATCTTGGTGGGTCGGAAACGCAACTCGGTGTGCGTGAACGCGGAACTCGGTCTGCGTGAACGCGGGACTCGGGGTGTTTGAACGCGGGACTCGCGGGTTTAGCGGGACTTGGCGTAGGCCTCCAGGGCCGCGAGCTGGGCGGGGTCCAGGCTGGCGCGGACTGACTCCCGGGCCTTCGCGACGTGGGTGGACGTCACCTCGGTGGCCTCCAGGGACTCGCGCATCGCTGTCAGGGCCGCTTCGCGTACCAGTGCGGCGCAGTCGGCCGCCGAGTAGCCGTCGAGGGAGATCGCCAGGGCGGCCAGGTCCACATCGGACGCGAGCGGGGTGTTCTTCGACGCCGCGCGGAGGATCGCCGTGCGGGCGTCGGCGTCCGGCGGTGGCACGTACACGAGGCGCTCCAACCGGCCCGGGCGCAGCAGCGCCGGGTCGATCAGCTCCGGTCGGTTCGTCGCTCCCAGCACCACCACGTCCCGCATGGGCTCGACACCGTCCAGCTCGGTCAGGAGCGCCGCCACCACCCGGTCCGCCACGCCCGAGTCCGACGACTGGCCGCGCCGGGGCGCCAGTGCGTCCACCTCGTCCAGGAACACCATCGCCGGTGCCGCCTCCGCCGCACGCCGGAACAGCTCCCGCACCGCCCGCTCCGACTCGCCGACCCACTTGTCCATCAGCTCGGCGCCCTTGACCGCGATCACGTTCAGCTGCCCGGTCCCGGCCAGCGCCCGCACCAGGAACGTCTTGCCGCATCCGGGCGGCCCGTACAGCAGCACCCCGCGTGGCGGGTCGACGCCGAGGCGCGCGAACGAGTCCGGGTACCGCAGCGGCCACAGCACGGTCTCGGTCAGCGACTGCTTGACCTCCACCATGTCGCCGACGTCGTCCAGCTTCAGGCCACCCGTCTGCAGGTTGTCCGATGTGGACAGTGAGGTCGGGCGGACCGTGGTCAGCGCGGCCGTCAGGTCGGCGAACGCGATCTTCGGCGCCGCCCGGACCGCCGCGCGCACCGCCGCCTCCCGGCGCAGCGCGACCAGGTCCGCGGCGACGAAACCGGGCGTCCGCCCGGCCAGCGAGCCGAAGTCCACGTCGGACTCGATGGGCACGTCGCGCAGCAGTACGCGCAGCCACTCCGTGCGTGCCTTGGCATCCGGCAGCGGCACCGACACCGAGCGGTCGAACAGGTCCACTCCGCGCACCCGCGGGTCCACCGCCTCGGGATGGGCCGTCGTCGCCAGCAGCGCGAAGCTCGGGTTGCGGACCGCCGCGCGCAGGAGGTCGATCACCACCGTCGCGAGCGGCGGCGGGTTCGTGGCCGGCAGCAACGCGTCCACGTCGGTGATCAGCAGCACCGACGGCGTCTCGGCCACCGCCGACGCCACCGCCGCCGACAGCCGCGACGACGCCGCGCCCGGCTCCAGCGCGGCCAGCGTCGGGGCCGCGACCTCCACCACGGACGCGTCGAGCGAGTGCGCGATCGACCGCACCAGTGTCGCCTTGCCAACGCCCTCCGGGCCGGTCAGCAACACGCCGAGCTGCGCGGACGCACCCAGCGAGGTCAGCAGCTCCGGCCGCCGGAACGCCAGGTCGAACCACTCCGTCAGCCGGGAGACCGCCTCGTTCGCGCCGATGAGGTCGGCGACCGGGGGCGGCGGGGCCGACGGCACCGTCACCGGATCGACGGTCAGGGGTTCGGGGGTGGCCGTCACGACGGACATCCCGCCGGGCCCGGCCAGTGCGGCCGCCGCGGCGGCCTCGCCCGTGCGGGCACCGTCCCGCCAGCCGACCACGGTGGACGGATGGACCGCGACCGAGCCGGCCGGCTCGCTCGCGGTGATCGTCAGCAGCTCGTTCGTCCACGTCATGCCGATCGCGCGGGACAGCTGGCCGCGCACGGCGAACGCGTCGGAGCCGGGCGCCGGGGCCAGGTCCTGCGGCAGCAGCGACACCGAGTCGCCCACGGTCAGGATCTTGCCGATCAGCGCCAGCCGCACGGTCTCCGGAGTCAGCGACGCGGACGCGAGGCGCGAGCCCGCGATGGTCAACGTCCGCGCGGGTGAAACCTCCGCGGGCGACACCACGACCTCGGCGCCCTCGGTCACGCCCACGTTCGACATCGTCAGGTCGTCCAGCAGTGCCACGCCCGGCGGCCCGTCACCCTCGGCAGCCAGCGCGGCGCTCACCCGGGTGCCGATCAGCCGGACCCCCGCCCACGGCTCGAGCCCCAGCGCGTTGAGCACCTCGAGGTGCAACCGCACCACCCCGCGCCGCGCGTCGAGCGCCGATGGGGACAGCCGGACCGTCAGCGTGATCTCTGGCATGAGAACAGACCCTACCGAGTGGAGCTCGCGGACC
>NZ_DASQCC010000186.1:0-3010 GCF_035634895.1 Actinophytocola sp. | reverse complement strand
CGTACGGGCGACGCTTTCCCCCGCGCAACTCGGAGATCGCGATGACTGAGGACCTCGAAGCGCGGCTGCGCCGGGAGCTTTCCAGCTGGGCGGAGGAAGCGCCCCCGCCGACCGCCGTGAGCGTGCGCACGCTGGATGCTGCGTATGCAGCGCCAGTCGAGCGAAGCCGGCCGTCCTGGTTGCTATCGGCGATCGCCGCCTGTGTGCTGCTCGTTGTCATAGGCGGCACCGCGGGTGGCATTGCGCTCGTCCGGCACCTGACCGAGCCGACTCGGCCGGCCGCGCCGACTCAGCCGGCGTCGCCGGCCCCCCCGACCGGATCGGTGCCGAGCGTCCATCCGACCTCGCCGAGCCCTACCGCGAACCCGACCGCCTCTGCTTCCTCCGCGCAACCGGCACCGGCACCGGCGGGTGCCACTGGCCCGGTCCCGGCCGGATTCACGGTGCACGACCTGACGTTCGTGAGCGACGACCAGGGCTGGGCGCTCGGCACCGCGCCGTGCTCCAGCAAGCCGTGCACGTCGCTGGTGCGCACGAGTGATGGCGGCCGCCATTGGGTTGGCATTCGCCCGCCGGTCGTCGGTCTCGTCGGAGTCGACGACTGCTCCACGGCGTGTGTGTCGAATGTGCGCTTCGCAACGCCGCTGGTCGGGTATCTGTTCGGTCCGCAGGCGTTCTATCTGACCACGGATGGCGGGGCGACATGGCAGCGGCAGGCGGGCGGCGCCGCAGCGCTCGAGATCGCTGATAACAACGTGCTCCGCGTTCCGGTAGGCGATGGACAGGGGTGCTTCCCCGGGTGCCCGGTGTCCGTCCAGGTCTCGACGATCGGTGGGACCGCGTGGCGTACGGTCCTTGCCCTGTCGTCGACGCAGGTCGGCTTCGACACGGGCGTTCAACTCTCGCGCACCGGTGGGCACGCGTACCTGCAGGTGTACGGCCATGTCTCCGGGGGCGCGAGCCAGGCGCACAGCGCCCTGTATGCGTCGGCCGACAGCGGTCTGACCTGGGCCGACCGCGGTGAGCCCTGCCCACAGGTTTCTCCGGGTGAGGTCGACGCATCCGCCCTGAGCTCGGCGTCCGATCAATCGGTCACCGTGCTGTGCACCCAGCGGTCGGGCTCGGCGTCTTTCGTGGCCGTATCGACCGACGGTGGTCGCACGTTCCAGCCCGGAAAGCTGCTGCCCAACCTCGAAATCCAGGTCGGCTCGGCGTCGTCGTCCACCGTGTTCGCCATCGGTTCGGTTGGTGGCCGCGAGTCCCTGGTCCGCAGCGTCGACCGCGGCCTCACCTGGATCGTGGTGGCGCAAAGCGGCCCGGCGACCGGCACCGCTGCGCCGCGCAGCGGCTTCCTCGGCTTCGAGTCGGCGACAACCGGTCGATGGGTCAGCCTGAGCGATCCCCGCACAGTCTGGACGACTAGCGACGGTGGCGCGACCTGGGTCCGGTACACATTCCCCGCCTAGCGTCGCTTCCCGCGCGCGGTTGGGACGGCTGGGGCTGATGTGAACCTCAGCCGGTAGCGCTCGTCGCATGAGCGCGCGGGAAGCAACAGCCCCAACTCGCCGGGCTCGGTTAGGTCGAGCGCTGGTAGGTCCGGAAGGCGCGGGTGGCGAGCCAGGCCATGCCGACGGCCAGCAGGGCCAGCGCGCCCAGCCTCGGCAGTACCGCGCCCCAGTCCGGATCGGCCGACAGTGCCTGGCGGCTGACCACCACCGCCCAGTCAACCGGGTTGTAGCGAGCGACCGTTTGCAGCCAGTCCGGAGCGAGCGCGATCGCCATGACCGCCGAGGAAACGAACGCCAGCGGCAGGCTCAGGAACTGGCTGATGCCGATCAGCGCCTCCTGGGTCCGGGCGAGTAGCGCCACCGCGTTGGACATCGCGGCGAAGATGACGCACAGCAGCGAGGCCGCGACCAAAGTGAGCAGGATTCCGGTTGTGCCGCCGGGGTATCGGCCTCCGGCCGCATAGGCGATCCCGAACACGACCAGGGTCTGGATCAGGGTGGTGATCACCTGGTAGGCCAGCGTGCCGATCATCATGGCGCCGCGCGACACCGGCGAGGCAAGCAGCCGATCCATCACCCCGCGGTTCATGTCCTCGATGTAGATCGTGCCGGCCCAGGCGGCCGAGAACAGCACGGTCATCATGATCACGCCCGGCGAGATGAACTCGAGGTAGGACCCTGACCCGTCCTGGGACGACGCGAAGCCGGGGATGTGCACGACCGACCGGAACAGCTGGCCGAACAGCAGCAGCCAGATGACCGGCTGGACGAGGGTGATCGCGGCGTACCAGGGCTGCCGGATCAGTGCGCGGACGGACCGCAACGTCAGCAGGCCGGAATGCACCAGTAGGTGCGATCGGGTCGGCCGCGTCGCGGCCGTGAGGGTAGTCATCGCGAGTTCTCCTCCGTCGCGTGATAGGTGCGGCCGGCGTGCCGCAGGTACACGTCATCCAGGGACGGGCGAGACACGGTGACCGAAGCCACCGTGACGCCGGTGTCGTCCAGGCTGGCCAGCACGGCCGGGACGGCGGTCGCACCGTGGTCGGCGCGGGCGCGCAGGCTGCTGCCCCCGTCCGAGCTGATCTCGCGCAGCCCCGGCACCCGGCCCAACCGAGTGACGGCGGCAGCCATCTGCGCGGCGGTGCCGAGTTCGACGACGATGGCGTCGCCCCGCAGTTCGCGTTTGAGGTCGTCAGCCGTACCTTCGACGACCACGCGACCGCGGTCGACGATGGCCAGCCGGTCCGCGAGCCGGTCCGCTTCGTCGAGGTAGTGGGTCGTGAGCAGCACGGTCGTCCGCTCGTCGGCGAGCCGTTCGATCTCCGCCCACATCTCAGCCCGGGCCTCCGGGTCGAGCCCGGTCGTAGGTTCGTCGAGGAAGAGCACCTGCGGGCGGTGAACCAGTCCGATCGCGACATCCAGGCGCCGGGCCATCCCGCCGGAGTAGGTCCGGACCAGCCGGTTGGCGGCGTCAGTGAGGCCGAACCGGTCGAGGAGTTCGC